>JPGV01000031.1 GCA_000724175.1 [Candidatus Thermochlorobacteriaceae] bacterium GBChlB | reverse complement strand
CGGCTTGATAGATGTAATACGGGCGCACGCGCATTTTGAGCAACCCTTTCATCAAGGTTTTCATCGTTTCAGGGTCGTCATTGACGCCTTTGAGCAAGACGCATTGATTGCCGACAGGCACGCCCGCATCTGCCAACCGCTCGCAGGCTTGTTTTGCCTCAGGCGTTAATTCGCGCGGGTGATTGAAGTGCGTATTTACATAGACAGGGTGATACTTCTTGATGATGTTGACCAGTTTTTTTGTGATGCGCTGCGGCAGCACGCAGGGAATTTTCGTGCCGATGCGAATAATCTCGACGTGCGGAATGTCGCGGAGCGATTTCAGGATAAACTCAATGCGTCGGTCGCTGAGCGTAAGCGGGTCGCCGCCAGAGAGAACAATATCTCGAATTTCCGTGTGTTCGCGGATGTAATCAATTCCCGCTTGCAGGTATTTCAGACTAATCTTTGAGGCATCGCTCACTTTGCGTTTGCGCGTGCAGAAGCGGCAGTAAATCGCACATTCGTGGGCGACTAAGAACAGCACGCGGTCAGGATAGCGGTGCGTTATGCTTTGCACAGGCGAGTCGCGCTCTTCGTTGAGCGGGTCGTCGACACAGCAGCCTTTGATAAGTTCATTTTTATTCGGCACCACTTGCTTGTAAATCGGGTCGTCTTTTTCTTTGATGAGCGAGGCGTAATATGGGTTGATGCGAATGTTGAACTCGTTTTCCAACTGTTTCATCGTGTCAAGGTCTTCTCCCCAAATGCGATGCACTTCTTCGGGCGTCTCGATGCTGTTGCCCAGCAAATTTTTCCACGCAACATCTTCATCACCGTCAGGTTCAGCGATAGGCACAATGTGTTGAAGCGGCGTGTCGAGCCGAAGGATTTTCGGCTCGTGAGCCGTTGGCGTGCCGTTGGTCTTTTTGCGTTTTGCCGCTTTTGCGTCGTCGTTCGGGCGTTTTTCAAACAACGACGTTTCAAGCACATCAATCTTGACATTGCCGTTCAGTTTTGCCGAGTTCAGAAGCGTTTGGCGTGTCGACATAAAGTTGTTTTTTTGTTTACGAAAGATTTTCGTAGACCTATACAGTCAACTTAAATGCCAACTTTTTACCACTTGCGTTATTATGCATCGCCCGCGAAGGCTTGAAAATACAGGCATCGACAGGCAGCTTTTTTTTGAAATCACATTACTCTGCTGCGTTTTTCTCACATTGAGAAAAGCACAACTCAACTCGTCGTCGAAGCGTGTCAGTTTGAAATGAATCACGCTCTTTTTGCGATGTAAAAATTTTTATCGAGCGTCTTTGAGCGCATTGAGGTAACGCTCTTCGAGGGTGCGCATTTGTTTTTGGTCGTCATCGGTCTCGTCGTTGTAGCCAATGAGGTGCAAAACGGAGTGAATGGTTACACGTAAGAGTTCTTCTTCAAAACTCACGGCGTATTGCCGCGCATTTCGGCGCACAGTATCGAGCGAAATGTAAAATTCGCCGTCAATGTCCGCTCCGTTGTTGAATCGAAATGAAATTGTATCGGTGGCGTAATCGTGTTTGAGGTGTCGTCGATTTATCTTTTTGATAAACTTGTCGCCACAATAGACTGCCGAGACGCTCTCGCATCGATGCTTCTCGCGCTTAACGACCAGTTCAATCGCTTGGCGCAATTTTTTTTCGGGCAAGATTTGGCGCGTGGTGTTGGAAAGCACGATACAATTCGTCGGCACAATCGGCTCAATGAATTTCTTCCAACTTGTGTTCGGTCAGCGACAGTTGCATTGCGCAGCCAATCACTTCTCCCGACAGTTTGAATGGGTCTTTGGCAATGAGGTCTTTATCGACATTAGCGTAGCACGTCAGTTCAGCGTTCTTGCCGATAACAAACCCGTTGATTTTGTCTTTGTTCTCCGCAAACAAAATCACTTCGCCAAGTTCGTCGCTGGCGATGTAGTTCGTGCAGAAGTGCAGTTGCATCACGCCAAAAGGCGTGTAGGCGGTAATGAGATTTCCGGCTCGATTGCCGATTTGAAGATCGGGGTAAATTTCTACGGTGAGTTTGCGTCCGCCGATGATGTTCTCAATTTCGTAGCGAACATGGTTGCCTTCGACAATGGGGTCATTAATGTCCAACGCTTTGGCGATTTTCTTGAAATCTTTTTTGGTAAACTTAAAGCTCATTTCAGCGGTCGGTTAAGTGATAAGTGATTGATAGATTGATAAAAATTTAAAACGGTGCGGGCGTTACGCCGCCAAGCGCAACAGTGAGCCCCACAATGGCAACTAAAATTACGGCGAAAATTCCAATGTTCCTTCCCGATAAAATCGGCTCGTCTTGCGATTCTTGTTTTAAGCGCAGCGAGTCGGTTTCTGCGGGCGGCACTGAATTACCCACATCAATTGCCAATGCTTTTTGAGCGTCTGGCTGGCTATCTATTTTCTTTACGGCTTTTGCGTCATCGGCTCTGCTGCTGTCGCCCATCACTTTAGGCATCGCCGCGCCCGCTTTGAAGTCGGCGCATTCTTGTTCTTTTTGGTCGATGTATTTTCGTTCCGATTGCGTTAGGCTTACACGCGGCACGGCTTTCAGGCGCAGATAGAGTGAGTCGTTGCACGGGCTTTTTTGTTGCGCCCATGAGTCAGCGATGGCTAAAAAAAAGACAAAAAAAAACGCGACGATGATTTTCATTTAATCAGAAAGTTGCGCTCCGATTTCATTTGAGCGATATTTGCGCTCCGAATATACGCTAAAATCCGTTTTTACGCGGTTCTCAATTCAGATGCTTAAATACAATGCAGTTTATTTTTAATCTTGCGGCGCGTGCAGGTTCACTGCTCATCAAACGCTCGCCAGAGATGCAGCAACCCAATTTTCTCGCCGAAAAAATCAAGCGCGGCGAGGTCAAAAAAATCCTCCTCATTCAACTTCAACAGCTCGGTGATAACTTGGTCTTCACGCCGACGGTCAAAGCCATCGTCGAGCACTTCAGTCATTTACACATCGATATGCTTGTCAATACGGTCGGTTATCAAGTCTACAAAAACATTCCGCAAATCAAGACCTTTTATGTGGATTCAACATGGTATTGGAGCAAGGGCGATAGAAAACTCTTACCGCTTTTGAAACTGCTGCTCCAAATTCGACAGGAACGCTACGACTTGGCGATTCTCGATGTTACCTGCGTTGCGCTCAAATATCCCGTCATTTCATTTTTGACTGGTGCCACATTCCGCATGGGATTGGACGTAAATCATCGCGGCTTTTTGAACAACATTGTTCCGCCGTTTCACCGCGATAAAAATTTCGTTGAGCAAAATCTTGAACTCCTTCCGTTTCTTGGCATTGAACACGCATCAACGGCGCTCTGGCTTCCCTGCACCGAGTCAGATAAAACCACGGCGCGCGCACTTGCCGATAAGCTCAAGCAAGACCCATCGGATAAACTCATCGTTATTCATCAAGGCAGCAATTGGTCATCGAAGCAGTGGTTCGCCGAGCGTTGGATAGAGCTATGCCGCAAGTTGATGGACATCGACGGCGCGCGTATTGCGTTTATGGGCGTTGAACGCGAGCGCGAACAAGTCGAGCGCATCGTCTTGGAATTGCACGACACTAAGCGTGTCTTTTCGCTCATCGGCAAAACGACGATTCACGAGCTTAAAGAGTTCATCGAGCAAAGCGATTTGTTCATCACAGTGGATACCGGCCCGATGCACATTGGCAACTGCACCCAGACGCCGATGATTGTTCTGATGAGCGCCATTGACAAAGAAGACCGATGGATTCAGGCGTCGGAGCGCGTTGCCGTGATTCGAAAAGAGGTCGAGTGTAAGTATTGCTTATCAGAACATTGTCCGTTAGGCACGAAGGAATGTATGTCGCTTATCAGTGTGGCGGAGGTGGCACACATGGCGGAAGCCATGCTTGCTCAGGACAGAGTTTTGTTGCGCAAAAAGTAAACATCTTGTTCGTCGGCGAGCGTGCGCGGCATTTCCTCAAAACCGTAGCTGGCGAGTTTGTTCAAAATGGTTTCAGGCGGCTTTCCCTGCCACGGGTGAATTTCCATAATCAGATAACGGCATTTCTTGACCGCCTCGTGATGCGGGTGGTCAAAGACCTCGTGTTCTGCACCCTCGACATCCATTTTACAAATGTCAATCACTTCGCTCTTAAATGCTGCCTCATAAAGTTCATTGAACGTCATGCCTTGTATGCGCACGAGCCTGCCTATGCCGCTTTTTTTATCATCGCCGTAAAGGCTATCTGCTGTTCCGCCCTCGTTGAAGTGCATTTCCAGCGTTTTCGACTCGCCCGTGATAGCGGCGTTGAGCGGCAAGAGGTCGCACTTCAAATTTTTTTCCAAATTGAACCGCATTCGCGCGAAGGTAAAGGGATTGAACTCGACTGCTGCCACTTTTTTGAGTTTGACTCCTGAGAGTTCCAGCATCAGCGGAAATCCGCCGCCGTTGCCGCCTAAATCCAAGACATTGGCGGGCGTTGGCAAGGTCATTTGCGGCAGGAACTGTCTATACATTGGCGAGACGATTGCCAGCCGGGTGCCACTTTCATCGCCAGCATGATGGTCGATAAGAATCCGCATGCCATTGATGCAATAGACATTCAGCCCGTTGTCTCTGAAGAGGAGGCGCGAGAGCACAAGTTGCCAGCGATTGTCGAACCGCCACATCGATTTAAACCCGTCGAGTTTATCGGAGAGCGCCATATCGTTTGTTGTCTTTATGCCGCCGAGTGTGCGCGCAACTGTTCCACTTTGGCATCGATGTGTTCCAAGATTTTTTTCGGCGCGCGAAACTCGACCTCGACAAACTCGCCATCGTAGGTCTTGTTCAAAATTTCCGCTGCATCGTGCAGGTAGCTGATGAACTTGTAGTGCGAAATGTGGATTCGCGCCGTGCGCGGTTGAAATTCCTTATCCATCACGCGGCTTATCGCGTCCAGCAACCCGCCAACGCCGATGCCACGATGCGCCGAAACAAACACCGCGGTCGGATACCGTTCTTTGACCGCCGCAAAGTCGAACTCTGCATCCAGCAAATCGACTTTGTTGAAGACCGTCAGCACTGTCTTATCCGACGCTTGAATATCGCGTAAAGTCTGCTCGACCACGTCGATTTGTTCCGCGTAGCTTGGATGCGAGGCATCAACAACGTGGATTAGCATATCGGCGTCACGCACCTCTTTGAGCGTCGATTTAAAGCTCTCGACCAACTTGTGCGGCAATTTTCGTATGAAGCCGACGGTATCGGAGACGAGTGCGTGCTTATTTTGTTTGAGCGTCATTCGGCGCGTCGTCGTATCGAGCGTCGCAAACAGTTGGTTTTCGGCTTTCACATTGGCTTTCGGGCAAAGCGCGTTCATCAAGGTCGATTTTCCCGCGTTGGTATAGCCGACGAGCGCAATGCGCAGCACATTTTCGCGCCACTTGGTTTGCGTATCGTGTTGCTGCGAAATCTCTCGGAGTTTTCGGCGCAGCGTCGAGATGCGTTGCCACACCAAGCGTCGGTCGGTTTCGATTTGCGTCTCGCCTGGGCCTTTTGTGCCGATGCCACCTTTTTGTTTCGACAAGTGCGTCCAAAGACCCGACAAGCGCGGCAGAAAATACTCCAGCTGTGCCAACTCGACTTGCAACTTCGCTTGATACGATTTGGCGTGCGTGGCGAAAATTTGCAAAATCAGCGCGGTGCGGTCGAGAATCTTGCACTCCAAGACACGCTCCAGATTCCTGACTTGAACTGGCGAGAGGTCTTCGTCGAAAATGACGAGGTCGACGGCTTCTTCTTTAACATAATCGGAAAGCTCTTCTACTTTTCCTTTTCCGAGATAGAAAACAGGGTCGAGGTGGGCGCGTTCCTGAATCCATTTTTGAAGCACGATGGCTCCTGCGGTGTCTGCAAGTAATTCAAGCTCATTGAGATAATCTTGAACCTGTCGTCTTAACACTTCGGGCGGACGACTTACGCCCACTAACACGGCTTTTTCCCTTACAACTGTTTCCAATACTGCGTCGAGTTTAGTTCCAAAAATGCGCGATTGAATTTACTAAAAAACATCTGATTTCAAAGTTGTTCTGACGCTGATTTCTTCGCTCTTGACGAGGCAGAGTTTATGTTCAGCTTCTGCGCTCGACTGCAAAGCCGATGAGTTTTTGCATTGCGGTTTTGCTTTTACTTTCGGGAAATTGCGATAGAGCATGTTGCGCTTTTTCGGCGTAACGTATAGCCATGTCTTCGGCATAATCAATGCCGCCGCGCTGTTTGGCAAACTCAATCACATCGCGGCTGAACAAGGTGCGTTTCTTATCGCTTTTCAGAATGGAGATAATGCCATCGCGCTCACCGTCGCTTGCTTTTGAAAGTGCGTAGATGAGCGGCAGCGTAATTTTTTTTTCTTTGATGTCGCCGCCGACGGGTTTGCCTAATTCGTCGGGTTTGCCCAAGTAATCCAAAATATCGTCTCGAATTTGGAACGCGATTCCAATGGCTTCGCCGCACTCGCGCATGGCTCGTCGCGCCGCCTCGTCAGTTGTCGCGCTCGCCGCACCGATTTCGCACGAGGTTGAAATGAGCGAGGCGGTTTTATCGGAAATGATTTTGAAATACGTCGTTTCGTCGATATCCAGCCGACGCGTCTTCTCGATTTGGAGCAACTCGCCTTCGCTCATACGGCGCACGGCATCGGAGACAATCGAGAGAAACAAATGGTCATTGTTTTTGAGTGCAAGTAAGAGTCCGCGCGAGAGGAGGTAATCGCCCATTAGGACGGCGACTTTATTTTTCCAGAGCGCGTTGATGGCGGGAATGCCGCGCCGCATATCGGCAGTGTCGACGACGTCGTCGTGAATCAGCGTTGCTGTGTGCAAGAGTTCAACCAGCGCCGCGCCGCGATATGTGCCGTCGTTGATGCCGCCCGCCACGCTTGCCGACAATAGCACCAACATTGGGCGCATTTGCTTGCCCTTTTGTCTGAGAATATATGCCGCGACTTTATCGAGCAATCCTACCTCAGAGGTCATCGCGTCCTTAAACCTCCGTTGAAATTCGTGGAGTTCCGATTCTATCGGGCTAAGTATGTCGTCAAGTTTCACGCCATGCGGAGTTTATCTTTTAAATATACGATATGGAGTTCACAACGCGGATTCTTGGCCGAAGGTTTTTAACGCAGGCTTAACTTGCAAAGGCGTCGCTTTTTGTGAGAAGTTCTTTATTTTGTGATAGAGTTTAACATTCATCGCAACCAAAAAACTAAAGTTATGAAACGCACCTTTATCGCACTGTTGCTGCTTTCTAATGTTATGCTTGTCTCATCTATGTCTTTGGCTGGCACACCGCCGCCGCTTCGGATTAGCGCGGGCGGGCGCAATTGGCTTATCGCCGCGCAGCCCGGCATTGTTTTTTCACCGTATCAAGGATTCATTTTTCACGGACAACTTACCTACGGCATCTCAGATTTGATTGACATCAACGGTCGCTTCGGTGCTGGGGCTCAGCCGTATCGCTTGCTCGTCGGCGGCGATGTTCGTTTCGGCATCTACCGCTCTTCCTCGATTCGCTTCGATTTATATGCAGGCGGACACGCGGGCGGACTCGGTGCCGGCTTCGATGCCGGCGCTATGATTAGCGGACGCGCGGGCATCGTCGGCTTAATGGCGGGTGTCGATGTCGACTTCGTCGTTGAAAACAACGCCAACGTTGTTCCTGTGAATCTCGTGCTTGGACTTGATTTTCCCGTTGCACGCAACTTGTATTTCAACGTGACGGGCGAGATTAACCTCAATCAATCGATTACGGGCATTAGCGGCGGGCTTATCTTCACGCTGTAATTGCGTTCAACAAAGTTGATAGCTTGATAGCTTTAATGCAGTTTAGCATGAGGCAGTTTGTCGGAAGCCGTTTTGTTTTTTTTCAACACTATCTCACGGCGTTTCTTTTCATGATGCTTCTTTCTGCGTTCATCGGCGCGTCCGCTGAGGTACACAATCCTGCACTTGCGCGCCTTGTCCATCAACAAGCGTCGCTTGATTCGCTCTATTCCGACAAGCCGCTCGGCTGCACGGTTGCGGGCAATCAAACCACGTTTCGTGTCTTTGCGCCGCGCGCCGAAAAAGTCCTGTTGGTTCTCTTTGACAGACACGACCAAGAGACTGGGCGCGAGATTGCCATGCAGTGCGATGAGCAAGGCGTTTGGGAACACAGCGAACCCGCCGCGCTTTACGGCAAGCTCTATGGATACCGAATTTTTGGCGCACAAGCACAAGGCGAACTGTTCAACCCGAACATCATCGTCGGCGACCCATACTCGAAAGCCGTCGTAACAAAAAACACGTATCGTCATCCTGCCAAGACACTCATCGTTGATACGCGCTATGATTGGGAAGGTGATACCTTTGTCATCTCGCCGAACCACAATGATTTGATTATCTACGAGGCGCATGTGCGAGACTTAACCGCGCATCCGTCGTCGGGCGTTTCGGCAAAGGGAACTTATGCGGGTTTGGTCGAGAAAGGCAAAACGGGCGGATTGAGTTACCTCAAAGATTTAGGCGTCAACGCGATTGAACTGTTGCCGATTCATAAGTTCGGCACGATTGAGCCACCGTATAAAGACGAGAGCGTCAAGAAAGACGGCATGCCTGTCAACACATGGAATCCCTACGCGCGCAATCACTGGGGATACATGACCAGTTACTTTTTCGCGCCCGAAACCTACTATGCCAAAGGCGGCACGATGCAGCCTAACGCCTACAATGGCATAGACGCCCGCGCTATCACTGAACTCAAAGACATGGTCAAGGCGCTGCACAAAGAAAACATCGCTGTCATTCTCGACGTCGTTTTTAATCATGTCTCGCAATACGACTACAATCCGTTTAAGTATATCGATAAGTTCTACTATTTCCGCTGCGACTCGAGCGGGAATTTTCTTTCAGCGTCGGGCTGCGGCAACGACTTCAAGACCGAGCGCCCGATGTCGCGCAAGATGATTCTCGATTGTATCAAGTATTGGATGACGGAGTATCATATCGATGGCTTTCGCTTCGACCTTGCGGCGATGATTGACCGAGAGACGTGTCAACTCATTTTGCAGGAAGCCCGAAAAATCAACCCAAATGTGATTCTCATTGCTGAGCCGTGGGGCGGCGGCGGATACGCGCCGCGTGAGTTCAGCGACATCGGCTGGGCGTCGTGGAACGACCAAATTCGCAACGGCGTCAAAGGACAAAATCCTGACAACGGCTTGGGCTTCATCTTCGGGAAATTTCAGGGCAACAACACGGTGCGCTCGCTCAAAAGTTATATTACCGGAACGCTGCGCGAAGACGGCGGACTCTTTCAGAAAAAAGAACACAGCGTTAATTATTTAGAGTCGCACGACGACCAAACCATGGGCGACTTTATTCGCCTTGCCACGCACGAGGTTCATCACGATATGCGCATCACCGACATAAAAAAACACGCGAAACTGTCCGTCAAAGGGCTGTCGCTGCACAAACTCGCCGCGCTATTTCTCTTCACCTCGCAAGGCGTAACCATGATTCACGAAGGACAGGAATTTGCGCGCAGCAAAGTGATTGCAAAAACCGACGCGCCTGACCCAAACGTTGGCAAGCTCGACCACAATAGCTACGATAAAGACAATGAAACGAATTATCTCAACTACGACCATCGTGAGCTGAACCGCGAGTTATATGAGTATTACAAAGGCTTAATCGCGCTTCGTCGAACTTATCCGATATTTGCCAACGCGCCCAAACACGCTGTCGAGTTTTTAGGCACGCCCGATTCGCTTGTGTTGGCGTATCGTTTCCATCATCGTGCATTTGAAGAATTTGTAAAGACACTGCCAAGCACCATTTCCAAAACTATCGTCATGCACAGCGCGACGGATTTCATCGTTGTTTTGAACGCGCATCGCGATAGATTGGCGGAGTTCGTTGTCCCCGAAGGAAAATGGTCAATGATTGCGAACTTTAAGGAAGTTAGTCCAGCGCGTCCCCATGCGGCAACGGGCAAGTTGTTTATTCCGCCAACGTCCGGCATTATTCTTATGGGGAAGTAAATTTTATGCATTGTATTCGGTTACACTATGCTCCCCTTCTGACCGTCGTTGCCGCTCTGTTTTTTCTCCCGTCGTTGCTGAAAGCACAAGAAGAAATTTCAATTCTACACGCGCCGAAGTCGGTCGTCAGCGAAGAAGAGTTCTCGGTGGTGTTCTCGCTTACGCGGTCGGCGTCCGATTCGTCGAACGCGCTTGTCGTCTCGCTTCCGAAGTATTTTCAAACGCCGCGGCTTGCGCGGCTCGGCGGCTCGACAGCATTCCAAGTCATTCGACCGCAGTTGCCGTCGCCGCAAAGTGGGCGGGTTCAATTTGTTTTTCAACTGCCTGACTCACTTCCTACCTATCAGCCGCTTTGTCTTACGGCACGCAGCGCGGACATCAACTTGCCCAAGTCCGAACGTCTGAATTTTTGCCTTGCCTCCGTTTCGCGTCAAGAGGCGGGACGGTTAACGCTCTCCTCTGCCGCCTTATTTGACGCACCCAATAACACTATTGCAGGACAAAAAAACCTAACGATTTTACTTACACCGAAAACCCGCACAGATAACTTCGCTGGGCAGTTCGACTCGACGGCTCGTCTCAACGCGCATTTGGCGACCACACGGACGCCGCTTCTTTCGCTCAGCCGCTCATTCACAGCAGAACTTTGGTTTAGAACTGTTGCGCTCGACGGCATATTGCTTTCCTCGTGGTCAGGCTCTGAAAGCGACGGATACCCGTTGGAATTGGAAATCGGTCGAGACGGCACGCTTGCCTCGTTTTTCGGCTTTCCCTTTTCGTTCAAAAAACTTCACTCCAACCGCTTCATTGCCGACGGCGTTTGGCATCACTGTGCAGTTACGCTCGATAGCGCATCGGGCGCCGTGCATCTTTATTTGGACGGAATAGTTCAAGACAGCACACGGCTCGGTATCGAGCGCAGAACTTTTACCACGCGCCCGACACCGATATACATCGGCTCGCGCAACGGACGCGAAAAGTTTTTTCACGGCGAAGCGGACGAGATAAAAATCTATCGGCGCGCCAAGCGTGCCAGCGAACTGTTTAATCCAGAGCTTTACGACCAAGACGATGACCCGACGATTGTTTTTTATGAATCGTTTTCTTCATCGCAACGAAGCATGCTTGTAGGCGATAAGCCATCGCTGAGTCGGTCTTCGCTTGCAGTCGCCGCACGCTTGAAAAATCTTCGTGCGGAAATTTCCGGCAGCGATGTTTGGCTGAGCTGGGAATTTTCGGGTCAATCCGACATTTCCAGTTTTACTGTCGAGCGCAGCTTAAACGGCGTGCAGTTTCAGCCGCTCTCGACGATTGACTATCGCGCCACGCAGGGCTTCTATCGCTTTTTTGACCGCAATGCAGGGGAACTTGGCAAAGTGGTGTTTTATCGCTTGCGGAAGAATACAGCGGGACGCTCGGCGACATACACCGGCGCAATTAAAATTGGACTTGCAGAGACAAAACCGTCGTTTCGTTTGTTTCAAAATACGCCCAACCCGTTCAATCCATCAACCACCATCAGCTACGAACTCGCCGAAGGCGCTACGGTCGAGCTTTATGTCTATAATACGCTCGGCACAGAAGTCGCCCGTGTCAAACGCGGCTTTCAGCCCGCCGGGCGTTACACATTTTTCTTTAATGCCGCCGACTATGATTTGTCGAGCGGCATTTACCTCTATCGTCTCCAAACCGACTTCGGCGCGGAAACCCGAAAAATGATTCTGATGAAGTAAGCGACGTTATCTTGTTGTGCGCTCGTACCGCTCTTTCAATCTTCCGCTTGACGTTGCAGAATAATTTTTTTCAACAAACGACTTAATTTGTTTGATGCGCTCTTTTGCATCATCTGGCGCGAAGTATTCCGAGTTAAATTCCTCTTTCGGCACTGGCATCGTGGCTTGAACGCGGGCGACCGTTTCGCTGATTCTCACCATGCCGTAAGGGTCGTAGCCCGCTATTGCGCACAATACACTGCCGATTTTGTCTGCCTCAAATTCGTAAGCGATAAGACGTTTGCGGACGATGCGCTCGTAAGATTGCGCGGCAATGTCTTCCAACTCCTTTTCGTCTTCGTCTTTTTCATCTCCAATTTCTTCCTCGAGTTCGGCAAACGCGCCCTCGGCTTTGATTTTCGTCAGGCGTTTGGTGACTTCTTGTAGTCCGTGTCGGCGAATAATGTGCGCGATTTCATGCCCGATAATTGCAGCCAGTTCCGATTCATCGCTGCAATTTTTAATCGCGCCGAGCGTAATGAAAATGTACCCGCCCGGGCATGCAAAGCCGTTGATGCTCTCGTCGTTCAAAATGAACACACCAAAATCCCAATCGTAGTAATTCGTATTTTCTACCAATGCGGCGGCAATCATATTGACATATCGATTGAGCGTCGGGTCTTCGACCAAGCCAAACGCCGTTGCAATTTTAGCCGCAACGCCCGCACCGATTTCAACTTCGCTTAGCCGCGCATCGTAATACGGAGAATCGAGGCCGAGCGAAGAAAGGGTGATATTAGAATTTACTTTGGCGCGCTTTGAGTTTAGTTCGCGTTTAAAGGCTTGGTAATCGCCATCGGAAAAATCGGCAATGCGCTGCTCGACGATAACCTCGATGCTGCCGTCCGACGCTTTACTGAACCGTTTGGCGAACCCTTTGACCGCAGCCGCTACGCCCGCGCGCGAGGCTTTGGAAGAACTCCACGTTTTGCTCAGGTCTTTGCCCATTTGTTTTGTTGTGGGTTTTTCCTCGAGGCAGTTTTCGGCAATCCACCCTTTCTGTTTATCGGGCAACTCCACCTTCGCCCAACGGTTCGACTTTTCAATCAATTTCAGTTTGAGGTTCGCCGGAAGCACCGCCAGCAGTTTGAAGTATGACCCTGCGCCGTCGCGCACTTGGCTGTTGTCGCGCTTGGTGAAAATGTCTTGCTGCGCCGAGGCGTCTGTTGTCGTCAGAAAGCAGAGCGCGGCGAGCGCAAGGAAAGTAAATGCTTTGTTCGTCATCTTTTATTTGATTTGATTTAGGGATTTAAGTATCTGCTCGACATACGCAATCTGGTTTAGTTGGCTGTGCGCTGCTTCACGGCGTTTGCAACGGTGCATATTTTGACATATCCCACGCTTTAATCGCACCGTCCGCGCCCGCGCTGTATAGTCGCCGACCGTCGGGCGAAAACACGACACTTGTGGCTTTTCCTTGATGGGCTTGCATCACGTCCAACTTTCGGCACGAATTGCTCGCATATACCCTCACGACGCCGTCTGCACCTGCGCTTGCAAAGAGTTGTCCGTCCGCGCTGTAGGCAACCGCTAAACAAACTGACGGTTCTGCATCGGTAGCGCGCGTCGTTGTTGTGGGGATATGCACTTGTTTGAGAATTCTATCCTCGCCTGCCGACAGCACCCAATCGGTCGAACTGACCGACATTGCCAAGATTCGTTTGCGATGTAGCGTGAGGTTTTTCAATGTGCCGTCGCGCCATGTCCAGAGCATTGATTGTTGGTCGTTGGTGAAGCCAACACTTCGGGCGTCTTTATCAAACGCGGCAGCATAAATCGGAAACGCAATGCCCATACGGGTTCGCAAGAGGTCTCCGCTCTCGGCGTTCCAAATTTTCGCAGTTTTGTCCCAACTTGCCGTCAGGAGCCATTTGCCGTCCGCGCTGAACGAGACGCTGGATATCGCCGATTGATGCGCATCGAGCGTTCTGATGAGCGTTGCGCCGCCGTCGCTTTCCAAACGAAACAATTTAGCCTTGCCGTCTTTTGTTCCGACGGCGACGCTCTCACCCACGCTTGCAATCGAGAACGCGTTTGTTTCGTTGAGCGTCGTTTTTTTATCGGGCGCGTCGATACGCCATACATCCACTCCGATTTTATCGACGGCGGCAAGCAGCGTTCCGTTTTTCGACAGCGTGATTCCAAGCACAGCACCACTTGCTTGATACACAACTTGCGGTTCGGTTATGGTCGGAACTTCCTTTGGCGGCGCGGGTTTTCCAATGTCTTCGGGATTGACGAACCGCCACAGCAGCGTAACGCCCGTCATAAGCGCGACCATAATGAAGATAAACGGTTTGGCACGCGACGATGAGTCTCGCTCCGCCATTTGTCGAAATCGCTCTGCATTGGACATGTAGGCATCATAGCGCTGCCCATCGAACCCGACTTTTGCCGCAACATCAACGGCTTCAGCGAGGCGTTGCTTGTAGAGAAAATCGTAGTCACGGCGTTTGTCGTCGTCAAGCAAGATGTCTTTGGCTTCGTTGAGCAGTTGCGTTTTGCGCTCTGCCCTTTCGCGCTCTCGCGGCGACGCATTCTGAAACTTATCGGGGTGAACGTCTTTAATTTGTTCCATGTAGGCACGGCGAATTTCTTCCGCGGTCGCACGCGGCGTCAGTCCCAGCTCGGCATAGAGGTCGATGAAATTTTGTCGCCCAGTCATTGTTCAAAAATTAAGTCGTTGTCAGTTCATATTCTGCTTTCTCGCCACTCGCCCACGCGTTGATGTTTTGAAATGTGATGTCAGCAATGTTTTGTAGCGCCGTGTCGGTCAGGAACGCCTGATGGCTTGTAATCAACACGTTTGGAAAGCTCATCAATCGCGCGAGCATTTCGTCTTGCAAAATTAAGTCGGAGCGGTCGTAGAAAAATAAGCCTTTTTCCTCTTCATAGACGTCTAAGCCTAAGTAACCGATTTTGCCTGTCTTCAAGGCATCGATGGCATCGACGGTTTTAATCAGTCCGCCTCTGCTGGTGTTGATGAGCATGACGCCGTGTTTCATCAAGGCGATGTTCTGCGCGTTGATGAGGTATTTGGTGCTTGGCGTGAGCGGCGCGTGCAGCGTGATAATATCGGACTCGCGGCAGAGCGTTTCAATCGAGACGTAACGAAGTCCATAATCTTTTTCCAGTGCGGCGTTGGGATACGCATCAACGGCGAGCAGATTGCAGCCAAAGCCGTGTAAGATTTTAGCAACCACTGCGCCGATTTTTCCAGTGCCAACAATACCCGCCGTTTTGCCGTTCATATCAAACCCCACCAAGCCGTTGAGCGAAAAATTTGCTTCGCGCACGCGGTTGTGCGCCCGCGTGAGTTTTCGATTCAACGCAAGCATCAAGGCGACTGTGTGTTCAGCGACCGCGTAAGGCGAATATGCTGGCACATTCGCCGCGCACATTCCTAACGCTTTTACTTTGTCTAAGTCAATGTGGTTGAATCCAGCAGAACGAAGCGCAACGAACTTGACGCCACGACCATGCAATTTTTCCAGCACAGGCGCAGAAGCGTCGTCGTTGACGAAAATCGAGATTGCGTCTGCGCCGCGTGCAAGGTCGGCAGTTTGCAGGTTCAGTTGCACTTCCAAGAAGTTGAGCTTGTGCGCTGTTCCGGCGGCGCGCAAGAGGTAATCGCGCTCGAAGCTATGCGTATCAAAAACGGTAATGTGCATAGGGTTTAGTTGCTTAGTTGATGACGGTCTTTATCGTATCGTTAGGCAGTTTCCAAGATTTTATCGCGCTATCCGCGCCTGTCGTGTAGAGACGGTCGCCCGCGTCTGAAAATTGAATTGATGAGACTTTGCCGTGATGCGCCTCAATGGTTTGTGCCAGCCTTGCACTTGAAGCTGTGTAGAGCCGCGCTCTGCCGTCGGCGTTGCTCGATGCCAGCCATTGTCCATCGGGACTGTATGCAAGTGCTGTGATGACGCCAGATTCCTGCGCCACATTTTTCACCGCGCCTGTTATGCGATGCGTTTGTTTCAACTCACCGCCCAGACTTGCCGACGCTGCCCACTCGTTGCTGCATGCCACATGGAGAATCTTATCCCGATGTTGTGCTAACTGACGCACTCTGCCGTCTCGCCAAGACCAGAGCTTCAGCCATCGGTCGTCATTGAACGCCACATGAATCCCGTCGGGCGTGAAGGCGACGGACTCGACAACTTTGTTGCTTGCCGCAAAGGTGCGTTCTGCCGCTCTGTTTCGAACATTCCAGATTTTTATCGTGCGGTCTTCACTTGCCGAACAGAGATGCACACCATCAGGCGAAAACGCCACGCATGTGATTTTTCCGCGATGCCCATTCAAGGCTGCAAGCGCGCGTCCATCGAGCGAATAGACAACAATCGATGAATCAGTTACGACGGCAAGTTTGTCTTTTGCAAGCACGAATTTTTCAACGCTGCCCTTGGCTGCGAACGGCGCTTCATCGTTCTGCGGCAATGTTCTCCTGTAAATCGTCCGTTGGGTCAATGAAAAGAGCGTTGCCGCGCCGCTTCCTTCTGTAATGCCGAAGCCTTCCACAGGAAACGCTGTTCTCCACTCGTAGCTTGGCAGGCTTAACTCGATCGTTTGTTTTGCTTCAGCGATTTTCACGACGCCTTTCGTCATCAACGCTCGTCCGACCAGACCCACCGATGCGCCAAGAATGTAAATCGTTGAAATTGCAATCACGAGAAACCCAAAGCCCCGCGCCCCTGAAAAAGCACCGAGTCGGTCTTTTCGGTAAAAGTGTCTTTTTGTCTCAACATCGTCTTGGTTATCCAATTCATTTGATTCGTTGGAGTAGCGGGCGCGATAGCGCTCGTCGTAGCGTTGTCGCTGGGTCGGGTTGAGCAGCGTGTCTTTTGCCCGATTGAGCAAACGAGAAGTTTCTTCAACGTCGCGCCGTTCAGCATCGGAGGCCTGTTGAAAGCGGTCGGGGTGAACGTCTTTGATGCGCTCGACATAAGCCTGACGAATTTCATCGGGCGACGCACTCGGAAAAACGCCGAGTGCAGCGTAGTAGTCCTCGAAAGAGTCGTCAAACTTTTTAGCCATTGTAATCGTCTGAATGTTCCGTATTTGCTCTGGAATATAACGCTTTGGCACGAGGCTTCTGAGGCTCAATGTATCTATTACTCTTACGAGCGCACTTAGCCCAAAAGTCAATCGGAAAGGTTTATATTCGACGCACTTTGAATCGTTATGACCAAACTCAAGGATAAAATTGTTCTTATTACTGGCGCGAGTGCGGGCATTGGACTTGCCACCGCCGCCGAATTTGCTGCACACGGCAGCACGCTTGTTCTTGGCGCCAGGCGCATAGAAAAATTACAAGAGGTGTCGAAAACGCTTGCCAGAGACTATGCAGTAACCACGCTGGCGCTTGCGCTCGATGTTACCGACGAAAAGAGTTGCGAGAGTTTTATTTCCGATGCGGTCGCTCGGTTCGGCAAAATTGACATTCTCATCAACAATGCGGGCTTGGCACGCGGCACCGATAAAGTCGCCGATGTTTCCGAGTCAGATATGCGAGAGGTCTTCGAGACCAATGTTTTCGGGCTTCTGCGGCTGTCGCGGTTTGCGCTCAAAGACATGCTGCCGAGAAACGAGGGACACATCATCAATTTGGGCAGCGTTGCAGGGTATATGCCTTACGAGGGCGGCAGCGTGTATTGCGCCTCGAAGTTTGGCGTGCGGGCAATTACCGAAGCACTGCGGTTAGAGCTTTTAGGCACCAACATTCGCGCCAGTTGCATTTCGCCCGGACTCGTTGAAACGGAGTTTAGTCGGGTGCGTTTTCGTGGCGATGACGACCGAGCTAAGCGCGTTTATCAAGGTATGATGCCGCTGACGGCGAAAGACATCGCAGAGTGCATTTTGTTCATTGCGTCGCGTCCGCCGCATGTCGATATTGACGACCTTATCGTGCGCCCCGTTGCTCAGGCGGGCTTGAAGGTGCATCGCACATAAGGTTTTTTGACTTTTTAACACAGCATTACTCATGAATCGGGTTCATTTTGTCATCGTCTTTGTTTCTGTTGCAGTTGCCATGTCAGCGTCGGCGCAGGTGATTGGTGAAGCAAGTTCTGCCGATGTGCGTCAAAATTTCCGTGAACTCTCCTTGCGCAGTTTTGAAGTTGGGCTGTCGCCGGGCGGCAATTTTTCGCCGCTCGCCTCGAACACGTTTGCCACGCCGTTCAATGTCTCTCGTGTGCTCTTGTCGGCGATTTTGCGCCAAGACAACACGCTGCTCTACTTCGACTACTCTGTTGGCAATATCGACGGGTTTCCCGAAGCGGTTACGTTTGGAAGCGGCGGCGCGAAATTCGATGTCGATATCGCCTTCGGGCCTCCTGCGCCGAATGTGTTGCGTCCAATTATTCCGCTCTCGGTGGTCGCGGATTTGCTTTTCGTCAGCACCCGTCAGGAGCGTGGCAGCGACAACATCAGTCTCGGCTCGCTTGGCATCGGCGCGGGTGTGGGGCTTGCTTACAGCACACGCGCCTCACTCTTTGTTGCCAAAGCCGAAGCGTTCATTGCCTTTGGAACGCAAGGGTTCAGTCCGGTAACTGGTCTCGTGAGCGGCGTCATTACTGACGCGACGTTTCACTTGCCGCAGTTTTTCGGCACATTCGGCATGGCGTTTACCTATCGATTCCGATATACCACATCCAGTTTTTCGACGACTCAATACAACTATCTTTTCCGCGCCCATACCCTAACGGCGGGAATTACTTTTTAATTTTACCACACCGATGAGAAAGCAGGACATCTTACAGGAACTTGAAGAGACCGCAAAGAAATTGGGATTTCGGGTTCGTTACGAGAAAGGAAATTTCCAAGGCGGCGATTGCCGCGTGCATGAAGAGCGCGTCTTGGTCGTCAATAAGTTCCTTCCGATTGAAGGCAAAATCACGACCATCGCCCGCACACTCGGACGCATCGGCGTCGGGAATGTTTTCGTAACACCGCAGGTTCGCAAATTGATTGACGACGAAGTTTCAGAGAAACAGAACGCATAGCTTCACCGATGAAAATCACGTTTTTAGGCACCGGCACCTCGCAAGGCATTCCTGTTCCGCTTTGTGAGTGTGATGTGTGCCGCTCCTCCGACCCGCGCGATAAACGCCTCCGCACGTCGGCACTCGTTGAGACCGGCGGCTTATCGCTGCTCATCGACACGTCAATTGATTTTCGCCAACAAGTCCTTCGCAGCGCCATCAAGCGCATCGACGCCGTTCTCCTGACACACCATCACTTTGACCATCTTTTCGGACTCGACGACATTCGTGCTTTCACCAACACGCAGCGTGCAGCAATGGATATTTACACATCGCCGCAGTGCGAACCCGAAGTGATGCGCCGTTTTGGCTATGCGTTTGGCGAGCGCAATCTTGACTGGGGATTGCCGGCGCTAACAATGAAGGTTGTTACTGACACATTCACGATTCGAAAAAACGGCGCAAGCGTCGATGTAACGCCCATAGATGTCGGACACGGGAAGATCACCATCTACGGATTTCGAATCGGAAATTTCGCCTACCTTACTGATTGCAAAACGTTGCCCGACCACTCGGTTGAGCGCCTGCAAGGGCTCGAGGTTCTTGCGATTGACTGCTTACGCTATACCGAGCATCCAACGCACGCGTGCCTTTCGGAAACACTGGCGCACATCGCCCGTATCAAGCCGCGCCGCGCGATTTTAATCCACATGAGTCATGAGATAAAACATGCTGTGCTCGAAGCTGACTTACCCGACCACATCCGCGTTGGCTACGATATGCTGGAAGTCGTGATTGATTAGATTGCATTGCATTGATAACCCGCTGTTGCTTGTATTTACAAGGCTCTACGGGCGAGGGCGATTTTCTACCACATTCATATTTACTTGCAACTGCGCAGACTGTTTTTCAGTCGGGTTGCGCCATCATCGGAAGCGCGAAAGTAATTGCCGTGCCTTCGCCGAGTTTTGATTCCGCCCAAATTTTTCCGCCGTGCAGTTCCACCACCTGTTTTGCAATCGAGAGTCCCAAGCCTATGCCGCGAGAGCCATGCTTCGAGTTCGCTTGGCGATATGCATCGAAAATGTAACCGACCTCTTCGGGCGCGATGCCCTCGCCGTTGTCGCGGATAGTCAGTTTGGCAAAGGGAGTTCCTCTATGTTCAAAGCGCTCCAACGATGCGACGATTTCCGACCCCTTATGCGAAAACTTGATGGCGTTGCTCACAAGGTTGCTAATGACACGCACGATTTTATCGAAGTCAAAGTAAAATGTAAAGTCGACAGGTTCAATTTCTTTTCGAGCTGTCATGCCTTTTGCGCCCAAGTCGAATTGATTTTGCTCCAAAACGAGCTCAAGGCAGAGTTGCAAACTGCTGAGCGAGCGATTGAGCTTGACCATCTTCGCTTCGTATTTCGAGAAATCGAGAATTTCTTGTACCAAACTTGTGATGTTGGACGACGAGAGGTGAATCTGTCCCATGATTTTTTTGAAATGGTCGGGCTCCATTTTGCTTGGGTCGGCGTCGCGCAGCATTTCGCTGTATCCGTATATCGCCGAAAGCGGCACTTTCATATCATGGACGACCATCGCAAAGAAATTGTTTCGAATGGTCTCGAGCTCGATTTTTTGCCGCTCGATTTCGCGCTGCTTGCGCAGGTCGACCAAGACGCTGAATGAGCCGTCGACGGTTACTTCGCCATCGTTGTGCAACACAAGCTGCGGCGAGGCGGAGACTTGAAACGGGATCGCTTCTCCGCTGCTGGTCAAGAGCAGCAGTTCTTCTTCGGAAGGCGTGCGTCCGGAATAGACGATGGAGCGTTGCCGTTTGGCTTGTAGCAGGGTTTCAGGATGCGAGAGGTCTTCTAAGAGATGCCCGATAATGGCGTCGTCGCCGCGCACCAAAATGCGTTTGAGAAACGCGTTCACGTATTCAATACGCCCGTCTTTATCGCTGATGACGAATCCGTAGCCGACGTTCTCGACGACGTTTCTGAATTTGGCTTCCGATGCAGAGAGATTTTGGTTGAGTTCTAAATTTTCAAGATGTGACGCAAGGCTGCCCGCGATGAGTTCAATCAAGCGCACATCGTCCAAGACTTCTTGATAGGATTTTTTCACCCGCGCCAGCATCCTGCCAAGCGAGATGAAGCCCAAGAGCCGACCTTGCGCGCCCGTTAAGGGAATGATGAAATTCACCAAGACGTCCTCGCGGGTCGCGCCGCCCCAGAAGACGCGCAATGCTTGCTCTGCTGTGAGCGGCTCGGCGTCGGTGTTGGTCGGCGGCAAAATTTTCTTTTCCTCCGGAACAGCGATGCCACGCTGCTGCATTTCACGAATGAGCCAGCGCAAGTCGTAGCAATAGGCGTTGCCCGCGTCCTTGACCCGATTTTTTTCGGCAAGCGAGAGTTCAATAAACGCGGGTTCGTAAATCGCCACACCTTGCGAGAAACTTTGGATAAGTAGCGCAATACCCTTGCTTGGCTGGTCGTCAGAAACAGCAATGAGTTCCGGGTGTTCCATGTAGTGGAAGTCCGACAAGACTTGCTTGTTTTTATCAATCAGTGCAGCAAGCACATATCGGAAACTCGATTGCTCGACGGAACTTTCGCACACCATTCGAATTTTATCGTGCAGTGAAATTGGTTGGGAGAGCTTGACGTCCAATTCCAATAACTTTTGAATAAACAGACTGCGCTGGAACAGTTGCTGCGATTCCTGCGCCAGCGTTTGAGTGAGAAAAAAGTTGGTGATGTCCGACTCAACGACGCTGATGAACAAATCAATAGCGACGAGTTGATTGAGGACATCGGAGGGTGTCTTGCACTCGGTAAAGTTTCCGAGCGAGATAAACCCTTTGATGGGCGCGGCGGTTCGGTCGGCAATGCGTATAGGCACAGCCAGCACATAGTAGTCGTTTTCTGGCGTCCCTCTCGTTTCTATGTAGCGCTCAAGGTTTTTCATGCCATTGACTTCGCTCATGTCGTTGTCATTCACGTCGACCACGCCCTTGGCTGTCGTGCCAATGACTTGAATGGCGTTAGCGACGATAAATCGTTTGAATTGACGCAAATCAGCGCAATACACGTTGAACGGATGAAGTTTGAACTCGTCGTGCTCGAACAGAATGTCGTAAACGCGCGTGTTAATTTTTCTGCCGACGGCGTAGCCGTCGCTCACCACTTGCGCGAGTTTTTCATCAATGCCTGCTTTCTCGGAGTGGTCGGAGTGACGCACCTCTCCATTTAAGTCGTAAAGGCAAACCCCTACAAAATCCAAATCCGTCGTTTCAACCAAGGCTTTGCAGCAGAGGCGCAGCTTTTCTTGAACAGATGTCGATTGTGAGATTTTTGTCCCCGCCTCGAAAAGCAACGCGAGTGCTTTATTGAAGCGCTGTTTCTCAGCCATTTCACTGGTGCGCTCTGCTTCCAATCTCGACAGCGAGTAGTCTTGCGAGAGTCGTTCCGCAAAGAGCGCAATGATGCGCAGCCGTTCCATAAACTCTGCCGTTACGCGCTCGTCGTTAGGCAGCATCCATTTGCCCAGCCGAATGAATCCCGCCAGTCGCTTGGATTCATCGTAGAGCGGGAACAACAATCCAACATCTGTTTTTCCAGAAAGAAACACATTGAGATTTTTTTGACCGAGGTTGCCCTCGTCTATTTTCGTGTTGCTCGACCGCAGTTTTCGAATGTCTCGGCTTGAAAATGCATAGCCATGACCAACGGAGAACTTTGTTGAGAAGACCATGTTGAGCGTGTCGTGCTGCACATGCCGCCCAACCGCGTATCGCGTTGTCAAGCGTTTTGAGAGATTTTGGTCTTCCGCCTCCAGATGAACGGCGACGGCGGAGAGCAAGATGACGCCGCTTTCGTTGTAGGTTACCAGCGTTGCGGACGTGAATCCCAACTCGTTGACAATCGTTTGCGCCGCCAGTTGAAATTTTTCGTCCAATGTTTTTGCCGCTTGAATTGCGGCGCTGGTCGTAAAGAGAACATCGAGCAGTTCCCTCAGTGTTTCTGTTTGGAGCGCGTATCGATTGCTTTCTGCCCGCAGTTTTGCCTGCAAAAGTTGTCCAGAAATCTCGTTTACTAAGATGCCAATCAGCCTTAACCTGTCCGCCAAGTCGTTTTCAGTGTTCTCGCCGAGCGAGATACTGTCGCCGTCGATGGCAATGTATCCTAACAGTGTGTTGCTGATTTTCAGCGGCGTGATAAGCACGATGTCATCGCTGCCATGTAGTTTTTTCAGCGCGTTGTTGCTCTCTGTTTCGGAATAGAACTCGCGGGGCGCTTCCATGCCCGACTCAATTGCGGTTTGTAACTTTTCTAATTGCTCGATTTTGCAGCAGTAGCTTTGCTCTGCTCGAAATCCCTTGCACGCCACAAGGGCTTCGGACAGGTATCGGCTGTAGGCAAAGTCGGGATTGAGAATTTCAGACTTGACGCTTTCTGTGCCTGTGCGCGTGTAGAGTTTATGGTATTCAATCTCGTCGTCCTGACTGTAGAGCGCGATGGCGCAGCTTTTGACGTTGCCGATGACAATGGTCGCTTGACCCAAGAGGTCTATTTTTTCGGTAATTGTTTGTCGCTCCGAAATTTTGCGCGACAGTTCCAGCGCCTGTTGAAGCGCTGTTTTTGGCTCGACCGTTGTCGGTGGCGGCTCATTGACGGGCGGGGGTTCAACAGCGTTCTTATCAGCTTTTGGGGACACCGATTTCGCCGCAGCGCTGTGCAGTGTTTCTTCTAAACTTAGACTTGCTTGTTTAACAAACCTATCCAAGACACGCTGCAACTCCAACACTTGCTCTTGCGACTCAACCGTATTGCGTAAGCTTTCGCCAGAGCATATCGCGCCCATGATTTTTCCATCTCCGCCGAACATTGGCAACACAATGCCGAACTCGAACGGCTTGTTCCCTCTGCTCTTTTGATTGTAGGCTGCAAATAAAATTTCCAACGGGATTTTTTTTGATGCCGCTTTTCGCTTCGGCAAGACAGGTTCCTGAATCAACTCTACGGGTGAGGACGCGTTTGGAAACGGTTGGCTGAAGGCGATGCCTTGTCGTTCCAGTGCGGCGCACAGCTCCGCCGTTTCGTAGCAGTAGATGTTTTGCAGCCGATATTTTTTTTCTTGAAGCAGATAGTCGTAAAACACTCGCCGAGCATCGGCAGGCGCGGCAATATGCTCTCGGAACGCACGCTCAATTCCGCCGCCTTGCGCGCCCTCGACCACCCTTAAATGCGCCCGCCGCACTGAATAATTTTCTCCGAACAACGCGGCGGCAGAAAACGACAATGCTGCCGTCTCGAAAAGCGCGTCGCAAACAAGGGCGAGTTTTTCATCAATCGATTTCGCTTTTTGAAGGGGCTTCAACCACCCTTGAAGTTCATCGTCCAAAATTTTTGGGGAGCGATACGCGAGCTTTTCAGAAGGGACGGAAACAACACAGATGTAGTTTTCAAGCGCATGGGCAGGCGCATCGTCCTTTTCGACGATGGGTGGGGCGGATAGGGAACGCTCAATTTCAGTCTGGAGATGGTTTGACATTGATACATTTTTAGGTCGAGAAATTCGCCCTCATAAACTTTTGACGCGGTCGCAACCGCACTGTCGTCTATGGTTGTTTAAGCATCAGGTAACTGAGTATCGCCACCAGTCCTGCAATAATCGCCAGCGCGTAGTTTTGAGCAACTCCGCTTTGCCAGATCTTCAAACTTCGGGCAATGGATATAAACGACGTTCCCACGCCGTTGAGGACACCATTGATGAGCGCGGCGTCGAGCGTCGGTAAAATTTTTTCCGAGACGAACCGCATCGGTTTGACAAACAGCGCGTTGTAAAGTTCGTCGATATAATACTTATTGAGCAGCAGATTGTAAAATCCGTTTTGGCTTGCTGCCGCCGTTTGTTTCTTTGTGTAGATTGAATACGCAAACCCAAGTCCGCCAATCGCCACTGCGCTCGACAGCGCGAGCAGTATCCACTCGGTCGAGTGTGCCATTGTCATTTCTTTTTCCACGATTTGGCTTCTGGATAGCCATCCGTGAATCCAGTTGTGTTCTTGAATCACAGCTGGCAGCCCAATTACGCCGCCGATAAGCGAGAGCGCCGCAAGAATCCAAAGCGGGATGGTCATCGTCGCGCCCGATTCATGTGGGTGTTTGTCGTGCGCCCAACGCGCGTCGCCCAAAAATGTCAGTGCATACGCGCGCATCGAGTAGAACGCCGTCAGCGCCGCTGTTACGATTCCAACAGCGTAAAGCGCAACGTTTCCAGACGCAAATGTTTTCGCCAGCAGTTCGTCTTTGCTGAAAAAGCCCGCCGTCAGCGGAAATCCCGACAGCGCAATTGCACCGATGAGAAACGTGGTTCCCGTCGACGGCATCACTTTTTGCAAGCCGCCCATTTGCCGAACATCTTGCTCTTCGTGCAAGGCGTGAATCACCGAGCCGCTTCCCAAAAAGAGACAGGCTTTGAAAAAGGCGTGTGTAACTAAATGGAACATTGCCGCAGTCGTTGCGCCAACGCCGAGCGCAAGAAACATATATCCTAACTGCGAGACGGTCGAGTAGGCGAGAATTTTTTTTATGTCGTTCTGCACGACGGCGATGCTTGCCGCAATGATTGCCGTTGCCGCACCGATGATTGCCACAAGGTTCATCACATCAGGCGCGAGCATAAAAAGCGGCGAGAGCCGCGCAATCAGATAAATGCCGCTTGTAACCATTGTGGCAGCGTGAATCAGCGCAGAGACCGGCGTCGGTCCCGCCATTGCGTCAGGCAGCCATGTAAAAAGCGGAATCTGCGCCGACTTGCCGGTGCAGCCGATAAAGACCAGCAGCGCCATCCAAAACAGATGCGTTTGGTCAAACGCGCTTAACTGCGAGAGAATCGACTCGAAGGTGAGCGAGCCGATTTTTTGGAAAATCAGAAACATCGCGCCGAGCATGGCAAAGTCGCCAACGCGGTTGAGCATAAATGCTTTGTTCGCCGCATCGGTCGTCGTCTCAATGCCAACGCCCTCGAATTTGCGGTCATACCAAAACCCGATGAGAAAATACGAACATAGCCCGACGCCTTCCCAGCCGAGAAACATCAACGCCATGTTGTCCGCCAAGACCAAATTCAGCATCGCAAAAATGAACAGGTTGAGATAGCTGAAAAACCTTGCGAAGCCTTCATCGCCGTGCATATACCCAATCGAATACAAATGGATTAAGCTGCCGACGCCTGTAACCACGAGCATCATCAGCACCGAGAGCGAATCCAATTGATACGAGACGCCAACCGTCATCGCGCCCGCTTTGAACCACTCATACACATTTACGACGAACTTTTGCTCCGACGCGGGCAGCGACTGAAGCTCGAAAAACACTCCCACTGCAATGACAAACGGCAGGACAATCATCAGCGTCGAGAACGCGCCGACGAAAAATTCTTTCCCCGATTCGCCCGACTTGATAAACTTCATTGAACTAAAGAGCGCATTGAGCAGAAATCCGACCAGCGGGAAGAGAACGGCAAGAAAAATAGACTCGTGCATTTGGCGGTTGCTTTGGTTACATTGTTTCGGCGTCAGCCTTTGAGAATGTTGATCTCGTCAATATTCACCGTCTGCTTGTTTCGGAACAGCGCAATGACGATGGCCAGTCCAACGGCGGCTTCGGCAGCAGCGACGGTCATCACAAAAAAGACCATCAGTTGTCCCTGAATGTCCCTCATAAAGTGCGAGAAGGCAATGAACGATAAATTGACGGCGTTGAGCATCAGTTCAATGCACATAAAAATCACAATCGCGTTGCGTCGCACCAGAACGCCGACAACGCCGACCGTGAACATAAATGCGCTGAGCCAAAGGTAGTGGTTGAGTTCGAGTTGCATTCTTATTACTGCGGATTTCATTTATGGATACAGCAATATAAAACAAACCAGCAAAGTTTCCTTTGCCCGTTCGTTCATAACGACCGACGCTTCTTCCTGCGTTCACGCCGATTTGACTGCGACAGCGATGCGCGTCATGCCCGAATAGTCTTGCAAGAGTTGAATGTCCTGAAATCCGTTTCGGGTTAATATCTCCGATGTTTTCTCTGCGCCGTCGGCGTGCAGCTCAAAGTAAAGGCGTCCGCCGTCCTTCAACAGCGTGCGTGCATCGCTGGAGATTTTTTCATAGAACTCGAAGCCTGTTTTGGAAAAGAGCGCCAGATGCGGCTCGTGGTCTCGCACCTCGGGTTGGAGCGTTGCTTTTTCAGCTTCGGGAACATAGGGCGGGTTGGAGACAATCACGTCAAACGTTTCTGAAAATTGCGCCGCGACTGTCGCGGAGAGCACGTCCAATTCTCTGAACTCAATTTTATGTGCAACGTCGTTTGTTTGAGCATTTCTTTTGGCAACATCGAGCGCATCGGGCGAGACATCAACGGCGACAAGCGTTGCGTGTTCAATGCACTTGGCAAGCGCGACCGCAATGCACCCACTTCCCGTGCCGATATCGAGCAGTCGCAGGGATTCTCCATCGCTGAGTTTCGGCGCGTCGGAGATAATTTGCTCTACCAATTGTTCGGTCTCTGGTCGCGGAATTAAGACACGCTTATCGACGGCGAACTTTAAGCCAAAAAATTCTTCTTCGCCCAAAATGTATTGAACGGGCTCGCCCGACATACGGCGTTTGCACAGGTCGCGGAAGGTTTGCAATTCGGACGGCGTTATGGGCTGCTCGAAGTTAAGATATAAATCGAACCGTCGCATCTTCAAAACATGCGATAGAAGCAGCTCGACATTGAGCCGCGCGTCGTCGATGCCTTTTTGCTTAAAGAAGTCCGCGCTGGTTTTCAGCAACGAGACCACGTCCCACGCTTTCTCCGCCGTCATATTTGATGTGCCTTGTGATGCGTTCATTCAACCGTCCCTCGTCCAAGAGACGTGAGAAATATACGAAGATGCGTGAAGCGTGTGCGAAAAACAAGGCGCGTTAGAAAGCGCCATTGACACCGTATATTTAATGCCTTTGTCCAACTTGACCGCAATAAAACGCGCATCTATGAAAATCGGAATCACTTGTTATCCCACCTATGGCGGAAGCGGCGTCGTTGCCACTGAACTTGGTAAAGCCTTGGCAAAGCGCGGACACATCATTCACTTCATCAGCCACGACTTGCCGTTTCGGTTGAGGGAGTTTTCCGAGAATATCTTTTATCATGAGGTAAGCATTAATGACTATCCGCTTTTTTTGTTTCCGCCGTATTCCATTTCGCTCGCGTCGAAAATCGCGGACGTGATGTGCTACGAGGAATTGGACGTAATGCACGTGCATTACGCGATTCCGCACGCCATCAGTGCATTTCTCGCCCGCGAAATTCAGCGCGACCGCGCCTCGCTGGTTCAACGGTGCAAAGAGGCGAAAATCATTACGACGCTGCACGGCACCGACATCACGCTCGTCGGCGCAGACCCCAGTTTAAGCGGCGCCGTGCGGCTCGGCATCAATCGGTCGGACGGCGTTACCGCCGTGTCAAAATATCTGCGCGACGTTACGGTTCAGGACTTCAAGCCCGTTGTCGAGATAAGAGCCATTCCGAACTTCGTCGATACGACCGAGTTCGTGCGCAAAGACGACTGCGGTCGATTCCGTGCAGCGTTTGCGCCCAAAGACGAAAAACTTTTGATTCACCTCTCGAACTTTCGCCCACTCAAGCGCGTCGGCGACGTCATTAGGATATTTCACGCCGTTCAGGAGCGCGTGCCATGCCGATTGCTCTTCGTTGGCGATGGACCCGACCGTCCCGAAGCGGAAAAACTGACGCGGGAGTTGGGACTGAGCGATAAGGTGCGCTTCTTAGGCAAGCAGGAAGCCGTCGTCGAGTTGCTTTCGATTTCCGACGTGATGATTATGCCAAGCGAAAACGAATCATTTGGATTGGCGGCGTTGGAGGCGATGTCGTGTGGCGTGCCAGTCATCGCGTCCCGAATCGGCGGACTTCAAGAACTTGTTTGCGACGGAAAAAACGGCTACACATTTGAGTTGGGCAAAACAGACGACGCGACAACACAGGTATGTGCGCTTTTAGAAAACGACGCGCTTTACAAACGCCTTGCCCTTGGCGCCCGCCAAACGGCGGAGCAATACGACACCGATAAAATTATCCCGTTGTATGAGCAATACTATGAGGAAATTTTAGCGGCGAGTTTAAACAAAATTTAACAGTGGAATGTCTCCAACAATCCGTATATTTACACAGTGATATAGCTGCTGCCCAGCCTCAAACCCAAAAGTAACTCAATGAGAGCTCTAACTCATAAACAGGATGGTTATGAAAACGCTTGAAAAACCTAACTTCTCTTCTGCCATTACCAAAAAAGATGTGGCTGAATGCATCGCGCTCGTTGTTGCCATTGGAATTGCGCTTGTGCTGGTAGGAAGTTGACCGCTACCGTAGGCTTATCATCGTTTCGCTTTCGCCAACACGTTACTATACTTGTCTAAGTCTTCCAGAATTTTTCCGGTGCCGCGCGCAACGGCGGTCAGCGGGTCTTCTCCGACATAAACGGGGAGTTTTGTCTCCTCGCTGATGCGTTTATCAAGCGCTTTGATAAGCGCGCCGCCGCCCGTCAGCAAAATGCCTCTGTCCAAAATGTCGGCGGAAAGTTCCGGGGGCGTCATTTCCAAGCATCGGCGCACGGCGTTGACAATCTGGCTTATCGGTTCAGCGATGGCTTCGCGAATTTCGGGGGAACTGACGTCGCGCTGTTCAGGCAGGCTTGTTACCAAGTTTCGTCCTTTCACAGTGGCGATGAGTTCCTCTTCCAATTCAAATGCGGAGCCAATTTTAATTTTGATTTCTTCGGCGGTGCGTTCGCCGATGGCGAGATTGTAGGTTTTTCGGAAATGCTGCAAAATCGAGTTTGTGATTTCGTTGCCCGCGATGCGGATCGATTCGCCTGCCGCAATACCAGAGAGCGAAATGACCGCAATGTCCGACGTGCCTCCGCCAATGTCGACAATCATATTTCCAAATGGCGCATCGACATCCAAGTTCAGCCCAATTGCTGCAGCCATTGGTTCGGCAACAAGATAGACTTCCTTTGCGCCCGCGTGTTCGGCGGAGTCGCGCACAGCGCGTTTTTCGACTTCGGTAATGCCCGATGGTATTCCAATCACCATGCGCCGAATTGTGCCTGAATAATCGCGTTGGGTTTTTTTGATAAGCCCGCGAATGAGTTCTTCAGCAGCTTCGTAATCGGCGATGACGCCGTCGCCAAGCGGCTTAATGGTGATGATGTCGCGGTGCGTTTTTTCGTGCATCTGCCGCGCTTCGTTGCCAATAGCAACAACTTTGCGAGAGTTGCGGTCGAGCGCAACGATAGATGGCTCGTTCAGCACGATGCCTTTGCCGCGCACATAGACGAGCGTGTTCGCCGTGCCTAAATCAATTGCAATATCACGAGAGAGAAAATCAAAAAACCCCATTGACAGGAAAGATGTGTAGTGAACTGTAACAAAATTTATTATCGCGTTTCGCGATAACTTGGAATCCTTTAGCCGCGTGCAAAATTACGCTAAAAAGCCAGCGAGCGCAAGCCTCATTTTGACACATGCTTTGTAATTCTCTCCCTCGCTGTTTAATTTGTCCAAAACAATGAGAAGCTCTGCCGCTGGCGCGCCCGATGCAGCGTTACCATTGCGCATTGCGCACTGTAAAATTTTGACTATCATTAAATCCAAACGTTACTTTTTATGTCAGAACTTATGCAAGCAGAACTCCAAGTTGGAGTCGATTTTAGCATGACGGACAATCAAAAAATGATTGCCAGTATGCTTCGTGAATTTCTCGCCCGCGAATTTCCGCCGCCTGTTGTTATGGACTACGACGAATCCCAAAAGTTGCCGATGCCGGTCATTCAAAAATTGGGCGACCTTGGCTTGCTCGGTTGTATTTTTCCGCAGGACTATGGCGGGTCAGGCTTCGGCTATTTGGAGTATGTAACCGCCATTGAGGAACTCGCCAAAGTCGACCCAAGCCTCGCGCTGACGGTTGCGGCGCACAACTCGCTCGGCACGAACCATATTTTTCAATTTGGCTCCGAAGTGCAAAAGCGCAAATATATTCCCGACCTTGCCAGCGGCAAAAAACTCGCCGCATGGGGACTGACCGAACCGAACTCCGGCAGCGACGCCGCTGGCATGCTCACCACCGCCGTTCAAGAGGGCGACGAGTGGATTCTCAACGGCACAAAGAATTTCATTACCAATTCTCATGTCGCCGACGTTGCGGTCGTGCTTGCGATTACCGACCGTTCAAAGGGCAATCACGGCATCTCGGCATTTGTGATTGAAAAAGGCATGGCAGGATTTTACGCCGGCAAGAAAGAAAATAAACTCGGCATGCGCTCATCGGAAACCGGACAGCTCGTGATGGACAACTGCCGCATTCCACTTGAAAACCTTCTTGGAAATGTTAATGAAGGCTTCAAACAATCTATGAAAATTTTGGACGGCGGTCGCATTTCAATCGCCGCGCTCTCCGTCGGCATCGCACAAGCCGCACTCGATGCCAGCGTCAAATATGCCAGAGAGCGTAAGCAGTTCGGAAAACCCATCGGCGACTTCCAAGCCATTCAGTTCAAACTCGCCAATATGGCCACTGAAATCCAAGCCGCACGGCTGCTGACGATGCGCGCCGCCGCCATGAAAGACGAGGGCAAAAACACCAACATGGAATCCTCGATGGCAAAATTATTTGCTTCTGAAGTTGCCGTAAAAGCCACCAACGAAGCGGTGCAAATTTTCGGCGGGTATGGCTTCATCAAAGAGTTTCCGGTCGAGAAACTTTACCGCGACGTCAAGCTCTGCACTATTGGCGAAGGCACGTCGGAAATCCAGCGTATCGTGATTGCCAAAAATTTGGTTAAGCAATGACACTCGTCAATTTCAAAAAATTCAAGCGGCAACTCTCTATGCTCACGCCAAAGCAAAAAATGAGCAGAGCAATTTGAACATCATCACGGTTGGCATTTTGGGCGGCGGGCAATTGGCGCGAATGAGTGCTTACGCCGCCTTTCGTTTCGGATGTCGCGTCGCCGTATTTGAACGCACAGCAAATTCTCCCGCCGCGCAACTGACGCCGATGACGCTTGTTGCAGAATGGAACGATGAGCGCGCGCTCAGGCAGTTTGCCTCAATGGTTGATGTCGTTACGCTTGAAAATGAATTTATTGATGCCTCGATTCTCTCGCGGTTGGAGTCGTTTGGAAAGCCCGTCTACCCAAGTTCGCGCACGGTTGCGCTCATTCAAGATAAGTTTGTTCAAAAGACGACGCTCTCGCAGGCAGGCTTACCAGTTGCGCCGTTTAGGCACATCGTCTCCGCGCAGGATGCTGAAAGCTTTGGACAAACATTTGGATATCCGTTTGTGTTCAAAGCCCGACAAGGCGGCTACGACGGCTACGGCAATCGCACCGTTCAATCTGCCGCCGACATTTCGGACGCAATGACGCAACTGGGATTTCCAAACAAAGACATCTACGCCGAAGCGTTTGTAGACTTCACGCGGGAGCTTGCGGTTATGGTTGCTCGAAATCGCTTGGGCGAGTTGAAGACGTATCCCGTTGTTGAAACCGTTCAAGAAAATCATATTTGTAAAATTGTTAAGGCGCCCGCTGGCATTTCAGAGCATGTCCGAAACACCGCATCAACATTGGCGAAGGCGGCGATTGAGTATATTGATGGCGTCGGCGTTTTCGGCGTTGAACTCTTCGAGCGTCGCGACGGCACCGTCATCATCAACGAACTTGCGCCACGTCCGCATAACTCGGGACATTACACCATTGAAGCCACAACCACATCGCAGTTCGAAAATCACATTCGTGCTATCTTGACCTATCCACTTGGCAATACCGAGATGATTGTGCCTGCGGCTGTGATGGTAAATGTGTTGGGCAAACGCAACGCACCGCTTTCGCTTGATACACTGCACGACGCTGTTGAATGTCGAAACGCGAAAATTCATATTTACGGCAAAGCGGACTCGCGCATTGGGAGAAAATTGGGACACATCACCGTTATAGGTCGGTCGATTGACGCCTGTTTGAACGAGGCTTTGCTTGCCGACTCGAAATTGACCTTGTAACTTTTTTCAAAGGCTGTGTTGAAATTGACTCTCGCTTCCGTATATTTGCAGCCCATTTTTGAAACGCGCGGTTAGCTCAGTTGGTTAGAGCGCCACCTTGACACGGTGGAGGTCACAAGTTCGAATCTTGTATCGCGCACACACCCGAAAGCCTGTTGCAACAAGCAGGCTTTTTTATTTCCAACCCAACAGACATTCCTCAATTCAATACAGCCGTGCGGAGATGATTCACTTATCCAGACCCTTCAAGAGTTGATGCTAACGGTCAATCGCGCCCATTCAGCGCTCGTTGATGTGGACAATCTGATTGCCGTCGTCAGGGCAATTGCACTACTTTCCGTTGAGCAATTTATCCCACCGCGCTGAAAACTTTTGTTCGCTTCCGTTCTCGGCAATGTCTTCAGCTTTGTCCATCAAAAACTGTGTCATTGTGTTCAGAATCCACGTGTAGTTGTCGTGACCAACGCTGATGTAATCGGCGTCTGGTGCGGGATTCATGTAGTCAATCGCATAAGGCACGCCGTCGCGCACAGCAAATTCCAGCGTGTTGAGGTCGTAGCCCAACGCTTCGCATAGGTCGATGCAGTATTTTTTCAATCGTTTTTCCATGTCTTTCGACGGCGAAAATCCTGCTTTGTATCGGTCGTGATGCGGATTGCGCGGCTCATAGGGCATGATGTGGACATGCGTTTTGCCAACACAGTAGCATCGATAGTATTCCGAGAACTCAATGCTTTCCTGCATCACCATGCAGAGCGTTCCGGTCTGATTGTATTTGTCGAAAAATTCGCTGGCGCTGTGAATTTTATAGACATGCTTCCAGCCGCCGCCGTCGAAGGGTTTTATCCAAAGCGGAAAGCCAACATACTCGAAACACTCGCTCCAATTGAGTGGATAGATGAGGTTGCGCATCGATTCCGACGTGGTGTTCGGCGGGTGTTCATTGCTGGGCAAAATCACCGTTTTCGGCACGGGAATTCCCATTTTTGTGGCGAGCGAGTAGTTGAAAAATTTATCGTCTGCACTCCACCAAAATGGGTTGTTGACGATGTATGTCCCGCTCAATACAGCGTTTTTCAGATAGGCGCGGTAAAAATCAATTTCGTGCGAGATGCGGTCGAGAATTACAGTGTAGGGACTTGGCTCCGCCATTTTCAATCCGCCCAGCTTGACGAACTCGGCGACGATGTTTTTCTTTTGCTCTGCTGCCACTTTGTTGATATTGGCAATCAAGCCTTCGGGAAACGAATTTTCCTGACCGCGAATAATGCCAATGCGAAGTGGCTCTGCTGGCTTAGAGGTCGATTTTGATGGCGCGGGTGCGTCTGTTGCTACGGTCGTTTTTTTTGCTCTTGGCATAACTTCTGAACGGCAAATTGAGTTTTAGAGTTAGGCGCGAAGTTAAACCAAAAATCTGTCTCGAAAAATCGGATGCCGTCTTTTGCTGGACACCTTCCAAACACGCGGCGCGACCGAATCGACCGCTTTCAGGCTACCACCGTCATTGCGCGTTCAAGTTGCTGCGCCTCAAGTTGCAAGGCAGCTGCTCGCAGCCTTAGGATGACAATTTCCGCCCTCTGCTTCGGCGCCAGACAGCGATTCACCTCCTCTTCTTGCACAGCAACCCACCGTGCTTCATTTGCGGCAACTTCGGCATCCGCCGGCGGCTGTTCTTTCAAATACTGCAACACCTGTTGTTTATGCGTTGCAATTTGAATGCGCTCCTCCAACCAGAGAATTTTTGATAACAGCCGTTCCGCAGTTTGCATGCACTCCTCAATCCGCTGAATCAACGATTCGTTAAACTCCTGAGCGTATTGCTCCGACGCTGTTTCCATCGGCAAGTATCCGTTCCAATGTCCCTTGACCGCGCTTTGCGCATCGCTGCTCATCGCCTTAGACTGGCTTTTTATATCCGCCAATTGCAACCTTCCTAATTTTGCCAGCACCTCAGCCGAAAATTCCCGCCTCGAGAGTTCGATCAAACTGAGCGTCGAGCGCTCCATTTGTAAAAAATCCGCTAATTCCTGTTGCGTAATCCCCAGCCTTTTTCGAAGTTCCACTACGGCTTTCATGATGGGTTTATTGTAGCAAGTTTATTGTAGCAAGTTTATTGAAGCATTTTAAATTACCACACTTTCTTTGCGCAGGCAATTTAAGCAAAAACGCGATGATTGCGAAAAAATGCTACAAAGGCCGCGCAGGAGGGCGCTTCTCGCTAAGAGAGAAATGGTCGTATTTTATCTTGTGCGCGCCTCACTTATTTCGTTAGCACAACCCATGCGCTGTTCGTAGGCATACGCACAGGATTGCTTTTCATCTTGCGTTTATTTGAGGCATTGTTCTTCGCCTCGAAGTTTCGTATTATTCGTCCTCTCATGTTTTTCCTAACAATTAAACTCACGGTGGAGTAATAACTATGGCTCTCAAAGTTGGCATCAATGGGTTCGGCAGAATTGGTCGGTTGGTTTTTCGCGCCATTGCCGAACAAGGACTTATTGGAAAGGACATGGATGTTGTCGCGGTTAATGACCTCGTCCCTGCTGATAACCTTGCTTACTTGTTGAAATACGACTCGACGCAAGGTCGATTTCAACATCCTGTCCACAGCGAAAAATCCAGCAGTACGGTCGCTGAAGATGACTTATTGGTTGTAGATGGTCATAAAATTAAATGTCTTGCGGTGAAGGAAGGTCCAGCCGCCTTACCTTGGAAGGACTTGGGCTGCGACGTGGTTATTGAAGCAACGGGACTTTTCACCGACGCCGAGAAAGCCAAAGGACACATTGCTGCAGGCGCGAAAAAAGTCATCATCTCCGCGCCCGCCAAAGGCGAAGACATCACGGTCGTTATGGGCGTCAATCACGACAAATACGATGCAGCGAAGCATTCCATTATTTCAAATGCCAGTTGTACGACAAACTGCCTTGCGCCTCTTGTTCATGTGTTGCTCAAAGAAGGCTTCGGCGTCGAAGAGGGTTTAATGACGACCGTGCATAGCTACACCGCAACACAAAAGACCGTCGATGGCCCATCCAAAAAAGATTGGAAAGGCGGACGCTCGGCGGCGATTAACATTATCCCGTCGACGACTGGCGCGGCGAAAGCCGTCGGCTTGGCGATTCCCGAAGTTAAAGGCAAACTCACGGGCATGAGTTTCCGCGTGCCAACGCCGACTGTCTCGGTCGTCGACCTAACGGTTCGCACGGTGAAGGAAACCAGCTACAAAGACATCTGCGCTGCCATGAAGCACGCCAGCGAAACATATTTGAAGGGCATTTTGGCTTACACCGAAGATGAAGTCGTTTCCAGCGATTTCATTCACGATACGCACTCGAGCATCTTCGATGCGGGTTCGGGCATTGAGCTCAATAGCCGCTTTTTCAAGCTGGTGGGCTGGTATGACAATGAATGGGGTTACTCGAACCGCGTGGTCGATTTGGTGCGCTACATCGCCAAAGACTAATCCTGTTTTTTCACTCGAGATCATGAACAAAGGCGATGCGCTTTCGAGTGCGTCGTCTTTTTTTATGATACCATCGTCGTTCAGGTTTCATTGGAAATTGCATAAAAATTTTTTGGAGTAACGGAGAAAACCTGTATTTTTGAACTACGAAGTTTCAAAGCCTCGCCTTAACCGATTCGCCGGGTGAAGCGAAAATCTCTTCTGAATCTCTACTTGCAAAATTTTGGAGGCGAGGCGCTTTTTTAAGTTTTGTCGTTTTCACATTGAGGTGTCGCCAAGTGGTAAGGCATCGGACTTTGAATCCGACACGCCCAGGTTCGAATCCTGGCACCTCAACGATAGGCGCACCGCTGCCCGAAGTGTCCCGCAAATCGGGACATTTTTTCGTTGACGCCGTTTTGAACCGTCAAGCCGATTTTTGTGTATGGAAAAGCGCGACATCAAGTCATTGAGTTTTACGGAGTTACAACTTGCGCTGCGCGACCTTGACGAGCCGCCGTATCGCGCCGAACAGCTTAGGCACGCGCTTTACACATCTACCGCGCTGGATTTTTCAGGCATGACGACGCTCTCCAAGTCGCTGCGCGAAAAACTCTCCAACGCTTTTTACATTTCACACCTTCGCCCTGCGCTCGACACCAACTCCGCCGAGCAAGAGAACGCCCAGACGCTCAAATTTCTCTTTGAACTGCGCGACGGGTTGCACATCGAGACGGTTCTCATTCCTGATTTTCGCAACGGACACGACCGCCTGACGGTTTGCGTTTCCTCGCAAGTCGGCTGTGCCATGGCGTGCAACTTTTGCGCGACGGGCTACATGGGCTTTACACGTAACTTGACGATTGGCGAAATCGTCGACCAAGTCGAGGGCGCAGCAGCATGGGCGGCAGAAAATTTCGGCAAGCGCATTACGAACATCGTGTTTATGGGCATGGGCGAACCGATGATGAACCTTGAGCGCTGCATGGAAGCGATTGAAATTCTGTCGCACGACCGATACAAGTTCAAAATCGGAGAACGGCACATCACGCTCTCGACCGTTGGCGTTGTGCCCGGCATTCGCACACTGGCGGAGAGCGCAGCGAAGTTCAAACTCGCTGTCTCGCTTCACTCTGCCATTCAGGAGAAGCGTGCGTCTATGATGCCCATTGCACTGCAATATCCGCTTTCCGACTTGCGCGAGGCGCTCATTTACTACACCGAAACCAAAGGCAAGCCTGTCTTTTTCGAGTATCTTTTGATTGACGGCATTAACGACAGCGCAGCCGATGCAAAAGCCTTGATAAAATTCGCCCGCGCCATGCCGTGTAAAATCAACTTGATTGATTACAATCCAATTGCTAATATCGATTTGCGGCGTTCAGACAGTGAGCGAAAAGAGGACTTCATTCGCGCCTTAGTCGAGGCGGACTTGACCGTAACCGTGCGGCGCAGCCGTGGCAGAGACATCAACGCGGCGTGCGGACAATTGGCGACGAAAAGCCTGTCGTCGAAAAAACTCAAATCGCCCGTCGCCTGAACAAGGCATACTTGTACATACTTGTGCATACTTGCGCGTCTCTCTAACTAAGAAGTTTATCGAAAAACATTAATGCTTGACGTTATGCCGTTCACACCTGACATCAGCCTTGAAGCGATTCTCAAAAAAACGTTGCTTGCTTTCACGTCGCGCGATGCAGAGACGTCGGAGACGCCAGAGTTTATTGAGCTCAAAACGCGCCGATACCGCGCGCGCGTCGGGGACGTCTATGATAAAACGATTGAACTCGTCGGGCGATGGTTCGGCTGGCGCATTGTTTCGCGCGAAAAAAATTTAGGCGGCATGGCGGCGCTCAAGTGCAACATTGTTTCGCTTGCGCTCGGCGCAAATACAATAGATTTATCCGTTTGGTTTCTGGAAGAGCTTTCGCCCAATGGCTCGGTAGTTACGGTCGTAAATGCGAAGGCTTCTGCACAAACGCCGACAAAAGGCGACTTAGGCGAAGCGCGGCGCAACATTGCATTTTTGCTCGGAACGCTCGACGACGAACTTCAACAGTTGCCGTTAGTGCAAATGTCCGACGGCGCACAGGCACGTTCAACTCAGCCAGTTGCCGACGAGCCGCCGAAGCCCGTCGCGTCTGCGCCCACGCCAGTTCGCAAGCCCATCACGATTACGGGAAGTAAACTCGGCTCGATTCCGATAAAGCAGTCCGCGCCACCGACGCCTGCGTCAGAAAACACCGCCGAAAGCGCACCAGAGTAACACATTTTAGTCAACACAACAACATTCAAGACAATGAAGCTGATTTTATTTGGAACACCCGGCGTCGGCAAAGGCACACAGGCGCATATTTTAGCTGAGAAATACCATGTTGCCCACCTGTCGACTGGCGACATGCTTCGGGCTGCAATTAAGGACGGCACGCCGCTCGGCATAGAAGCAAAAAAATATATGGATAAAGGCGAACTTGTGCCAGATGACGTGATGATTCGGATGATTGAGGAGATTCTGTCATCGGAATCGGCGAAAGCTGGGTTTATTCTTGATGGGTTTCCGCGCACGGTCAAGCAAGCTGAAGCATTGAGCGAGATGCTTGAACGCAATCATCAGACGCTCGACCGCGTCTTAAACTTTTGCGTCGAAGAAGAAGAGGTCGTCAAACGTCTTTCTGGACGACTTACTTGCGGCTCATGCGGCACGATTTACAACAAGTTCTACAAGCCGACGAAAGTTGCAGGCATCTGCGACAACTGCGGCAGTTCCGATTTGCGCCAACGCGTCGATGACCAAGAAGAGACGGTTCGTCAGCGGCTGCGCGTTTATCATCAATCCACTGAACCCGTTTTAGCCTACTACCGCGAGCGGCACATGACCACCGACATCGACGCCTCGAAATCCGTTCCTGACGTAACAGCGGAAGTTCTCAAAGCCATCAACGGTTCACGCAACGGAGTGCATTAGCGTGCGTTCAGCAAAGCGGGCTGTCCGTTGGAACGGCTCGCTTTTTGTATCTTCGCGCATATCCTTTCATTCACTTTTGTAGTTCATGAAGTCGTCTCCGCTTGCCATTTTATTTTTCACGGTTTTTCTTGACCTCATCGGCTTCGGGATTGTGCTGCCACTTTTGCCGAACTACGCGCGTGAGCTGGGCGCGTCGCCGTTTCTGATAGGCTTGTGCGCGGCAGCGTATTCGGTGATGCAGTTTTTTTCGTCGCCAATTTGGGGCACGTTTAGCGACACAGTTGGTCGTCGCCCGATTATTTTGTCCAGCGTTGCCACATCGGTCGTTTCCTATTTGATTTTTTCACAAGCGCATTCAATCTGGCTACTCCTTGTTTCGCGGGTGTTGGCGGGCATTGGCTCGGCAAATGTGTCAGTTACGCAAGCGTATATCACCGACATTTCCACCAAAGACACACGCTCGAAGTATCTCGGCATTCTCGGTGCGGCATTTGGACTCGGCTTTGTTCTCGGTCCGCCGCTCGGCGGGTTCATCAAGACTGCTTATGGCACAGACGTCGTCGGCTATACCGCAGCCGCGTTCACGTTTATTGACTTGTTGCTCGCGTATTTTCTTTTGCCCGAATCGCTTAAAGAGCGCAAGACGGACGGCGCGTCGTTCAAGGTATTCAATGCGCATGGCTTTCTCGAGGCGCTGCGGCGTCCAGCGGTGAATCGGCTGATGGTGATTAGTTTTTGTTTTATCTTTGCGTTCGTCAATATGCAAATCTCCGTGCCGCTCCTTTGGAAAGAGCATTATGCAATGACGGACGAACACATCGGGTATTTGTTTTCGTTCATTGGCATTGTTTCGGTCATTGTGCAAGGCGGCTTGATTGGCAGGTTTTCCAAACAATTTGGCGAACGTGCATTGCTTTTGGCCGGCGTTGTGCTGATGTTGGCGGGCATTTTACTTCTGCCCTACATTCCGACGAGTTTGATGTTTTCCATCGGCTTAATTGGGTTGATTTTTTTGGCCGTAGGCAACGGCTTGGTTACGCCTGTAAATACGGCACTCATTTCCCTTTATACGCCGCCAGAGGAACAGGGCGAGACGCTTGGCATTGCACAGAGCATTGGGTCGCTGGCGCGCATTACCGGTCCTTTTTCAGGCAGTTTGTTTTACGCACTCGATTACCACGCACCATATTGGGTAGGCGGCGCGGCATTGGTGTTAGGCGCAGTTCTCGCCGCAAGTCTTTTTGACAAATCGTTTGCGCCCGCTGTCTCAACGACGCGGTAATCTTAACCGCCCCCATTTCTTTTCGGTCAATTCATCAGAGGCGGAAGGCGAGTTCTATTCACCTCGTTTTCATTATGCCATGCCGTAGACGCGATCGACGCGGCTCAACTCGTATTTGAGCGATGGCGCAGTGATTTTGACCGTCAAAATCGGCAGTGCGGCGCGCTCCGATAAGCCTTCCGCGACACTTGGATTGATGAGGTGCGAGAGCGTTGTGCGCTCATGCGTGGCAATCGCAATCAGGTCGGCGCTCACATCTTCGGCAAAGTTCAACACACCTTCTTCTTCGGTATTGTCGTTGTAAATCGTCATCTCGTAGTTTTTTATGTGGCAAAGTTTGACGAACTCGCGCACCTGTTTGTTGATAAACCGCGTGGTCTCGAAGTTGCCGGGCGTGTTAATTCTGACCAACTGCAGTTTGGCGTCAAAGGCTTGCGCAAACGCATACACTTTCGGAAAGACCTCAATGACTTCGCCGAAAAAGTTTGATGCAAACACCAATTGCTTGATATCGACCTTGCTCACTTGTTGTCGAATGCTGAGCACGGGACAATTGGCGGTATGAATCACGCGCTCGGTCGTCGAGCCGATGAAGAGCTTTTTTAAGCCGCTAATGCCGTGCGTTCCCATTACAATCACGTCGCAGTTATTGGCGTCGGCGGTCTCGACGATGAGCTTATAGGTTGTGCCTTGTTCGAGAACATGGTTGAACTTGACGCCCTGTGCCGCAGTCGACTCAGCCAGTTCCGCAAGTTGTTTTGATGTCTCTGCGAGCAACTCCTGACGCTTCTGCATTGCCAAACGCTCGTATGCGGCGTTGAAGGTGTAGGTTGGCACATCGACGACGTGCAAGAGGTGAATTGCGGCGTCGGTTCGTTTGGCGAGCATTATCGCCACTTCAAGCGCCCATGTGGAATGCTCGGAAAAATCGGTTGGAACGAGAATGTTTTTCATAGTTACTCCTCAACAATGATAGTTAGATAGCGCGGTATTGCGCTGACGGAATTTTGAAAAAAAATCTCGTCCCGCCAAATTAGCAACCATTCTGCCTTTGGAAAGATGGCGCAGATTCCGCCGAGCAAGTTCGGGAAGCGACTCGGAGACACGCCCAGCCCTGTAAAAGTCGCAACGGTTTTCTATCTTGTGTTTCACTGAAATTTTAACGCGATTCAATGACTCGCTATCTCATGATGCTTGCGCTCTGTTGCGCGGCTACCCCTGTTTATGGTCAATCGTCAAGTTCATCGGGCGCAGACGAGCGCCGCAGTTCAATGATGAACAGCTATTTCTCATCGTTTAGCAAAGGGCAGACCGCCGCCGACCGACTCGGGCTCTTGAACCTTTCACCGGAGACCTTTCAAAGCATTCCGCTTGAAGAAACCATCAATCCCGACGAGTATGTGCTGGGCGCAGGCGATGTCGTCGAGGTCAATCTTTACGGCACGTTTCCGCTCTCGCTGCGCGGCATGGTCTCGCCCGAAGGCACGCTTTCGCTCAGGACAGTCGGCGCGTTTGCCGTCAGCGGGAAAACGCTTTCGGAAATTCGCAAGGTGATTGAAACAGCCTCTTTCAAGCAATACAAGACGTCGGACATTTCTATCTCACTGCACCAGCCGCGCACGTTTTTTGTAATGATTACTGGCGCCGTCAAACTGCAAGGGCAGCAGGTCGCCACGCCGCTCGACCGCGCAGATAAGATTTTTTATCAAGCCAATTCTGGCGCTGCCTCTCAGCCCGACCCGGCACAAGCTGCTGTTGCGCGACGGCTTTATCCCGAAACGCCTAACGCCACACAAGCCTCGCTACGCAACATCACCATTAAGCGCAAAGACGGTAGCCTCGAGCAAGTCGATTTGATACGATATTTTTTAACGGGAGATAGGCAGTTCAATCCGCGGTTGCGCGAAGGCGATGTGATTCAAGTGCCAAACCTTCAATTAGAGAACATGGAACTTGTCGGCATCAACGGCGCGGTGCAATTACCTGCGCTCTATGAGTATTCGAAGAACGACAGTCTTTCGACACTCTACAAGCTCTCGCTCGGCGCAACGAAAAACGCTGACTTAGAGCATGTTCAAATCACGCGTCGAACCGAACAAGGTTTTGAGAAACTCGACGTCAATTTGTCTAAAATTCTTGCCGGGGATTCGCCCGATATTGCGCTCAAGCCACACGACCGCGTTCAAGTTCGTTTGAAAGAACTCTCGCGAATCGGCAACGTAACGGTGCGCGGCGCCGTCATGTATCCAGGCTTTTTTGCGATTGAGTCTCAAAAGACAACCCTGCAAGAAGTTATTGCCTTGGCGGGCGGATTTACAAAAGAGGCGTTGCTTTCAGGCGCGCGCATTTTTCGAAAGCCAAAGACGGAGGAAGGCGTGCCGCTGCCGGCCAACGCGCCGCAAGATTTGGAGTTTATTCGCTCGCAACTCATTCGCGCGGGCGACTTAGACGCCGAAGAAATCGCCAACTTTAACCTCGAGCTTGGCGCGCGGCGCAACTATGTTTCCGCCGATTTCAGAACGCTCAACTCGCCCAATGGGTCAACCGTTGTTTTGGAAGACGGCGATTTGATTATCGTCCCGCGCGACGCTGGCACCGTCTATGTCTTCGGGCAGGTCGCTAATCCGGGCTATGTGAAATTTACAGCAGGACAATCTTACAAAACCTATATTGCGCTATCAGGCGGCGAGACGAATGAGTCGACAGGCGATGTGCGTATTCTCAAAGCAGGCAGCTATGATTGGAAATTTGCTCACGAAACGACGGTTGAGTCGGGCGATTGGATTTTCGTGCCGAAGAAATTTCAAAAAACGTTTTCGCAACAGATGCTCGAAATCACGCCCGTCGTAACAATTGTCTCGACCGTTGCGACGCTTGCCCTGTTGATATTTCAAGTGTTCCGACAGCCATAACTTATGACGATGCAAGAACAACTTTCTCAATCCAGCACTACTGCGCAAGGCGAGCCTTTCGGCAACGGTCATGCCACTCCGTCGCCCTCGTTATTGATTGAATACCTCACAGCTATTTATCCGTGGCGGCGATTTATTGTCTTTGGCACGCTCTTCTCGACACTTGTCGCCACCGTCGTTAGTTTTTTGCTCGCCCCATGGTATAAGTCCTCTGCGACGATACTCGTGCCACCGCAAAGCGATTTGTTAGGGCTCTCGAAAGTTTTGGGTGGCACCAGCGGACTTGGCGGCGGACTTGGCAGTGCAGCGGAAAGCGTTTTGGGAAAAGGCAAGCTTAGCGAAGATATTGACCGCTATGAAGCCATCTTCGACAGCCGACGCCTGCGACTTGCCGTGATTGAACGCTTCGACCTCGTCAAGCAATATGAATTCGACGACAAAGACACTCGCGAACCCATCAAGAAAACGCTCGATGAGCTTGACAAGAACATCACGTTCAAAAACAACCGCAACAATACAATTACCATCACGGCTTATTTCAAGGGCGATTCAGTTAAAGCTGCCGAGATGACCAATTTTATCGTCTCCATGATTGACAGCATCAACCGCGACCTTTCGACCGAGAACGCGCGCTATCAACGCAAGTTTATCGAGAAGCGCTACGCCGATGCACAAGCTGATTTGAAGCTCGCTGAAGAACGCTTGAATGAGTTTCAGAAAAAATATCGTGTCGGCGAAGTGCGCGAGCAAGTCAAAGCAAGTCTGGAAGCCTCTGCGCAGGTAGAAGCCTTGGCGATTCAAGGCGAAGTGGAATACAATGTAATTCGAAAAAGTTTAGGCGAAAACCACCCCGAAGTTTTGCAGGCGCGCGACAAAGCCGCCGAGTTGCGCCGCCAAGTGCGCAAGTTCGAAGCCGGCGGCTTAAACTCTGATTTGATTATCCCGCTCGCCAAAATGCCCGATTTGGGAATGGCGTATTTGCGACTTTATCGAGAGGTTCTTTTGCAGACGAAAATCGTCGAGTTCGTTGTGCCGCAATATGAACAAGCCAAGTTGCAGGAAGCACGCGACACGCCGACGCTCTTGGTTTTGGACAAGGGCTATGTGCCGGAATGGAAAGACAAACCCAAACGCGCCCTTATCATTGCCTTCGGGTTTGCAGGCGGGCTGTTGCTCTCGATCTCGCTCGTCGTTTTACAGCATGAACTTCGTAAATCGTCCGACGCCCAATGGTTTCAACTTCTGCGCAAACTGTTCAGCCTACGATAACGTCATCGCCGCCAAACCAAACGGCGATGTTTATGCTGCTTATTGCGCTTGTGTCGCTTTTGGGCGCCAGCGTATTTTTTCAACCGTTGCTGCCAATTATTGCCGTCGCCTTTGTTTTCGGCGTTGGGTTCTTCAATGCGTTTTCGTTTCGCTCGCTTTATTTCACGCTGCTCTGCTGCTTTCTTATCGTCAGTCCCGCGATTCCGATTTCAGAGCGTCATTTTAGCAAGCCTATCAGCATCGGCGGCGCGTATCCGCAGGACTTTGCGATGCTGTTTCTTTTCGCCGTCGCCCTAAAAGAACAACTCGTTCAAGCACGCTCTTCCCTAACGCTCAGATTTAGCTTAACTGAAAAACTGTTTTTCTTTTACAGCGCGGCGTTTTTCATCTCACTCGTCGTCGGATTTTTGAACGGCAATAAATTTTCGTTTATCTTGGGCGACCTGCGCGACTTTCTTTACCTCTCGCTCTTCTGGGTTTACCTTTGGTTTATGAAAACATCGGACGACGTCGATGCCGCCTTTCACCTGTTCGTCGGCGTTTCGTTTGTCTTTGCGCTCGTCGGATTTCTCGATGATGCGCTTCTGAGGAATTTTGCTCGCTACAATTCCGGCATTTCGTTTTTGCTCGTCGGCGCAACGCTCATGGTCGTTTCAATGTTGCTCGTCGCTGACTATTCATCGCGCCGCAAAACATTGTTCTTCGTGCTGCTCGTTATGCTCGGCGGCATTTTCATCACCTTCACGCGCGGATTGTATTTGGGATTTTTCGTCGGCTTGATTGTCATACTGCTTGCGCTCGGCAATAAACAGTCGTTGCGTTTGTTATTGAGCGTCGGCGTTTTATCCGCTGTTGTATTTTTCGGCTCGCTCGCACTGGGATTTTCAATTGATAAATTCGTCAACCTGACCACTTATCGCGGCTCGGCTGTCGTCGGCGATTTGGACATCAGCAGCACAGAGCGAATCTTGGAAGTCATTTCCGTCTTGAACGAATTTCCGTTGCATCCGTTTTTCGGCGCGGGCGCAGGCGGCACGGTCGCCGTCTATAAATTCGGCGATGTCAATACCAAAGAGGGGATTATCGATTGGTGGTTTATTCACAACAACTACGCGCAAGCCTTGCACAAATCCGGCTTGGTTGGCTTCATCGCGCTTATGGCGCTCTGGCTCGGCGCGGTTTTTCAAGGCTTCAAACTGTTCAGACAATCTGTATCACCGACGAAGAGAATGATTTTGTTGTCGTCTATTGGAACGCTTGTCGCATTTCTCATCTGCTCCATTACGTCGCCGATACTGACGTATATCAACACAAATTTTCTGAACGCGCTTCTCTTCGCCGCCATCGCTTTTTTTGAAAAACAATCCGCCCATGCTTCTTAGAACGCTCACATCGGGCATCGATACCAACATTCGATACATGCCGATTCTGCGTGAATTGCAACGACTCGGCACGTATGAAAATTTGCTCGAAGTCGGAAGCGGCTCGGAAGGCATTGCGCGATACTTAAATCACCGAATCACTGGCGCGGATATTGAGTTCTCGGAGCCCATTCACCCGAACCTTTTGCCCGTTCAACTTACAGGAACCACGCTTCCATTTGCCGATGACTCTTTCGATGTCGTCGTTTCAACCGATATGCTGGAACATGTGCCGCCGAAAGACCGACCGACCGCCGTCGCTGAATTGGCAAGGGTTTGCAGGCGATCGCTCTTTCTGGCTGTTCCTGTCGGCAAGGCATCGGAAGCACACGATAAAAAAATTGACGCACTTTATTTTAGAAAAAACGGCGTCCGACACCCGTTTCTCATTGAACATGTTCAATATGGATTGCCCGACGCCGACGACATCAAACAAACGATACTTTCTGCGTTTGGCGCGAGAGGAAAAAGTGCGTTTATTCGACAAATCAAAAACTATAATTTATCGGTGCGCGAATGGGAAGCGCGGGCGTGGTTGAATCCCTCGACTGTTTCTCAGCGCCTCTTTTCTTACAGCCGCGTCTTTTCGCTCTTTGACTCTGCCTTGTCGTTTGGTGAGTGTTACCGCGTGATTTTCTTCGTCGACCTTCGCCCTCTTCGCCGCCAATGAATGTGCTGATTGCTACGCCGTATCTTCCCTATCCCGATGCGCCGCACGCGACCGCCGAAGCGATTTTCCGTTTCATTTACCGATTCGGGCAAAGACACCACCTTTATCTGGCCTCGATGTATGAGCCGTCGGAAGTCGCACAGTTGGACGTGATTAAACACCACGCCGACGTCGTTTGCGCCGTTATGAGCCGCGAGAGCAGCATCAGCGCACATTTGCAACGACGGCAGGCATTTGAATCGAGCGGGCTTTTCTCGACGCTACGCGCTGCCGTCTCGGGCGCAGAGCGGCTTCTTAGTGCAGCGCCGAAAGCCGACGAAGCGGAATTTATTGAGAAGACATTGGAACAGATTTCAATACTCAACCCCGACATTGTTCAAGTTGAAACGGCGCATCTCAGCCGGTTGATGTCCAAATATCTTGAGCGGTTGCCCGCCGTTGCCGTTGCGCACGATGTCGATATGAAGCCCGCATACCGCCGCTTTGAGCAAGCACCGTTGGGACTGAAAAAATTGATTTACTACAGCAACTATCGCTTGCTCTCGCTCGCCGAGCCGCGCGCCTACAAGCGATACAGGCGGCTCTACACCGTGTCGGCGTTTGACAAAGCCTATCTGCTGCGACGCGATTCGTCTTTGAACATCGGCGAGCGCCCGTCAATTTTTATGCTTCCCGAACCTTCGGAACACATGGCGCGCAATCGGCAGATGATTTTATTTCTCGGCGCAATGCATCGACAAGAAAACATTGAGGCAGTCCTGTTTTTCATCTCGAAGGTCTTGCCGCTCATTCAAGCATCGAATCCCAACAGTGAGTTTCATCTCGTCGGTGGCGGCGCACCAGACCATCTCCAACGGTTGCACGACGGCAAAACGATTTTCATACACGGCTTTGTGAAATCCGCGATGCCTTATTTCAAGCAAGCCCGCGTGATGGTCGCGCCGATGCTCGTCGGCGGCGGCATGATTATGAAAGTGTTTTATGCACTTCATTACGGATTGCCCACGGTTGCTTCACCGATTGCCAACGAGGGCATTGGCGCTGAACACGGCGAGAGCATCTTTCTTGCAGAATCGCCCGACGACTTCGCACGGCATATTCAAACCCTGCTTTCCGATGACGACGCTTGGCGGCGCATTTCGCAGGGCGCATCGGCGTTTATTGCCAAACGATTTAATCAAGATGCGCTGATTGAACAGTTGGAGGCAGACTATGCCGAAATTATTTCCTCGCATCGCCAATGACAAACTCGCCCGATGTGTTCATTCCTGATGTCTCGATTATCATCGCCAATTGGAACGGCGAAAAAATTTTAGAGAACTGCCTTCGCTCGATTTATGCACAGACGCGCACCGCAACATTTGAAATTATTTTATCCGACGATTGCTCGACCGACCACAGCCTTGCACTCGTGCGCGAAAAATTTCCCGACGTGAAAGTTGTGTCGAGCGATGTCAATACCGGATATGCGCAAACGAACAACCGCGCTCTGCCCTTCGCCAACGGGCGATACATTTTATTGCTCAACAACGACACGGTGTTCGAGAACGATGTGCTTCATGAGTTCGTCAGGTTTATGGATAACAATCCTACGGTGGGCGTTTGCGGCGGGCGTTTGCTCAATCCCGACGGTTCGATTCAACATTCGTTTGGTTCATTTCCGTCCATCACCGTTGAGCTTGCGGAGATTTTTTTTCTGCATCGTTTGTTGCCGTTTTTGCAATTGCCGCGTTTGGGAACTGTACCGAAAAATTTATCGCGCCCGCAGGAAGTCGATATGATTGTCGGCGCAGGCTTGTTTATTCGCACTGCGTTGGCGCGTGAACTCGGTTTGTATGACGAGCGGTTTGAGGCATATTTTGAGGACACCGATTTATGCTATCGCGCTGCTGAGAGCGGTTGGAAAGTTGTATTTTTGCCCGCGCCGAAAATCACGCATCTCTTCGGCTACTCTTACGGCAACGAGAGCCGCGAGAAAGCCGAGCGCAAACTAAAACTTTGGCTTCAAAGCATGAGCGCATTTTGTTTCAAACATTACTCGCCTGCCAAAGCCAGATTTATCTTGCGCCTGCGGCTCATTGGGTTTGCAAAAGGGTTCTTGATTGCCACACTTCGCCGTTGGATTGCTGGCGATAATCGATTTGAGAACGACTTGTTTCGTTGTCGCCTCGGCGTCGCGTTTTTGCGCGCGATTCTTTAAAACCGTCTTTGCTATGCCTGCAACTTTTGTTGTTCTGCTCTCGACTTACAACGGCGAAAAATATCTTGCCGAACAGTTAGACAGCCTGCTTGCGCAAGACTATGCCGATGTTCGTATTGAGATTCGGGACGACGGCTCGACCGATTCAACGCACCTGATTCTCGACCGATACACCGACCGCTACAAAAATATCAACGTTGTTCGCGGCGACAATCTTGGCGTGGCACAAAGTTTTTTTCGGTTGCTTGACGCGGCGGGCGACGAGCCGGCTTACTTTGCATTTTGCGACCAAGACGATGTGTGGTTGGCCAACAAGCTCTCGCGTGCCGCGTCCGCGCTTTCAGAGATTGATGCGCAAACGCCCGCGCTCTATTTTTCAAACTTTGAACTCGTTGATGAACAGCTCAATCATTTGGGCTATCCGCCGCCGTTTCGATACATTGGCTTTCAAAATGCGCTTGTTCAAAATGTGGCGACGGGCTGCACGGTTGTTCTGAATCGTGCTGCGCGGGCATTGGTGCTTTCGCGTTTGCCGGAGCATGTAATTATGCATGATTGGTGGTCGTATTTGGTTATTTCAGCGCTTGGCAAGTTGATTTATGACGATACCGTTACAGTGAAATACCGCCAACACGCCGCTAATGCTGTCGGATACGGCTCGTCGCCGCTTCACCGATTTGGCAAAAAAATTGCCCGTTTCACATCGCAGAATTTGCCGATTTTCTATGCGCATCGACAGGCGAGAGAATTAAGTCGGCTCTATGCCGATGTGCTTTCATCGGACGATTTAAAGACGCTCAATTTATTTATTCAGTCGAAGCGCAGTTTTCTTTCTCGCCTCCGCTACGCGCTATCGAACAATGTTAAGCGGAGTTCGTATCTTGAAGCCCTATTGCTAAAATTTCTCATCATTTTTAATCGCTACTAAGTGATGCCTTCGCGCAGATTAAAAATTTTACAAATCATCACGGTATTCAGCGTTGGCGGCGCGACACAGGGAGTATTATGGCTTGCGCGCAGCTTGCAGGAAAAAGGCTTTGACGTGCATATTGTTACTGGGTATAACATTGCATCGGAAGGAGACCTGTTCAGGGAAGCAGCGGCAGCGAATGTGAAAGTTACCGTGATTGACACGCTTGTCAAAGAGGTCAACCCGCTTAATGATTTGAAGGCGTTTCTAACACTTTACGAATTTATTACTCGAGAAAAATTTGACATTGTGCATACGCATACGGCAAAAGCAGGCATTTTAGGACGCTTTGCGGCAGCGCTTGCAGGCGTGCCGATTATTTTTCACACGCTGCACTTACTGTCGTTCACGCCGCATCAACCGCGTATTTTACGGACGCTGTTTATTGCCTTGGAAAAAGCCGCCGCACGAGTTACCTCCAAATTTCTCAGCGTTTCTCAAACGATGATTAACGCACATTTAAATAAAGGCATTGGCAAACCAGAAGATTATTTTCTTATACGGAGCGGCATTCACGAATATTTTTTTAATCGGTCATGGGATTTCAAAGAAATTAAAAGAAAATATGCCGAGCGATTCGGGTTTTCAGAACATGATTTTCTCGTCATTAAAATTTCTCGCATTACAAAACTTAAAGGGCAGCAGTTTTTAATTCAAGCAGCATCTAAAGTTTCTGCGCATTTGCCAAATGTGAAATTCTTAATCGTTGGAAGCGGCGATTACCTTCCTGACATCACAGCACTTGTTTCTAAATTACATTTGGAGCATTCGGTGATTTTAACAGGACGGCTCGACTTATTGGAGGTCGCCGAATTACTCTTCGTTTCCGACATCTTAGCGCAAACGTCGCTCCATGAAGGGTTAGCGCGGGTCATCCAAGAAGGCATGGCGCTCGGCAAACCTATTGTTTCATTTGACCTCGACGGCGCATGGGAAGTTGTTAAAGACGGCGAAAACGGATTCCTGATTGATGCGTCTCCTTTAACTGAACGCACAATCGATACGCTTGCTGAAAAAATTATGTTATTAGCGTCGTCTCCCGACTTATGTCGGAAGATGGGAGAAGTTTCGCGCTCAAAATCGTATCCTGATTTCACCATCGATGAGACGTTTCGTTTAACCGAACAAGTTTATCGCTCAGCGATTGCGTCGTCATCACTCACTTAATATGCTATGCGCCACATCTTCAACATTTTTATACTGCTTTTATTTTTCTTGCTTTTTATTAATTCCGCTGCTGCACAGGAGGAAAACATCCCCCTTAATTCCGATTTTCACGCGACGACCGTCTATGAATTTCTCAAAGATATGCGTGTTAAGAAAATCACATCGTTTTTTCACGACGATAATCTGCCGCTTTCCCGACATGAAATTATGCGACTACTGCGCGAAACCGACGCCAAACAAGACCAATTAAGCGACACGGAAAAAAAATTATTACGCCGATTTCAGATTTCGTTTGACGAAGCCTATATGAACGATACGACGTTCACAAATTTAATTAGCCATCTTACGCCATTCAGCGACCGCGCCGCCGATGTGTTATCGGATAAAGAGAAAAACTTTTTTTATTACAAACGCGACAGCACAACTGTCTTTATCGAAGTTCTATTAAACGCGATTACCGCCAATCAGCTCGACCCGAAGCCAAACACGACGGCTTATGTCTATGACGCCGCATTTCGATTTCGCGGCACGCTTTTCGGACATCTTTCCTATATGCTGTACTTTGCGCAGGGCATCAACCCGGGCAATCAAACATTGGCGCGGCGCGTGCGTCCCGACCTCGAGACAAACTTCAAAGGCTCAGGAAATTTACTGCCCAACGAATTTCCTAACTACACACTCTCCGAAGGCTATGTGCGGTTCTACGCCGAACCCGTTACGGATTTCGATATTGCTTTTCAAATCGGGCGCGAGCCAGTTCGCTACGGCTTCGGCTATGGCAATCGACTGCTTGTTTCGGGCAACGGTCCCGTGATGGATTTTATTAAACTCAATGCGAACTACGGCATTTTTCATTATTCCCAGTATCATTTCTCGACCGTCGGCGATTTCAGCCCGAACCGCGATGACCGATATTCGAAATTTTTTGCGATGCACAAACTTAAAATTTCCGTGCCGAATTGGTTTTCCGCGTCCTTCGGCGATATTATGATCTATTCAGGCAGAGGCTTGGAAATTGCCTACCTGACGCCGATTGTTTTCTATAAATTCGTCGAGCAATCCGTCGGACAAGACCGCGACAACTCTCTTATTTTCGTCGATATGCAAACAAATTTTCTTAAGAATTTTGAATTACAGGGAATGTTTTTAATGGACGAAGCCATTAATTTTCAATTTTTCTCGCCAGAGGAAGCCGCCACCAATAAATATGCGTTTCAACTTGGCGCATATTGGTATGAGGCGTTTTGGCTGCAAAATCTCTCGCTGGCGATGGAATACACTTACATTCGCCCGTATGTGTATTCGCATTTCAATCCGCGCAATGCCTTCACCGCTTACAGCATTCCCGTTGGCCATCCGATTGGCGCGAACTCCGACGAACTTTACGTGCGAGCGGGATACAATGCAAGCGATTGGCTTCGATTTCAGCTTGAGTTTCGCAGCATCAGAAGCGGACGCAACATCGTCGATGCACAAGGAAACTTGGTTCGCAACGTCGGCAGCGATATTACCTTAACATGGCTTCCGGAACGGGACGCACTTGCGGCGCCCTTTCTGGACGGCGAGCGATTTAACACACTTGCTTTCGGCGCAAGCGTGCGTTACGAGCCGCTCAAAAATTATATTCTCGAACTGCGCTACAGCTATCAAGTCGAGCGCGATGTGGCGCGAAACATCAATACGCCATATAGCTTTGGGTTTCTGCGCGTCTCGGTCGAGTATTAGGGCGTGAATTTCTCCTATTGAGCGCGTATCTTTACGACTTATGCATTACCCAAAGAGTTATGTTCACTTACGCCGCTAAACAACGGCTGCTGACGCTTCTGATAGATTTCTTCACACTTAGCATCAGCTTTGCGTTTTACTATAAATTCCGAGAGTCGGTCTCGTTTGCCGCCTTCACGGAGCAGGCGTCTATGCTTGTCGCGCCGATGCTTACCCTAACGATATGTTGGATGCTGCTTTTTTGGCTGTTTGGGCTTTACCGCGATTGGACATTCGGCTCGCGCTTCGAAGAGGGCATCACGATTATCAAAGCCATCTCACTTGGAACAATTGTGCTTTTTGTGCTCATTTTCGCCGATGATTTGATTGAGGAACAAACAACGGAGGTCTCGCGCGAGTATTCGTCTCGATTCGGCGCAGCAATGTATTGGACGACACTCTCGCTTATTGTCCCGCTTGGGCGCGCCGCGCAGCGCAGTTACCAGCGTCGGTTGCTCGAACAAGGACTCGGTCGACGCAATGCGCTCATTATCGGCACGGGTAAACGCGCCGACGCGCTTGCCAAAGACATCTCATCGCACCGCGCTCTCGGAATGGACGTGAAAGGCTTTCTTTATGAATGTTCTGAACCGCCTGCGGAACCGCATCCGCTCTCGCTTGGCACAATTGACCAGCTCGAGCGCGTCCTTAGTGAAGCCCAAATTAACGACGTGATTCTCGCTGTTCAGACGGCGCGGCACGATGACCTACTGCGCATCATTGGCAAGTGCGAAGGTCAAAATGTGAGCGTGAAAATGTTGCCCAATATGTATGACATTGTTTCAGGCGCCGCACGCACCACGCAAATCTACGGCACACCGCTTGTTGAACTGACCCCTGCGCTGCTCTCGCCGTTTGAAGAAAATCTGAAACGCCTTTTCGACATTGCCGCGTCGCTCACCGTTTTGATTTTTGGGCTGCCATTTTTCCTTGTGCTCGGCTTTTTCGTTTGGCTCGACACAAAAGCCTCGCCGCTCTACATGCAAGTTCGCGTTGGCAGGCATGGGCGCGAGTTTACGATTTTTAAATTTCGCTCAATGCGCGCCAACGCCGAAGGCTCGACGCCAATGCTGACACAGAAAAACGACGAGCGAATTACACCGTTTGGAAATTTTCTCCGCAAATATCGGCTCGATGAGTTTCCCCAATTTTGGAATGTGCTTGTGGGCGATATGTCTATCGTCGGACCGCGACCGGAGCGCCCGTATTTCGTCAAGCAACTTCTTGAACATGCGCCACACTACGCGCGATTGCATCGAGTTCGTCCGGGCATTACGAGTTGGGGACAAGTCAAGTTCGGCTATGCCGCCAGCATTGAGGAAATGCTCGAGCGCATGAAATACGATTTGTTCTACATTGAGAACATGAGTTTAACCATGGACTTTAAAATCCTGCTTGCCACAGTGTATGTCATGCTTACTGGACGCGGGCAATAGCGTTATGCCGAGACCGCCGCAGCAATATGTTCGGCGCGGGCGTTGGGCAGGTAGATGTATTTTCCATCAAGCATCGCGGCCAATTTTTCCGCTTCGCCGCGCGAGACGAAATTCACCTGCGTATCAATCACCACGCTCGAGATGGCTTCGGCACGAATCATCGCTGACAGGTCTTGCAACTCTTTTGCAATTTTCTGCTTGTCGGTCTGCGAGGCATCGAGCGCAGTGTTCGCGCGCCCATCGGTGAGTAAAACGAGTGTAGCTTGCTTCATGCCTTTGCTGCGGACTTGTATTACCGTTTGATACGCCAACATCAACGCGGAGGCAAGCGGTGTGCCGCCGCCTGTTGGCAGCACATCTAACGCGCGCTTGGCACGTTCGACGCTCTGAGACGGCGGCAACAGCAACTCCGATTTTTTTCCGCGAAATGCAATCAGTGCGACTTGGTCTCGATGCACATAGGCGTTTTGCAACAGCTGTGCAACTGCGCCCTTCGCCTGACGCATTCGGTTCAGCGCCATTGACCCTGACGAATCCACGATAAAAACAAACAGCGTTCCTGACTTATCCCGAAAGCGTTTGACGCGGATGTCGTCTTTGGTCATCACGACTTTGGCGTCGGTTGCGCGCGCGTGCTTTCGCGCTTTTTGCCACGGCGCTGCCGCCATGAGCGTCGGGACTAACGCCAGTTTTCCATTTCGCAGGTCGCCCGGTTGCGAGCGCACGTATCGTCCGCGCTTCGAGTTTTCCGACGCGCTGCGCTTGCCCGCTTTAGCTTTTCGCTGCTGCATAAACGGCATCGCGAGTATATTTTTTGGCAGTTCGCTCTCGATCGATTCCATCAAGAGTTCTTGCAATTCTTCGGGCGTTTTCTCCGGCTTGTCATCAGGCGGCTCTTCTGAGTCGCTGTTTTCTGCTTGATTTTTCGGTTCCTCTTTGGGCAGTTGTTGTTCGGGCGGCTCCTCTGGCGGCACATCGTCTTCGGGCAAGCGCGTGGCACGCGGCATTAGGACGAGCTTTGCGGCAAGTTTTAAATCTTGCTCTTGCACGTCGCTGCGACCATCGAGCGCCGCATTGGCGATTGCAGCTCGCGCGGCAAACACATCGACTCGATTGCCCTCAATGCCCAATTCTAATGCGGTTTGCGCTAATGCGTCGAGTTGCTCGTCGTAAATTATCACGTTAGGAAGTAACTGGCGTGCCGCTAAAATGAGTCCGCGCAAAAGGTCGTTTTCGTCGCCGCTTTCTTCGGCGCGTTTTTTTTGAACAATGCGGCGCACCACTTCAGCGCGTGTCTCTGCATCGTTTTGCGCAACAAACGGCACAATGACGCCGATGCGGTCTAAGAGTTCCATGCTTACTTCGCCGTCGGTTTGGTCGTAGGTGGCAACGAGCATAAACGCGGCTGGGTGAATGTCGCTTAAGCCTTCGCGTTCAATCACAACTGCGCCGCGCGACAGCGTATCCATCAGCAACGATGACACGCCCGCGTCTAAAAGATTCAGCGAATCGACGTAAAGCACGCCGCCGTGCGCCCGCGCCAGCAAGCCTTTTTCAATCACGCGCTTTCCAGTCGAGAGTGCCACTTCAAGGTCGAGTCCGCCGATGAGACGGTCTTCGGTAGCATTGACAGGGAGTTCAACAAACGGCGTGTCATCAGGTAAGATGTTGGCAAACGCCCGCGCCAGCGTCGACTTCCCTGAACCGACCGACGCTGGAATGACTACGCCGCCAAGCAACGGGTCGACAGCGAGCAACAGCAAGGCGCGTTTCGCCAAGTCCATTCCGACCACATCGGCAAACGACAACCCGCGCTGGTTCATAACACTGGCTCGCTGTATTGTGCAGAGAGAATTTTCTGCAACTCGCGCTCGACTTTTTCGCCCGCGTCAATCGTTTCAAGCGGGTCGCGTCGCAAGCGATGCCGAAGTGCAGGATTGACCACCGATTTGACATCGTCGAGCGTTACCACTTCTCGATTGTGCAAGGCAGCAAATGCTGCTGCTGCCCGCGAGACGGTTAGTTCGCCGCGATGCCCATCGATGCCTAAGTTCATACAGAGTTCCGCAATGAGCGAGAGCATATCTTCGGGCAGTTCGACGCGAGGCGCGAGTTTTTTCGCTGCCGTGATGCGCTCACGTAAGGCGGTTTGTTCGTCTTTCCACTTTTCTAAAAATTCATCGGGCGCGGCGTCAAAGTCGCGGCGTCGCTTGACAATTTCAACGCGCAGTTTCACATCGGTAATTGTCGTAATTCTGGCGTGGAGTCCGAACCGATCGAGCAACTGCGGACGCAGCTCACCTTCTTCAGGATTGCCAGAACCGACCAAGACAAACCGCGCTGGATGCTTGACACTGATGCCTTCACGCTCGACCACATTGACGCCGCTTGCCGCCACATCAAGCAGAATATCGACCAAATGGTCATCGAGCAAATTCACTTCATCGATATAGAGGAATCCGCGATTGGCTTTGGCGAGCAGTCCGGGTTCAAATGATTTTGCGCCTTTGGTCAACGCCTGCTCAATATCGATTGTGCCGCAGACGCGGTCTTCGGTTGCGCCGAGCGGTAAATCGACGACAGGAACAGGGACAATTTCAGATGTTAGGTGTTTGATGTCAGAGTGTTTTCTCGATGTGCCGTCTTGTTTTGTTTGCTCTTCTACTTCTTTGACCGTGCGGTTGTATATGTCGCCTTCGGCGCGTTCAATGAGCGGCAGCACATCGGCAAGCGCACGCACCGTGGTTGATTTGCCCGTGCCGCGATGTCCCATGACCAAGACACCGCCGATGCGCGGGTCAACGACATTGAGCATTAGGCACAGTTTCATTTCGTCTTGCCCAACAATGGCGGTAAACGGAAAGACGGCATCTTTCTTTTTGGTGGCAAGCGGTGCAGACGTCGTAATTTTTTTTTGAGTGACTTTTTTTCGAGCGGCAGATGCTTTTGGCATTTGAACAAGCAGTTGACTTCTTAAAGACGGTTGCTTACACGGAAGTTACAGATTTCAGTTGATTAGGGAATCATCCATGTCGCCGAAAGCGCATCGTTTTTCCAGATGAACTTTGCACGGCGATGTCCTCTGCTGTCCAAGTAAAGCCAGTCGAGCCGGTCAATTTTGCATTGCACAACGGCGAAGTTCTCGCGTCCCGCTTCGCTTTCTTCAGCAGTTGGGTTGCGCTCGACGAGAAAGTCTGGCAAGCCCGATGTTGGTTCGTCGGATTGCGTGCCGGGCGGGAGCGTTGTGGCATAGCAGCGTCGGCTCATAAGTTTCGTTGTTGCCCATCGCGCGTCGGCAAGCGCGTCGTCGGTGTGAATGGTTGCAATGCCCGATAAGCGCAGTTGGATTTTTTTTTCGGCGTCGTAAAACAGCCAACTCACACTTGGATTGCGCTTGACATCCGCAATTTTACCGGAGCGCAAATCGGTATGACAACAAATTTGTCGTTCTTTAGGGATTGCGTTTCGCAGCACGACGACGCGGACGTTTGCGCCCTCTTCTCCAACCGTCGCCAGCGCGGGCGTATGCATCGGGCTTTTGCGGTCTTTGACAGCCGCCACCAGCATTGACCACGACTCTTCCCAAATGCGTTCCAGCGTCAGATTGCCGAACACATCAATGTTTGTTTCAACCAATTGCATTTTGTTTATTGACGAAAAATTAAACTTGTTGTAATGCTCTGATAGCATTCATAACCGTCATTTTTAATTTTTCATTTTCCGTGCCAAAACTTTTAGAAATCGACCACCTGCAAACGTATTTCAAGACCGACGACGGCGTGGCGAAAGCCGTTGATGGCGTTAGTTACAGCATTGATAAGCATGAAACGTTAGGGCTGGTGGGCGAATCGGGTTGCGGTAAATCTGTTACGGCACTTTCCGTAATGCGGCTCTTACCGACGCCGCCCGCCGTTTACGCTGGTGGCGAGATTCGTTTCAATGGACAAAACTTGCTGGCGCTCTCCGAAAACGATATGCGACAGATTCGCGGCAACCGTATTTCTATGATTTTTCAAGAGCCGATGACCTCGCTCAATCCTGTCTTCACGTGCGGCAGCCAAATCGCCGAAGCCGTTGAATTGCATCAACGCCTCTCGAAAAAAGAGGCGCGCGCCAAAGCGATTGAGATGCTCAACCTCGTCGGCATTCCCTCGCCAGAGCAGCGATTCGACGACTACCCACATCAACTTTCGGGCGGTATGCGCCAACGCATTATGATTGCGATGGCACTTTCGTGCAACCCTGAATTTCTCATTGCCGATGAGCCGACCACCGCGCTCGATGTAACCGTTCAGGCGCAAATTTTAGAACTCATCAAAGGCTTGCAATCCGAACTCGGCATGGGCGTCATTATGATTACACACGACTTAGGCGTCATTGCCGAAGTGAGCGACCGCGTCGCCGTCATGTATGCCTCGAAAATCGTCGAATACGGCAGCGTTGAGCAAATTTTCGACCGACCGCTTCACCCCTACACGACGGGCTTATTGAATTCAATTCCGCGGTTGGGCAAGCGCGTTGAGCGACTGAATGTGATTGACGGCAGCGTTCCGGCAGCAACTGCGTTTCCGAAAGGCTGTAATTTCTCGACGCGCTGCCCATTCGCCGACGAGCATTGCCGCAACGAAGAGCCACCGCTCATTGAATACGACGCCGGACACACCGCCGCATGCTGGAAAATTGACGCGACGGCGTAAGTTGTCGTTGCCAATGCACGGCAGCGTTATCGAAATCGTTTCATTGTGGTTATTGAAAGACTTGCTTCTCCAATGCGCACTTTTGTTTGGGCGTCTTTCTTCAACCCGCGCGTGGTGGAGAGCATCTTCGCTAAGCTCTCTGTCAATACTTCGTAGTCTTCGCCCTCGATTTTTTCAAGTCTCACATTGGGCTTTGGCGGTTCGGCACTGAACGCGCTCACAATAAGCCGCTCGACGCCAAAGGGCGCGGAACACACGAGCTTCGTTGGAAACTTGACCACTTGATTGACTTTATCAATGCCGATATAAAATTTTTCCTCGAGCAAGACTTTTTGTCCTGTCGAGAGCAAATAGGTCAGTTGTAAAAACGCGGGTTGATTGAGCCTGAAATAGAGTTCCACATTGTCGCCTTCTTCAAATACCATGCGCGAGGCGTCTCTGCCTTTGTTTGTCCAAACTTCAACGCCGATGCCGCCGTCGACGAGTCCGTTTGCGGCAATGGTTTGTTGGTCGAGCAAGGCTTGTTCAAAATTCTTCGGCTTCACATCAAGGTCAGCGGGAACAGCCGTTTTGGGAAGGACAATATCGACGCCGCCAAGCTTTGCGCCGTCCAACCGCTGAACGAGCATAGCCAGTTCAATTGATGCACCGCGTTCCCAGTAGCTGCCTTTGATGAGTTTCTTCTCGTTGTCTTTTTCTGCGCTGGCGGCGAGCTGTCGGTCGAGTTTTCGCGCCACATACGCACCGAAGGTACTTGAAAAATCAGAATCTTGGTATGTGAAATCCGCCACTTGCACGTCGCCTGATTTCACACCTTGAAGTTGCAAGCGTTGAACCGCAATCGCGACCGCGTCGTCAAGCGTTGCCGCAGGCTTCTGGAAGAGTTGATTGATTTTTGCCTGAATCTCTTGCTTTAAAGCGGCGACTGTTTGGAGCGCTGAAGGCGCTGTGCCCGCGCCGATGTCTTTGCCTTCCAACGCTTTGCCCGACAAAACACGCACCAGCGTTATTGCTTCCAGTAGTTCGGCGAAGAGCGGCAGCGTAGCACTATACTGCTCCAACGCCAAGCCGGTGTTTTTCTGCTGCTCGCTTTTTTCCGCATGTTGCTTCGCACTCGAGAGCGTTGCGTAAGCGACTTTAGCTTTTTCAATATAAGACTCGACCAAGCGCGCGCGCTCAATTACCGCCAGCGCATACTGCGTTTTGGCATCAGACGCTGTTTTGAACTCGATGTTCTCGATGCGCAACGTGCTGATAGATTGCGCGACCGATGTAAACACCGATGAATACGTTCCGTCGACCTCTTTTGCCGCCGATGATATTTGGCTTGTAACCGTTACTTGAATTTTTTTAATGAGGTCGGCGGCCGCTTGTGTCTTGGCGGCGTCAAGCGCAGCGGAGACAGATGTTTCCGCGACCGACATTCCGAAGCCCGTCAGGTGCGTCGATTTTCCAAACGGCGTTTCAGAGCCGAAACTTGTCGCCCATTCTGGCAAGGGCTGAGCGACGCAAGCCGCCGACAATAGAAGCAATACAAAGAGGCGCGTTGTTTCAAACATTGGCAGAGTTAAACAGACAATTCGGATTTTGGCGCCAAGAACGACGAGAGTCGAATGAACTCTGCGATGGAGAGTTCTTCGGCACGGCGCTTGAAATTAAAAACAGAATGGTCAATGTAAAACCGCGCTTTCAAATTATTCTCCAATGTCTTTCGGCGCATCTGGAACGCTGTGCGAACCACCGTTCTGAACTTTGCGACATCGAAGCCCAAGTCTCCTGAATGCAATGTCAATCGCACGACCGCGCTATCCACATCGGGCTTCGGCTTAAAGACATGTTTGCTGACGCGAAAAAGATACTCGACCTTGGCGACAGCTTGAAGCTGAACCGCAAGAATCCCGTATTCTTTGGTGCGCGGCGCGGCGGACAGTCGCTTGGCAACCTCCTCTTGCATCATCAATACAGCGGAAGAGACAGCATCGCGCTCGTCGATGAGTTTGAACAAAATTGGCGAGGTAATCGCATAGGGAATGTTGCCTAAAACTTTTAGTTTGTTTTTTTGCGCCAGCTGCATTAGCGAGACCGTTAGGAAATCTTGCTCGATGAGCGAGACCGTAGGAAACTCGGCGCGAATAAACGCGGCAAGCCCTTTATCGAGTTCAACTGCGGTAAATGAGGACAGCCGTTTGGAAATTGCTCTGGTGAGCGCGCCGAATCCGGGTCCAATTTCAACGACCGCATCGCCGTCGTGCAAATTTGCCGCATCCGCGATTTTTTCAACGATGTTGGCGTCGAGCAGAAAATTTTGTCCCAGTCGTTTCTTCGGCTGAACTTCCGTCTGTTTGTAAGACACTTTCACAATGCGTTCCAATTTACCAGCACCGATGCGGATTTCCTGTTACTTCGATTTTTTGCCTGATGATTTTTTCGCGGACATTTTTTTGGACTTGGCTTTGCCGTTCAGGGGCTTCTCTGGTTTGGGCTTCGCTGTCGGCTTGTAGTTCAAGTATTCCTGCAAACTTTTGACGCCGAAATTTTCTTTGCGGAGCTGCTTAATGCCCTCGACGGCGGCTTCGGCGGTTTCAATCGTCGTTGCATAAGGCACTCCCGAAAGAATCGATGCTGTGCCGATGGCTTCTTCGTCGAACCGCGCTTTTTCGCCGAGCGGTGTATTAATGACGAACTGCACCTTGCCCAGACGAATGATGTCGAAAATGTTCGGTCGACCTTCGCCCACTTTATAGACCGTTTTACAATCGAGTCCGTGATTGCGCAGGAACTCTGCGGTGCCGCTTGTGGCGACAAGGTCGAAGCCAATGTCGTAAAATCGCCGCACGACGTCGGCGGTATGCGCGTTTTTGTGCACGGCATTCACGCTGATGAAGACCGTGCCGCTCGTCGGCAATTTGCTGCCTGCCGCCAGCGCAGATTTCGAGAACGCCTCGCCGAAGTTTCTCGCAAAACTCATCACCTCGCCCGTCGAGCGCATTTCAGGACCGAGATAGACGCCCGATTTCAAAAATTTTGAAAACGGAAACACCGGCTCTTTGATGCAGATGTATTTCAAATCGAGGTCATCGGAATCTTTGAGTTTAAATTCTTTGACGAGTTTGGAGAGTTTTTCGCCCGTCATCAGTCGACACGCGACCTTGACGACCGGCATGCCCGTCGCTTTGGCAACAAACGGCACGGTGCGCGAGGCGCGCGGATTGACTTCCAAGACAAACACCTTTGCCTCTTTGCCGCTTCCCTGCACCGCGAATTGAATGTTCATCAAGCCAACCACCTTTAAGGCTTTTGCCAACTTACGTGTGTAGGTTTTCATCGTCTTAATCACCGCTTTTGATGCCGTGAGCGGCGGCAAAATCGATGTCGAGTCGCCGCTGTGAATGCCGGCAGCTTCAACGTGCTGCATAATGCCTGCGACAATGCAATCTTTTCCGTCGGAGACAGCGTCGATATCGAACTCGACCGCGTGTTCCAGAAAGCGGTCGATAAGCAGCGGATATTCATCGGAGACATTCAGGGCTTGCTCGACATAGCGTTTGAGCGAGTCGTCGTTGTAGATGATTTGCATGGCTCTGCCTCCCAGCACATAACTCGGACGCACCAACACCGGATAGCCGATTAGCTCGGTGATGAGTTTGGCTTCTTGATATGTGGTGGCAACGCCGTAGGCAGGATGCGGAATTTTAAGCTCGTCCAAGAGTTTGCCGAATTTCTCACGGTCTTCGGCAAGGTCAATGCTTTCGCTCGATGTGCCAAGAATTTTGACGCCGGCGGCGGAAAGCTGTGTGGACAAGCGAAGCGGCGTTTGTCCGCCAAAACTGACAATGATGCCGTCCGGCTCCTCGAGCTCAATGATGTTCATCGTGTCCTCGAACGTGAGCGGTTCAAAGTAAAGTTTATCGGCGATGTCGTAGTCGGTCGAGACGGTTTCGGGATTGCAGTTAATCATAATTGTTTCGTAGCCCGCCTCGCGCAAGGCAAAGACCGCTTGAACGCAGCAGTAATCGAACTCAATGCCTTGTCCGATGCGGTTCGGTCCGCCGCCCAAAATAATAATCTTCTTTTTCTTGGAGGGTTTGGATTCATTTTCCTGTTCGTAGCTCGAGTAGAAATACGGTGTTTCAGCAGCGAACTCAGCGGCGCAGGTATCAATGGTTTTGTAGACCGCTTTAATGCCATGACGCTCGCGCAGCGCACGAATGTCTGCCGCCGTTGTGCGAAAAATATGCGCAAGCTGCACATCGGAAAATCCAAATTGCTTTGCTTTTTTTAAGTGGTCTTTGGAGAGTTTTTGAGCTAAGTCGGTTAAGGCGGTTTCAGACATGATGAGCGTGAATAGTAATGCCGTTAGTTTCGGCAAAAATACAATGCCACAACGGGAAGTTGAAATGTCGCGCGATGAAAAAACCGAGCGGCACGCTTGGCGGTCGTCCGAGCCATGCAGGCAGTGTTATGAGAAGCGGTCGTGTTTCGGCGGCAGGTGACGTTTGCGCAAATAAAATTGCTGCACCACAAGGTAAATCAACACGCTTGCCAGCGCATTGACGACACTGAGCAAGAGGCAAATGCCAATGACGTTGACGAATGGCAGCGCTGGCACGTCGCGTGTAACGGCGACCACGACGAGCGAGTTTACCACCGTCCCTGCCACCCAGAGCGTAACAAGCGCTCGCACCACGCCGACTCTAACGCGCATACCTTGTCTAGTTCAAATTGACTCATAACTCCGCTTCAATAATTTTTCCATACTCCAACTGCTCGAAGAGCGCGGTTGCGCGTTGGCGGCGCGCGTCGTCTTCAATGCCAATTTCGTCCAAGCCTTTGTCGGGATTGCTTGCCTTGAAATAGCCAATGATGGCGTATGTATCCGACCGCACCTGAATATAATCTGGCACAATGCCTTTGCCTTTGGATTTGAGCAGGTAAACTTTCATATCTCTGTTGCTTCGGAGAAAGACGACGATATCTTTCGACAGATGAATTTTTGAAAAGTTAGCGTTGTTCCTCAAATTGAGAAAATTAAATAACGATAACTCAATACAATGGCAGACGCTGTGTTCAATACGATTGAATCGGCATTGGAAGACATTAGAAATGGCAAACTCGTCATCGTCGTCGATGACGAAGACCGCGAGAACGAAGGCGACTTCATCACGGCGGCGGAAAATGTAACGCCTGAAATGGTCAATTTCATTACCAAAGAGGCGCGCGGATTGCTTTGCGTTGCCGTTACGGCATCGCGCGCGTTGGAACTGCAACTCGACCCGATGACGCAAACGAACACATCGGCGCACGAAACCAATTTCACCATTTCTGTTGATGCACGGCTTGCGGGCGTTACCACAGGCATTTCTGCATTTGACCGCGCCATCACCATTCGTCATCTCGCCGACCCTCTTGCAAAACCAAGCGACTTTGCGCGTCCCGGACACGTTTTTCCGCTTCGCGCGATGGAAGGCGGTGTCTTGCGGCGCGTTGGGCATACCGAAGCAACAGTTGATTTGGCGCGGCTTGCGGGTTTTCGTCCCGTCGGCGTTCTCTGTGAAATTTTGCACGACGACGGCTCAATGGCGCGCGTGCCCGACCTCTTGAAACTGCGCGACAAGTTTGGCATGAAACTTATCACGATTAAAGACCTTGTTGCTTATAGAATGATGCGCGAAAAATTGGTGCGTCGCGCTGTCGAGGTCAACTTGCCAACGCATCTCGGCGATTTCAAACTCATTGCCTACGAAACGCTCATCGATGATAAAAATCACCTTGCACTTGTCAAAGGCAATGTCTCCAACGGCGACCCCGTTTTGCTGCGCGTGCATTCAAGCTGCGCGACGGGCGACATCTTCGGCTCCATGCGCTGCGACTGCGGCGAACAGCTCGCCACCGCTATGAGCATGATTGAACGCGAAGGCAGAGGCGTCTTGCTTTACATTATGCAGGAAGGTAGAGGCATCGGTCTTATCAACAAATTGAAGGCGTATAACTTGCAAGACGACGGCATGGACACCGTCGAGGCAAATGAAACACTTGGCTTCAAGGCAGACTTGCGCGACTACGGCATCGGCGCGCAAATTCTGCTCGACTTGGGCATTCGTAAAATGCGCTTAATGACCAACAACCCGAAAAAGGTCGTCGGTTTGGAAGGCTACGGCTTGGAAGTTACAGAGCGCGTTCCGCTTGAAATCGACGCCAACGACATCAACAAAGACTACCTTGAAACCAAACGCGACAAAATGGGACATATCATGAACGGCGACCGACTTGCGCGCGAAACCATGCTCAAAAAAATTTTCGGACATCGATAGCGCGAGATGCTTGAACGGCATCTCTTTTCAAGCGAAGTTGATGGGAACAAAACTCGGAACATACATTTCCAATCCGCATAGTTGTGGCAGCGCGCCTCCTCTTCTCTGAGCGGGTCGCTTCTCTGCATCAACAGACTCATGCTGCAATAACCTATGTTTTTTTTCTTTATTGAAAAAAACATCATATTGCCAGACCAATCAATCTCTAATCACTTTTTTATGTTATCCAAACACCTCGGTCTGCTCTTCTCCGCACTCTTGCTTTTGGCAAACGCACTTTTAGCTCAGCCTACATTTAACCCTGATACTGTCAAAGCAGGACGCTTCGACAACGGGAAAATGTGGACGTTTGATAATCCGCCCGTCGACTTTTTCGAAAAAGAATATGGCTTTCGCCCAAGCGACGCATGGCTTTTGAAGGCGCGCAAAGCCTCGCTTCGATTTACGGGCGCCGGCGGCACAGGCTCGTTTGTTTCACCCGACGGACTTATTATGACCAACCACCATGTCGCGCGTGAAGCTGGAACCCAAATTGAAAAGCCGGGCGAGAACTTCAACGAAAACGGATTTTACGCTGCCTCGCGCGCCGAAGAACGCCGCATTCCCGGACTTTTTGTCGAGCAATTGGAAAAAATTTTAGACATCACCGACCTTGTTCAAGCTGAGGTGATGAAAGGCAAAAGCGACAGCGAGCGCGTGTTTCTACGCGACCAAGCACTGGCAAAACTCCGAAACGAGTTCAGCGAAAAACCAGAGTGGAAAGACCTGAACGTGCAAGCCATAACATTTTACAGTGGCGGCAAGTTTTCACTCTACGGCTTCAAACGCTACGACGACCTGCGCTTGGTCTTTCTGCCTGAACTGCAATTAGGATACTTCGGCGGCGACTACGACAATTTCACCTACCCGAGATACGCACTCGATGCGACCTTCGTCCGCGCTTACGACGAGAACGGCAATCCATGCAAAACACCCGATTACTACAAGTTCAACACCGATGGCGTGCGCGAGAACGAACCGGTCTTCATTGTTGGAAATCCGGGCAGCACAGAACGCCTAAGCCCAATTGCCCAGTTGGAATTTAACCGCGACCTGTTTTTGCCCGTGCAGTTGCAATTTCTTCGAGGACAGTCTGCCGCGCTTAAAGCTTACAATCAAACCGCGAAGAGCGACAGTATTTTGAACGTCATTTTTGGATTTGAAAATAGCATCAAAGCGCTTTCAGGACAGCTAAAAGGGTTACAGGACGCCTATCTTTTTGCGCGAAAGAAAGCATTTGAAAGGGAGTTTCGCGCCAAAGTTGCAGCGACGTCCGCGTTGAAAGCCGAAGAAACCGTTTGGTCTGAACTTGCCGCGATTTATGCCGAAAACCGAAAAGTCGCACCAGAGCGGTTCGGTCTTAACCCGCAAGGCGAAGGCTTGCAAACAGCGTTTGGCGTAATAACACTGGCGCGGCTCAAAGAGCTGGGCGATTCGGACAGAGCCGCAAGGCTGGCAGAGTCAATTATGAACGTCTCGTTCAGCAACATCTCACTTGAAACCGCATTGCTGGCGCTGCACCTCGATATGGCGCGAGACTTATTGGGCGAGAACGATGAATATGTGAAAACGGCGACGCAAGGCAAACCCTCGCTTGAGGCAGCAAAGAGTCTTATTGCCGCCTCGAAACTTTACGACTCGGCGTTTTTGAAATCGCTGGTTGACAAGAGTCCCGCCGACATTGCTGCGCTGCAAGACCCGTTGATAACACTCGCCAAACTGGCGCTGCCACGCCTTCGCGCGGCGAATACCAAGCAGCGCGACCTGAATTTGAGAAATCAGATTTACAGCGCAAAGCTTGCCAAATTATTTTTTGATGTCTACGGCGCATCGACACCGCCCGACGCGACATTTTCGCTGCGCATCAACGACGGTGTCGTCAAGGGCTACGACTACAACGGGACGAGTGCGCCTGTGAAAACCACGTTCTACGGGCTTTACGACCGCTATTTTTCGCACGATAAAAAATTTCCTTGGTCGCTGCCAAAGCGTTGGCAAACGCCAGTGCCTGACTTACTGTCCGCGCCGCTCAATTTTGTCAGCACCAACGACATCATCGGCGGCAACAGCGGCAGCGCAGTCGTCAATAAAAATCTGGAAGCAGTTGGCTTAGTCTTCGACGGCAATATCGAGAGCCTTCCCGGGTCGTTCATTTACACGCCCGACACGAATCGAGCTATTTCGGTGCATACTGGTGGCATCGTCGCTGCGCTCAAATACGTCTATCGAGCCGAGCGGCTCATTGAGGAACTGACGGGCGAGAAGCCAAAAATGCAAGTCACACCCAAGCCATCGACATCGAAAAAGAAATAGCAGTTGTTTCACGACTGTCTTGACACTGGCTCACTCTTGCACTCTTTCCATCTTAGGCTTTGATGGCGCGGCGAATATCGCCCGGGAACTGTTTCCAGACAAGGCTCTGCGCCCATGTCCAAAATCCCGCCAGTGCAGGAAGGACAAAACTTTCCAAACGGGCTTTTACAGTCGTGCCGCCGCCCTCTGCGTCGCTTACCCAAAACTGCAACCGCGTGGGACGAATCCACCGCAGGCTGCCGACATAGCTGCCGTAGAAGTATTGCAGGTCGCGGTATTCGTTGTCGCGGATTTCTGTGAGGACACCGCTGAACATCATCATTGGTCCGTGATGCACGTTCAGCACGCCGACTCGAAAGTCAGCCGGCGTTTCTCTGTCGGGCGAGACGAACTCGACGCGCCATGGAAAAATTTGAGACTCGGTGAAGGTTTCAGTCGAGTTGAGCCACTGCCAGACTTTTTCGCGCGGACGCTCGACCGTAAAAACATACTCATGCACATGTGGCACAAAGCCTTTCGGCGCAGATTGCAACGCAATGGTGTTCGAGCTAAACACGTCGGTCATTACAGACATTCTTGTTTCCTTGTTAAGTTGCTTGTCCAACACGGAAACTCTGTAACAAAATTCCCTCACATCGCCAATGCGCCGCGCGTTTATTTTCCCGTCCACTGCGGCTTACGTTTTTCAATAAAGGCTTGCATGCCTTCTTTTTTGTCATCGGTATCGAAGAGCAAATAAAATCGTTGTCGTTCAAACTCGAGTCCGTCGTCGAGCGTTGTTTCCAGTGCTTTTCGGATGGCAGCTTTGGCGGCGCGCGCCGCGATAGGCGCTTTGGCGGCGATTTCGCGAGCGAGTTTTTTTGCGTCTTCCAAACAGTCGGCAACCGGCACAATTTTATTAACGAGTTTTAACTCCAATGCTTCTTTGGCATCGATGAACCGTCCTGTCAATACCAGCTCCATTGCTTTGAACTTGCCAACGAGTTTTGTCAGGCGCTGCGTGCCGCCTGCGCCCGGCATGACACCAATGTTGATTTCAGGCTGACCGAGTTTAACGGTTTCAGACGCAATCACTATGTCGCAGTGCAACATCAATTCACAGCCGCCGCCCAGCGCGAAGCCCGACACAGCCGCAACGAGAGGTTTTGATATTGCCTCAATCCGCTTCCACTGCGACAGACGGTCTTCGAGCAGCATTTGCGTTACATTTCGTTCTGCAAATTCTTTGATGTCCGCGCCCGCCGCAAATGCTTTTTCGTTTCCTGTCAGAACGACTGCATTCACATCTGTATTTTTGTCGAGTGCTTCTAATGCCTCAATCAGTTCATCCATCAACTCGAAGCACAGCGCGTTCAAGGCTTGCGGACGATTGAGTTGCACGACGGCAATTTTTGTTTCAAGTTCTTGGGAGACAAGCAGGTGTTTATATGGCATTTGGTTCAAGTGTTTGAGTTGCATTACAATATTGCCTCTTTCAGGATGCGGATTTCACAGGCAGTTCAACGACGAATGCGCTGCCTTTGTCTTTACCCTCGCTTTCTGCCCAAATTCTGCCGCCGTGCAGTTCCACCAATTGCTTGACAATTGACAAGCCTAATCCTGTCGAGCTCTCGCCGCCTGTTGGTCGCGCCGATAATCGTTGAAATTTTCCAAACAGCTTTTTCTTGTCCTCGTCGGTTAAGCCTTGTCCTTCGTCGCGAATAGAAATGATAACATGTGGCTCGCCTGCTGCTGTGCCTGCTCTATCCTGCGAATTTGGCTCGACGTTTTTTTTCACCTCCAGCCAAATTTTTTTTCCTGACGGAGAGTATTTGATAGCATTGCTGATGAGGTTCTCGAGGACTTCGCGCACTCGGTCTTCATCAATTTCGGCAATTGCGTTTGGCTCAATATGCAGCATGAACTCTTGCGACTTTTGTCTGGCTACATGCTCATTGCTCATTGCCACAAGTTGCATTAACTGACCGATGTCAATCGCGCGCTTACGCAACCTTACTTCGCCACTTTCAATAGAGGCAGAGTTAAGTAAATCGTTGATGAGTTGCAAGACGTGCCGGACTTGTCCGCGTATCATTTCTTGGTATCGTCGGTGTTCGTCGGGCGAAGTGTTTGGCGTCTGGGAAATCAGGTCGAGTAAACTAATGATGGCGGAGAGCGGATTACGCAGGTCGTGTGCAGCGATGTGCAAGAGTTCTGTTTTCAAGCGATTGGCTTCGCGTAAGGCATCGTTGGTTTGCGCCAGCTCGACGTTCTTCAAACGATAATTTTCAGCGCGTTCCATTTCCAACCGCACCTGTGCGCCTTTAAGCGACAGTTTGGATTGCTCGCTCATCACTTCCGACTGCACGCGGTAAAACGCTCGATGGTGTTCAAATGCGCTTTCGTAGTCGCCCATGTTTGCATAAACATCGGCGAGTGTTTCATGCACAGCAAAGATCTTTGGCTTAGCTTTAATCTCCTGCGCTGTTGTTAATGCCTGTTGAAGATACTCGACCGCGTCTTGCAGCGCGCCGCGCCGCGCGTAGAGCCCTCCCAGATTTATACAACAAATAATTTCCGCCTCTTTGTCTCGTCCGTTGTTTTTTTTCAAGCTCTCGTTGAAATACGTCAGCGCCGTTTCGTCTATTCCCAATTTCACATAGACCTCGCCGATATTGTTGAGCGACGCTGCGACGCTGCGCTCGTTGTCGAGCCGCTCGCGGATCTCCAAGCTCTTTTCAAAGTAAGAGCGCGCAGCTGTGTAGTCCCCCTTCTGAAAGCACACAACGCCGATGTTGTTGAGCGAATTGGCAATGCCGCGCTCATCGCCGCACTCTTCGCGCAATTTCATTGCACGCTCATAATACTGAAGCGCATTGTCTTGGTCTCCCGTCGTGCGATAAATAATGCCGATGTTGCTCAGCACATGGCTTTCTAATTTTTTATCTCCGACGAGCGGCATCAACTCCAAGGCTTCTTGATAATGCGACAGCGCAGTTTCATAATCGCCTAAATTCCAGTAGGCTAAACCGATATTGTTCAATGCGGAGGCTTTGCCTAAGTCGTCGGAGATGGCTTCAAACAAGCCTAATGCTAAACGTGATTTCGCGAGCGATTCATCGTAGTTACCAAGTTGCCACAGCGCATATCCCGCTTGTAGCAAACTGCCCGCTAAGCCTTTTGGGTAAAGTGGCTCTTGGGAAAGTTTGTAGGCTTCTTCGGAGAGCACGAGCGCGCGGGCAGCATCTTGGTTGCTAATCTCGCACGCCATTTCAATGAGCGCGTCAATTCTTTCTTGAACGCTCAACTGGTGGGCTTTTTCCTTCTCCGCGTCTTGCCGTTTCTCCATAGCAGGCAATTCTGGCGTGTGTTCTTTAATTGGATTAGGACGTGTGGTCGGCAATAATTTTCCAGCCATCAAGCGTCTTCTCAAACAGCAATGAGAAATATCCACCGACATCGCCGCCGTCTTTTTCAGGTCGCGCCAACATCCACCGTCCAACGACATGCGCACTCTTTGACGAGAGCAGTTTTACATCCAGCTCGCTAAACGAGAGGTTGCCCATTGTTTCCTTGGTTGGATAGTTTTTCAGATACCGCTCCAAGACCGCGTTGTAGCCCAGCGTTACACCTTTGGACGACACAAACTTCGTTGAGTCCGACTTTTTGTAGCCGTTCATAAACGCCCTGATATCACCATTGTTCCATGCTGCGACTTGCGCGTTTAAGACAGCAAGGATATCCGCTTTATCATCAATGAGCGACATATTCGTCGGCGTCAGCGAGAGCCACAGCAAAAACAGATGTGTCATCGGTCGATTTGTTTTAATTTTGAAAATAATGAATCCATTGTTAAGGAAAGTTTATGCTTGTGGCTCGCGCTGCACTGTTCATCAAAGGCTTTGAATGCGGACCGCTCGACACGTTCGCGTATCTCGTTAGCGATACAGTTCCAGCTCCGAATGGCATTGCGTCGGCGTGCGTGATTGATTGCTCTTACGGCTCCACACCGCTCCTTTTGGCAGAAATTTCCAAACAAAATTTTCTTATCGAGAAAATCCTTAATACGCATGGACATTTCGACCATTCCGCCGACAACTTTCCGCTTCAACAGGCAACAGGCGCGCCTATCTTCATTCACCACCTCGATGAATGGCGACTCATTGAGCCTTACAAAGAAAACTTTCCAATTCCGTTTCCGATAACGCCGACGAAAGCCAGCACCTATCTTCATGACGGCGACCTAATCGACGTCGGCTCGCTTCGGTTTGAGGTCATCTACACGCCCGGACACACGCTCGGCGGTGTTTGCTTCTACGAACCCAGACACCACGTTTTATTCGCAGGCGACACGCTTTTCAAAGGCTCGGTCGGTCGCTGGGATTTCATTGATGGCAATCTTGACCAACTTTCGCACTCGCTTTCGCGCTTGATGCAACTGCCCGACGATGTGACAGTGTATTCTGGACACGGCTCGCCTACAACCATTGGCGACGAACGTCGGACGAATCCAATTATCCGACAACTCGGCATTTAGTTCACACCTCAACCAATTCAATATCGGGAAGTTCGACGCCCAAGAACACTTCGGCGATGCTTTTGAAGCGCTGCGGCACATCGCTCACCAAGAGTTTCAACGGCACGCATGGCATCGACGAATTAAGCAGACTCTTTTCCGTTAGCGTTGATTTTATGTCGCGCGCAATCGCTTCGGCGGAATCAATAATTGTAACGCTGTTGCCGACGGTCTCTCTAATCGCACCGCGCAAAATCGGGTAATGCGTGCAGCCAAGAACAAGCGCATCGATGTTCGCCTCCAAAAGCTCTGTCAAATACTCTTTTGCAATCAACTTTGTTGCGTCGTGCGCAGCGAGCCCCTCTTCGGCAAGCGGGACGAAGAGCGGACAGGCTTTCGAAAAAACAAACGCATTTTTTTCGATGCGATGAATCTCTGATTGGTATGCGCCCGAATTGACCGTCGCCGATGTGCCAATCACCCCGATTCGCTTGATTTTACTTTGCTCGACCGCCAGCCGCGCACCTGCCGCAATCACGCCCAAGACAGGAATATCGTCTGCAAGCTCCTTGACAACGTCGAGCGCCAGCGCCGAGACGGTGTTACAGGCAACGACGATGAGCTTCGGGTCGTATTTCAACAGCAAACGCGCATCGTCGGCAGCATATTTGCGTATGGTCGGCTGCGATTTTGTCCCATAAGGCACGCGCGCCGTATCGCCGAAATAGACAAGCGGTTCATTCGGCAACAGCGCCCGGATTTGACGCACAACCGTTAAGCCGCCGACGCCAGAATCGAAAATGCCAATTGGCGAGGCTGCTGTAAGCTTAGTCAAGGTGTTTGGTGTAGATAAGTTTGTCGTCGCCGACGCTGTAGAAGTTTTTAATTCTTGCTTCCAACGCGCAGCCGATTTTTTCGTAGAACTTTTGCGCGGGCAGATACTTCGGCTGCGACGCAGTTTCAATTACAATTAGTTTGCCGCTCATTTCAGCAACGCGCATGCACGTAAAGTCAACCAGTTTTTTTCCAACGCCTTTGCCCTGCGCGTTTGGCGAGACTGCAATCCAATACAAATCGAAGGTCGAGAGCGTCATGGGTGTTTTGCCGAAACATACATACCCTAACACGGCTTCATTTTCAACGGCGACATAAATGTGATAATCATCGGGCGCAAGCGGCGCAGATTTGGAGAGCGTGTCCTCAACGAGTTCCATCGCCACGTCGACTTCATCGTCCCGAAACGCCTGTGTTTCCAAGAGGAGACGGCGAATCGGCTCTTTATGCGCCGCAACCAGTGGAACAATTTCAATCATAGAGCAACTTTGACGATGGCTTTTTTGACAAACGTGTTTGGTGCATTAGGCGCGTGCGCGTCGTCAGGAAAAAACACAGCGAAGGTGCCGGGCGAGAGCGACAGTTGGCATTCTGGTGCATCGGCGTAAAGCATCACATCGTTTTCAGCGTCGTCAGGGCGTTCGAGCGTTTGGCAGGTTGCCAAGGATTTCCAACCGATGTCAAAGGCACCATCAATTGTCAGTTGAATGTCGATGTATTTTTTATGCGCTTCTAATCTGGCGTGATGCTCGTGGGCGCGGTCTTCAGCGATGATGACAAACAGGTCGTCGTCCTGAATTTGATATGTACCAGCAGCAAGCATTTTGACGTCAGGCTTGGCGATGAACTCAAACGCGGCTTTAAAACGCGGATGGACGGCGAAATACCTATCGGCGTGTTGCACTTTGTCTAAAATCATTTGTCGCTTTGGCGTTTAAACGTTGAATCGGAACAGCATCACGTCGCCGTCATGGACGACGTAATCTTTGCCTTCGACACCGAGTTTGCCAGCTTCCTTCACTTTTTGTTCTGAGCCGAATTTCATCAGGTCGTCGTATTTCATGACTTCGGCGCGAATAAATCCTTTTTCAAAATCGCTGTGAATGACGCCTGCGGCTTCGGGGGCTTTCGCGCCTTTCTTAATGGTCCATGCATGGACTTCCTTTTCGCCCGCCGTGAAATACGTTTGCAATCCAAGCAAATCATAGCCAGCGCGAATAAGCCTATCAAGACCCGACATCTCCAAGCCTAAACTCTGTAAAAACTCCGGCTTATCTTCTTCGGGCATGAGCGCAATTTCCGACTCGATTTTTGCTGACACAATCACGACCTTTGCGCCTTCTTCTCTGGCAAGTTCCTCGACTTGTTTGGTGAAGGCGTTACCGCTGACGACATCGTTCTCGCTGACATTCGCAGCATACAGCACGGGTTTAGAGGAAAGCAAGAACAGGCTTTTGAGTGCAGCTTTGTCCTCATCAGTTTGCGCCGCAAGCCGTGCGGGTTTTCCCGCGTTGAGCGTCTCTTGCACGCGCCTTGCGAACTCTATCTGCGGTTGAAGTTTTGGGTCTTTGCGCACGTCTTTTTCCAACTTTTGAATCCGCTTTTCCACTGACTCCATATCGGCAAGAATCAGTTCTGTTTCAATCGTTTCAATATCGCGCTTTGGATTAACGCTGCCATCGACATGAACGATGTTTGGGTCTTCAAAACATCGGACAACGTGAATCAGCGCATCGACTTCGCGGATGTGCGAGAGAAATTTATTACCCAACCCTTCGCCCTTCGATGCGCCGCGCACCAAGCCAGCAATATCGACGATTTCAAGCGTGGCAGGAACAATCGTTTTGGTATTGACCAATTTCGCCAGAGGCTTCAAGCGCGGGTCTGGCACGGCGACCGTGCCAACATTTGGCTCAATGGTGCAGAACGGATAATTCTGCGCATCGACTTGCTGCGCGGTAATCGCATTAAACAGTGTGGATTTGCCGACATTCGGCAACCCTAAAATTCCACAACGTAACGACATGAGATTTAGCGAGTGTGTAAAGAAACATTGATGAAAAAAACTTGCGGGGCGAAAATAATCAAAAGCGACTCATCATTTTCAATCCACCGTCGCCGAATTTCAAGCAAAGGTTAACTTCACGCGTTGCTTAAACACATCGGTTGGTCACGACCGCATTTGGTCACGACCGCATTTGGTCACGACCGCATTTGGTAATTATCCTTTGTTGAGCAGGCGAATTTTCTCGCCA
>JPGV01000030.1:539-77606 GCA_000724175.1 [Candidatus Thermochlorobacteriaceae] bacterium GBChlB | reverse complement strand
CTTTTTCTCCGAGTTCTTTTTTAATTTCTTCACATATTGATACGCTTTCCTTTGTTGTTCTATCGCATATTACAATGATATACTCTTTTACGTCATTCGCGCAATTATTTTGAATAATGTCAACCGTTTGACGAAGCGAATAAGTCTCGTTCATCACTGGCAGGATGATCGTTACCGCTACATCTCTTAACATGCTTTACTTATTAAGAGGATTGAAGTGCAAGCCTTGGGTTGATTTCCACGAACTTTTCTTTTAACTCATCTTGCATCTTGTAATACGATGGTGGTTTCAGGACAAAACCTGCTAAAAACCACAGAGGAAAAGTAAATGATACCCAGCGCGATCCTGAGGCAGTAAAAGTGATAAAAGCACAAATCATCATAGCAAACCAAACTTTATACTTCAGAGCTATCTTTTTGTCATATTTTCTTAATTCACATTGCTTAATATTTCTGACGCATATCAGCAAGGAAGTTAACATAATTGCTAAATACATCCCCCACCCCAGTAGCCCCAAGTCATACAGATATGCGTACACATCAGATTCCGTTGTATCTAATCCTCTTCCAGTAACTTGACCAATTGCTACAAAGTTTGCTGTAATTCCCATCCCAAATATCTTTTGTGCAAAATCTAATGCCCAAAAACTGTCTATCAAGATCTCCATTCTTATCGCTTTACCGCTTATTCCGACTAATTTTCCTTCTTCAACTGATTTGAATAAATCGGAGAAAAAGCTCTGCAAAAACTCGCTACCGAATCCTACAGCCAAAACACCTAAGAAAGCCAACAACATGGTTCTGTAATTTTTATTAATCCACCACCACGCCATCAAAAGTCCCGCTGTCATCAAATACATTCCCCTTGTAAAACTTATCGCAACACAAAGCAATCCGATGAATAAAAATGCATAATATAAAATTTTCGGCTTTTCCTCCGTGTTAATAAAATATAAGCACATTGGTATCATGGTGAAAGTATACATTACATTCGTTCCGCCGTCATTATAGAATCCGGGATATCTCGTAGTAGATTCAGCGCCAGTCAAGCGTTCTAATCCTGTTTGAGATTCAGTTTGCTGTTCAATACCGATGTTTGCCAACGTAAAAATACCCGTCATTTGCAGAATAATACCCAAGAAGGGAATTAAGTATAGAATTGTGTATAGTTTTGCAAAATCATCATATTTTTTTTCTTCATTGAAGTAAAACCAACCTACGCTGAACATTACTAATCCAGAGAAAATTTTCAAAAACCACTCTATGGCGTAGTCTTGAAAGTAGCTAAACCCTCTGAGAGACGCAAAAGCATAGTACACAATAAAAGCTATTATCAATGCTTGGAGCAGGGGCATCTTCATCACTATTTTCTTTCTACTTGCTTCATAGAACAAAATTGGTATTAGTATAATTGGAAGAAACGTGTAGACCGCTCTTTGAATGGTTAGTTTTATAGGACCAACGTTAAATGAAATAAACCAAAAGATATCTATTAATTTTTGAAATGCAATTACATACATTATCGCCCTAAGTGGAGACGATAAAAATACGAACACAACTACAGAGAGTCCTACCGTTACGACTACCAACCGTGTTCCTTCGTCCATAGCATTTGGGTCAGTTATTTTTTAATGATACGTTGATATACTTCCTTTAACTCTGCATGATAGCGTCCCCATGTAAAATTTCGCACAAACTCTCCAGCTGCATTTCCCATTTCGCTCCGCGCTTCTTCGTTTTCATAAAAAAATAATATTTTTTCTTTTAGCGCATCTATATTTCTAATAGGTATGATAAAGCCATGTTTTTCATCTTGCATAACAGATCCAGAATTTTCAGTTACAATCATAGGCAATCCTGATGCCATTGCTTCAAATGTTACATATGCTGATCCCTCTGCAAGCGACGGGAAAACGAAAACAGATGAATTCTGATATACTTCTGGCAGTTCGGCATTCGGAAGCGAATAAATATGCTTAAACACCCCATTATATTTTCCTAAAATTGGCTTAAACTCTTCGTCCACTGGACTGACAAGTAATAGCTCTGCGTTTTTTAATTTTAACTGTTTAAATGCCTCCAAGAGATAATATACACCTTTTCGCAATCCTATAATCCCAACAAACAAAATGCGAAAAATGTTATCCGTTTTTTTTTTACTTTAAATCGTTCTGCATTAAACCCATAAGGAATACAAATTACTTGAGAGGTATTCTTTCCATAACGAACAAAGTCTTTGGCGATGCGTTCTGTTGGCACAAAAATGAAGTCCGATTCTTCAATTTCTTTTTGTTTACGTCGGATGTTTATATCATCAGTGGTTAAATATTTTGGTGCATCTATTCCAAAATACTTATACTCCTCAACCATAATTTCGCGAATGGTCTGGAAGTGAAAAATTGGGTAGTCTAAAACTGTTTTTGCCCCTTGCTTTTTCGCTTTTCGAAATGAATGAAGAACGGCGCCCTCGAATCCGTGAAAGATATCACATTCTAAATTTTGCATCGCCACACGTCTATCATAAATTTCTCCCTTTAAATTCATCATATTATATGCTCCTACTATATTTTTTAGCGGCGTACGCTCTAAAATTTCAGGAAAAAAATATGATGTAATTAGTTTGCTGTCTATTCTTTCGTCACAACGATTACCTACCTTTCTTTGAAGCGATTTTGGCAACACTGCCCGTAGAGCCTTATGCTTTAACGGCGGATCCTTCTCTAAATAAAACGAGGTGTAAAATCGTTTTAGCCAACCTACTTGTTGGAATGAAAAGGCTGTTTCATACGCATGATGCTTACCGACATTTGAGATTATGACTTCAGGCATTTTGATTTTTTGATTTTTTCCACTAAAGCCATAATGTTTTTTGCTGTTACTTCCAAATCCTGAGTAGCAGCGATTTCTTTTGCTCTTTGGCTGTAGCAAGCCCTTACTTCTTTGTCAGCGAGTTCTAATATTGCTTCCGCAAATTTTTCAATATTTCCCCATGGGTATACAATCCCATTATATTTATGCTGCACGATGTCGCTGTATCCCCAGTTTCCACACCGATCACTCAGAATTACAGGGCAGCCCGATGCCATTGCTTCAGAAACCACCAGTGGATGAGAATCTACTCTTGAAGGACAAGTAAACACGTCCATTGCCGCATAATACAACGGCAGTTGATTTTGATTGACAAAGCCAAGTTTGACGACTTCTCCGTTCATTGTCGCCAATCTCTTATTAATTTCTCCTTCCAGTACTCCACCCCCAATTAACAAACCGCGGATATTTTGATTTTTTTGATGTGCGATTTTGATAGCATCAATAAAATCAAGTGGAGACTTTCGTTCTATCCATTTTGCAGCGAACCCAAATAGTACCGTCTCATTCGTCCACTTATATTTTTCTCGGATTTTTTGAATTTTATCTTCCTGTGCACCAATAGTTTCAACAAATCTTTTTCGGTCAAACGGATAAGGCGCAGGAAACATCTTTGACTCGTCTACTCCATAGCGTCTCAGGTAGATCTCATTATGATTTCCAATTGGCATCCAATAATCACTCAATCTATACAGGAACGGATACAATATTGAACGCATCACTTGTTGTGCCGAATTATAATAACCAGTATCGGACATAATTGTCCCATCATTTTGAGAAATAATCGTAATTCCGCGCAATTTACACAGCAAAAATGCTACACGATGAGACCATGTAACGAAACTTGACAGCCAAACCGCATCTATATTCTGTTTTTTCAGTCGTTGATTCAGCGATGGACAAATTAGAGAGGACTTTACTAATGGCGATACCTGACCATTCCAGTTTTTCAAGAACTCATATTTATACCCACTTAATAAATCGACATCCCAAGGCTCTTTTACGCCCAATTCGCGATCGCCTGTTCCTTTATTAGTATTTTCTGAGCTTAGATACATCACGTGTATTTCTAAATCTGGCTCCTTAGCAAGCCTTTGCCACAGCGGAGAGTGGTGCTGCGTTGGATGCGTAAAAATCACACCGAATCGAAACGGTCTCGACATCGCCTCAAGTTTGAAAAAATTGCATTGCGGTCTCAACCGCAGACAACTTTTGTTCAGCAAGCTCGACGAGAGCCTTTGCATCCATCATTGTCAAACAATATGGACGAGCATGAGCGCGGAGTTGTTCCGACGGCTCGACCAAGCAATTTGCGGCTCGACATGGCGCGCAAGGAAGCGAGACGCGGTAAATCGTTGCGTTTGGATTTTGATAAGGTCCAAACTCGACATCGTCTGTTGCGCCAAAGAGAACGATATGGCTTGTCTTCGTTGCCGATGCCAAATGCGTTGCACCGCTATCATTAGAAATAAGCAGTTTACATCGCTTTAATAATTCTGCTGACTCCCTAAGTGAGAATGTTCCACAACAATTCACCACGCTTGTGCCATCGGCAATGTCTAAACTTTCAGCATAGCCATATTCGGATGCAGCACCAATCAGAACAAATCGGCGCAATGGATTCTTTTTTAACTCCTTGATGATGTCGACAAATAGCTCTTTCGGCGCTGTTTTTCCCGCCGAATCGCTTTTGACTGCATTTCCTGCCGAAGGCGCAATAGCAATAATCTCCTTATTCGCCCAATTCAATCGGTTAATCCAATCCTCGATTTTTTTTATGTCTTTGCTGGTTGGAAATACTTCTAAGCCGTAATTTCGCCCGATCTTTTTGTCGCTGAGCAAATCCAACATTTCCAAATTTCGTATAGCAATGTGTCGCGTTCTTGGAATTTCGTTCAAGTTTATGAATACATGGTCGTTGAGCATGAAATTATACTTCGTCGCTTTCCCCTTTGGTTCCGTTGAAAAGCCGATTTTGTAAGCCTTTCGGAATAACATCAATACGATTTTGTATAATAGCTGCGTCGTTGGACAAAAAACAATGTCATAATTTCTTTTTGCAAGCGCAGCATAGAATTTTAATCGTTTTAGCACGACTGCCCATATTTTTCCAACAATCAGTTCATTTGAGACGGTGAAAATGTCGTTGATATTTGGATTATTTTCAATAGCCGACTTAGCCCAATCTACTACGGCATAATCAATCGCCGCATTTGGATACATTTCTCGTAATGCTTTGAGAAACGGCGTCATGCACAGCACGTCGCCAATCGCCGCCTCACGAATCACTAAAATTTTCCGAACATCTTTTGGCGGTTCTACTCGAACGACGAAAATGCGTTTTAATATTGACGCCGCTAGACTTTCCAAAGCGTTCATTATTACTACAATTCCCAGTCAATCAATGAGTCAAAAGTGCCAAGCGGCGAGACCGACACATTCTTAATACGCTTGCTTGCACCGACGAGAGGTGTCGCCCACGCGATAATCGTCTCTGGCTGCTCCTCGTGAATAATTGTGGCATATTCTTTCCAATACTTCGCTGTGTTGATGGTTTTCAATTCGGCTTTTGCCAGCCCAATTAGCTCATCGACGCGCTTATTTTGAAAACCCGTCAAATTATACGGCGTTGCAGCAAGGTCAGATAAGCGGGTTTCAGACGGGTCGACATCAGGAGGGCTGACAATAAAGGCATTAATAAACGCTTCAAATTCGCGCTTTGCCAACCGCTTTGAAAAATCGGCGGACTCTACTTGCGTCAGCTCACAGTCAATTCCGACGTCTTTCAGATTTTTTTGAATAATAACTGAATACGCCGCCCGAATTTTATTTCCACTGTTGAGGTACAATTTAAACTTGAACTTGCGTCCGTTTTTCTCTAAAATTCCGTCGTTTCCAATTTTCCAGCCGTCTTCGGCAAGCAATTTTTTGGCAAGCTCAGGATTGTATGCTCGTGGCGCGAGTTCCGTATTCACTGCCCACTTGCATACGGGCGTAACATCGGCGACGCCGATCCTGCCGTAGCCTTTGAGCAACCCCTCAATCATTTCTTGCCGGTTAATTGCATGTGTCAATGCCTGACGCACTTTTTTTGAGCCAAAAAGCGGATGTGGTTTAATTTTCTTTTCTTTGTTGTAAAGGTCATTATCTATGTTCATCCAGCCAGCAAAACTGAAGACATTGTATCCAACTTCTTTGACGATAATCGCTTCGTTTTCTTTTCTGATTTTCTCCGCATCTTCGGGCGTAACCCCTTGCAGAACATCCACTTCGCCCGTTTTAAGCGCCGTCAGCCTTGTTGCGTATTCAGGAATCACGCGCATAATAAATCGCTCGATTTTCGGAGGACGCGGAAGATTGCACGCCTTATTCGCCACTAACACCAATTCTTTATTACGCTCCCACTTCTCGACTTTGTAAGGTCCGCAACCGACGATTTTTTCAGGAACGAAATTCCTTTCGTCGGAACGAAATGTTTTTGCGTCGTAGTTTTTCCACACCTCTTCCGAGAGAAACCACAAATTGCAGTATTTGAGCATTGCGTCTTCCGACGTTGGTTTGTCGAATTTCACCACGATTGTCGTGTCGTTTGGAATATCAATAGCTTTATCCAGATTAACCTCGCCCGATGGTTCTTTCAAGAAATTGTCTGTGACGAAATTTTGACGCACCGAGGCAATTGTGGTGTCCATATACAGTCGGTAAGTAAACTTCCAGTCACGTGCGGTAACAGGCTTGCCGTCCGTCCACTTGACGTCGTTTCTGAGAGAGAATGTAACGGACTTATTATCGGGGGCGACCGTCCAGCGTTTTGCCATGCTCGGCGCGTAACCGATAATGCCGACGGCAGTATCGAGCGTCTCGACCATCAGGCGCGGGAAAATTAAGTTACACATTTCGCGCATATTGCTCTCGTTAACGAGCACGGGGTTCATTGCTGCAATGTCGGCAATGTAGGCGTGGACAATCGCGCTTTTTACCGACGGCGGTGCACTTTTTTCGCTGTCCGATGGTTGCTTCTTGGCACAACCGAAAACCAACAGCGCCAATGCGACGAGTAACGTCCATGCTTGACTTTTTCCCATATTGTGCAGCGTATGTAGACTGGCTCTTGGAGTCATTCAAGAGTGTTTGCAGAATTGTAAGAATTGCAAATATAGCTTTTTTCAATGCTTGTTTCCAAGACGCCTTGTTTGCCCGAGTGTGCACATATCGCCATCATCGGCGGCGGTGCCGCAGGAATATGTGCCGCATTGGGCGCGCGGGCGCAGTTGCGTCGACACGGCATTCCTGATGCGCACACTTCTATTTGCATTTTTGAACGCAATCCAGAACTCGGCATCAAAATTCGTATCTCCGGCGGCGGCAAGTGCAACATCACACACGCTGGCGAGATGATGAGCGTTCTTAGCGAAGGATTTTTTCGGCAAAATGAGCAACGCTTTCTCAAGCCTGCGTTCTACGGCTTGACGAACAACGACGTACTTCAATGGCTGCGTGAGCGCGGCGTCGAGACCTACACTCGCCCAAACGGTCGCGTTTTTCCCACATCGGGAAAAGCACTCGATGTGCTTTCGGCATTTAAGAGACTTTTGTCGGAACACGAGATACAAGTTTTTCCAAACGTTCATATTTCGAGCGTCAGTCGCCCAGACGACGCCTTCGCGGTTGCCATGGGCGATGCAGTCGTTAAAGCAGCTCAGGTAATTATTGCAACAGGCGGCGTGTCGTATTCCAAAGTTGGCACCACAGGCGACGGCTTGCGCTTTGCCAAAGCATTTGGACACACTGTGGTAACACCTTACGCCGCGCTGGCGCCGATTTACTTTACGAAACCGCCTGAGGCTGAACTTGTTGGCGTCTCGCTTCGTCAAGTTGGGCTGCTTGCGAGAGCATCGCGCGTCATCGCATCGCGCATGGACGATGTTCTTATCACGCATTTGGGGGTCTCGGGTCCGGCGTGTTTATCACTATCGCGCGAGATTGCCCTTGTTTGCACTTCGTCCGCCGTCGATTTATGCGTTAATTTTTTCCCAAAATTTTCAGCCGATGATCTTCACGCAAAACTTTTACAACTGCAACAAGACCATCCGACACAGTTCGTCCGTACGTTTTTAGAGCAGCAATTTCCCGACGCTGTTGTGCCATTTATTTTTCGCGCCGCCAATGTGCCAGTTGAGCAAAAGTGGAACAATTTTACCAAAGACAAGCGCCGCACGTTGGTTGAAACGCTCAAATGTTTTTTTCTGGGCAGGGTAAAAGATGTGCCGATTGAACGCGGCGAAGTTTCGGCGGGCGGCGTTGCACTTTCAGAAGTCAATCCAAAGACGATGGAATCGCGGCTTGTGGCGAACCTTTATTTTGCAGGCGAAGTGCTTGATGTGGCGGGCGAAGTCGGTGGGTTCAATTTGCAAGCGGCTTACTCGACGGGCTGGGTTGCGGGACAAACCGCCGCCGGAAAATTATGCGTTTGACATCCATTGAGTTAAAAATTCTGCTGTCCGCGACTCTGACCAATAGCCGCCGCCCTTGCGCATAAAGCCAATGTGTCCGCCATACTTTGGCGTTTCAAACCATACATTTTTGAGCGGCTGAATGTCGTTGAACGGGAAACATTCTTTCGGAAGAAACGGGTCGTTGAGCGCATTGACGATGAGCGTTGGCACGGCGATGGTTTTCAAGAAAAATTTTGAACTGCATCGTCGGTAATAGTCTTCCGCGTTTTTGAAGCCGTGCATCGGTGCAGTGTAAGTATCGTCGAACTCCCAAAGCGTTTTGACGCGGCTGAGTTTTTCACCGTCAATTTCGTGTGGAAACTGTGCAGCTTTGGCGCGAATTTTTTTACAGAGCGACGATAGAAATCGCTCGTTGTAAATTTTGCTGTTGGAGATTCGTCGGGAGCTTGATGCAAGGTCGAGCGGCACGGAAATCACAACGGCAGCAACGACGCGCGAATCGAGCCGACTGCCTTTTTCGCCGATAAATTTCAGCGTTAGGTTTCCGCCCAAGCTAAATCCAACGAGTGCGATTTGGCTGTAATGTCCGAGTTTGAGCGCGTGTCTTACCACGGCGTCGAGGTCTTCTGTCGCGCCGCTGTGGTAGGCTCTCGGAAGGCGGTTCGGTTCGCCGCCGCAGCTACGATAGTTCCACGCGAGTGCGTCCCAGCCAGCGTCGTTCATCGCTTTTGCCATGCCTCTGATGTAATTTTTTGATGCACTGCCTTCTAAGCCATGTGAGATGATGACCAAACGGCAGGAATTCATTTTTGTCCAATCCAAGTCTAAAAAATCTCCGTCGTCTGTGTCGATTTTCTCGCGGTCGTATTGAACGTCGTTCACGGTTCTGAACAGCGCAGGCAAAATGGTTTGCAAGTGTCCATTTGTAAGAAGGCGCGGCGGTTCGTAAGTTGATGTTGAAATCAGTGCCATCGTTATCTTTTCGCCTAAAATATGATTGCGCCACGCAAACGCCGCATTGAGGAAATCACGACGCTTTCCGAACCGATTTTTTCGGAGGCGCAAGCGCGTCATTTTCAAGAAGGTATTGACGAGTTTAACCGAGGCGACTATCATTCCGCGCACGAGTCGTGGGAAGAGGCATGGCGCGAGATGGACAGCGATGCAGAGATTTTTCTGCGCGGACTTGTTCAATTTGCCGCAGCACATCACTGCCTAAGCACCCTTCGGCTTGAATGCGCAGCACGCAATTTCAAAAAAGCGCACGAGAAACTGCGACTTGCGCCACCCCGATTTATGGGCTTTAACGTCGCCACAATGCTTCGATTTATTGAGCAATTTCAGGCGACATCCGACACGTCGCTCCGATATAAACTTCATTTACAGCCATGAAACTTCAATATAATTCGCCCGTCATTCTCACTTTTGCGCTCATTGCCGCTGCCGTGATGCTGCTTTCCAACTTGACCGCAGGCGCATCAACGCGTTTTCTCTTTACAGTTTATCCGGGCATCGGACAGTTTTTCAACCCGCTTACTTACATCAGGATTTTCACGCATGTGATTGGTCATGCAGATTGGAGCCATTTGATTGGCAACTTTACTTACATTTTGCTCATCGGTCCGTTGCTCGAGGAAAAATACGGCTCACAGTCGATTCTCATCAAAATTGTCATCACCGCCGCCGTCACGGGAATTTTGAACACCATTTTATTTCCGACGGCACTGCTTGGCGCGAGCGGCGTCGTGTTTATGCTTATTCTGCTTGGCTCGTTTTCGAACATTCGGTCGGGCGAAATTCCACTGACGTTTGTCATCATCGCCGTTCTGTTTTTGGGACAAGAAATTTTAAACAGTTTTCGTCCCGACAATGTCTCGCAGTTCGCGCACATTCTTGGCGGCATCGTGGGAAGTTTGTTCGGGTTTGGAAAGTTTTTACCCTCTGCCGCAAAACGCTCTTAAACCTGAACTGCACATGAAATGTCTCGTTTGTTTTTTTATAGTTGCGTTTGTTTCGTGTGCGCCTGAAACGCCTGCCAAACCTGTTTCATCTATGCCATTACAGCCTATTCCGACGATTAGCGCGGACGCTTTGAAAGAAAAGTTGTCGAGCGCTGACTCGACCAATCTGGTTCTGCTCGATGTGCGTGAACCCGATGAACACGCCGCGCGGCACATTCCAAACTCGATGCTCATTCCGCTTGGCTCGCTCGCGCAGCGCGGCGGTGAACTGGACGGGTTGAAGGATAAAGAGATTGTCGTCTACTGCCGAAGCGGGCGACGCAGTGCAAAAGCGTGTGAGTTTTTACTCAAACAAAACTTTAAAGTGAAAAATCTCGACGGGGGCATTTTAGCGTGGTAGCCTGAAATTGCTTGATTTTACAGGCATTTTCAGTCGCTCGTAATTTCTCCGAATAAGTCAAACGCTTCAGCGTCTGTAACGACAGCATTGTAAAATTCTCCAATTTTCAAATCTTTGACCTTGAATCCTTTTTGCGCCGAAGTAATAACGACCTCGTTATCGACTTCGGGCGCGTCGAATTCTGTGCGTCCGTAAGCTGCACCAGACTCAATTCGGTCAATCAAGACGCGCATAGATTGCCCAATCAATTTCTCGTTTTTTTCCAACGAGATTTTTTGCTGTAATTCCATCACGGTTTTCACGCGACGCTTTTTTTCTTTTGTGGGGACATTGTCTTTCAAGAGATAGGCAGCGGTGTTTTCTTCATGGGAATAGGAAAAGCAGCCCAAACGGTCGAACTTTGTCTGCTCGATAAAGGCTAAGGTTTCCTCAAAAATTTCCTCTGTCTCATTGGGATAGCCAAGAATGAGCGTGGTGCGCAAACGGATGTTTGGCACTTCGGCACGGATTTGCTCAATGAGTTCAATGGTTCTGCGTTTGGTGATGCCGCGCCGCATAGATTTGAGCAGGTCGTCGTTGATATGCTGAATCGGCATATCGAGATACTTGCAGATGTTTTCGCGCTCACGCATGACGGGCAAAATTTCCGTCGGGAATTTCGCGGGATACGCATAGAGCAATCGAATCCACTCGAAGCCGATGTCGGACAGACGTTTCAAGAGGTCAGCAAGTTTGCGCTCGCCGTATAGGTCGAGTCCGTAGTAGGTCAGGTCTTGTCCAATCAAGACGAGTTCTTTGACGCCTTTGGCGCGGAGCGATTTTGCTTCGTCAATCAAGGCGGGCATGGGTTTGGTTTTATGTCCGCCGCGCATCAGCGGAATGGCGCAAAAAGAGCACGGGTTGTCGCAGCCTTCGGAGATTTTGAGATATGCAAAATGCGCTGGCGTAGAAAGCGCCCGCTCGCCGAGCAACTCATGCTTGTATTCGCCGCCCAATTCTTTGAGAATTTCCTGCAAGACATCGCCGCCAAGCCCGATAACGCCGAAATATCGGTCGACTTGCGGAAGCTCTCTCTCGAGGTCAGTTTTGTAGCGTTCCGAGAGGCAGCCCATCACGAGCAGTTTCTTCAACTTGCCTTGCTGGCGCAGCGAGACACCGCCAAGAATCGCGTTCACCGATTCTTGTTTTGCTTCCTCGATAAAGCCGCAGGTGTTTATCATCATGACGTCGGCGCGCTCGGCATCATCGACGATTAAAAAATCATTGGCTTTGGCTTGCGCTGTCAGCGCTTCGGAGTCGACGGTGTTTTTCGAGCAGCCGAGCGTGAGGACATGCAGCTTAGGCAGTTTTGTTTTCATCGGTTGCGTGTAATCAATGCGCTTTAATTTTTTGAAAGCGCGAAGATACAAAATTCATCGGAGAGCGCTGAGCGATTGACAAGGCTTTATCGAATGCGGTTGCGCGAGTCCCATTCTGGGCGGAGCAAGCGATAATTGCCAAAGCCCGAGACGTCGACAAATGTGAGCCGCAAGTTATGTTGATAAAATTCCCAAATTTCATACGGGCGTTGGTTCATTGAGAAGGGCTGGCGCTCAATGAAATCGGGCTGTCCGTATTTGATGTAGATTCTGCCCATATCGCTTCGCCAGCCTTCCATGTAGCTACCGAAGTTTTGATTGGCATACTCGACGCGCGTGTAGTATTCAGTCATAAGTTCATTTTCGGGTGTGCCGGGCGTCGGGTCGTATTTTTTCCAAAACGCATTGAAGAGCTTGGCTTGTTCTTCGGGCGTTTTGGCGTCGCGCATTTTGGCTAGTTCGTCGCCGTCGGCGATGTATTCCAATTGCTCAATTGCTTTTTTCACGTCTCGAATTAACAAGGCGATTCCCTGCGCTCGCACCAGAACGAGTATTGCGGATTTATCAAACGTACTTGGGTCGGTGTCGTTTTCAAGCGCAACGACCAGTGCATAATCGCCCGTGTTGAGCGCTGTCGTATTCAGCGTATCGAGCACGCGGGTCTTTTTTCCGCCCAGCAAAACTGTTCGTCGATAGGTAAGCACTTCTTCTTCTTTCCTGCCGCGTGAGAACAGCGAGTAGCGCACATTGAGGCTGTCGACGCTTGGGTCGTTCCGATAAACCTCGTAATAAATTTGCGGGTTTTCTTTGCCGAACTTCACCGACGCCGTTAGGTTTGGCATGTATTGAACGGCGCCTTGTTCATCGAACTGTGCGTCAACAATCATCAACGAGGAAATTGTCGCCTTGCCTTGCTTGAAATCTTTGACGAGGATGCGCCGACGCTGCGTATAGACACGCTCGCTTTCCTTATCGCGCAGTTGCACATTGGCAATGTAGGCTCCCGGTGGCAATTCAAGGCTAAAACTTGTCGTCCGGCTAACATCGCGCGACATTGACTCGGCGTAGTTTTTTGTTATCACCGTATCCTGCCATGTTTTTTCCTTCACCATTTTTTCTTTCTCGTCCAAAAAATCGACGACGACTTCATACGACGCAATAAATACGCCGTTTTGCTTGGTGAAACTCAGTTTGCTATGCTTGACACGCACATACACTGTTACTAGGCTTTCGCCCTGCTCGCCTCTGAAACAAAATGCGTCGGCATCGAACTCTGGCGGCTGACCGACGTTTCTCTGCTGAGCAACCGAGACGCCTTGCAAGACAATCAGATTCAGACTAAGCAGCATTGCGGCGCATTTCACACCTCGATCAATACGCATTGTTTTCTTCTCTCTTTCCTCGAACCCTTAGGTATGGATTTATTCTATGAATTTTTTCTCGTGCGCCAAAGTGCGCCCGTTGGTTTCGACGCTTGGTGCTTTGGACGCTCGCCTGCGCCTACTTTCCCTTCGCTGGAAACTCGACGGGGATTTCCACTTTTTCTTTGCCGCGCATTACGACAATGACGACTTTATCGCCCGGCTTCGCCTGCCGAATGGCATCGGTATAGTCGTAGATGTTTCGAATCGGTTTCTCGCCGAACTTAATAATTACGTCGCCGCCTTTGAGTCCGCTTTTTTCGGCAAGGCTGCCCTCGCGCACGCCGTCCAATTCTACGCCATCGACTTCTTTGGCATAGTTCGGAATTGTGCCAAGCGAGATGCGAAATCCGCCCGTCGATGAACGCGAGCCTTGCGCAAGACTGTCGGCTTGCGCCCTTGTAAATGTCAGCCGCGTTGGCATCGCGTCAACTTTACGCACAATTCGACTGGCGTATTCCAAAATTTTTTCTTCGCCTTGCGCATTGATTTTATCCCATGTGTCGCTTGGCTTGTGGTAGTTCGCATGTGTTCCCGTGAAAAAGAACAAGACCGGAACGCCTTTGCCGTAGAAACTGCTGTGGTCGCTTGGTCCGTAGCCGTCCTGCGAAAATTTGAGCTTGAGCGCGTCGATGTTTTCTGCGTTGCACAGTTCTGATAATTCTTTCGCTGTGCTGACACCGCCGACCGCAAGCGCAGAGTCTTTCATACGCCCAATCATGTCCATATTGAGCATCAAGAGTGTTTTATCGAGCGGCGCAAGCGGCGATTGGACGTAATGCGCTGAGCCTAAGAGTCCCATTTCTTCCGCGCCGAAACAGATGAAGACGAGATTTCTTTTCAGCGTCGCTCGCTCGGCGGCAAAGACACGGGCGAGTTCCAAGACGCCCGCCGTGCCGCTTGCGTTGTCGTCCGCGCCGTAGTGAATTTTTTTCTCGTCGGGCGCCAGCGAGCCGCTTCCGTCTCCGCCGTAGCCTAAGTGGTCGTAATGCGCGCCGATGATGATGTAGTCGTTTTTGCACGCCGAGTCTGTGGCAGGCAAATAGCCGATAAGGTTCGCGGTTTTATTCTTTTCGCGCACGACCTCGACCGTGAGTTTAAGCGCGCGCTTGACGACAAACGAGTTAGGCAATTTCGTTTGGTTGATGTTTTTTTGAAGCGTCTCCAAACTTTGTTCGCTCGTCTTGAGCAGCGAGGCGGCAAGGCGGCGCGTAAGGTGCATCGCGGGAATGCCTGCATCGGCGGCAAGTTTATCGCGCGTCAGTTCCATCAATTTGTCGTCTTCAAAGTCCAACGCGCCAGAGATAAGCAAGACTGCCGACGCGCCTTTCTGGCGCGCCAAACTTAACTTTCGCCACAGCGACGACGCTTCGTAAAATTCGCTATGCGGGTTATTCCCGTCGGGACTCTGCCGAAACATTGCCACGACTTTTCCTTTCACCTCAACGCCCGCGTAGTCGCTATACTTGCCCGACTCAATTCCGTAACCGACAAATACAATTTCAGACGCCGACACTGTTTTTGACGACGAGTATCCGAGCGGCATAAAATCAACGCCGAGCTTAAAGCGCTGCTTGCCTGAAAGCAGCGCGTTGGCGTTTCCGAGCTTGAGCGCAGCGGGAACGAAGAAGTCTTGTCGGTAGCTTGCGCCAAATTTTTCCAAGCCGACGCGCGCAAAGTGCGACTCAATGTATGCCGCTGCCAGATCGCCGCCGACGGCGCCCGGTGCGCGCCCTTCGAAGCGGTCGCTGGCAAGAATTTTAATGTGCGTCATCACACTGTCGCCCGAAACGCTTGTTTTGACAGCCTTTTTCGGCTCGTCAGCGAAAACAGCGAGATGCATCGGCACGGCGATAAACGCAGCAACGATAAAGGAAATTGATGTCAACGACACTCGAATCATCTATAACTCGGTTTTAATTTTCTTTAAATTACAGTATTTGTGAAGAGACATAAAACGCTATTTTTTTATCTTGACGTTCAAACGTATCCAGTTTTATTTCATGTCGACTAACCCGTCTTCCTTGCCTGTTGAGTCTTACGATGTAGCGATTGTCGGCGCAGGTCCGGGCGGCGCAATGTGTGCGCTTGGTTTAAAAGCATCAGGCTTGCGCGTTGCCGTTCTTGATAAAGCCACATTCCCGCGCGACAAAATTTGCGGCGACGCGCTCTCTGGTAAAGTTTCCGAAGCCCTCTCGATGCACTCGCCTGACCTTCTCAAGGACTTTGAACGGTTCTCTGAAAAACTTTCAACCACTGCGCTGCGCCTTGTTTCACCGCGCGGCGACTGTTTGGAAATCGCCTTCACTCCGCGCCACTATTCAGGCAGCGCGTTGGGACACATCAGCACGCGGCTCGCTTTCGACAATTTTCTCGTCGAGAAACTGCGCGGCGCGCCGAACATCTCGCTGCTCAAATCGTGCCGTTTGAACTCATTATCCGTTGACGCTACGGGCGCACATCTTTTTTGCAATAATAGAATCATAAAGACGAAACTCGTCATTGGTGCGGACGGCGCGCACTCGCTCGTCGCAAAACGCTTGGCGAATTTCACCGTCGACCCGCGCCACTACTCCGCCGCCGTGCGGGCATACATTTCCGGCATTCGAGACACGCGACCAGAAAACTACGTCGAGTTCTACATCCTCAAAGATATTCTGCCCGGCTACCTCTGGATTTTTCCGTTGCCAAACGGCATGGCGAATGTCGGCATGGGCATTTTGTCGAGCGCATTGCATAAACAGCGGCTGAACCTGCGCGACAAGTTGCTCGAGATTCTCTCGACGCACCCGCTCATTGCGCCTCGATTCAAGCAAGCAACAATTGTGGACGGCGTCAAAGGGTTTGGGTTGCCGCTCGGCTCGAGGCGGTTTCAGATTTCAGGCGAGCGCTTTATGCTTGTTGGCGATGCAGCGTCGCTCATCGACCCGCTCACCGGCGAGGGCATCGGCGAGGCAATGCTTTCTGGCAACTTTGCCGCCAAACAAGTTCTTGATTGTTTCGAGAAAAACGATTTTTCTGCCGCCGCAATGAGGCGCTACGACGATGCCGTCTATGGTCGATTGTGGAACTCGTTTCAATTGCATTCCTTTTTGCAGAAGGTCGCCGCAACGCCGTTGATTATGAACTTCCTTGTTCGCAAAATCAGCCGAAGCACGGCGATGAAAGAGTTTGTCGCAAGCATGGTGGAGGATTTTGACGCGCGCAAAAAATTGGCAAGCCCGAGTTTCTACCTCAAATTACTTTTTGAGTAACTATTGAAGCCCGTTCAGGGTTGTGCATCAGAAGTGTGTCGTTCTGAACAGAACAAAGCGAAGCGACAGTCCGCATTTGCAACGGCTTTCTCGCTTCGCTCCGAATAACTCGCGCGATTGTTGCTAAAGTGCAACACCACTTGGCTACACGGTCATGCTTTCACCGCATCGGCGTTTTGTTCGGCCGCAGTGCGCAGCCAGCCTTTCATTTTCTTGTATTCGGTGATGTCGGTTACGGCAGTTACTTTGCATCGTGTGCCATCTTCACGAATCATCAATGACGGTTGAACGTAGATGTCGAGTTGCTTGCCATCGCGGCGAATCACTTGCCATTCGCCCGGCATTTCAGGCGCGCCCGCAATGAAAGCATCGTGAATTTGTTTGCCGATTTCGCGCATGGCTTCGGGCAAGACCATTGTGAACGACTTGCCAATCAATTCCTCTTTCGTGTAGCCGTAAAGCTCGCAATACGATTTATTGACCTCGACGTAGTTGCCGTTCTCGTCGGTTACGCAAATTGCCGTGCCGACCGCGTCGTAGATTTCCGCCATCAGATTTTTTCCCGTCATGTTGGTCGGGAATTGGAATTTTTCTGCCATAACTTTTCCTCCGTTGTGTAATTTTGTTACTTGACATCCGCCTAAATTACTTTTTGCCCGCGCAAAAACAAGCAAAATTTTTCAGGCAGCACGCTTTATTTCAGGGTTCAAAACTTGTGCCAATCATTTGAGCACGTCGTTTTTTTTCATCTCGTCGCTCAGCTTCTCGGTGCTTTGTGCAAACTGTTCGGCAAGTGTTTGGTAAGCGCTCGAGGCTCCGGCGTAAAACCTTTTCTTGCGGTTCTTTTTGGCAACATCGAGCCACTTTTTTGCGGTTGCGTTCAGCCTTGTTTGCCGTTCCGACGACGCTGCCAGCATGGCAGAGGCAAATTTTTTCGCGCGCTCTTTTGTGTCGCTCAGGCTTGCGTCGGGCGAGGTAATTTCTTTCAGGGCGTGAAAGGCTTTGTCGTATTCCGACATTGCTGCCGAAATAAGCTCTCGATATTTTTCCGCGAGTGTTTTGAGCTTAACGGCTTTGGCGACCAAATCGACCGTGTCTTGCAGCGAGACGGCTTGAATCGAGTTCAACCGCGTTTGGTAGGCGGCGTCTGTGGAGTCAAATAAAATCAGGCATTGTCGGGCGAGCGAATCGGCGCGGCGTGCCGCCATTTGGCTCAACTCCAATATCCCTTGCTCCGACATTGCCGCGTAATTTTCCGTCATCACGCCGAGGTCCGCCGCGCTCTTCAATCCCGCTCGATAAAATTTCATCGCTTGCTCAATTGCCGGGCGCGTAAACCTGTCGTTGATTGCCGAGAGATAAACGAGTTCCGAGACATCGCCAATCGGCACAGGCACTGGGGTTTCGGCACTGGCGGGAATAACAGCGTTTTTCACCGACGCCCCTGCTTTGGCATCGAGATACATCAGCGCGGCTTTCTCGTAGGCGTAGCCTGCTTTGTAGCGCATCTCAACGGTTTTCATCGCGCTCTTTTCGGCGACCGGACGCAGCACTTCAAGCACGTTTTTCGATACCAACGAATCGGCGCGTGCCTCCTGATATTGCTCATAGAGTTTCAGGTAATCGGTAGCTGCAGTTGAATACTGGGCAGCGGCATCGACGCTGGCTTGGGCGGAAGCAACGATGCGCTTGGCATCGTTGATTTTTTTGCCCGATTCATTGGTCAGCGTATCCAATTTTTTGGGAATCGCCGCAAAGCCGTCGCCGTAATCTTCCGAAAGTATAGCAGCACTTTGTGCCACAGCCGCGTATTCCTCCGCGCTTGCACCAACTTTGGGCAACTCTCTGAGCAACTCAACGATGTTCGCGCCTAACGTTTTCTTTAAGTCGCTTTTTTTGGCAACGGCGTCGCTGTATCGTATGGCGTCGCGCGTCGGCTGCTGACCGAAAACGCCCTCTGGCACAACGACATCGGGCATCGTATTTTTGTAGTCTTCAAATAATAAGTTCGAGAGTCGATACAAACTTGCCGTTGCAAATCGCTCATTTTTTTGCTCGAGCGTGCGATTGCGTTCAATGGCGCGGGTGTATTCAATTTTGGCATCGGTAAGTTTGCCGTCTTTCTCTAAAATTTCGCCGCGCTTGAACAAGGCTCTGACGCTTTCAGGGTCGTTTTTGTAATTGTCGGCAAAGTCGCCGTAGGCGTCGAAGGCGGTTTTGGGGTCAGGCGTTTTTTCGAGCGCATCGAGCGCGGCTTTCGGTGAGGCGCAGCCAATAAGCCAGAGCGCAGCGCACACTGCTGGGAGCAAAAACTTATTCGTCATGATTGGATATTTTAAAGGGACGAGTTGTAAGAGACGCTGTTTTAAGTTAAAAAGATTTTGCGAATGATTTGTATTTTGTTTGACGAAAAACGCTATGTCAAAGTTATGAGCATCTTTTCTCTGGTCATCAAAAACATTTTTCAGCGTAAGGTCTCGATTGCGCTGACGGGATTTTCGGTCGCGCTCGGCGTTGCGCTCATTGCCGCCACGCTTGAAACACGGCGTCAAGTCGAGGAGAATTTCAATCAATCCAGCTTCGGCTACGAGCTTATTTTGGGCGCGAAAGGCAGCGCGTTGCAACTCGTGCTGAACACGGTCTATCAATTAGGCGACCCCGTCGGCAATATCCCTTACTCGACTTATCAAAAATACAAGCAGCACCCTGCCGTCGAGTATATGATTCCCTATGGCTTGGGCGATAATTACAAGGGCTTTAAAATCATCGGCACTAGCGAGGACATTTTCACCAAGTTCGCCTACAAGCCTGAAAAACAGTTGGAGTTAGCCAACGGCACAGCGTTCATCGGCGACTCGGCGTATCAGGCAGTTCTCGGCGCAGCGGTCGCTCGCGCGACGGGCTTGACGGTCGGCGATAAGTTCATCGCCACGCATGGACTTCAAGAATCCTTCGGCGACGTTGGACAGCAACACGAACACGACCCGATGACCGTCGTAGGCATCTTAAAACCAACTTATACTCGCATCGATAAAGCGATTTACTGTTCGCTTCCAACCGTTTGGGCGATTCACGACATCACCGAAGAGGAGCAAAAAGAGCGCGATGCCAAGAACCATGAAGAAGCAGCCATACGCAAAGAAGAGTCGCAGGCATTGAACCGCACGTCAAGCTCGTCTGCCGTCGCGAAAAAACATGACCACGATGAGAAAAAATCGTCGGGCGAAAAAGCCGCCGCGCACAGCCACGACCATGATGACCACGACCATGACGCGCATGAACACGACGGCAAGCATGAGCATAAAATTCCGAAGGAGGGCGATGTAACGGCAGCGATTGTGAAAATGAAAGGCGGCAAGTTTGGCAAAATGCTCGCGCTCTCGTTCTACAAAGAAGTCAACAGCGAACCGCTTGCACAAGTAGCGGCGACGACCGAAGAAGTGAAAAAGTTTCTGGATATTGTCGGCAATATCAACTGGGCGTTTTTGTTTGTAACGGCGTTGGTGATTGTTGTTGCGCTGGTCGGTGTGGCGGTGGCGATTTACAATTCGCTCAGCGAGCGGCGGCGCGAAATTGCCATTATGCGCTCGCTTGGCGCACATCGGTCAAAAATTTTCAGCATCATCACGCTCGAAGCCGCCATCATCGCCTTTTTTGGCGCGATTTTCGGCATTGTACTTAGCAAGATTCTGTTATTTGGTCTAAAAAATGTGCTGTTAGAACGCACCGGCGTAGAACTTTCAGTGGAAATTTTTAATTCCGTCGAAATGAGCCTAATTTTACTTGTCGCCGCCGTTGGCGCAGTAGCAGGAATCCTGCCCGCTTTCAGTGCGTATCGAACTGATGTCGCTAAAAATTTAAGCCCAACAAGTTGAGAGGAAAATCGTTACAAGTTGGGTAAGTTACATCAACCATACTTTGCTATGAACATCAACATCAAACCGCACGCGAACAAATTTTTCTCCGCTGTAGGCATTGCGCTCGGTTTTTTTCTTCTCAATTTTTCGCTGGTCTTGCAATCGGAACAATCGCAGGCGTTTTCGTCGGCAGTGAAAAAACTGCGCGCTGAAAAATCTGGGTCGTTGGAAACGCCTGTTGCGACTGCGTCTATCGCCGTGCCCGATGCCGCGTTTTTCGCCAACTCGATTCGCCTGACCTTCAACGATTTGCGCGAATATCGTTACAGCCGCCGCGCCCAGAATCCCGTTCCCGAAAAGCTCAAAGCACTCGTCGGCAAAGAGGTCGATATTGCTGGCTATATGATTCCGATGAGCGAGGCGCTCGATGTAACGGAGTTTATGCTTGTTCAAATGCCGTTCTTCGGCTGCTGCTATTCGGTGCCGCCCGAACCCAATGAAACCGTGATGGTCAAGTTGGTGAAAGGCAAAAAAACGGAGTATGTTTATACGCCAATTCGTGTGCGCGGCAAGTTCAAGATCGAGCAAACGAGCGTTGACAATTTTGTTGTCAGTTTGTATCAAATCGATGCGGACGCCGTTACGGCGGCGTCGCCCAACGATAAAGACGTCGTGCAACATCAAAACGGCACGGCGTTGCCCGGCGCTCGCTAACTGATGCGTTACTTTCTGATTCTCAATTTTTGACTCGATGCGTTACAACACAATCGTTTTTCTCTTTGCGATGCTGCTGATGCGTCCCTTATCGGTGTTGGCACAGGTCGATTTATTTCCCGCCAAACCAAACAGTTCAACCGACAGCGGCAGCCGTTTTTCTCGGTTGGACTTGGTTTCCTGCTTGTGTCCGCAACATGCGGGACAAACGCAAGCAGCGCCACGTGGCTTGTTTGGTCAAGCCGGCATTATGATGCTCGATTCACTGCCAAATAATGCCGCCGTCCTCGCGATGCTGTCGCTCGAGAGCGAGGCGTCCGCTGATTCTTCGGAAAATGTCGGCTACAAAAAGTTTTACGCGACGATGCAACTTAAAGCACAAGCCGCGCTGCACGGCGCCAACGCTTTGATTGGCTTCAGACAAACGATAGACACCACGACGAACAAGATTATTTTTTCCGCTACAGCAGCACGGGTTGAGCGTTAATTTTCTTTAACACACTTTTTAGAATGGCAAGACATCGAAACACAGAGAACGGTGGCAACAACGAAGACCTGACAGTTCACTGCTCTTTTTGCGGACGCTCCAGCGACGAAGTTACCAGCCTTGTTGCTGGTCAGGAGGCGTATATCTGCGACCGATGTATTCAGAGTTCCGTCGAGATTATTCGCAACGACATCAGCGCGTTTCAAGCCCGACGCCGCTCGACGCGCAAAACCAAGCTGCTGACGCCCACTGGAATTAAACAAGAACTCGACAGCTATGTCGTTGGGCAAGACCGCGCCAAGAAAGCGCTCTCTGTTGCCGTCTATAATCATTACAAGCGCATCGATTCGGAAGATTGGCTAATGGGCGAAAGCGAAGTTACGCTTGAAAAAAGTAACATTATGCTCATCGGTCCGACTGGCACAGGCAAGACCTTGCTGGCGCAAACACTGGCGAAAATCATTGACGTGCCATTCACCATTGCCGACGCGACGACGCTCACCGAAGCGGGCTATGTCGGGGACGATGTCGAGAGCATTCTTGCGCACCTTTTGCAATCGGCAGATTTTAATTTGGAGCGTGCCGAGCGCGGTATCGTCTACATTGATGAAATCGACAAAATTGCTCGCAAAGGCGCGAACGTTTCCATTACACGCGACGTCTCTGGCGAGGGTGTTCAACAAGCGTTGCTGAAGATTCTTGAAGGCACCGTGGCAGGCGTTCCTCCGAAAGGCGGACGCAAACATCCTGAACAGCAGTTGGTGAATGTCAACACGAAAAACATTTTGTTCATCTGCGGCGGCGCATTTGAAGGACTCGACCGTGTCATTTCTCGACGGCTCTCGCAATCGAGCATGGGATTTGGCGCTACGCCGCCGACGAAAGCCGAGCGCGAAGGTCCTGAACTCTTGAACCGCGTTATTCCCGAAGATTTGTTGGAGTTCGGCTTGATACCAGAGTTCGTTGGGCGATTGCCTGTTCTGACGACGCTCGACCCGCTCGATAAAAAAGCACTGCGGAACATCTTGACCGAACCGAAAAATGCCATTGTCAAGCAATACAAAAAACTCTTCGAGATGGAACAAGTCGAACTCGTCTTCGATCCCGACGCGCTCGAGCTTGTTGTAGAACTGGCGTTAAAGCGCGGCACGGGCGCACGCGCGCTGCGCTCGATTCTCGAGAACGCGATGCTCGATATTATGTTCGAGCTGCCCTCGCTGCGCGGCTTGAAAACCTGCGTCATTACCCGCGAGTGCATTGCGGACAAGAAACCGCCGATTTACCTTTACGACGAAACTCGAGATGCAGGTAGAAAACGCATTTCAGCGTAGCCAACGCGGCACGCCGTTCAAATCGCCTTGAACTCGATTTCAATCGACCTTTTCAAGCCTCATTGTCCTAATTCAGCGTAGTCTTTCTCGCTCTCAGTAGTCTTTTAACGACTTACCTTTTTCTTCAATGCAGCTGCGCGACCTGATTACTCGGTTCAAGACTGGTATCTTTATCACCACATCGCTCGTGGTGGTCGAGAACATCGCTTGGATTATGGAGCCAAGCATTTTCGGAAATGTTATTGATGCGTTCATCAACACAGCGAGCGGCGACGCACATCCCGAGTCGCGGTTTCTGCCCATCGCGATTTGGATTGCCGTCTATGCTCTGAACTCCGGTACAGGCGCAGCACGGCGCATCATTGACCAGAAAATTTTTTGGAAGATGTATGTGCAAATCGCCTCCGACGTGTCGAATCACTCGAAGTTGCTTGGACACAACACGTCCAAAACTGCTGCCCGCGCACAGCTTTCATACGAATACATCACGTTTCTGCAATACCGCTTTCCTGAAATTTTGGAGCAGTTGATTGCCATCATCGGCGCAACGATTGCGCTGTATCTGTTCGATTGGCGTATCTCGCTCGCCTGCTTCGCCATCGTTGTGCCGCTTACGTTTGTTAATCAACTGTATAATCAAAAGGTGATTCATCATCAAAAAGACCTACACGACCGTTTCGAGGGAATTTATGATGTGTTCAGCTCGGGCGACCTCGATAAAATTCGGGCGTATTTTCAGGACACGGCAGCGGCGCATCAGAAAATTGCCAACTGGGGTGCGTTTAATTTCAGCATTATGCGCGGGGTGTTGCTGCTGGTCTTTCTCGTGGTGCTGTATATTTCCATCGACCTGAACGATTTTACAACGGGCGATATTTACTCCATTGTCGCTTACCTCTGGACGTTCGTGAGTTCGTCGGAATACTTGCCCGAGTTGATGGAGAGCTGGACTTCCATCAAAGAGATTTCGGCACGAATGAAAGCCGATGATACCGAACCCGTGCGCCTTACGGAGGAAATTTTATCCTAACGAATTTATGTCGACTAATCATTATGCCTAAAAAAGTCATCGTGGTCGGCGCAGGGCTGGGCGGGCTTGCCGCCGCAATTCATTTGTCGCACAAGGGCTTCGAGGTAGCGGTGTTTGAACGCAACGCCGCTGTTGGTGGAAAAATGCAGGAAATCGTCTCCGAGAACGGCTACCGCTTCGATACTGGTCCGACGCTGCTCACCATGCCCTTCGTTTTTGAAGACCTCTTCCAAAAAGTTGGCAAACGCCTTTCCGATTACCTGACGCTTCTGCCGCTCGAAGCCTCTTGCAAGTATTTTTATCCCGACGGCTCGCGCTTCACCGCTTACTGCAACTTAGACCGACTTCGGCGCGAAATCGCCGACGTGTTTCCGACCGAGCGCGACCGATTTGAACGCTATTTTCAGTATGCGAAAAAAATTTACGACGCGACGGCGGAGAACTTTATTTTCAATCCGTTCAGTTTCGCGCGGCTGCTCAAGACCAATCCGCTCGATTTGCTCTCGATAGATGCGCTCTCGACCGCGCACAATAGCAACGCCAAGTTTTTCAGCGACAAACGCTTCGTTCAATTTCTTGACCGCTTTCCAACTTATGTCGGCTCATCGCCTTACCTTGCGCCCGCAACGCTCAATGTGATTCCTTTCGTTGAACTTTACTACGGCGGATTTTATGTCAAGGGCGGCGTGTATGAACTCGCCAGAGCCTATCAACGGCTCGCGGAAGACTTGGGCGTAACATTCCAGTTCAATATGGACGTGGCGCAAATCCTCATTGAAAACGGTCGGGCGGTCGGCGTAAAATTTACCAACGGCAGCGAGGCGCGTTGCGATGCGATTGTTTCCAACGACGACGCGGTGCATACCTACGAACAGCTTTTGAACGGCGCTGCACCTGCTGCCGCGCGCGCCGCAAGCAAATTGGACGCCTCATGTTCGGGCTTTGTTTTGTGCTTAGGTGTGTCGAAAATCCATCCAGAACTTTCGCATCACAACATTTTCTTTTCGAGCGATTACGAAAACGAATTCAATGATATTTTTTCCCGACAACTCCCGCCGACGGAGCCAACGATTTACATCTCGATTTCATCGAAGACTGACACTGGGCAAGCGCCGAGCGGAAAAGAAAATTGGTTTGTCCTCATTAACGCGCCGTATCTATCTGAGGCTTACGATTGGAACTTACACAAGCAAGCGTATCGGGATTTGGTCATTAGCCGCCTGAAAACGCTTGGATTTACCGACCTCGACAGGCATATTGAGTTCGAGCGTATCTTGACGCCGCTCGATTTAAAGGCACGCTTCAATGCGAATCGCGGCTCGATTTACGGCGTTTCGTCGAACACGAAAAGTGCAGCGTTTCTGCGCCCAAAAAATCGCTCGCCGTATGTCAAAGGGCTTTACCTTGCAAGTGGCAGCGCGCATCCAGGCGGCGGAACGCCGATGGTTACGCTTTCAGGCAAATTTGCTGCCGAGTTATTGATGGAAGATTTTGGCGCGCGTTAAAATTGGTTAATCAAATTGAAATGCACTTTGCCGCGCAAAATGGTGTCGCCTTCGCCGAGTGCGTAGCTGACGCCAACGATGCCAAGCGGCGTATCGATTCTTGCGCCCAGCCCGAAGCCGTTGCGCCAGCCTTCACGCACGCCGTCGAGCGCGTTGAGCGGATTCGGCGCTTTGTAGAAATAGCCCACATCCCAAAAGAGAAACGCAAACGCATTTTGCGACAGCAACACTCGATATTCCAAATTCGAGAACGCATAGCGCGAGGCCAGAAATTGCTGCTCGCGGTAGCCGCGCAAGGTCTGCGCGCCGCCGAACCGAAATAAATCCGCAAACTGAATTTCCGACGCAAGTATCGCTTGCCCAAACGCCCGCAGCGCAATCACGTGCCGACGAAACGTTTGCTGATAAAATTCCGCCTCGACCAAGACGCGCTGCTGCACCACATTCGGTTGAAATTGATATACCGCTAAAATTGAGTCGCTCGCCGCAATGCTCTTCGTGCCGATGCGGTAATCGTTTCGAAAGAGCAGTCCTGACGTCGGATTCGGGATATAGTCGCGCGAGTCGTATAGCATGCCGAGCCCTGTGAGCGTTACCGCACTTTGCAACACGGGTTCAAGGCGTGGCGCGCCCTCGAAAATCGGGTTGATGCTTTCGCGCTGCACGACGCCTGTCAAAAATAAATTCTGCGATAAGCGATACTGCGCCACCGCACCTAACTGTAATTGTGAAAACGATGAGTCTTGTTTGAGCTGCATCAAGTCCAGCGTTATCGTTAGCGGCACGCCGAATAGCCAAGGCTCTTGATAGTTCAATCGCAGTTCCTGCGTTGGATTGTTCGGTCGCACCCATCGCACAGCGAGCTTGCGCCCCGACCCAAACAGATTTCGTAAGGAAATGTTCACAAGTCCCGTAAAGAACCCTTCATCGTTGGGCGTGAGCGGCGGCTGATAGCCGACAACGCCGTCGAAAGTATTCGTGTTGCCTTCGGTAATCGAGAGTTTTATGACGCCCTGAATTGTATCGTTTGGTTGCCACGCCGCGCCTTTCGGCTGTAAGACGACGAGTTCTGGCGCGCCTACTTTTTCGAACAGCCCAAGCCGTTCCAGACGCGATTTGATTTGAGAGAATTTTTCGCTGTTGAAGAGGTCGCCGACGGCAATTGGCAGTTCGCGCGTCAGGACATCGGGCTGCGTTGTTACATTACCCGAAACGGCAAAACCAGTGATTTTCACGATGCGGCCTTCGTCAATGTCGATCGTTAGTTTCAGCGTTGGCGGCTCGTCGTCTTTTTTGGGCGGAATAAGGTCGACATCGCCTGTTGTGATTTTGGCAAACGGTCGTCCGAGTTGCTCGTATCGGTTCAAGAGGTCGTCCAAATCTTTCTCGAGCGTTTCGCTGTCGAGCGCCTCACCCTCGCGCGTTGCCAGAGTTTGCTTGAGCTCGTCGGCGGCGAACAAGCGGTTGCCGCGAAACTCAATTTCAGAGAGTTGGTAGGGTTTGCCTTCGAAAAAATACACCTCGAGCGAGAGGTCGGCGGAATCGGCGGATAAAAATTTTCGGACGCTGTCGATGCGGCAGTCGTAAAATCCCATCCGTTGCGCAGCTTTCACGAGGCGTTCCAAGCGTTCCGAGAGCGCCGCAGAGTCCAACGGAGCGTTCAGAGTGAACATTTTTTGCGCGTCTCTTTCGGGCAGGTCGCGCAAGCCGTAAACGCGTATGGCTTTTAAGAGCGGCGGCGTAACCGGCTGCGCCCACACAGATTGACCGGCGAAACTGACTAAAAAAATCATCAAAATCAGAACTTGAATTACCCAACTTAGCTCACAGCGCGTCTTTTTTTCGGTGTAGTTCGTCACGATTACAAGAAATTAACGTTGCAAAGCGGGTCAAATTTTGTAAATTTGCGCTGCAATTTTTTGGTCAAGCGTTTTAGTCCGACATGTTTCCACCCGGTTCAAAACGGCGTTCCCAAAAATAGGGATTCAAAAACTCACTCTTAATACCAAAATGCGTCCAACGATCATCTCACTTTTTCTTCAAATTCTCCGCATTGCTTCCGTGTTTTCCTTGCTGTGGTCGCCTGTTTCGGCGACAGCGCAGTTCACCGCCTATACCGATGCGGCACAGTCTAAGTTCAACAAATTAGAGCGCGTTGGCGATGCGCTTTTTGCACGCGACGGCATTGCCGCCGTTCTTGTCGAGGGCGATGTGCTTTACTTTGCTGCCAACACCAGCGGATTTTTCGCCTACGACATCAAAGACCGCTTCAAGCCTGTGCAACTCGGCTTCACGAAAGATATTTCGCTGCCTACCAACGGCATCGCTAAAAAGGGCAATTACATCTACGTCAGCGATAACACCAATGGGATTGACGTCTTCGATGTCTCCGACCCAACCAAGCCGTCGCTCGCTGGAAGTTTCCAGACCAATTCGAAAGAAGCCTATGACCTCTGTATGGACGACGGCAAAAATTTTCTCTTCGTTGCCACTGGCAAGGCTGGCATTGAGACATGGAGCTTGTCGAATCCTGCCAAGCCGCAGCGCGTCGGGGAAACTGGCACATCGATTCCCTTCACTTACGCCTGGGGCATTTCTTTCCATGCAGGACGGCTGTTCGTCGGCGACCGCGAAGGCGGATTGAGAATTTTAGACGCCTCGAACCCACAAAGCCTGCAACTTGTCTCGAACTATCGCAGCCTTGTCAACACCGTGCGTTACGCAATTGCCAAAGATACGCTTGTCTTTGTCGCCAACGCTGCCAACGGGTTTGAAGTCGTTAATATCAAAAACATCAATCAACCTAAGCGGGTCTTCAGCTACAATTTTAGAAATTATGTCGGCGGTTTGGCGTTCTATCCAATTGACCCGCGCTACTTCTTTGTCGGCGCCGGCAAAGGCGGTCTGACGGTCTATGACCTCAAAAAGATGTTCGCTGCGGGCGACGACGCCGACGAGCCAACGGAGAAAACCGATAAAGGTGTCGGCGAATTAGGGCGCATGGCGATTGCAGACCATGCCGTCTATGTCGCCACAAACAGTAACGGGCTTCTGATTTACACGTTCAATTTGACGCCGCTTTTGACCAATGTCAAAAACCTGACGGTTGATGAAAACCAAACGCTCAGTTATACGTTCGAAGGCAAAGACCCTGACGGCGATAAAGACATCATTTCACTCTCCTCGTCGAGCGGCAAATACCCCGACAGTCTCATTTACAATTCCACTTCGCGCACGCTGACGTGGAAGCCGAGTTTCACACAGTCGGGCGTTTATGACTTTACGGTTCGCATCAAAGAGCTCACGCCCGATTCACTCGTCAGCGAACTGCCGATGAAAATTACGGTCGCGCATGTCAATCGCGCACCCGCACTGCCCGAACTTAAAGCGCAACTCACGCTTGAAAATAAAGAACTGAAAGTCGTCATTCCAGAAGGCACAGACCCCGATGCGGAAGACAACGGAAAGCTCACCTACGCTGCTGACAGTTTGCCGCGTGGCGCACAGTTCGACCCAAAAACGCGCACCCTGACTTGGACGCCCGACTACACCCAAGCCGGCGACTATCGCGTCCTCTTTACAGTTCTCGATGCCAACACCGACGGGCGCGGCGCAAAGACTGACTCCAAGTTTATGTCGATTCGCGTCGATAATGTCAATCTGCCGCCCGCCTTTACGCGCTTGGAAAAACAGACATTCACCGAAGACACCGACGGCAGTTTTGAAATTGCGGCAACCGACCCGGACAAAGAAGACGACGGCAAATTAACCTACAAACAACTCTCGCTTCCCAAAGGCGCAACCTTCGACCCCGCAACGCGCAAGTTTACTTGGAAGCCCGACTTCACGCAGGCAGGCGAATACAGCGCCAAGTTCGAGGTTCTCGACCAAGGTCTTGATACAAAATTTGCGCCAAGCACCAAGCTATTACGCGACACAATGACGGTTGCCATCACCGTCAAACAAAAAAATCGCCCGCCAGTTTTCGCGCCGATTGCTGCCAAGACGGTCAAAGAAAATGCGCAACTCTCGTTCACCGTGAGCGCCAGCGACCCAGATGCGGAAGACCGCGATAAACTTGTCTATACTGCCGATAGCCTGCCGCGTGGCGCACAGTTCGACCCGAAGACACGCACCTTTTCATGGAAGCCCGACTTCGACCAATCAGGCGACTACACTGTGGTCTTTAAGGCAACAGACACAGGCATTGATGGCACGCCGCTTACAGCGACAGAACGCGCCGCTATTACGGTCAGCGGACTCAACCGTCCGCCCAAGCTCGACGCCATTGCCGAAGCAACAGGCAATGAAGACGCCCTTCTCACCTTTGAAATTAAGGCAACGGACCCTGATGTCGAGGACTCCACACGCCTAAAAATCTCGGCGGACAATCTGCCCGAAGGCGCCACATTCGACGGCAAGACATTCTCATGGAAACCCACCTTTGAGCAATCTGGCACATATCGCGTTACATATACAGTCGTTGACGGCGATGGGTTGAAAGACACCAAGACCGGCGTTGTTACCATTGCCAATGTCAACCGCGCGCCGAAACTCGCCAAAGCTGAGAATGCGACCGTGATTGAAAAATCAAAAGTCTCGTTCAAATTGTCCGCGACCGACGAGGACAAAGAGGACAAAGGCAAGTTGGTTTTCGATGCTCAAAATCTGCCGACTGGTGCACAGTTCGACCGCACGACGCAAACCTTCACATGGACGCCCGACTTCGGTCAGCGCGGCACTTATGGCATTCTCTTTCGCGTGAAAGATTCCTTCGGCGCGGAGGATACGCTCACGTCATTCGTTACGGTAACGCGGCTCAATCGCAAACCGAAATTGGACAAGCCGAAGGACGTCGTCGTCAAAATTGGCGAACCGCTTAACTTGTCGCTTACCGCAAGTGATGAGGACAAGGAAGACAAGTTGACCTTTAGCGCGACGGGTTTGCCGCAAGGCGCAACGCTTTCTCCCGACGGGAAACTTACCTTTACGCCGACCGAAGCGAACAGCGGTTCCTTCAGCGTGCAAGCGACGGTGAAAGACGACATGGACGGCTCAGACGCACAAGCCTTCACGATTCGTGTGCCGTATCGCCCGAAGTTTGAACGCATCGCCGCCGTGCAAGCCAAAGAAAAAGAAAAAATTTCGTTCAAAGTCGTCGCCAACGATGAAGACAAAGAAGACAAAGGCAAACTTGTTTATGAAGCCTCGTCTCTTCCGACTGGCGCGAGCTACGACCGAAATACATTTTCATGGACGCCCGACTTTGGTCAGCGCGGCAGTTACACCGTTCAATTCAAAGTCAAGGACACATTCGGCGCGGAAGATACAATGAGCGTCGACATAAGCGTGGCGCGTCTTAATCGGAAGCCGAAGTTGGACAAACCACGCGATGCCACCGCGAAAGTCGGCGAACCACTTGACATTCAACTCACGGCGAGTGATGAAGACAAAGAAGACAAGTTGACCTTTAGCGCGACGGGATTGCCGGAAGGTGCGACGCTTTCGCCCGACGGAAAACTTACCTTTACGCCGACAGAGGCAACCGTTGGAAAATTTACCGTTCAAGTTAGCGTGAAGGACGACCAAGGCGGCGATGATTCCAAATCGTTCAGCATTACCGTTCCAAAGCCAGCGAAAAGCGATAAGTAAGCCTGTGATTGATAACTCATTTTGAGGCGACAACGTGATGCGTTGTCGCTTTTTATTTCGTCATTTCTTGCGATGAAGAAAATCATTTTTGAGCCAGAGATTTATACCAAAATCATTTGAAGAAGATAGGGTTTGTCACTCTGAACGACGCGAAGCATCATGCAGCATCCACGCAGAAGATGGATTTCTCGCGTCGCTCGAAATGACACTTCTGAAATCCACTCACGCATATTCTTTATTCGTATAATCTGCTTTCGCCGTGCTATGTATTTTTTCAAACGCTCTTTTTTACTTGCTGTCTTTTATGCGACCTCGACGACGGCGTTTGGGCAGTTTCGCTTCGACTTATCGCGCCCGAATTTTGTGCCGCTCATTGCCGACCCGAAAGAAACGCGCATTGCCGTTTTGCCTAATCTCAACAACGACGGTTTGACACTCGACATCGGCGCAACGCTCGACCTCGCTCGCCTTGATTTTACAGGTCTCGACAGCGCATCACATTCCGCATTGGCATTCGGCGTCGATTTCGGCACGTTTTCGCTCCTGCGCCGTGAGTGGAACTTTAAATTTCCTGTCGATGCCGCCGATTACATTTTTGGCATCAACCTAAGCTACCGCGCGCCGCTTGCGCCGCTCTTTTCGTTACCGACAGAAGTTTCAGCGCGGTTCAGGCTCTCGCACATTTCGGCGCACTTAATCGATGGCAGTTTCGACCTTGCAAGCGACCGATGGCGCGGACGCCGTCCGTTCACCTTCAGCCGCGAATTTATTAGCCTTGTCGTCGCGCTCTCCAACGATTATGGACGCTTGTATCTCGGCTATGAACTGTTGTTCAACACGCTGCCCTCGAACATTGCGCCGCAGTCGTTTCAATCGGGCATTGAACTTTATGCGCCGAGCGTGCCGCTTTCGGGACTTTATCCTTTTCTTGCGATTGATTTTCGCTTGTCCCCCGTTTGGCGCTGGGAGTTGGAGCGCTCCGAAGGCTACGGCGGCACAACCAGCATTCAACTTGGCGTCAAGACAGGCGTGTTTGGAGCGCGCGGCGTCAGGGTCGCCTATAATTACGCATCGGGTCTCTCATGGCGCGGAATGTATATCGGCGAGCGCGTCGATATTAGCTCGTTTGGTTTATTTGTAGATTTTTAGCTTACCCCAAACTCAAATCAGATTCAAAGTTGGTTTTGTGTGCGGTTTTTTTCCAAAATCGGGTGAATCAACTTGAACCAAAGTGGCGGTGTGAGAACAACGGGCAGCAGTCCTAAGTAGCCCGTCGGCAGCGTCGGACTTTGTTCGTAGGTGCGCAATTCTTGATACGGACGCGCGGCGTAGTAATGATGGTCGCTGTGGCGCGGCAGTTCAAGCAGAAAAAAGCGCGAAGAAAAATTATCGCTGTTCCATGAATGTTCCGCTGTGATGCGTTCCGTTTCGTTGCGATGCAAGCCGTAGTGCTGTGCGTAGTTGGTAATCTCCAATAAGAATATCGCAATCGCCGACTGCACCAGATACGCGACGCCTGACGCCGTTCCCAGCATTGTAAAAACGCCAACGCTTATTCCCAGTTGAACCAACGATGCTGCCACCGTGAAATTTTCAAGTCCGTATCCGAACTTCCCTTTCTTTTCAAGCCGCGCCGCCTCGATGTGGAGCGCGCTGACGAACTGCTGCGGCACAGTTCGCGCCACAAACCCATAGACAGTTTCGCCGTAGTGTGCCGTTGCGGCATCTTTGTCGGTTGCTGCGTATTTATGATGCGCCTTGATATGCTCAATGTAAAAGTGCGCGTAATTGACCAGCATCAAATTCCAGACGCCCAAGGCTTGCCAGAGTCTCGACTTTCGATGAATCAACTCGTGGGCGACCGTAATGCCCGAAATGCCAGAATTGACGCCCGTTGATATGATTGCGCAGATCAGAAAGCCGCCGTGCAGAAACCCCGTGTGCGCGCCGTAAATCAGACTGCCGACGGCAAGCACATGGGCGGCAACATGAACCACAAGCACTGTATCGGCAATGAGCGGCGAATGCGCCTCGGGCTGGTTTTTGGCTTCTTTAAATAGCCAGTCGGTTACAACCAACACGACCAGCGTAAAGACAATGTTTCCAAGTGTGGCATATCCGCCAAGCAAATTGCCTGCGACCGTCAGCCCAACGGGCACAAGGCTCAATGCGTAACCGAAATCTCTCACACTGTTTTTCATGGACATCATTGTTTGAAGTTGAACTTAATTTTCAGGCGGCTGTGGTTTGACCGTTTTCATGTCCGCGCTTGTCGCGGGTTTGAGCCTAACCACCGCGCCGCCGCTTTCTGCAAGTTTAAGGCGCAAAATTGTTTTTTCATCGATGAGTTCATTGGGCAGTTGTCGTGGTTAAAATTCAATGCCGAGACGCGCTGGCACACCTTCATCGAAGTAGTGCTTTACCTTTCGCATTTCAGTGATTAAGTCAACGCGCTTTTCCAACTCGTCCCAAATTTTATGTCCTGAAATCACTAACTCGCACGGTCGACCGATTTTTTCATACATATCGAGCAGCGCCGTTAGGTCTTCCTTTGCGAGCAGATGGTAAGCGACCGCCGCCAAGCCTTCGTCGAGAATGAGCAGGTCGAGCTTTCCCTTTTCAATGAAATTTTTTGCTGCATCAAGCCCGCGTTTAGCTTCGGCGACATCGGCGTCATCGTTTTTAAATCGAAATGTGCCGTCGGGCATCATTCGCTCGCACCCAGTCGGCACAAGGTCAATCGGGTATCCAATGTCCTTTAGTTTTCGCAGAATGACGCGCTCCGAGTAGTGTTCGTTTTGACCATTGTAGCCTTTATCGAACTGCACGACGGCAACGCGATGTCCCGCGCCTAATGCTCGAATCGCAAGCCCCATTACGCTGGTGGTTTTACCTTTTCCGTAGCCATAATACAGATGAATTTTGTGCATTGGTGTGTTTAGTAAGTCAAGGTTAAAGAGACTCGAGCGTTTCTGCCCGGCATTGGAAAACTGCGAATGACATCGTATTGAATGTCAAAGATGTTGTTCAGCTCCATTTTCAGCGCGAGAGCAACGCCAGCTATTGGATGCTCAACTCTCGCCGTAAGGTCGTTCAAAAGATAACTTGGCATCAGATTCGCTTGTATGTTTTCTCCGAGTTGATACCGGTATCCAACATAGCTTAGTATCCACGAGAAACTAAGCGATTCAACGGAAATAGAAGCCACACCCGACACAGTTTCAAACGGCGTGTAAGCGATTTGCTGTCCGAACACCAGCGACTCCGGCGTTTTATCCAGCGCGGTCTGATATGTGTAGTTTGCTGAAAATGATATGTCGGCCATCGCAATTTTTTTCAAGGTTGCCTCGAGATGCACATCGACGCCGTTTGTTTCGACGACGGTCAAATTTTGCATTGACCAATTAAACGCATCGCGCGGCACGGCAAGAATTTTATCGCGCACCAAAGACCGAAACCCATCCACTCGAATTGCAGCATACCGCACCGCTCCGCCCTGAAGCTCATACCCTGCGCCAATGTTGAACTGCTGCACACGCTCTGGTCGTAAGTTCACATTGCCAACGCGCGTGTAATACAAATCGTTGAATGTCGGCATTCTAAAAATGGATTTGTAAGATGCGCGCAGCCGAAATCCCTCGCCGGCAAAGGGTTTATAGCCGATGGCTATCGTCGGCGTTAGTTCTTCCTTCGGCTTTGCCGCCACGCCAGATGCAGTGGTTTCACGAATGAGCGTGGCAAGCACATTCGCCTCAATGTTAACATTTTGAAGTGCAGCCTTCGCACCGACGACGGTCAGCCACGACCAGCGCTGCGGCTGTGAAAATTCAAACAGCGTCGTGCGCAACGTGTTGTAGGCAATGTCGCTTGCAATGTTGAGTGTGAGCAACGAGACGGGTTTGTAAGCAGCGGCAAGCGAGCCATAGAGTTCGCGCTGTGTGTAGTCGTCGTCAATGCCGCCCTCGCGCAGCGAATTCGGGTCTTGAAAGCGCAAATAATTTTCGGAGACCTTGCTGCGAAACGCCATCTGAAACGACTCTGACCATTTGGTTTCAAAAGCAGCTTGCGCGAAGACGTCTCTGTTCCACAAACGCTGACGCGAGTTTTCAAAATTGCCAATAATCGCGGCATTCGGCAAGCCGCGTTCCGCCGTGTAGTGATAGAGTTTCGCTGTTAGTTTGGACGCTTCCGAAAATTCCGCGCCTACATCTGCCTCAATGCGCGTTGATTGGACATCTGCATTTTGTCGCCGCAAGTTTACGCGCTGCGAGCCGTCTAAAAACACATAATCGTATCGTCCGTCGGCGGTCTGTCGTTCCGCGTTGGCTGCGGCGACAATGCTCTCCGCAAGTTTCAATCGTCCTGCAAGGCTTGCACCGAAAAAACCAAACGAGCCGATTTGCGTGGCGGCGCGCATCTCGACCGGTTTTTGCATTGACGAAAAGTCTTGCGAGCGCGTTACAATGTTTAGCACACTTGCTGAAGCAAACGCTTTGGCGGGACTGCACTCGTTTTCGGGATTACCTTGCATCAATTCAATGCGCTCGACATTTTCAAGCGAGAACCGCCCTAAATCGATTTGTCCCGTCTGCGCATCGGAGATTTTAACGCCGTCCAGTTGCACACCAGTATGTTCTGCGCCGAGACTGCGCACGGAAATAGTTTTTAAGCCGCCAATGCCGCCGTAGTCTTTGAGCATCACACTTGGTAATTGGCGAACCGCATCTGCAACACTGTTTGATGAGAGTTTCTCCAACTCTTTACGCATGAGCATTTCAGCGGGCTGAACCGACATGGACGGCATCAGGAGTTTATCGGCGCGCACATCGAGTTCTTTCACCTGCGTCTCTTTTATTCGAGTGGAATCTTCTTGCGCAACGGCGGAGAGTGCTGCGTAGAGCAACAGAGCGGTCGTTTCAATGACAGTGCGGACTTTCATGCGATTAACTTAGCAAGATTTTCTCAGACCGACAATTCACGCTGGCGCCACAATTGTTCGGGTATTACCTTTGAACGCGCAAGGCACAGACGCACGCCACATCGACGATGTCGGAGGCTTTTGCGCCGCGCGAGAGGTCGTTCATCGGTTTTGCCAAGCCTTGAATAATCGGACCGATTGCCGTTGCGCCGCCCAAGCGCTCCGTCAGTTTGTAGCCGATATTACCTGCATCAAGATTTGGAAAGATGAACACATTGGCGCGCCCTGCCACTTGACTGCCCGGCGCTTTGCGTTTGCCGACCGATTCCAAGAACGCTGCATCGAACTGCATCTCACCATCAATTTTCAATTCCGGTTTTCGAGCGCGCGCCAGCGCCAATGCCTGCACCACTTTATCGATCGACTCGTGTTTCGCACTGCCCTTCGTTGAAAACGATAGCAACGCCACCACCGGCTCTTCACCCGTGAGGCTTTGGTGCGACTCCGCCGATGTAAGCGCGATGTCGGCAAGTTCTTCTGCCGTCGGATACGGCACAACGCCGCAATCGGCGAAGGTGAACGCGCGCCCCGACGCCGAAAAATGCGTTTCGGGAAACGCCATTAAGAAAAAGCTCGAGACGAGTTTCGTCTGCGCTGTATCGACGCCGATGATTTGAATGCCCGCCCGAAGCACGTCGGCAGTTGAGCTGACCGCACCTGCGACACATCCGTCTGCTTCGCCGCGCCTTGTCATCATTGCGCCAAAGAACAGTGGATTTTTCATAACGGCTTTCGCGTCGTCGTAAGTCGTTCCTTTATGTTTGCGCAAGTTGAAATACTCATTGGCGTAGTCCAATGCTTTGTCTGATTTTTCCGCATCGACGAGCCGAATTTTGGTAGGATTGAACTCTAAGTTCCACTTCTTGAAATCGTCAGCAATACGGTCTGGATTGCCCAACAAGATTGGGCGGATAAGGTCGTGTTGAACCATCTCGACGACAGCATGTAGCGTGCGTTCATCGCTCGATTCAGGAAAGACAATGGCTGCTTTTTTTTCTTTGGCTTTTTCTCGGATAGCTTGAATAACGCGATGCATACTTCAACTTTTGGTAACGGTTGGAAAAGGTTTTTTAGCGCATACATACTTACAAAGTTTTTCTTCAACTGCCAACTTTGCAAAGACGCGCGTTGTCGTTACTTTTAGCTATATGCACAGCAATTTTTCAACACTGTTTCAAACCGACGATGAACGCAATTATACTTTACGACGCGCTGACAAGCGGCGGCTCAACCGACCGCATTATCGATGCCATTGGCGAAGAACTTGTTAAAAAAGGCGTCTATGTCGAGAAAGCCAAAACGCCGCCGCGCGCCGACTATGGATTTCTCGATGAGTTCGAACTGGTCATTATTGCCTCGCCGGTCTATAATTTTAACTTGTCGCCGAACCTTGTGGCGGCGTTTGCGCAAAGCAATTTGAGCGAGAGCTTGAAGGGCAAAAAAATTGCGACATTTTTGGTTTGCGGCGGTCCTGAACTGACGGCGGAATTTTTGTATATGCCGCAACTGTCGCTGCGACTCATTGGGCAAAATATCGTCGCACAAAAAATTTTCGGATTGACAGAGAAATCTAACCCACAAAGCCCTATCACATTCGCCAACGAAATTTATCAAAAAGTGTTTGCAGAGTTACCTCTATAAATTCGCCCTGCCTGAAAACCCTTGAAAATACAGGCGTTCACGGCGTCTCGTCGAGTTAGCGTTTAATGACGCCCTGAATACCCTGCCAAAGGGTTTCCCAAAAAAACTCGAAAAACGCTTTTTCCTTTTTTTTTCGCACCGCGATTTTGCCCGACCGAAGCGGTTTGCCTTTTTCGATTTTGCACTCCCGATGCACGACGAACGTGTTTGCCACGAAACTGATGACGCCCTCGAGCAGTCCCGCCTGATACTTTCGATTTTGCGGCAAGACTTTCAGCGAGAGGTCTTTGTAAATCGCCTGCACCGACCCAGTCGCAAAGCCGTCTTCCACCTCGACCGAAAACGAGACGCGCTCGACCTTGCCCGACGGGAACATCACGCGCGCTTCAGACGCAGCAAACGAGTTGAGTTGTTTTACATCGAAGCGTCCGAGTTCGCCGTGATAGCGCATTGAAAATGTTTCTGAGAGCAACGGCAGGTCAAGCACCAGCGAGACCTTTCCTGTTCCCATCAAATATGCTGATGCCTTCAGCACGGCGGGCGTCTCATCGGTCATTTTGAGCGAGTCGTTGTTGAGGTTTGTTATCGCCGCGTCCACTTTCGAGAAAAACAAACTGCGCGGCGATTTTTCGTGAGGATTCTGGACGCTGTATCTGATGTTGCCGTTATGAACAATAATGCTATCTACTGCCACGCGAATCGGCAACGCCCGAAACGCCTCGTGCGGCATTGTCGGAATGAATTTTTGTCTTGAAATCGGGTAGCGTTTATCGGTCAAGACATCAATCACAAGTCCGCTCATCTCCAAAGTTTTGGCGATGATGCCTTTGCCAAACACCCAGCCTTTGTAGTCAATCGCTGTGCCGCGCAATCGGTCGAGCCGCAGTTTAAAGCGGTCAGTTCGATATTTTTGTTCGCGGAAAAGTTCAGTGTCTGTAACAATCGGCGCAAGCGAGAGCGAGTCAATGGTGAGCAGCGAATCCTTTGTTGAAATTCGAATGTCGCCACACTTGACGCCGTAGAGCGTGTTGGGAATTTTCCATCGGTAAGGCGTAATGTGAATGCGGATGTCTTTCGCCGAAAATGTCTCTTGGTTTTTTGATGCCTTTAAATTTAGCTCAATGCCTTCGGCAAAAACGGAGACGACGAGGTTATCGAAGCGTTGTTCCTTCTCATCGACATTTTCATAATTGAGTGCGGCGTTTCTGACGCGAAAACTATCAAGCTGCAAGCGCGGCGAAATAAAATTAAACAGCCTATCGAGCAGCGTTGGTTCGGGCAGCGCGTTGCGCGCGAGTTGTTTTTCTTGCTCGCTCTTGGATTTGGCGACAAGCGTATCGCGCCGATACATCAAATACGGCTCGTCCAGCTCAATAAACTCGATGTGAAACTTACGCTCGTTGAACAGTTCATTCCAACGCGGTTTCAGAATCTGCAATGACTGAATGGAAATATCATATCGCTGCTTGTCGTCGGTCGAGCTGGGTTCAAAAATCGGCACCAGTTTCAACCCGCTTGCTTGAATCGTATCGGCGTTGAATGTAAACTTTTGAATTTTGAGCGTGTAAAGGCTGTCGCTGGCGGCGACGACGAGATTGGCGAGGCGCGTGGAGATGAAGTTGTCCAAATACGTTGTAATGAACCAATACACGCCCGCCGATGCAAGCACAAGGAGCGTTGCCACGCTCAACAGAATCCGCAGCGTCCATCGCAGCCAGCGCGGTTTTTTCTTGGAGCGCGCCTGAGCACCGCCGTTTGGAATCTCATCACTGTTTGTCTTCCCATTCATCGTGCCATGCCATTTGAATCGCTTCAAGAATGCCCTCGTTGGATTTCATCGGGTCGTCGCCGAACTCCTCGAGCGCGGTCACGTATTTGTGCAAGTCGGTGAAGCGCACCGAAAGCGGTTCAATATCCGGATATTTTTCGGAGAGCAGAATGGCGATGTCTTCGGCGTCTTTCCAAGTCAGTTTCGGCATTGGCGTATCGTTTAGGTTGCGAGCAACGCTCAAAAGTTACGCAATTTATCGCGGAGCATTTTGTAAAGCATTTCGCGGGCGCGGAAGATATGCGCCTTGACAGTGCCAAGCGGCAACTTTAAGTCTTCGGCAATTTCCTCGTAGGTGCGCTCTTGTAGGTGTCGCATTTCAATCACTTTGCGATACTTCGCGGGCAGGTGTTGAATCGCGTCTTGCACCAGCGCATCGCGCTGACTTTGCATAATGTTCTTGCCCGGCTCCGATGTCGAGTCGGGAATTTCCATCGTGTATTCGTCGTCCTTCGTCTTGATGGGGTTATCAATCGAGAACGTCTTGAGCCGACGCTTCCGCAGAAAATCAATACTGCTGTTGGTGGCAATGCGGTAAAGCCATGTCGAGAACGCAAACTCTTTGTTGAAATTCGCAATCGAGTTGAAGGCTTTTGAGAAACTTTCCTGTACCAAATCCTCGACCTCGTTTGGGTTGTGAACGATTCTGAGAATCAGGTTGTAAATCTGACTGCGGTATTTGCTCAGCAGTTTTCGGTAGGCTTGGTCTTGGGCATATCGGTCGCCATCTCGGATTTTATCAATGAGTGCGTAGTCTTCTTCGCGCGAACTTGGCTTATCTTCTTGCGGAACTAAATCTTTGGGAAGCTCAATGACGATTTCCTCTTCCGGTTCGTCTTCCTTGTTTTCATCATCGTCTCTTTTCTCGCCGTCGTAGAGCGTTTTTTTCGGCACGTCGTCCTCGAGCGTTACACCCTCGGGCAGTTGGTCGTCGTCGCGCACATCTATGACGTTGGTTTCTTTTACCGTTGAACTGGCGAGCGCCTTTCGCCGTGGGTTAGGCGCGCGTTTTTTAGCGGAGCGGGTTTCTTCGGATAGTTTCTTTTTTGTAGCCTTCCGTGCTACAGCCTTTCGTGCTACTTGAGATGAAGTGCGCTTTTTCGACATTGACTACAACTTTTTTGGGGATTAGACGTTCCGTCGCGTAAAGGTTATCGCAACTTGTTGATGTTCGCGTTGTCGCACCGTCGTGCATCGTTCAGGTCATTTGCTTAGTTTGCGCGGAGAAGGGGGGATTCGAACCCCCGGTAGCACCTTACGATACTACATCGGTTTAGCAAACCGACGCCTTAAGCCACTCGGCCACCTCTCCAAAACTATCACGAGCAGGACGCTGCTCGCACAATAAATTAGACTGTAAATTATGTAAAAAATCGCAAGCTATCAAAGAAAGAGATACCCTTTTCTGTTGAGGCAGGAAGTTTTCATGGCAAGCGGCAAAAGAGATGCTTGCAACCTTACAGTCGCTACCATGCCGGTTTATTTTTTATCGACGACCGCTTTCGCGAAGGTAGTTCCGAACACATAATCCCAGAGCGGCGAACTGACGCCGTAGCCAGCATTGGGCGATTTGAAGTGATGTCTCATGTGATGCTCACGCAGGTAGCCCCAGATGCCGCCCTTGATGGGAAAATGATGGACAGCGTAATGCCCAATATCATACACCAAGTATCCTGTTACAAATCCTGCCATGAATGCCGGCGCGAGGGCTTCCCCGAAGAGAACATAGAACAGCGCATAGAACGGAACAGCCAGCGGCAGGCTGAACGGCAACGGCATCACCAGACGCCATGCGTCGCTCGGATAATCATGATGAACGCCATGCAAAATCCAATGCGCTCGTTTCGCCCATTCGGTTTTCGGCTCGTAGTGAAACACAAACCGATGCAACACATATTCAGCGAATGTCCATGCAAACGCACCGGCAATGAATAATCCAACTACCGTGCTTACATTTGTATGGTAATTTTCAAGAGAGACATACAAGGCGAATACAACCAACGGCACATACACCCAAAGCGGCGATGTCCAATGCCAACGAGAAAAGAAATCGATAAAGGGACTATCGAACATTTTAGGGGATTCATTCTTATTGGAGACGTAGAGTTTCATTGCGTATTGATAAGAGATTTTACACGTTTCAGTTTTGCTGCTGCGCAAACGATGGCAGTTGCTACGCGCAACGAGCGTTTAATGTTGCGCGCGAATATACGAAAAATTCGCTCCTCGATACGTTGTTCTCGCGCTCCGTTGCTACATTGAACTACACACTAAACATAAAACCATGTCTCAGCCATGCCGATAGAACTTTTGGGCGTTGTTAAATCCTTCTCCACATTTCCGACGATTTGTATTGAGCAGTTTCGCATTGCCGACGGCGAGCGCATCGCCTTAGTCGGAAAATCAGGAAGCGGTAAATCTACGCTGCTCAACCTCATTGCGGGCATTGTAACGCCAACCAGCGGTTCGGTCAGCGTCGACGGCATCGACATCGGCAAACTCTCCGAAGCCAAACGCGACCAATTTCGCGCTGCCAACATCGGTTATGTGTTTCAGACATTTAATTTGATTCAAGGTTTGACGGCGTTAGAAAACGTTCTTCTTGCCATGGGCTTTGCAGGAAAACATAAGTCGCCTGAAACGCGGGCGAAAGAGTTGCTGAGCCGCGTCGGCTTGGAGAACAAACTGCGTCATAAGCCGCGCGAACTTTCCGTCGGCGAACAGCAACGTGTTGCGATTGCCAGAGCCGTCGCCAACGAACCAAAGATTTTACTCGCCGATGAACCAACGGCTAATTTGGACGAACAAAACACCGACATCGTTTTGAACCTGCTCAACGAGCTTTCGTCGAGCGAACCACGCATCTTGATTTTAGTAACACACGAGCGCGACGTGGCAGCAAGGCTGCCGCGCTCGATTGACTTAAAAAGCATCAACAAAATTTGAAGCCAATGACCAAAAAAACATCCTCGAAATCTGCGCCGACGCTGAACGGAAAGTCAAACCCCAAAAGCACCTCGACCAATGGGCGCGGAAAAATTTTGCCTGCTGCACTACCAATTTCCGATGAGCTCGATGAGCGCGATATGAAAAAGTGGCTTGCACTCAGCCGCGAAGGCTGGCGCGTTTTCAAAATTATGTCGGAGTTCGTTACAGGCTTCGAGAAAATGGCGGAACTTGAACCTGCCGTTACAATTTTCGGCTCTGCGCGTGTCAAACCGTCGGACAGGTATTATCAACTTGCAGTTAAAACGGCGGAGCGCTTGGTCGAAAGTGGCTTCGGCGTCATTACGGGCGGCGGTCCCGGCATTATGGAAGCAGGCAACCGTGGCGCGCGCAACAAAGGCGGCGAATCCATCGGATTCAACATCGTCTTGCCGCACGAGCAACACTCGAATCCGTATGTCGATGACGACAAGCTGATTACATTCAAATACTTCTTCGTCCGCAAAATGATGTTTATGAAATACTCGCAAGCCTTGATTGTCATGCCCGGCGGGTTCGGCACGCTCGATGAATTGACCGAAGCAATTACGCTGATTCAAACTAAAAAAATCGCCCAGTTTCCCGTTATCTTAATGGGCAAATCGTTTTGGAAAGGCTTTATGACATGGATGAAGGAGATGCTTTTAGAGAGCGGCTACATCAACGAGAAAGACTTGGACTTGATGCACTTGGTCGATACGCCTGAAGAGGCGATTGACATCATCTTGGAGTTCTACGCCGAACGTCCCTGTATGCCCAACTTCTAAACCGAACATCATGATGATGAAAGTATTGAGCGTTTCCGGCTGGGTGTTCGCACTAACGGTCGGATTTTTGTTCATCTCGTCGGAGCGGGTGTCTCAATCGCAAAGCGCCGCCGCCGATTCGCTGAAAGCCACTCGCGCTGCCGAGCGTATTGATAAAAAATTTAGCGCAACAGAGCTGCCAACGTTTTCTTACTCGAATTTCCCACCTGATTCCGCCATCGATTTTTGCGGCGAAGCTCTGCCGCTTAAAGACCCAGAAGTCTTTGAACGCTTCGAGCGCGAATTCGTCTATAACATCAACGACCGCGCGCAGATGATTATGTATCTCAAACGCGCAGGACGATTTTTCCCCTACATCGAGTCGCGCTTGAAAGCAGATACGCTGCCCGATGACTTGAAGTATCTTGCTGTCGCCGAAAGCCGATTGCTCGATTTGCGCTCTCCCGCAGGCGCAGCAGGCTTTTGGCAATTGATGCCTGCCATTGCTCAAAGCTATGGGCTTGTTGTCAATGCGTCTATTGATGAGCGTTACAATTTGGAGAAAGCCACCGACGGCGCCATTAAGTATCTGAAAAGTGCATATAAGAAATTCGGAAACTGGACAATGGCGGCGGCGTCTTACAATATGGGCGTCTATGGCGCAGCAGACGAGCAAGAGTTCCAATCTATGAAAAACTACTACGACCTTTGGCTCAACCGCGAAACGGCGCGCTATCTTTTCAGAATCGTCGCCATCAAAGAAATTATGAGCAAGCCGAAGAAATACGGCTTCGCTGACGTCGTCCCGCTGGCACCGATTGACACCAAAACCATTGATGTCAAAAAAGATATTGAGAACCTTGCGCTTTGGGCGCGACAGCAAGGCACAACGTTCAAAGCGGTAAAGTTGCTCAACCCGTGGATTCGCGGACGCTCCTTGCCTGCACCTGTTTCAGCGTCGCGTCCGTATAAAGTGCTTGTGCCGAAATTCACAGAGAGCGATTCGGTCGCCGTCGGCACTTACCAATACAAAATCGATAAAGCGAAATTGAACGCCGAGAAACAAGGCATTTACATCGTGCGCGAGGGCGATACGCTTGAAAGCATTGCCAACCAATGCGGCTTAGAGATTAGCGAACTTCGACAGCTTAATAAAATCAAAGACGGCGAGACGATTCAGGTCGGACAGCAGCTTCGAATTTCCCCATGAGATTATTCATTGTTCTCATTTTTTTGCTGGCTGCGCGTGCGCCTTCGGCGGCTCAGTCGGATTCTTTGCCGCTTGCACCTGTTGCGCGGTTTCAACAAGCGGTTGCGCTCTCGGTTACATCGCTTGACGAGATTTTTGTCTTGGACGGCGGGCTTTCGAAGCTCTATAAACTCGACCGTGATGGAAAAGTCGTGATGAGCGTCGGCGGGTTCGGCACAGATCGCGATGCCTTTGACACACCGCTCGACATCACCGCCGACGGGATAAATGTATTCATCGCCGACCGAGGCAATCAACGCATTGTTCAATACGACCGCTTTTTGAACTTCGTTACGCTGCTTCAAAATCGCCCGACCTCGATTGACCCATTTGCAAGCGATGGCCGCTCATCGAGCCTCTCGACGCAGCTTTGGCGACCGATTAGCGTGTCGGTCTCGGCGCAAGGCGACCTCTATATCCTCGAGGAAACGCAGCGACAAGTGATTCGTATCAACCCGCTCACCTTCGCCTCGCAACAGCAACAGCGACAAAATCCAACGCAGTTTGAATTTGGCGGCTTTAATGCTGGCAAAGGCAATTTGGCTGAACCCTACCGTTTGACCACCAGCCGCACCGGAAAGGTCTTTGTTTCTGACGGAAACTTACGCTCTGTAATGGTGTTTGACCTTTTTGGAAACTTTGTAACCGAATTAGGAAAGGGCGTCTTTTCTGCACCGCGCAGTTTGGCGTGCGGGCAGGTAGAAACAACGTGGTCGGGGGTCAAGCAATTGCAGGAGTGGTTGCTCGTTGTGGATTCCGACCATGTGTTTGTTTTTGATGCTGACCAACAAACAGCATTTCGATTTATTGGAAAAATTTCTTCGGAAGAGTTGCGTCGTCTCTTTGGAACAGCATTCGCTGGGCTGATTGACATTGCGCTTACAAGCGAGCGGCTATTTGTCTTGACGCCCAAATCGCTCTATACAGTTCCGCTTGCTTTGATTCGTTTCGCGGAGTAAGTTAGCGGAATTAGCCCAACGTTATGAGTCGTTTTTTTTTCATACTGGCGTTCTTCTCTGCTGCGCCGTCCCTTGGTCAAATCCCTGAGTTAGACAGCCTGAAAGCATTGCTAAAAACCGCCGCTGACACAACTCGCATTAGATTGCTCATTAAACTTGCCGACGACAGCCCGCTCGATAGCGCACTCTTCTATGCCGAAAACGCTTTGCGGCTTGCGCACACATTAAAGCGCAAACACGATGTCGCCGAAGCATATCGAAGCATGGGCAGCATTTATCAATCGCGTAGTCAATATTCCAAAGCGCTGGACTTTTTTTTCAAGTCGCTGCGTATCCGCGATTCGCTGCGCGACAGCGCCTCATCAGCGGCATTGCTTTCCAGCATTGGCAACATTTACCGCATTCAAGGGCGCTATCCCCAAGCGTTGGAATACGCTTTTCAAGCCTTGAAACTCTATGAAAAGTTGGGTGATAAAAATGGCATGATAGATATGCTGCGCGTGATTGGCTTTAATTACTACGACCAAGAGAAGTATAAAGAAGCGTTAGACTACTTCGATCATTCGCTTAAACTCAGCAACGAGGTTGGAGACAAGTGGAGCGCAGCGACTGCGCTGCGAAACATTGGCGATACCTACGACCGGCTCGGTGACAATGACCGTGCTTTGTCGTTTTGTCTTAAAGCGTTTTCACTGTCGGAAGACATCGACGACGCTTGGCAAATCGCCGCCTCGCACCGCTCGCTTGGGCGAGTTTATTACAACCGCAGCCAATACGCCATGGCGTTGGAGAACTATCAAAAGTCGCTCGATGTCTTTGAAGCCATCAAAGACAAACGCATGATATTGACGACGTATCGATTCATGGGAGAGACGTTTCTTAAACAAAAGCGTCTGATGTCCGCGCTGGAGTATGCCAAACGCAGCGTTGCCATCGCCGACGAGATTGAAATGCGGCAAGGCGTCAAAGAAGGCTGCCGATTGCTCTCGGAGATTTACAGCACGATGGACAACCACGAGAAGGCATTATTCTACTTTAAGCAATACGTGGCGCTGAAAGATTCACTCTTCTCTGCCGAGGCGCAAAGCAGCATTGCTAATCTTCAAACCAAGCTCGCCACCGAAGAAAATGCAAACCGCATTGAGCGACTGGAACGCGATAAAGATGTTCAAACCATTGTTCGCAATTCGCTCATCGGCGGTTTTTTGCTGTTGCTTGTGATTGTGTTTCTCGTCGCCACTGGCTATCGGCAACAGCAGCGTCAGAACACTGAACTTCAGACTGCGTTGAAACACGTGCGTGAGACGCAAGAGCAATTGATTCGCGCCGAGCGCATGGCGTCAGTTGGCCAGCTTGCCACCGGCGTTGCGCACGAGCTTCAAAATCCACTCAACTTTGTCAATAATTTTTCCGACCTCTCGCTTGAGCTGCTCAAGGAGCTTCGCGAAGGGAAAACGCAGAGCGATAAACTCGATGCCGCGCTCAACGATGTCGGTCGAAATTTGGAGAAGATTCACTATCATGGCGGACGTGCGTCGAGCATTGTCAAAAGCATGTTGGAGTACACCCAAATTAGTTCAACTGAAAAACTCCCAACGGATTTGAACGCACTGCTGACAGATTCCTTGAAGATTTCCTACCGCGCGTGGCAAACGCAGAACGAGGGCGCAGAGGTTAGTTTTTTGGTCGATGTCAGCGGCACTATCGGCAAAGTAATGCTGTCGCCGCAAGAGATGAACCGCGCCTTGATGCACCTGTTCAACAACGGATTTTATGCCATGCGCGAGAAGCTCAAGCATTCGCCCGAAGGCTACAAGCCAGAGATGCAAGTAAAATCAAGGGATTGCGGCGACTATGTCGATATCCGTATCCGCGATAACGGCATCGGGATTGCCGACAACATCAAGGACAAAGTGTTTTTGCCGTTTTTCACCACAAAGCCGACTGGAAGTGGACACACTGGCTTGGGTTTATCCATGACTTATGAAATCATCGTTCAAGGGCATCAGGGTGATATTCAGTTTAGCAGCAAAGAGGGTCGATACACGGAGTTCATCATCACGCTGCCAAAGACGCAGCGCGCGGTAGATGCTTCATAGTTCAACTACAATGTGTTTTTCTTCGCTCGATTCCTCAATGTTTTTCTTGAGCGTCTTCAAAAGGTCAATCCCGTATTTGTTGAGGAAGTAGCACACGTTCACAACGCGCTCTTGCAGGTTGTCATCGGGCAAAAGGCTCACGCTACATTTGTCTATCTGCATGATGATTTCCTGCCCTTTCTGCTTTTCGGCGCGGAGGGCTTTTTCTTTCAAGTTTTGAATTTGATACAGCATTTTTCCCGACGCGGTTTCGGCGGCGTCTTTCAGTGTCGGGTCAAGCTGCGCCAGCGCGGCAGCAAGGTCGGTCATCACTTGTTTGGCGCGTTCTTCCGCTTCAGCAAAGACTTTCTCAATGTTAATTTTTGCGCCGACCGACAAAACTTTTTGAATCAACTTTTCTTTGTCCGCAAAAAATGCCGTATAAACTGCCGTTAGGTTTTCAGCATCGCTCTCCGTCGCTTCTGCAATTTTGACAAACACTTTTTTCACTTTCGCTTCGACGAGCGAGAGGCTTTTGCGCGGCACAACGAGCGGCATTGAGACACCGAAAAATTGATACACCGTTTTAAGTTGCGCAAGGTAAGCGACTTCGGCGGGACCGGCGACGTAGGCAAGCGTTGGCAGAACTTTATCTTGCAGAATCGGTCGCAGAATCACATTTGCGCCGAACTGTTCAGGCTTGCGCTCGGCGAGTTCAATCAAGTCGGTTTGAGTTACAGAACGGCGCGTTGGATATAGTACAAATTCGTTTTTGTCGCCCGTCTCGATTCGCAGCCGTTGACCGTTTTCAATCACATACAAATTCACTGGACGCGCTTTTGCTTGCACTTCATAGCCGAGTTCTTCCAGCGCCGCGCTTTGCGCCACAACGAGTTCCGAGCTTTTCGGCGCACCGTGTAATTCTTTGATGAAAATATCCGAACACAGTTTTTTGAACGCCGTATCATCGCTGTTGATAAACACCAGCCCATCTGGTTCAAAGAGTTTCATCATCAACTTGGCGAAAGCTGTTAAGAACGTCTCGCCTTCTTTATAGGCGGAGCGCAGCTGTTCGGACAGCCACAATTTAAAGTCGCTCGGCTGCAACGACGCCAGAAAATCGTTGAGGAAATGCGCCGCATCTTGCGACAACACCGTGCGCCCGACCATTGAGCGTTCCGCGTAAGTTTTTTCAGCGTAACGAAACGACTTGATTTTATTTTCAGCGAATGTCGCCAGCGACGCAACCTCGTCGTAATCGTGGTCTTCGCCCTCGAGCCAAAAGACAGGAACAAACTCGCGGTCGGGAAAATCGCGTTTAAGTTTTTCGGCGAGTGCGATTGCGGAGAGCGTCTTGTAAATCGTGTAAAGGCTGCCGGTTAGTATGCCGACTTGCTGTCCGGTTACAATCGCCGTGCTGTTTGTTGAGAGCAGCGCATCGATATGTTCCATGGTTTTTTCGCCGCAGCCAAATGCACGGTTTTGCCGTTTTAGCAACTCAACAAGGTCGGCGCGTTTGTAATCGGTGGAGTCAATGATGCTCAATCGCCGAGCGACGTCGTCTTTACGTCGATAATCGCCTGTGAAGAATTTCTCAATGAGCGTATCGCGTTCAGGCGTTTCCGCCGCATACTCGAGAAAAAGTTTCGTGAAGCCCTTGCGCGCTTCGGCAAGCGACTGATACGAAAGATGCGCCGTCATCGTTTCTTCAAATTCCAAGTTCGAATCGTATCGATAAACGAGTGATTCGTGAGGTTAAACGACAGCGGTGTTACGGAGACATAGCCGTGTCGCACTGCATATTCGTCGTCGTCGAGGCTGTCGTCTTGGAGCACCAGTTCGCCGCGCAGCCAATAGTAGGGTTGCCCGTAGGCGTCGTTACGCTCTAACATTTCTTCCTTCCACTTTGAGTTTCCTTGCTTTGTAACGACGACGCCCTTAATTTTTTCTTCGGGCAGGTTTGGCAAGTTCACCGTGAGCAGCGTTCCCGTCGGCAGTCCTTCCTTCAATACTTTTTGGGCGAGGTGTTTGGCGAACTTTGCCGAGTAGCTGAAATCGGCGTTGGCGTAGGTGCAGAGCGAAAATGCAATCGCAGGCACGCCAGCAATAGCACCTTCGAGTGCCGCAGCGACCGTGCCTGAATACAAAATGTTAATTGCCGTGTTGCTGCCGTAATTCACACCGCTCACAATGAGGTCGGGCGGCTCTGGCAGAATTTGCGCCATGGCGGCTTTGACGCAATCGACCGGCGTGCCGCTCACGGCGTAGCCGAAAAACTTTTTGTGCTTATACCATTTTGTAATTCGCAGCGGCTTTCCCAGCGTCATTGCGTGGCTCATGCCGCTTTGCGGCGAATTTGGCGCGACGACCGTAATCTCGCCAATCTGCGCCATTGCTTTGGCAAGAAACTCAATACCTTCGGCGTCGATGCCATCGTCATTGCACACGAGAATGCGCGGTTTAGACGTCTTGTGAAATTTCTCGGCGGGAAATTCTGCGTTTGATTTCTTTTTCGGAGCGCGGGTTTGTTTAGCCACAGTGTTTTTGGTTTGAGTCAGCAGCGAAGATGAACTTCACTTCGAAATTGCGATGCGAAGATAACGAAATCTCAACTGCTTTTCGTAGTTTCGCGCCGCTTGAACGCGACCAATTTTTCAGATGGTTTCAGATGATTAAACTGCTTGACGATACCGCACTTTTTAATCCCGATTACATCGTCGTGCGCGAATCGCCGATTTCCGGCAAAGGCATTTTCACGACAAAGCCCTGCAAACGCGATGAAGTCTTGATGATTATCGCAGGCGAGGTGATTGATGGCAATGAGTGCGAGCGACGCGAAAACGAAGAGAACAACGTCTACATTTTTTGGAACAGCGAGAACTCGTTTATCGATACCGCTATGACGGAGAAGATTCGCTATATCAACCACAGTTGCTCGCCGTCAGCCAGCGTTCAAGAGCGAGACGACGTGTCGCTTTTTCTCGTCGCTGCACGCGACCTTGACACGGGCGAAGAAATCACGATTGACTACGACTACGAAGACATTTACGAGATATGCAAAGCGCATAATCCACTTTGCGCTGCTCTTCCTTGTGCCGCTAAACAACAACCTAACCCATCAGCCTGTTAAAAGGTAAAAACGACTGCGGGCGAACGTGCTCGAAAACCAAAAGGGCGGTTTTTCGAGCCGCCCTTTTTCCAAACGATTTGGCTTAGTTGCCAACGACCGGCGTTTTTTCGGAAGCAACCGGCTTGAAAGTGATTGTGGTGATTTTGCCTCTGTCATCATAAACGATAGAGACACGGGCTTGCCCATTGGCAAAGTCGCAGGTGCAAACGACCAGCGTGCCACGACGGTCTTCATTGACCGACGACGCACTGATTTGCTTGAACTCGCCGAGCGCAGCACGAAGTCCTGAGCCAAATTCAGCTAAGTTCTCCGTGTTGTTCAGCGCAGAGTTAACCGAGATCATCAGCGCGGCTTCTTCGTATTGACCAGCAAAGATTTTCGTCAGAAAGGTCTTGGAGCGGTCTTCGAGCTCGCCTGCGTTGGCGTTGGCAGCGGTGAACATCAAGAGCGCTGCAAAAAGAGATGTAAGTGTTTTCATGGCGTTGTATGATTGAGTTGTGTTAAAAAAAACTTGATTGATTTTGGATCAAAAACTTACGCGAGACGCAGGTTGTAACGGGCGAGCGCAATTAGAGTTTCACCGTCTACGAAAAAAGTCGAGTAAAATTTTTGTTACCAATCACCCTGCTTGCTCAGCGATGGTCAATATGCGCGAGAATGAAACTTTTGAATAGGGAATATCGTAGTGCCTGCGTTAGCTTGTATTGACAAGGCTTTTCAGCCGCCTTGCACGGCGCGGATAATCTCGATGCGGTCGCTCGATTGAACTTTTGTGTCGCTCCACATTTTCTTCGGAATGACATCATCGTTGAGCGCGACAGCAATGCCTTTCATCTCTTTTGAGATTTCAAACTCCAGAAGCAACTCCTCGAGCGTTTGCTCCCCTTCAATATCGTGCGTATTTCCGTTGACAAGTATCGTCATCACTATGTCGTTAAAGCGGTTGAGAATCGGGTTACATTGAAGAATCTTGATGGGCTGAACGGCGCAAGGGCTTCGGGAACTTTTTTTCCTGTTAGCATCGCTGCCATTGCATAGCTTGTTGCAGGTGCGAGCAAGATGCCATGTCGATAATGTCCTGTCGCATAGTAAAGTTGTGCAATTGGGCTTTCGCCGATGAGCGGTTCATTGTCGCGGCTTGCGGGACGAAGCCCGACGCGCATTTCTTCCAATGCTAATTCATACACGGCGGGAACGGCATCGAAGGCTTCTTCGAGCAAGAAGAGTTGGGCGCCGGCGGTCGGCGCAGTGTCGAACCCCATCTCCTCACTTGTTGCGCCAACAACAAGCCGTCCGTCGAATTTCGGCGCAAGATAGACGCGCGGCGAGCGAACCACTTTCGTTAGGGCGATGTCCGTCGTCATTCGCAGCGTTAAAATTTGTCCTTTCACTGGTCGCACAGGCGGCAACTTATCTTTTGCAAGTCCGCCAATCACACTTGACCAACAGCCCGCCGCCACAACGATTTTTGTTGCGCTTATCTGGCGCTGTTCCCCTCCATCAAGTTGAAGCGCGACCGCTCTGCCCGACTCGACGATAATTTTTTCGACCGATGTGTGTTCGCAGAGCTTTCCGCCGCATTTTAGGACGGCTTGTTCGAGGGCGACAAGAAGTTCTCGATTGTCGATTTGGTAATCGTCTGGTAGGTCAATTGCAGCGGCAACTTTCGGCGACAAGAGCGGCTCTTCGTCGCGCGCTTCTGCGCCAGAGAGCCAGCGCACAGGCAGCGAGAGTTTTTTTCGAAACTCGAACAATCGGCGAAGTTCGGCAGTGTCATCACGGTCGAGGCTAACCATCAGCGTTCCGCGCCGGTCGAGCGGCACGGCGACACCCGAATCCACCTCGAGTTCGGCTAAAAATGTTGGATACATTGCTAAACTTTCTCTGCCCAGTTTAAGAAACTCGAGTTCTTCGAAACCGACTTCGGCAAGCGGCGCGAGCATTCCAGCCGCTGCCCAGCTTGCCGCTCTGCCCACCGTGTTCTTTTCGACGACAACGGTTTTAACGCCTGCGCGCGCCAGTTGCCAAGCGATACTCAGCCCGATGATGCCGCCGCCGACGATAGCGACGTCGACGGACGACGGAAGGCTGTTTTCGACATACGTGTCTTGGCTCATTTTACCTAACAAATTTATTTACTTTTTTTCTACGCTGTTGAACTGAGCAACAGTTGTCCACTCCAACGCTTCTGCCACAGTCGGAAATTCCCTGATGAAGATTTCTCGAATCGCGTGGGCAATGTCTCGATGCTCTTTTTGCGTTGCAGCATCGCAGCGCACTTGCAAATAATGAATCCAACTGCGAACCGAGCCTTTCATATAGAGCTTTGTTTCGGTGTTGAGCGGCAAGAGCGAGCGGGCAGATTCTTTGGCGATGCCTTTTTCCAACGCCTCCTCATAGCGTTTGAACGCCAGCGTGGCAACTTCTTCCTGCGCCGACTTGAACCACGCTTTCGTTTCATCGTCAATATCATCGAGCGAATTTTGTCGATTCTTTACATCTTGTCGGCGCGCCTCGTAGAACTCGACGTTGAGTGCCTTCGCATATCGTTGACTGAATTCCTGAAAACAAAAGCTACGATGCCGTAGAATCTGCGGCGCAATGGCGCGCGTCGTGGTGATTTCAACGGTCATATCGACCATCTCGAAAATGCTCCAATGTCCTTCTCTGATGCAGAAGCGCAAGAGCTTGGCGTAGTCAGGATTTTCTTGATTCGGGCTGGAGACGCGGGCGCAGTAGGCGATTAAGCCTTCGGGCGTAAGGTCTTTGCCCTCAATCGTGATGAGCGGCGCAGTAATTGCGATGAGACGAACATTCATAATTTTCTGAGACAAGCCAGTTGATTAAAATTCATAGCCGATGGCGATGTAAAACACAGGCGGCGCGAGTTGCAAAAATGTTGTGCGATTAAATTCTCCGAACTTGAATGCGGAGGCGACGGCGGTTCTTGCCGCACCAATCGGCGTTTTGAGCAAGAGTTCTATGCCGATGCCGTGCAGAAAATCTTGAAACTTCACATCACTTGAAAACGCCCAGATATTGCCGACGTTGTAATTTAAACTAATTGAGGTCGGCGTTACGAGTTGAATGGGCAATAAAAATTCCAGTTCGCCGCCCGCCGTCAAGAGTTGTCTGCCGCGCAGTTCATCGAATCGAAGTCCGTAGAACGGCACGCTGAACGACGCGCCGATGCCGCCCAAGCTAAACTGTTGATTAAACGGCGTGAGGTTGTCGGCAAAGCCTGCATTGAACTTCAAGCGTCCCGTTAGTCCCGCGCCGAATGTCGCATTGATTTCATGCGTGAAGCCGAGTTTTGAAAAGCCGATGGCGTTGCCTAAAAACGATGGGCTGTAATCGTAGTAGATGTTGGTGTAATTTCCTTGTGTAGCTTCAATCGGCGCATTGCGCGTATCAATGGTCAAGCGAGCGCGCAGTGTCGTTGTCCAAAGTTGTTCAGTTGGAACCGTGATTGAAATGGGCGTCGTCTCCATCAATTGGCGCGTCAGCTCGAGCGTAGCGGTTCCGTCGCGGTAGAGCTGCCCGCCGATTGCCACGCTTGCTCCGAAGAAGCGTTGCCTGTATTCGCCTGTAACGACGCGCTCCGGCAGCACATTTGGTTCAGAAAATTTTGTATTAAACAAAAACACCTCCCGTTGTTCGAAAAATGCTTTGGCGTAGAACGTTAGGTAAGTGTTCCACAATCGATTCGCACGGAACTCCGTTTGTGCCGCAATGTTTCGCTGACCTGCTGAGACAAACACGCCCAACTCCGACGCCGTGCCGAGAAAGTTCTCGTTCCGAAAATCAATCAAGGCTTGACCGACATAGACATCGTCGAATCGAAACCCGATGCGCAGCAACTCGAAAAAACGCTCGTCAAGTTTGACGACCATTTCGGCACGCGCGCGCCGCAGCGAGTCATCACTGTTTTCCAGCCACATCGAGACGCGGTTGAAAATGCCTGTGTTGTATAATCCGAACATCGACGACTCCGCGCGCTGGACGGTCAGCGTTGTCGCTGTGTCAATCGCGAGTTCGCGCTCAATGACGAATTTTTGTGTCCAGCCTCGGCTCTGGCGCACAGCAACTGCGTTCAATTTTCCCTCGTCAATCTCGATAAAGAGCGTATCTCGTGCAACTTCAACGCGGGTGAGTTTCGCCAAACAAAATCCGCGTTTGCGATACAGCCGAATGACATCTTCCAGTTTTTTTGTGCCGACGGCGTTGGTGTAGCCGTTGCCGAGTTCCTTTGTAAAGACACGCTTTATCACCTCGTCTGAAAGCTGCGTTGCTCCCTTGACCGCAACGGCGCTAAACACAGGCGTTTTTTCCAAACGATACGTGACGCTTTTTTCAACGGTATCTAATTCGGCATAGGCATCTAAAAAAAAATCTGTTGTCAGCAGCGCAGCAAGTGTTTGTTTGACGAAGGCAGTGGTATCTACCAGCCGCGCGATGCGCGATTGAAACGCAGTTGGAGCGGTCTCGATTCCAACGATATTTTTTTTGTAGCCACGCACATCGCGGTCGTTCTGCTGTGGCAGAGCGATTTCGGCGGCGATGCTATCCGCCACGACAATGCCTGCAATGTAGCCCGCCGTTACAAGCGAATCGATGTTTGAAAAGTCCGTCGCGTCGCACCCGTCGAGTTTCGGCGCAATGACTCGGCAGGCTTGGCTGAGTTGAAACTTGTTTGGCTCTTGCATCATAATGCCGACGACTTGGTCAGCCGCTTTCCAAGGCAAGTCAATCTCTTGCGGCGATTGATACAATCCGCTCACAGTGCTGACAGCAACCACATATTCCGCACCGCTCGAGCGCGCAACATCGACGGGAATGTTCGACAGCAAGCCGCCATCGACGAGCTGCCAGTCGCCAATTTCAATCGGCGCAAAGAGCAACGGAACTGCCGCGCTTGCCCGCATAGACTCCGACAGCGAGCCGCTTTCCAACACAATGCGCTTGCCCGAGACCAAGTCTGTCGTGATGGCTTTAAACGGAATTGGCAGCGACTTGAACGCGGAATTTTTGGCGTGATACACGCTGCTCATACAAAGCACATCGAGCGTCTGCGTTAGGTTTTGCGCGGAGGAGAGCGACTTTGGAATGATGAGTTTGAGTCCGCTAAACTGCAAGGTCAGGGCGGCGCGGTCTCGCACGCGCTTTTGTTCCAAGAACAAATCTTGTCGGCGCGCCGCATTTTGAAACGACGTTAGTTCGTTCCAATCGAGCGTCTTGATGATTTCATATAAGTCGGCGGCGGAGTATCCTGCGGCGAAAAGCCCACCCACGATTGCGCCCATGCTTGTTCCTGCGATGCAGTCGACGGGAATGTTTTTTTCCTCGAGCGCTCTGAGAACACCGACCTGCGACAGCCCGCGTGCGCCGCCGCCCGAAAGCGCCAACCCAACTTTTTTGCGAAGTGGCTTTTTGAACGGCGCAATTTTATACCGAGATAAATTTTCAATCAGGCTGTCTACATCGATGCGCATGAGTTTTGTTCCGCGGTCTTGCGCGCACGCCGACACCGCAAAACAACCCGCCATGCACATTACAAAGAGACAATGAACGAGCTTACACACAGTTGCTGTAATCGAAAACACTGCATTCAACAAGGGTCTTATTTACGACATTCTCTGTCAAAATGTCAAGCCGTTATTTTATTTTTTGATTTTTAATCACGCTTCAACTCTTCTATGAAAATTTTGGTTACGGGCGGCGCAGGTTATATCGGCTCGCACGCCGTTCAGCGGCTCTTGCAGTCCGGACATCGCGTCGTCATTTTTGACAACCTCGTCTATGGACATCGGGAATTGGCGCAAGGTCAAGAACTTATCGTCGGCGAGTTGTCCGACCGAGACGCGCTTTACCGGCTGTTTTCCGAACAGCACTTCGATGCCGTTATGCACTTTGCAGCTTACGCTTATGTCGGCGAATCGGTCAAGCACCCTGCAAAGTATTACTACAACAATGTCGTCGGCACACTCAACTTGCTCGATGCAATGCGCGAACATAATGTCAAAAAAATTATTTTCTCTTCGACCTGCGCCACCTACGGCGAACCGCGAGAAATTCCCATTCCCGAAACCCATCCACAAATGCCGATTAATCCTTACGGACAGTCCAAGTTGATGGTCGAGCATATTCTGCGCGATTACGACGTCGCCTACGGACTTAGGTTCGTGAGCCTACGGTATTTCAACGCGGCGGGCGCATCACCAGAGGGCGGCATCGGCGAAGACCACAATCCTGAAACGCACCTCATTCCGCTTGTGCTTGATGCCGCACTCGGCAGACGCAAACACATCACGATTTACGGCACCGATTACGACACGCCCGACGGCACATGCATTCGCGACTACATTCACGTGACCGACCTTGCCAACGCACATCTCTTGGGCTTGGAATTTTTGCATCGTGAAGAGAGAAGTGAGTTTTTTAATCTCGGCAACGGCAACGGCTTTTCAGTGCGCGATGTGATAGAAGCAGCCAAGCGCATTACGGGAAAACCCATCGCTGTCATTGAGGGCGACAGGCGCGCGGGCGACCCTGCAAAGCTCATCGGCAGTGCCGCAAAAGCAAAGGCGCTCTTAGGCTGGCAACCGCGCTTCGCTGACCTCGATACCATCATCTCGACCGCGTGGGCATGGCATCAAGAACGGTTCAGCGCGAAAGTCTTAACGTAAAATTTACCGTTTCATAACGCTTGCAAAACTTTGGGTTCATAGCTTTGGTGTGTCTTTCAAACCACCAATCATAGGAGATACTCGTTATGAAATCAACAGTTGTGTTACTCGCATTTTGCCTTTTTGCCGCCGGCGCATCGGCGCAAGAAATGGAAATCAAAAAAGCCGACGTGCCGAAGCCCGTTCTCGAGGCGTTTGAAAAAGCGCACGCCTCCGCCAAAGACGTGAAATACGAAAAAGAAATGCGCGACGGCAAGCCGTTCTATTTCTTCGAATACAAGGAGGGCGGCAAAGAAGTGGAGTTCATTTACGCTGCAGATGGAACGCTCGTTGAAATCGAACAAGAAATCGACATCAAAGACCTTCCCGCGAACATCGCCGATGTGGTAAAAAAAGAACACCCGACCGCCGAAATCATTGAGGTTGAAAAAGTCATGAAAGCCGATGGCTCGCTTCTTGGCTATGAAGTTGACATCAAAGAGGGTGATGTCAAAAAACTCTCGCTTTACTACGACACGACCGGCAAACTCATTCGCACCCACAAGAACTAACGCTGCCGTTCACTCGCCGCGACGGTTCTTTTGCGTCGCGCCGCTTTGCTTTGAAAGCCCAGAGTTTCTTTGGTAACTTTCAGCCAAGCGGCGCGACGCCGTTTTACGACGCACCCAAGTCGAAAAAACCATAGATTCATTATGCAAATTTCGCTTGCAAAATTGAACTTGATTAAACGCTACGCGGCGGAGGCGTATCCCGAAGAATGCTGCGGCATATTGGTTGGCACGGTCTCGCGCTTTCTGAACGGCGAAAAAGAAAATGTGGTGATTGAAGTCGTGCCGTGCGAGAATGTTTTGCAGGGCGACCGCACCGAGGGGTTTGAGATTTCTGTTGGGCAGTATTTTCAAACCGAAGAACTGGCGCGGCGACATCACTATCAGCTCGTCGGCTCGTATCACTCGCATACGAAAGCGCCCGCAATTCCTTCGGCGACCGATTGCGATTTTCTGCCACCTGAAACATCTATGCTTATCGTCTCCGTCAGCGAACGGTTCGTTAAGGAGGTGCGCGTCTACAGCCGAATGCTTCGCAGCCGATTGTATGACGATGTTTATGAGGAGCGACTTCAATTTCGGTATTAAACGTTGCAGTAATGTCTAACGCATTCCCGACAGAGCAACCATATTCGTTGGAATCGGCTCAGGCGCTTATTTCGCTTGCACAAGAAAAACGATATTCCGATACGCTCGGCGCAATTCTTGCGGCAGAGCAAGCCTTTACGGCAGCACAAGACCTTAACGATACGCCGCTGCTGCTCGACAGTCTGAAACAACTTTCCGTCTGTTCCAGCCTCGTCAACGATTATGCCAAAGCGATTGCCTACGCCGAACTTCTGCTCCGCGAAGCGCAACTGACCAACTCGCTCGAGCGCCAAGCCGATGCGCATACATTGATAGGAATCGCTCACCATGATATGGGAAATCTTGACGCCGCCTTAGAGCAGTTTCAACAAGCGCTCTCGCTCCACGAAGCCACTGGTTCTGCTGTCAATATGGCGCCGGTTTTGTATAACATTGGCAACATTTACGCATTTAAAGGATGGTTCGAGACGGCGCTTGCGTGGCACCTCCGTTGTTTGGAGTTGAAGCCTGTTCTTCCGCGCACACTCGTCATACAGTTGCTCAATGGTCTTGGCTGTGATTATCACGGCTTGGGAAATTACGCTGATGCGCTGCGCTGCCTGATTGAAAGTGAGCAACTCGCCGAAGCCGACTGTGCAAAGGTGCTGCAAGGTGCTGCACTCGGAAATCTTGTCAGCGTGTATTTGGATTATGGCGATGTTGCCTCTGCGCTTCCGCTCTCGGTCAAAGCGCTTTCACTCGCCGAAGAACTTAAAAACGACCGACAAATTGCCGCCAAAAAATTGCAGTTGGGAACCATTTACGCCGCCATGGGCGATAGCGCCGCCGCGATTGCTCAATTTTTAGATGCCCTGACGACGGCGGAACGCATCGGCGCGATGTTTCTTCAAACTGATTCCCTGACCAAGTTAGGCGACATTTACGCGCAACTCGGCGACGCCGATAGAGCCAAGCAACATTTTCTGCAAGCCCGACAGCTTGCCAAAGAGTTCGGCTATCACTTCTTGGAAGGACAAGCCACGCTTGCTCTGGCTAAGTTTTTTATGCGCCAAAATCACTTCGACGATGCTCTCGATATGTTGCGGTCAGGCATAGAAATTTCTCAACAGTGCGGCGCAAAAGCCCTTGAACAAGAGTATCATGCTGCGTTGGCGTTGACCTACAAATCGCTTGGCGACTTTTCTAAGAGTGCGCGCCATGCCAAACTCTCCGAGCGTCTTAACCAGCAAACCGCCGTCAACGACAACGCCCGCAAGCTGCTCATTGAGTTTGAGGCACAGCGCTTTCTCAAAAAACACGCGCATCACAATACAGCTGATTTTGAAACAGCCCTTCAACTCGCCCGCAAAGCTATTGAACAAAAACACCTGCGCCTCACGCCGCGTCAACCGCCGTCGCTCTCCCCTGCTGTTTTATCTCTGCCCAAAGACACGGTGCTGGTTAAAACCTTCGGCGAGTTCGTCGTAACCATCAATGGCCGAACGCTCTCGAAAGACGATTGGCAGCGCAAAAAAGCGCGCGACATCTTTAAGATTCTCCTCATCAATCACCGCAACGCTGTTACAACCGACGAACTCATCGAGCTGCTCTGGAACGGCAACCTTGAAAAAAATGTCGAGCAAGTAATTAAAAACAGCGCGTCGTTTATTCGTAAAGCGCTTGAGCCCGGCCTTCTGCCGCGTGAGCGCTCACAGTTTCTGCGCACCGAAGGCAAAGCCTATGTTTTGGATTTGGGCGACGAGGACTCGATTGATTTTCTTCGCTTCAAAAAACTCATTCGTCAAGCTGCAACAGACCGCGCACAACGCACCGCGCTCTACGAGCAAGCCGTCTCTCTCTATATCGGGGATTTTTTACGGGAAGACCTCTATGCAGACTGGGCAACACTGGAGCGCGAGTCGCTTAAGGATTCCTATCTCAACGCACTTGTTGCGCTTGCCGATGCCGCCTCGAAAGCCGGAAACGATGATGCGGCGATTGCGCGCGCCAAACAACTCCTCGATGCCGACCGCACGCACGACAAAGGTTACGAGATTTTACTAAAAACGCTGTGCAAGCGTGGCGACCTCCCCGAAGCCCGCCGCATCTACGCACAATGCCAAGACGCCTTCAAAAAAGAACTCGATTCGCCGCCGCCCCCTTACTTGCAGCGCCTTTTTCCTAAACTGACCTAACCTTGTGCAACCCGATTTTTTTCCGCTCGTAAGCGTTTGGCTCAAACGGCGGTTTGTTATATTTGCGCCTTATGTTCTTTCAAAATTTGGGGATGAAGGGTTTCGACAGGGCAGCTTGAAGGAATTGGTTGCACTCCGAGTTTCAGCATGGGTGGACTCGTTAAAGAAGCCTATGTAAATGTAGATGCGAACGACTACTCGTACGCAATGGCTGCTTAATTAGTAAAAACTAACTAACCAGCCATCGCCCTAAGACAATCGCGCTTACTCGAGTGTCTTACTGGCGTCAGCCCGCGCTTGAGCGCCTTACGGCAGCTCGCGCAGTAAGCCGTGCATCGTCTCTTCTCGGCGGAGATGCACGCCCACAGTCGAGATAGCTTTTTGACCAACGTCGGCATTGTCGTAAAAAGCGAACTCCAACTGCCGAAGATGAGTGTGGTAGCCTGTTCTAACACTACTCTGGACGCGGGTTCGACTCCCGCCATCTCCACAAAGTTACTTGATGAGCTTATTGGCGATTTTGGATGAACGCCGCCACGTCAATTATTACCATTGACATTACCGTTGGCGCGGCTCGCTCGTCGGTCCAACATCTCGCCTCGCCAATCCAAAATTGTTACTTGTTGCATGGAACCACTTTTCTCTCCTTGGCGGTCAAAGTATATCGCCTCGTTCAAAGACGCCACGCCGACATCGGACAGCAAATCTATCTTTGCCGATATTCCGCCCGAAGAGGACGAAGCAAGGTTGGTGGTGCATCGCGGCAAAACCGCCTTCATTATTATGAACCTCTACCCTTACAACGCTGGGCATCTGATGGTGATTCCCTACCTGCAAACCCCTGATTTTTCAGCCCTCGACAGCGACACGCGCCTCGACATCATGAACCTTATTGACCTGTGCATCAACACGTTACGCGAGACGCTTCACCCGCACGGCTTTAACATCGGCTTGAACTTGGGCGCGGTGGCAGGCGGTAGCGTCGACTCGCATATTCATTTTCACGTCGTCCCGCGCTGGAATGGCGATACAAACTTTATGCCCGTCATCGCCGATACCAAAGTCATCAGCAACGATATGCACGAGCTTTATCACAAACTTCGCGCCTCAATTCAAAAACAACTCCAGCCATGAAAACATCTTTTGAACTTCAGGAACAACTCACGTCCCTCACAGAGGGACTTCTATTCCCCAGCGAATCCGACTACCCGATAGAACCCTTCGTTTGGGAAAATATGTCCGACTTTTCGCTCGATACCATTTTACAACGCGCCGAAAAACCGCTCGATTCACCCGTTGAAACTACCGACCTTGCCTATTTTTTCCGCAACGTCGCCGAAGAAAAAGACTGGCACGACGATGGTCAAAAATTGCTTGTGCCGAAATATCGAGAGATTTTTAATACGCTCACCGCGTCGCTCAAAAACATCACTGTTTATCGCATTGGGCAAACTGAGATTGACGTCTTTATCGTCGGTCAATCAGGCAAGAGCGACGCTGTTGGCTTGAAAACAAAAGTCATTGAGACATAATACAGCTGATTTGCGGTTCAAGATTTGTATATCGCTGTAATTTTCGCCGCTTCTTCGGCAACCAATCGGCGCAGGAGTCTTGGGTTAAGCACTTCCACATCGCCGCCGTATTTCAAGGTAAATTGTATAACCTCGTAAAGTGTAGGCACGGTAAATTTTAAGCGTACCGAGCCATCCGCGAGCATTTCTTTTTCCTCGCCGCTATACCACTGACGGTCTCTAATAAACGGCGCGATTTTTGGACTGAACTTCAGCTCAATTGGATAACTGCTTTCTCCGCGTTTAAATCCCGACTGAAAATAAGCATCAACGCTGAAGCCTTTCGGCATCTCGAACTTTTCTGTCGTCATTTTCACCCATAAGATTCTGCTCAACGAAAATACGCGCACGTCTTCGCGGCTGTGGCAATAGCCGATGAGATACCATGCGCCGTTGTGAAAAAGCAAATGATACGGATTGACGTAGCGCGTTTTTTTTCATTGCTGTAACTCGTATGATATTCCATTTCAACGGCAAGCAATTTGAACAGGGCTTCGCGCACGAGATTTAATTTTTCGGCATTGTCGTCGGCGAGCGGAAAGGCATGATAGGACACCACATCGCGCATCGTCGGCAGGTCAACTTCGTCGGGCAGATAGGTCATTAGCTTATCCATCGCGCTTTTGAGTTCACTGTAATACGATGCGCTTTCGTAATGCTTCAATATCTTTTCAGCGACAACGAGCGCAAAGAGGTTTTTTTCATTCAGATTGAGTGAGGGCAGGAAATAATTTTCCTCGATGTAGCAATATCCATTTTTCTTGGAATCAAACTTAATCGGCGCATCAAGATCCCTTTTCATGTAGTCAATGTCGCGCTGTATCGTTTTTTCTGAAACTTCCAATTGCTTCGCCAGTGCTGGTTTATTTGGATATTTTTTCGCGCGTATCAGTTCGTCGATTTTAATAAGTCGACGATGCGACGGCGGCGCGGACGGCTTTCGCTTTGACATTGTTGTTCTTGAATGCTTGAGCATTTTTTATTGATAAACAATTGGATACAAAAATCTGATGACTTTTTGTCGTTTTTCAATGCGCGCTTAGCAGTTTTATTAAGAATTCTATACATGACGTAAAAAGTTCATAATTTAGTCGTATTTATTACAAAGCAGTGTTTATTAAATTTTCTACAAACATCGATGGCGTTTTTTGTTCCTTTGGACTCAAAATCTCAGAACGCGACGCACACATCGCAAGACTCTATTATTTGCCTGTTACGAATAATACCAGCACCCTTGCCCAACTTCCAATTGGGTTTTATTTCAAGAACAGGAATAGCATTATCATCAGCCCAACGTTTTGCCAATGAATCAACCCCCGCAGCACCACCTGAAATTATTTTAGCAGGGTTTAAATTCTTAGATGCAAGCACTTTTTCAAGTTCAGACTTGAAAGCGTCGTAGTTTGTAAAAGACCTTGAACCGACAATAGCAAGATTTACTGACTTTGGTAAGTTGCCTACAGTTCCGTTCACAATTGATAGCAGAGGAGAGCATCTTTTGTAAGATTCACTGTTAGACGGCTCGCCCTGCCCTCGTTTGTTGGTCGAGCAGTCCAACACAACGAAGATGACAAGGGCGGTAGGTCGCCGAGTGTCCCGCTCAAAAAAATCGTATTTTTTTTCTTATGAGTTCAGCGCGGAGAGAATTTCTTCTGAATGTTCCAACCCGAGAATGAGCGATTCGGGAATGGATTTTTCGCCGTGCAGGAGTCCCATCATGCCGCCCGCGATGGCACCCGTCAGCCGCGACAGCCCGCCCATGTTGATGGTAGAAAGCACCGTGGTCTCAAAGTCGTCGTGGTTGCGAAGGAGCATGGACAACGCGAATTGGATTGCATCAGGTTCAGTCATTGCGCCGTCGAAGTGCGAGACCAAATCTGTCGGAAAAAGGTCAAGCCCGTCTAAAATTTTTTGTTTGGCTTTTTCGTCAAATAGTTTTCCCAAGAGCGTTTGTTCGAGCGTTGACTTCTCGAGCAATTCGTGAGACAATTTTGTGAGGGTTTTTTGCCATGTTTCCGAGAGCTGAAAAAAGTTGTGTATCCATAGGTCAATGCCGAGCGATGGGTTTTCGGGGAGCGACTTTAAAATTGGGCGGGGGTCGATGGAGGTTTGTCCCGCGCGAAGTCCGGTCGGCGAAGCGGTCGTATAGTATTCATCGGTGTAACCTTTGATGCCTTTGAAATACATACGGACGATGTGGTGTGGTCGCCCGTTAGCAGGCAAGCCCAAGGCATCGCCAACAAGCGAGCCTAACAGAAATCCGCGATACCGTGATGCTGAGTTCATAGCGCTGGTATGTTATTGACTCAACATAGCAAATGATTTTCATTTGAAACGAATCGCTTAGTTTAGCGTTAGTTCTGTCGCAAAACTCATTACTTGAAAATTATGCATCGTGTTATTGTTATGTTCGTCGTTTCCCTCTTTTTCACCTCAACCGTTTCGGCGCAAATGCAGGATGGAAAACAGCTGGTCGTTGCGTCTCTTCACACGGCTGCGACAGACTTCACAAAGCCCTTCACGATTGCACTTCGATTTAAAATTGCCGACGAGTGGCATCTCTATTGGAAAAATGCAGGCGACGCTGGACTGCCCATCGCCGCCAAGTGGTCGCTGCCCAACGGCTACACCGCAGGCGACTTGCAATTTCCAACGCCTGAAAAAATCGTCCAAGCGGGCATCGTAGCATACGGTTACGAACATCAGGTCGTTTTGCTCGCGGACATTTCACCATCGCCCAACGCGCCGACACTGACAGAACTTTCCGTCGCACTTGATTGGCTGGTCTGCAAGGAAACCTGTATTCCGGGCGATGCAAAACTCACGCTGACGCTCTCCACGCTTTCTGCCAAAGATCGCGCCGACGCGGAGAAACTGATTGAAGCTACCCGCAACGCATTGCCGCGTCCGCTTTCTGAGAGCGGTGTCGCGCTCGACAAGGCACAACTTTCAGGAAAAACCCTAACGATGATGTTTAGCGGCGATAAGGCGACCTCAATTACGGATTTTTTCCCCGAAACCGTTGATGGATTTCTCTTTAACTATTTGAGCATCAACGCAACAGGGGGCAAAGTAACCTTGTCGCTCACGCCCGAATCGAAAACAGCGACCTTACAATCGCTGCGCGGGCTTGTCATCATTGACAAAATGGGTTATGAACTTGCCGCCAAAATCTCTGTTGCGGACAATTCAGGCGGCGGGACAGAGGGCGGCGCGGCGGGCGGATTACTCGACCAGCAATTTAAAACCGATGGGTCGACTGGGTTGCCGCTTTGGCTCGCGCTTGTCTTTGCCTTTATTGGCGGCGTGATTTTGAACGTGATGCCTTGCGTGCTGCCCGTCTTATCGCTCAAAGTGTTGAGTTTCGTCGAGCACTCAGGGCAGTCGAGCGCAAAGAGCCGCGCGCACGGCGTGATGTTCGGGCTTGGCGTGTTGGCGTCGTTCTGGGCGCTTGCGTTGGTGATTGTATTGTTCCAACAAGCGGGCGAGCAAGTTGGGTGGGGATTTCAATTTCAGTCGCCGCTTTTTGTCATTGGTATGACGACGGTCATTTTCATTTTTGGATTAAACCTTGCTGGTGTGTTTGAGTTCCAAGCACCAAGCGTTTCAGGTGAGGTCGGCGGCGCACTTTCACGGCGCGACGCTGTTGGCGCATTTATGAACGGTGTGCTTGCGACGACGCTTGCCACGCCTTGCACTGCGCCCTTTTTGGGCAGCGCGTTGGGCTTTGCGTTCTCACAACCTGCGTCCGTGATTTTTGTCATTTTCTCGGTCATCGCCGCTGGACTCGCCGCGCCGTATATGATTCTCGCTGCCAAACCAGAGTGGCTGAAATTTGTGCCGAAGCCGGGCGAGTGGATGAATCGCTTCAAACAGTTTATGGGCTTCTTACTTTTTGCCACAGCGATTTGGTTGCTCACGGTTTTGGGCGGACAATGGGGCGCGGAGGGCGTTACGGCAACGGTCGCATGGCTCTTGGGCGTTGCACTTGCCGCGTGGCTTGTTGGCGCGTTTATTGACTTCACTTCGTCGGCACAACGAAAAGTAACCGTTTGGATTTCGGTTACACTTGTCGTGGGGTTAAGCTACTTTGTCGCCTTCGAAAATTTAATTCAGTGGCGCAAACTCGACGGAAAATCGGTAGCGCAAACAGCCGCATCAGGGGGCGACGGGATTGCATGGAAAGCGTTTTCGGTCAAGGCAGTTGAAGAAGCCGTGCAGTCGGGAAAGCCCGTCTTTATTGACTTTACAGCCGATTGGTGTTTCACATGCAAGGTAACTGAGAAAACGGTTTTGGAAACCGATGTGGTGCGTCAAAAAATTTCCGAACTCGGCATTGTGCCGCTTCGCGCTGATTGGACAACCCGCAATGATGAAATCACGCAGTTGCTTCGTAAATTTGGGCGTTCTGGTGTGCCGCTCTATGTCGTTTTTCCCGCTGGAAAACTCAACGAGCCAATGGTATTGCCCGAAGTCATTTCGGTTGACCTTTTAATTGATGCCTTTACAAAAGCGGCAAGCACGGCAACGGTTGATGCTCAGCGGTAACCTGCTTTTTTCAAAAACCAATCTTTCAACGCTTAATGATCTCGTTTGGAAAACCGCCGCTTGTCTTGCTGAGCGACAACGATTTTTCAAATTGGGTAGCCAAGACGCTCGACGGCGCGTTCTCGATTGTCGAGCTTCAAAAAGACCTTGACCAACGGCAACCAAAGTTGGAAGCCTTGCGTAACTACATGCGCCAGCAACCGACCGGGCTGGTAGTCGCCTTGGGTATGATACTCAACGATTCGGTTGAGCGAGATTTCCGCGCTCATGCAGCGATTATGAACTTCATTGGCTTTTTCGTAAAGGAAAAGGGGTCGGCGTCCAAACTCAAGTTGCTTATGCCGTCATTCCCCACGAAACCTAATGCTGCGCTTTACGCTGCACTAACAGGCTCGATTGAGTCATTTGCGCGCATCTATAATCAACACGCTTCATCGGTCATCAACATCTTGCCGCTTGCCTTGCCGATTGAACAGGTCTCGGAGACGACCAAACTACCGGAGCTTTTCAATGAAAAAATCATCTCTTGCGTTGGCTTGATGAAACACAACTAAAATCGAGAAAGCGTCCGTTGTGAGGACGCTTTCTTTCAAGCAAGAGCAGTGCCTACTTCAACGACCCCATTTTTGCCAGCGATTCCGCTTTCGGGAAGAGTTTTAACGCTTCGTTCAGCACATTGTCCTCTTCGAGGCTGACGGCAACTTCTGCCTTTCCGCCCCAGATTTGACGGGCAATCGCGCCTTTGACTGCGTTCATCAAGTATTTTTCGTCGCGCTTATATTCTTCTTCGTTGTAAGGGATTTCCTTTCTGGTCGCTGCTGCGACAAACTGCTTCATTATCTCGGGCGTTACTTGGAACTCACGGCGGAACTTATCGCTGTTCGATTCATATTTTTTGCGCAGCGACGGATTTTGGTTGATGTAGTCGACTGCAAATTCATAGAACAATAATTTGCTTCGAACTTGCCGATAGTATCGCGTAACGGTGTCCGTCCACACAAAGTAGTCGGGCGTGATGCCGCCGCCGCCCAGCACCAATCTGCCGTTGTCGGTCTTGAACGCTTTGTGAATCGAGTCGGGCTTGATGAAACTCGATGCTTCAATCGCGCCTTTTTTGCTGCGAATCTCAAGGGCTTTTTTCTTGGCTTCTTCACCTTTGTCCAGCCCCGTTTCTCCAAGCTCACGCTCTTGGATTTCGCTGTAATACTCTTCGCGTCCTTTTTTACTTTCACCGTAAGGGCGCTGAATTGAGCGCCCGGACGGCGTGTAGTATTTGGCAATAGTTACGCGCATCGAGGAACCATCGGGAAATTCAAACGGGCGCTGAACTAAGCCTTTGCCGAAGGTAGTCTCGCCGACAATCAGTCCTCGGTCGTGGTCTTGAATCGCACCAGAGACAATTTCGGACGCCGACGCGCTGCCTCGATTCACCAAGACAATCACTGGGTCTTTCTCGTAGAGGTCACCGGGCCTCGAGAACGCATTTTCTTCAGGGGAATTGCGTCCTTTGGTATAGACAATTTTCTGAACGCCGCCCAAGAGTTCATCGGAAATTTTAATCGCTTGGTCAAGATAGCCGCCCGGATTGCCGCGTAAGTCCAAGACAAGTTTCTTCATGCCTTTGCCTTTGAGCTCTTTTAGCGCGTCGACAAATTCATCATGTGTCGTTTGAATGAAGCGGTCGATGCGAATATAACCGACATCATCTTTGAGCATCACTGCTGCGCTGACACTGTATGACGGAATTTTATCGCGGGTGATGGTGTAGGTCAGCAGTTCTTTTTCGCCCACGCGGAGAATTTTTACGGTTACTTTCGTGCCTTTCGGTCCGCGCAGTTTTTTGACGACGCCTTCTTGCGTAATGCCGATGGCAGATGTGTCGTTGATTTGCACGATGCGGTCGCCCGACATAATGCCCAAGCGGTCGCTCGGTCCGCCCGGCACAGGCGAGACAACGATAAGCGTGTCTTTCAACACTTGAAACTCAATGCCAATTCCTTCAAAGTTGCCTTGAAATTCCTCTTTGGATTTTTTGTTTTGGTCGGCAGAAAGGTAGACCGAGTGCGGGTCGAGCCGTTCCAGCATGCCTTCAATTGCGCCTTCGGTAAGTTTCTGCGTATCGACATCATCGACATAGCTTTTGCTGATGATGGAGAAGGCTTGATTGACCTTGCGCTGCTGGTCGAACAGGTTGTCGCCCGAAACGCCGCTTTGAATGCGAGTGCCAACGATGATGCCGAAGATCATCACGGCGACGATAAGAATCCCAAATGAAAATCGTCTCATAACTGTGTTTCAAAAAAGTTGTGCAAAAAAATCGGAGGTGGCAGAGCCGATGTTTTCAAAATGGTTCGGCTCGCGTCCCGTTGGAAGATAGAACATCGTTTTGTGAAACGCAATTTCAAGTTATGAGTTCGCGCATAAAAAAAGAAACGCGCACCGCGCGCTTCTCGTTGCAAAGTTGGTATGCTGAGTTGGATTTACTTTTCGCCCAGCGTTTTGTTGAGCTGTTCGTCCAAGAGCGAACTGAAGTTGTCGTCGAAGATGTTTGACAAATCGACTTCGACTTCTTCGGACGCGATGACTTCTAGGAGCTTTTCTTTCGCCTTTTTCGAGTAGATGCGAATGGTGCCGGGTGGAATGTTGGATTTGAAGATAATCTCTAAGATGTAGCGCTCATTGAGACTGACAAGATAGATGCTGCGCGATTCGCCCTCGTGAAAGAGAACTTCAAACGAGGCTTTTTCACCGATTTGCTTGGCCATTTCTGCGGTGGCAACAAAGTTGGACGCGGCAAGCACACTGAAAATTTCCAAATCTCTGTCCAGCAAGCCGCCGTGTTTGGCAAGCACCTGTCCGGTCATGTCGCCGAGCATCACAGCCGATGTGCCTGTTTTGGTGGCAAATTCTTTTAGCACTTTTTCTGCTGCGGCAATCTGGTTTTCGGTCAAAAAAACCTTTCTGAAATCATCTTTTCCGGGAAAACTCATATGAGAAAATTTTGGTGTTGAGAAAAATTAGCTTTTTAGAGTTGTTTCTGAATTTCAGGCACGAACTTCGCGACCTGATAGCGAATGTTACCGAGCATTGCGCTTTGGTCAGCAATGACGGTCAAGATGACGTTTCCATCGGAGAACAGCCGAGAAAAGATAATGCCGTTTTCATACTCCACCATGCTTTGCTCGACCTTGCCGACGTCCAACTCGTTGCCGATACTTTCAGAGCTGTGCAAACCGCCGATGACGATGGCGCCGACGGTTTCGATGTCAATATTTCCGTTGCGCGATTTATGGTCAATAACGAAGCCATCTTTCCCAATGAGAGCCGCCGCACGCACGCCGTCAATTTTTATCAGGGTCGATAGTAATTCAGAGATTTCCGACATTGATATTTTTTAAGTGGCAAAAGGCTGTTAAGCGAGTTATCAAATGGATTGAAATATATTTTCTTTAATTTTAATTTACAAAACAATTTAGAATCGCGCACGGTTAAAACAGAGAAACCGCTGTTTTGCGGCGTTGCCTGCCCTTGTGGTTCTTTTCAAGAAAAAAATGTGTGTTGCTTGTAAATGAACGTTAGGTTTTTTACTTTACAGATACAAAATGGTGTCAACTTAGCGAAAATGTTTAACGCCTCTCAACGCTTGCGTATCCAGCACGCGATGAGTTGTCCGCCTCACAGTTGTCCGATTTCAAACGCCGAGTTCTACTCGAGAGCAAGAATACGGGAGACAGTCGTTCAGTGAGGACTTTTGATTGGGCGGTCTGATAATTCAGTCTAAAGAGTCAACGGGAAAGAGCTTAGGGTATCAACGCACCAAATAGCACCAAATAATTTATTTTCAGATATTTTCAGAACACCGCGTCGCCACGCCATTCTGTTCCATCTCGTTTGACACGGCGGCGGGGAACGCAACAGGAGAAACAGCAAGGAGCAAAGAAAAATATGGCAGAGGCACCACTTACGCAAGCGTTTCCAAATGCGAGTCTTAGAGGCAGATTAGTGCGCGACTTCGTGTTAGCCGTCGCATTGCCTGTCTTAGCCATCGCCGTCTTCGTTGTCAGCACGCTGTTTTTTCTGACTAATAGCCAAGTCGACCGCATCTCCAGCGATGTCGATAAACTCGCCGAATCGCGTGTGCTTGAACACTCGCGTATTTTTGAAAACATGCTCTTGCAAAATCTGCAGCTCATTCAAACACAGGTCTCGACGGAACTCTCGCGCCCCGAATACATCGATGGGCTTTCAGAACTTTTGACGGCGGCCGACAAGACCGTTCAGGACAATGCGCGTCGGAGAGTTCAGGCGCAAGCTGTCTCTGCCATGCAACGGTTTGATTTGAGCCTGTTCACCATCTTAGGCAAAGACGGTAAAACGCTACTTCGCGCCAGCGACGAAGCGAAGTTCGGCGACGATGTGTTCATTCAAGACTACAAGACGACGAAACCTGTATCGCCACTGAAATCTCTGGTGAGCAACGCGCTCAACGGCAAACCAACCACATCATTTGAACTCTTCGCGGCTGACATTCTCAAGAACGAGCTTATCACAGAAGCCAACGCAATTAAAGACATCACGATTCCGGGCAAAAGCACGCTTGCTGACCAAGCACGCGTCGACGGCACGAACCTTGGTTCGGACTACACTGGCCGAGAAGAGCGCGGCTTGATGCTAAGCACCGTGCAGCCGATTCGCTCGAAGTCGGGCGAGATTATCGGTTGTATCGTCGCTGCAAAAATGGCGAATAAAAACTCAAAACTGCTGGCGCTCTACCACAGCTCGATTCCGCGTGAATCGTCTATGCCATCGCTGACGATTGACGACATTCGGGTGGTGACGTCGGAACAGGTGTCAAGCGATATTCCTGCACTGGGATTTCGGATTCCCGATGCTGCATGGCAAAAAGTCATTAACGAGCGAACCGCCTTGGTTCGCGGTGCATCGACCAATGTTGTGGCCAAAGCCAACACCCAATATGCGGCGTTGAAGAACAGTTCGGGCGCGACGATAGGGACAATGGCCGTTGCGAGCGATTATGCGCTTTTTGCGGCTGTTGTCAAAGACCAGCGCGACGCAGCGACCTCACTGCTACTTGCATCGTTGGGCATCGCCGTGCTGGTGTTGCTGCTTGCCGTTGGCGGCGGGTTGTTTTATGGACAGCGCCGCGCCGACTACATCACCTCGTCGCTCGGCGAACTTAAACTGCTGATGACCAGCGTTCTTGCTGGCGACTTCAACGCTCGCTCGAACATCACCACTGGGGATGAATTCGAGGAACTCTCGAAGCAGTTCAACGACATGATTCGTCGCCTTTCTGTGCTGATTGAAACAGAGACCGAGCGCGACGCCATGCAGAAGCAGCTTACCGACTTGCTCATCGTCGTGTCGAACTCTGCCGAAGGGGACTTTACACAGCGCGCAGTTGTAACGGAAGGGGCGCTCGGCGCGCTTGCCGACTCGTTCAACCTGATGGTCGACGACCTTGGAAAACTTATTGAAGAAGTTCAAACGGCGGCATTGCAGGTAGGCGGTGCCGCGTCAGAAATTTTGGGCGCAACTGAACAAATGGCGCGCGGTGCTGAAGAACAGTCCGTTCAAGTTGCCAATGCGTCAGCGGCGGTCGAAGAAATGGCTGCCTCGATTCGTCAAGTCGCTATGAACGCCGACTCGGCGTCGGAAGCGGCGCAGCGCGCGGCGCAGGTTGCGCAAACGGGCGGCAACACCGTGCTTGAAACCATTGAGGGCATGAGACGCATCCGCGCAACCGTGCAAGACTCGGCACAAAAAATTAAGTCGCTCGGTGAATCGTCGCTTGAAATTTCCAAAATCGTGCAGACGATTGAAGACATCGCCAACCAAACGAACCTCTTGGCGCTCAACGCGACGATTGAAGCCGCCCGCGCCGGCGAAGCAGGACGCGGTTTCGCAGTCGTTGCCGAACAAGTACGCGAACTTGCAGAACGCTCTGGTAAAGCGACCAACGATATTTCCCAACTCGTGCAAACGATTCAGTCGGAAACACAAGACGCCGTGTCCGCGATGGAACGCGGAACATTGGAAGTGGAACGTGGCACCAAACTCGCCGACTCCGCCTCGCGCGCCCTTGAAGAAATCCGAAGCGTGGTGCAACAATCAACCGAATTGATTCAAGAAATTTCGCTTGCTGCTAAACAGCAAGACATTGCATCGTCGGGCGTTGTGAGCGCGATGACCGAAGTGTCGCAAATCGCCAAACAGTCGCTGTTGGGTTCGAAACAGTCTGCACAGTTGGCAATGCGCCTGAACTCCATCACGCAGCAACTTGCGCGCTCGGTTTCTCGGTTCAGAATTCCAGCAGCCATCAATCTGCCGAAGGAAAAAATCGGTGAGCCGCTTGCGATGCCCGCGCCAAGCGACGCACTTTTCAGTATGCCGCCCATTGCGCCGAAGCCGAAGTTTGCCGACGAGCCAATCTTGCCGCCTCTTCAAACGGAAGACGACCTCTTTTTGGAGGACAATATGACGAACTTGGAAGGCGGCGGCATGAACCCCTCGAACGACAATCCGCCGCGCACCTTGCTTTAGGTTAGTTGGGTTTCCGTTAAAAGCATAGATTGAAGGAAAAACGGAGAGAAGTGATATGAGTTATTTCAGCGACAATGTTCCGTTAGGAACGCCGGCATCACGTCAGAAGCCGTCCAGTTTATTCGCTGGCGATACCGCGCCCAGCCAAGAAGCCTTTGCCGATTACGCAAGCGATATTATTAAGCTCTTCGTCTCCGACATCGCCGAGCGCATCAAAAAACTTCGTAAGAAAAGCCGGAGCCGCGCATCGAAAATCATTGTTCGCTTTTTCGACGCCCTCTCCAAATCTGATACCATTACCGACGACCTTGCAGCGTTGAACATCTCGGAGTTCTCCGACTTCCAATCGTTCCTGCAATCGGCCAAACAAGGTATCGTCGAAGAACTCGTCAACGGCAGCCAGTTTAACGCTTACCAAGTCTTGACGGAACATTTGGACTCGACTGCGCAATACCTTTCCGATGTATTCCAAAATGTCGAGAAACGCGCGGCCGACCTTCAACGGCTTGACGACTACACACTGCATCACGCAGTGCGTGCAGAGATTTCCGCAGCAGCGATGATTGAAGCGGTGTCTGTGACCAAAAAGCGGCTCTCCTCAAAACGCCCACGATTGACCGAGACCGCACAAGCGCCACCGAATGCTGACACAACCACAGGATTTAAAGAGACACGCAAACGCTTGCCGAAATTCGTTAAAGAGACATTCTCGCCCGACTTCGGGTTTAACCTCGCAGAAGTGTTCGGCGCGCCCTCCCATGGCAACGGGTCAACCATCGGCTCCAGTGAGACATCTGTCTCTAACGGCGCTCATCCTGTCGCTCCTGTAAAACCTTCGGAGACCGCTCGACCTGCGGCTGCCTCTAACCAGCCACCGCTTGATGTGACGCCGCCCGTGGCTCGTAAGTTCGTGGTTCTCGTGCGCGACGCGGTTTTTGAACAATCACGCTCTCGCCCACTTGAACCAGCGGTTCTCGCGGTTTTTGAACGGCTGGCAACTGCACCCGATATTTTCGCCGAGCTTCGACAACTGTCGTTCATTCAAGACCTTGTTGATTTTTCAGGATTCTTGGAAAGTCTAAACAATGTCGACCCCAATTCGCTGACGCCCGCTATTGCTGCGACTGTCGCCACGCACTTATCGACTTCGTTGCACAACGCGCTCCAACATTCTGACACGGGCGTTCTGCTCAGCCAATATGCCCTGCTCGCGCCCGTTGCGCCAGACGCGTCGACCGATGTCTTCGCAGATGATGATGCAGAAATCGATGTCTTTGCGAACACTGTGCCAACCGCACCTCCAGAAGAAGAGCCGATACCCACGGTAGCCAGCCTCGACGACATTGCCAAAGATTTAGATATCTCTCTTGACGTCGTGCCTTCTCAGGACGCTTCGCCAGCAACGCAGACCGAGCCAACGGAACAAGATTATATCAATTTCGTTGCTGGCATTTTCAACCGCATCAAGACTCAGTTGCCGACGACGCCCGACGGCGATGTGGCGCATCAGCGCGTTGATGTGTTTCTGACCGCGCCCGATTTGCTTGCTGCACTTACAACGACCACCGACGACCTCTTCAAAGAGTTTGCCGAGTTCATCGGTCAATCTTGGGTCAACCGCGTCGCCTTGTCGGAACTTCAAAAATATGCAGACGACATTGTCAAGTCTCTGACCCATTCGCTGACCAGTTCTTCAAGCGTGACAACCGACGGCGCCGATATTGACGAGATGCTCTCATCGCTCAAACCGTTGCCGATTGCTGCCGAAGAAGAGCCGCCTGTTCAGTCCGACGCGCTGGAAAAAATCGCAGATGAATTGGAATCGAGCCTCTCAGCTCCGGTTGAGGCTGCACTGGCGCTAACCGAGAACGCCCGCGTTGCCGAAGAACCGCCAGCAGCGACGGACGATACAAACGCCCCATCGATCGATGAGATTTTCTCGAACCCGGAATTTTCGCTGACCGATGCGTCGCTCGTTGCCGACGATATGTCGATTGTCAAAGACTCATTGCACGAATCGCTTGTGGAGGAAATCGCCAAAGCGCCAGAGCTGCCGCCTGTTGATTTTACTTGGCTTGCGCTCGATACGCTCGAGCATGTTTCGCTGCCGAAATCGTCGGTCGGAGCATCTGCTAAAGCCTATCTGTCGGACTTGTGCCGTGTTGATGATATTTTCGCTGCGCTCTCTCAATCACCGCATCAATCATTGCGCGACTTTGGCACGCTGCTTCTCAATGCGCGCGCGACCAACGCTTCCTTACTTGCGATTCAATCTGACTTGGAGGGCGCACAAAACCGCATCGCGGCTGAACTCTTGGAGTATTTTTCCACGAACCGTGCAGCTGACGCCGATAGGTCAGATTTTTCATTCGCCGACTTTTTAGGTGAAAGCGACTCCGCGTTGAGCGTTCTCGACCACGCAACGCCGCCCGTCGTTGACGAGTCGCCGCTGATTGAACCCATTTCGATGGAAAACTTTTTACTTGACGATGCGGCCATTCACTCTCTGGACGATTCTGACCCAGTAGCTGGGCAAAAAGCTGCACAGTTTACTAATCTCATTGACAAGCAAACACTGGATATTCACGCGATGACGGAGGAGATGCTCGGAGACCAACTGCTCTCGGAATCGCCCTTGCTGGATTTAGAAGACAACCTCGACCTGACCGTGCCAAAACAACACACACCCGATTTACGCGACTCTGCGACGGAGGCGTTCAAGACGCCGCCACCAACCCCGACACCGGGAGATGACGCTAACCTTCTTGCCGACCTGAGCGGCATGGAACTTCCAGAACTGGACTTCGACTTGGGAAATCTATCTGATGCAGCGCCCGCTGACTCAACGCCGCCAGCGCCGCTCAACATCAAGGAATTTAAGCCGCCGACCCAGACACCTGCATCAATGGAGGAACTTTCCGATGCACTTGCCTCAGAGATGAACAACGACTTACTTTCAGGAGAGTTTTTGTTCGATGAATCGCTTTTAAACGAGACCGCATCGGAAATTTCCGACACGTTGAAGAAAGATTTGTCGTCGCTCAACGATTTGACAAAACGCGCCGACAACAAAAACGACACCGATTTGGATTTTGGCGATACGCTCGATGGCACATCATTTTTGCTCGACGCCGCGCTTGATGATGCCGAACTGCTCGATGAACCAGTTGTCTCCAAGCCCGACGCGCCATCTGTCGCTGCGCCTATCTCCGACGCGCTCGACGACTCGTCTGAACTTGTCTCTGCCGACAACTTCGCCAACATTTTCGACTCTTCCGACGCTGCGCTCGACTCCGGCAATGAGCTTGGCTCGTTCCTGCTCGATGATTCAACTGACCTCTCTGTGCCGCCCGAACCGCCACAGTCGCCAGCCTTCGAGAAGCCAGCGAAGCAGTTTGTGCCGGACGAGCTGCAACAAATCTTCCTTGACGAAGCCAACGAATACTTGGAAAAACTCAACGAGGATTTACTCGAACTTGACAAGGTTGCCGATACCCAAC
>JPGV01000030.1:0-302 GCA_000724175.1 [Candidatus Thermochlorobacteriaceae] bacterium GBChlB | reverse complement strand
CCTTCGACGGCAAAGACGCGCTCGTAGAAACGCTGAAAATTTACACGCAGCAACTTGCCGAGTTTGGCGAAATTCGTGCCGACGGCGTTCCGCCTGCAAAATTGGCGAAGCAGTTTGTGCCGGACGAGCTGCAACAAATCTTCCTTGACGAAGCCAACGAATACTTGGAAAAACTCAACGAGGATTTACTCGAACTCGACAAGGTTGCCGATACCCAACAGCCCGATTTGGTCAATCGCGTGCTGCGCGGTTCGCATCCCATCAAAGGCTCCGCCGCTATGGTTCAACTCCCACACACCACA
>JPGV01000029.1 GCA_000724175.1 [Candidatus Thermochlorobacteriaceae] bacterium GBChlB | reverse complement strand
ACGGCGACCACCGATGTCTGCACTATCGAGCATGAAGCGCTCTTTGACCCAAGACAGGTCAGGCGTGAAAACGCTGATGGTCAATGTCCCGCCGGTCGGCATTGCGTCGCGCGCGTTGATGATAAGATTGAGAAAGACTTGCGCAAGCTGCGACGGGTCGCCGAAAATGGTATCAGACGCAGTGTGTGTAACAATCTCAAAGCGAATGGATTTTGGCATAATGCTCTGAGCCAACTGGCGCGTATCGTGCAGAACGTTGAGCAAAGAAAGAAACTGTTGTTGCTGCAATTCTGGGCGAGCGAAGGTCAGCAGACGCTGCGTAATTTCCGCGCCGCGGTTTGCCGCGCTTTCAATGCTGTCAAGCTCTTGGCTGAACCGCAAGACATCGGTTTCACCAGAAAGCCGTTTGGTCAGACTGGCGGTGGAGAGCTGAATGATAGAGATAAGGTTGTTGAAATCATGCGCAACGCCGGCGGTCAGCAGTCCGAGCGCGTTGAGTTTTTCTGCCTGCATCAATGCCATGGTCAAGCGTTCCTTTTCAGCTTCGGCGGCTTTGCGCGCTGTGATGTCAATGGCGATAACTTGCACAGCCGCTTCGTTGTTGTATTCTACGGGTTGCGATGAAATCTCGACGACTCGAACAGTGTGGTCGGCGCGCAACAGTCTGACCTCGCGCATGGGTGTCGGTCGTCGAAGTGTCAGAATCGACTCAATGCGCTCGGCAGTAAGCACGCGCTCGCTCTCATGGAGCAGTGCGGTTAATGGTTGCCGCCGTAATTCCGAGACGGAGCCGTAGCCAGTCAATGCAAGGGCAGCAGGATTCGCATAGAGAACGCCTGACTTGCCATAGACCAGCAGCGCCGTCGGAGAGGACTCGGCGAGGTTTTGAAATTGTTCGGCGTTGCGTCTGGCTCGCTCGAGGCGCAATTCTTTTTCGCGCCGCATGGCTCGGCGATTGGCAAGGAGCGACCCAGCAAACGCGACGGCAAGCACTATAACCGTCGTTGTGCCAAGCCCAATTGCATACCAAAAGACAACAGAATCCATGTCTCGTTTGCCAGTTTCTAATTTTGGTGAGCTTTCTTTACAAGTTAAGCGTAATACGCCCCAAGTGAAAAATTCATCAGTCAGTTGTTGAAAATTAAATTTTTATTTGACGGGAATTTCTTAACTGGCAAATCAGTTGCATATATTATCGCTCAGACAATTCCAGAAACAATTCCAGAAACATTAACACTAAGCATTTAGACGGCGACGATATGGGACAGACTCAGGTTGGAAGTTTAGAGCATCAAGCGATTCGAGCCATAGAATACCTTGCCACACAGGTTGATGTTGTGGTCTCTCCTGCGCATTTACACCATGAGTTTCACGCCGCGCATTTGAACGCGCAAAATCTTTTCAGCGACCTTCAGAAGGTAGGAGAAGCGTCCGGTTTAGCGATGCGCCTGATGCAGATTGCTCGCAAAGATTTCACTGTGCTTGCGCCCGCCGAAAGCCTTTTGCTGCACCCGCAGCACGGGCTGCTTTTCATCAAACGCATCGAGAAAAAATCTGGCTTGACGGAGTGCTATCTTTTTGAGAAAGAAAGCGCCGCAGTTCTCTCCGAAGGCGACCTCTTCAACGGCAGCAGCACGCTTCAACTTCTGTGCTTCGACGGAAAATTGAAGACATTTTTAACCACCGACGGACAGCCCTATGCCAAAGGCGGAAAGAGTCCGAAAGACGCACACAGCATCGGCTTCGAACACAAAGACCACCTTAGCGTGATTTTATCCAAACTTGCCAGTCTGCTCAAAGAAGAAAAAGGCGACATGGGCGTTGTCTTTACCTACGCGGTCATTGTTGGCTTGCTCTCGCTCATCGTGCCGCTCTCGGCGCAGGCGATTGTGAACGCCGTGATGCTCGGCATCTTTACCACGCAGCTCTTCGTGTTGTGTATCATCGTCGCCGTTGGCTTGCTCATCGTCGGCGCGTTTGATGTGATGAAGCGTTATGTGATTGATGTCTTGCAGCGCCGCATCTTCGTCCGCACTGCGTTTGAGATTGGCTATCGCCTGCCAAAGATGAAACAGGCGTCACTCGAGTCGGAATACACGCCTGAACTCGTCAATCGGTTCTTCGATGTGTTGACGATTCAAAAAACTATCGGAAAATTTTTGCTCGACGGCGTCAGCGCGACACTCATCACTATCATCGGGCTGCTATTGCTTGCATTGTATCACCCGTTTTTCATCTTGTTCGATTTGAGTTTGCTTGCGTTCATTCCGATTCTGGTATTTATTTTAGGCAGAGACGGTTTGGTAACAAGCATCAAAGAATCAAAAAAGAAATACGCGATTGCGGCATGGCTCGAGGAAGTCGCGCGTTGCCAAACCAGTTTCAAACTCAATGCGGCGCCAGAGTTTGTCTATCATCATTTAGACCATCTTGCAACAGAATACGTAACGGCAAGAAACAAACACTTTATCGTGTTGGCGCGCCAGATTGCTGGGTCGGTTACATTTCGGGCATTTGCGACAGTTGGCGTGTTGGGTATCGGCGGCAGCTTGGTGGTGCAGCAGCAACTTTCCATTGGGCAACTCGTCGCGGCAGAACTCGTCATCGTTGCTATGCTTGGCGCCATTGAAAAACTAATTGACCAATTCGAGCAGCACTACGATTTGCTGACAGCGATTGATAAACTCTCCTACCTTATCGACAAACCGTTAGAGACATCCGGAGGCTCAGCGCAACTTGCTGCCTCAGGTCCGGCGTCGCTGGCGCTGCACCAAATTACGTTCAACTACACCGACAGCCCGCCAGTGCTCAAAGGCGTAACAATGCGCGTTCCCGCCGGAAGCCACGTCAGTCTGGTCGGCGAAAGCGGCGCAGGCAAGACGACACTCTCTGCGCTCTTGGTCAGGCTTTACGAGCCAACCAGTGGCATCATTGAAATCGACGGCATAGATACGACCCGAGTGGGCTTAGACGCGCTTCGCCAAAACGTCGGCATTGTGCTGGAAAAGAACGAAATTTTCGAAGGCACAATTGAAGAAAACATCTTGTTGGGACGGCACTTCACGGAGGAACGGCTGGAATGGGCGCTCAAGATTTCGCAACTCTATGATGTCGTTCGCGCGATGCCCGACCGCTTAAACACGCAACTTCACGCCGCAGGACTCAATATGCCCATCGGATTGATTCGCCGCGTGATGTTCGCCCGCGCCATCATCAACAAGCCACGTATCTTAATTTTAGACGAAGCGTTTTCAGGGCTTGAAGAGCGCACCAAACTGCAAATCACGCAAGCGCTCTACGCCGAAAGAAGTTGGACGATTATCAATATCTCGCACGACGCCGAACTTATTCGCCGCTCTGAAAAAGTTTTCGTTCTCAAAGATGGTAAAATTTGCGAAGACTGTCCGCCGCGCGAACTCGCGTTTCGAAGCGAGACGCACTTTGCAAAACTCTTCCCCGACTTAGTTCGACAAATCATAGAGGAAAAAGAAGCCATTGACTTAGCAGGCAAATCGATTGAACTCAAATTTCCAAGCAGCGACGGCGAGAGTTCAAGAAAATCATAACCAACTTTAAAGCCAGTTTGAAGGAACTGATTATGGCAAGCACGATTACACCGGAGAAAAAACAAGCGACGACGCTTCACGGCAATGGTCACCATGGCAACGGCGCGTTTCACTTGGAGAATGTTGTGCCGTATTACTACACAACCGCGCTGCGTCTGGTCAAAGTGCCAAAACTGGCGCAGCCGCTTGCGCGTTCTGTTGCAGTGCTAATGACCGTCGCGCTCATCATTGCATTTATTCCAAATACATGGCAGCAGAATGTGGGAGGGTCGGGCATCGTTACATCATTTGCACCCGATGCGCGCCCGCAAACCATTGATGCACAAATCGACGGCAGAATCGTCAAGTGGTATGTCTATGAAGGCGCACTCGTGAAGAAAGGCGATACGATTGCCCAACTGCGCGACATTGACACAAAGTATCTGGCAGGCAATTTTGTCGAGCTACAGTCAGCCGTGCGCAACAACACCGCCAGCGAACAAGAACTCGAAATCGTTCAGGCACAGAATAAAGTATTACAAGCAGAGCAAAAATATGCGGCAGCGTTAGCAACGGCGGAAAACGCTCGCTTCGCGGTGGAAATCGCAAAAGTGCGCTTTTACAGAGCGGACTCGTTGGAAAAACAAGGCCTGATTGCTCGGCGCGATTTAGAATCGGCGCGGCTTAGCGTTCAAAAAGAAGAAGCGGAATACGCCAAAGCAATGGCACAAGTCAGAGTTGAGCGACAAGCAGTCAAAAACGCCGAAGCAGAGTTAGGCGCGAAACGCCGTAAAGCGCAAGCCGTTGTCGCTAAAGCTGACCTCGAGCTTGGCAATGTGAGTGTGCGGAAAGATTTAGCGACAATTATCTCGCCCGTGGACGGTCAAGTAACGCGCATCGCACAAGCAGGCGCAGCGCAGAACGTCAAAAAAGGCGACCGCCTCGCTATCATTACGCCGACGACCGACGACATCGCTGCAGAAATTTTCGTCAGCAGTTTAGACGCCGCAATCATCGACACAGGTCGGCCAGTGCGCTTGCAGTTCGCAGGCTTTCCAGCTATTCAGCCGTTTGGCGCTGGAATGCCAAATATCTCTATCGGCACATTTGGCGGCATTGTAAGCGTTATTGATGCCGTCGATGACGGCTCCGGGAAATATCGTGTGTTGGTCAGACCTGACCCCAACGATAAACCTTGGCCAAATCGAGCCTATTTGCGTCAAGGCACGGAAGTTAGCGGCTGGGTGATGCTGAACGAGGTCAGCCTGATTTACGAAGCATGGCGACAACTCAACGGATTCCCGCAACAAATTCCTGTCAAGGGCGGCATGAAAGAAAAGAAATCTAAATCGTTCATTCCAGCTAAAGACAAAGACGACAAGGACAAAGACGATAAAGACGACAAAGAAGACAAGTAGCCGAGAGCCGCAATCAACGGAAGTTCTTCTCGAAACATTGTATCGCTTAAAAACCATCTTGCAACCAAGAATGCTTCTGAACGTGCCGATGCGTTTGGCGTCCGCCGTTGTTGCCCTATTCGTTGCTGCTTCAACGCTTGCCCAACCGCGCGTGGATTCGCTCTCGCTACAGCGCTTTCTCGACCTCGTTCTCGCTGCTCACCCGACGATTCAATCGGCAGACTTAGAGCTCGACATTGCCAATGCCACATTGCGCGACGCATACGGCGAGTTTGACCCTGTCTTCGAAGGGCGAATCGAGCGCAAGACCAAAAGCGGCTCGCCAACCGTTGATGTGATTTCCGCTGGTGTCGAGCTGCCGCTCGGCATAGCATTCGGGCCGAAATTATCTGCAAAATACAAGCGTGGTGTTGGCAGTCGCGTCGACAACATCGACCGAACAGACCCGACGGGCGAAGCCGAAATCGGACTCAAAGTGCCGCTACTACAAGGCATCTTCACCGACAAACGCCGAGCGACATTCGAGAAAGCCAGTTTGCGACCCGAACTTTCTGCGGCAATTCAAGCGGAACTGCGAAACAACTTGCTGCGCAAAGCATCGGAAGCCTACTGGGATTGGTCGGAAGCGCATACGCAATTAGCCGTAGCAAGGCGCGTGTTTGAGATTGGCGTTGTGCGCGCTAACGCGATTGCTGAACGTGTTCGGCGCGGCGAAACGGCGGCGTTGGATAGCATCGAAGCGTTGCAAGAAGTCGAGAAACGGCGCGGCGATGTTTTGAAGGCACAGCGTAAAGTCGAGTCGAGCGGCATTAAACTTGCCGTATTTTTGTGGAATCAGGAAGGCACGCCGCGTCCGCTCAACGCAGTGCCGCAAGCCCTGCCGCCCGCGCCGCTCATCACGGCTGCGCAAATCGAGATGGATAAACAAAATGCGCTGAAAGTCCGACCAGAAGCACTGCAAATCGAGATTGACCAACGTGCCGCCGATGTCGATGTGCGGTTTGCCTCTGAACTGCAACGCCCCTATATCGAAGCGCAGTTTCAAGCCTTGCAATACTTTAGCGGGTTCAACAATTTTGATTACAGAGTAGGGCTGTCGGTCTCCCAACCGCTGCTGTTCCGAGAGGCCTCGGCGCAATTGCAACTCTCGCAAATCAAAGCACAGCGCACCTTGCTCAAACGATACGAGACCGACCGAAAGGTCATTGCTGACATTGACGACGCGCTCTCGGCAATCGGTCGAGCCTTAGAGCGCATTGATGCGGCAGAACGGGAAACCAACTATGCGCTGCTGGTTCAGGAAGGCGAGCGGCGTCGATTTTTGGCTGGCGAAAGCTCGCTGCTGATTCTAAACTTGCGTGAACGCGCCACCTTTACCTCTCAGCAAGGGCTCATCACCGCACAAGCTGATTACCTTCGCGCCGTGAGCGATTACCTTTGGGCGACGGGAAGAATTCAGGAGAAGTGGGTGAAGTAACAGAGAAACTCGTCGAGCCAGCACAGGTTTTCCCGCTGCAAACGCATAACACGACAGAAATTGTGTATTTTCCAGTCGGCTTTCAGAACTTTAACGCTCAAAGAACGATGCAAAAACTCAATTTGTCGGTCGATGCCTCCCTGACCGAAGACCAAAAAATCGAGGCATATTACGATACGGTAAATCATCGACTCGTGGTGGCGGTGGTTGTGAGTCCAAAGTTTTTTGAAGCAATTCAGAAACAAGCAAGCGAGCTTATCAAATACAGTCCCGACGGCGCGCTCACCGCTGACAATACGCCGAAGCTCACCATTGATGGCGTGCAACTCTTTATCAAAAATATGCGCGACGACTTCAAGCTCATCAACTCCGAAGAAGAGTTCAACCTCATCGTCAAAGGCGAGCAATAAGGTTACAGCCCTGCAATGATGTCGTCAAGCGTTGGAATCGGGGTTCTAACGACGCCGAGAATCTTTTTGTTGTTCAAGCTGCAATCGCGCGGGCGCTGGGGCGTTCCTGTAAAGTCCTGCAAGAGCGCGGCACGATAGCAATGCTCTGGCACGTGAAAGTGTCCGAAAATTTTTCGTCCCAAGTCATATCTCGAAATTCGTTCCGAGCCGACGGCGTGAAAAATGCCCGTTGCTTCTTGCGCTGCACCCAAGACAAACTCCAAACAAATTTGCGCAAGTGTATTGACGGCAATTGGCGTGCGGTATTCGTCCGAAAATAGCGTGGGTGTTTTTCCATCACTCACGTCGCTCATCAGGCGCTCATTGACGGCGCGATTTCCGCGCGGCGAAGTGCCGAGCATAATGCTCGTCCGCAGAATCGCGTAATCAGTGAGCGTGACGGCAATATCGTTTTCGCTTTGAACTTTGGTGTCGCCGTAGAAACTGAGCGGCGCTGGCGGATCGGTCTCGCTGTAAAGCCCTTGCTCGCCGTTGAAAACCAAATCCGTAGAGATGAAAACGAGGCGTGCGCCGAAGTGTTCGGAAAGTTTGACGAGCGTGTGCGTAGCATCGATGTTTGCGCGGGTTGCATCGGCGCGTTGCCATTCACAGGCATTGGGTTCGGTCATGGCGGCAGTGTGAATAATTGCGTTTGGTCGCCACTGCGAGAAGAGATTCCAAACGGCGGTTTCATCGGTCAAATCGAGCGAGAAAATCTCTTTGCCAAGCGAAAAGCGTTCAGGGACAGCGAAGTTGCTTTTTTGGACGGCGCAAAGATTGATGCGGCTGTCGCAAGCAGCGTGGCGAAGAATGTTTCCGCCTAAAAGCCCACTCGCGCCCGTCAGAAGAAGTTTTATCATTTTCGTCCGTAAAATTTTGCGTAGCTTGTCTTGCCGCAAGGTGCGTAAGAAACATCGTTGTCCAAAAAGCAAATCGTGTATAAATCGTAACGTTATCGTGATGAAAAACCCCGAAGAACAGGACGCTGCTATCGCTGCGACGCAAGAACAACTCGGCGAGCGCGAGCGTCTGAATCGAGTTGAACAGATTCATTATCACAATGAACTCGCCCGTAAAGCCATTCATGTGTGCTCTATCGCCATTCCGATTATTTACTACAACATCACCAAAGAACTTGCGCTTTTTCTGCTCGTCATTCTCTTCGCGGGATTTTTCGCCGTCGATGTGATGAAGATGTTCGTTAAACCGATTGCGCGGTGGTATTACAAAACATTCGGCTCAATGCTGCGCCCGCACGAACTCGACCAAACCAAAAAGCGATTCAACGGCGCGACATTCGTAACGCTCTCTGCCTTGCTGGTCGTGTGGCTGTTTCCGAAAATGATTGCGATTGCCTCATTTACGATTTTGATTATTGCCGACACAGCCGCTGCGCTTATCGGACGCAAGTTCGGCAAGCGTCCGCTGTTCTCGAAAACGGTTGAGGGCAGCATCGCCTTTTTCGTCGCTGCTATTGCGGTCGTTGCACTAACGCCAAACTTGAACTTGGCAGTAGGCATCGGGCTGGCGCTGGTAGCCACAGCAGCGGAAGTCTATCCGTTCAAGCTATTCGGATTTGAAATTGACGACAACCTAACCATCCCATTGACCTCAGCAGCATTTGCATATTTGTGCTATTTGCTCTTCTTACCCGACCAATTACCACTCTTGCACTGACGCGCTCAATGTTTCCCGCCTTTGCCTAATGGCTTCATCAAGGCTGACGATGCCATAAAGCCACGCCACTGCCAAAAATCCGCACAGATAAGAAAGTCTGGGCATTGCTAAAACGCCAAAGAGCGCATTGAACCCAAGCGCAGCGAAAAACGCGAGTTCGATAACCCATCGTTTAGGATGACGTAACGCGGCAAGCAATCCGACATTTGCAAATAAAATGAAATACGTGCCAATGACGCCGAGCTTTGCCGCAATCGTGAAAAACACAAATGCGAAGTCAGACTTGATCAACTTGAGCGTCTCGTTCTTCAACACGGTTTCATATTGCGGTGAGCAATACTCGGCTTCTGGCGCAAGGGAACGCACTTTTGCGGCAGCGACTTCATCTTTGTAGAGAATGCCGTAGTCATTGCTCAAAAATCCAAAACCGATATAAACCGTGTGCCAAAATGGGTGTTGACGCGGCGCGGCAGTATAGGTTGGCTGATGCGCTTTCAGAAACTCATCGCGCGTGTCCAAAACGGTTTTCATATAAAATTGCGGCAGGAGAAATCCGATGACGAGCGATAAAATCAACACCAGCCGTTTGTTTAGTGCCAGCGTTGAGGCAAAGAAAATCAGCGTTGAAATAAAAAGTAAGAGCGCCGTCGCTGAGTGTGAGCGAATGGAGTGCGCAAGTCCAAACAACACGCCAAGCAAGCCAAACAATCCGACGCTCCGTAAAAACTTTTTGTCGTTAGTGGGTTCAGAAATAAATCTTGGTGCGAATGGAAGGACGGCAATCGTCAAACACGGCGCAAGCGCGTGAATGTCGCCGATTTTAATTACCAACGCGGCAAAGCCGACAAGTTGAATAAGATACAGGGCTTTGACCAACGGCGATTGCAAATAGCGCATCATTCCATAAATGCCGACGGCGACCGCAATGGCCAAAATGCCGAAGAACCAAAGCGTCCATGCCTCGTTCAGCGAAAGATGAAAAATCTGTGCGAGTTTTGGAAGAAAGTAATACAGCCCTATGTCGTCGGTTGTCCCTAACGCGCGATACTGCATCATTGAGTCGCTTGGCACAAGCGCAACAAGCGGCGTTTGTGTTTTTGCTAATCCATCGATAGAGGCTTGTAGTTCCCAATACCGCGTGGGTATAATCAGAACCGTTGGTCTTGCAAGCGAATCAGCGACGGGGTGTATCATGGCTTCACGGCTCTGACATAGTATTGACCCCCAAGCGGCAACCAGCCGAGGTGGGTTTCCAATGGACGCAAGGCTTTGAGTGGCGCGGGAAAAAATAGCGCGTAGTTTTTCTCGAGGAGCTTTAGTTGAGCGGCTTTTGTAAGCATAACAAGTTCTGACGGCGGAAGCAAAATCGCGTCTTTATCAAACGGGCAGGTGCTGACCATGCGCTGTGTAACAGGATTACACGGATTGTGTTCAAAGACAAACACCTCGCCGCCAGAGTGGAGCATGGAGTAAATGCGTTCAAAGGCACTTGGGCGCTCTAATGGCGGAATGTGGTGAAAAACGCACGCGATAAAAATCATGTCATATTGTCTGAGTGGCGCGTCGGCAGGGAGCGTAAAAAGACGCACATCGGGTGCGCGTTTGGCAGCAAGTTTCAAACTCTCCGTTGAAATATCGCAGCCGTCAATCGCCGCGTCGGGAAAATACGCGCGCAGAAACGTCAGGTTTCTGCCCGTGCCGCAGCCATATTCCAAAATGGTTTTCGGGGCCGCCCTCGCTGTTTTTTCCAACCGCTCTTTAAGCAGCCGCACTTTATACTCTGCGAAATATGCGCTCTCTTCGCCGAACCCTTTGAGCGTCTCTTGCAAATGCGCGTCATAGTTGTCGGCGTAGTCATCGAAATCAATTTTTTGAACAGCGTCATTTTTCATTGTATCAATGTGGTTTGTGCGTTGCGGCGATGTCCTTGCCGTATTTTTTATGAAAATTGTAAATCTCACGAATCGTTCTAAAAATGACGCTTGGTTTTGCGCCCGTCGAGACGCCTGCAAGTCTCGGCAAATGCCTAACGCCGATTTCCGTCACGGTATATCCCAAGAGCCGCGCTTTGAGCATAATCTCCGCATCAATAAACGCATCAACAGATTCAATCGTAATTTTCTTGAATAAGTCGGCTTTGAACAGCTTGAACGCGCAGTCGACGTCCATATAATTTACATCGAACAAGCGCCGCAAAACGTAGTTGTAGACAAACGATGTAAATCGCCGCCACTGAGAATACTGCTTGCTGATGCGATAGCCGATGACAATGTCGCTATACGGAATCAAGGCCACGAACTTACGCAGTTCATCTAAATCGAATTGGTTGTCGCCATCGGAGTAGAACACATAATCCAATTTCGCCGCGTAGAAGCCGTCGCGCAGGGTTGCACCATAGCCCATATTTTTTTCGTGATGAATCACACGCACGTGTTTGTGCTTTTGCGCGAGCGCATCAGCAACTTCGGCGGTGCGGTCGGGACTGCCGTCCTCGATAATAATGACTTCGTATTCTTTGAGTTTGAGCGACTCCAAGACCTCAACAGCCTTGTCGACCACTTTGCCAATGTTGTCTTCGTCGTAATAGGCGGGAAAAAAAACAGACAAACTGATATGTGAATTATCCGACATGCTGCGCGTAGCGTTGGGTATTGAGGTAGTTATAAAATCTTTTGACGCCGTCCTGAAACGGCGTTGTAGGCTGCCAGTTAAGATGGGTTCGAGCCAGCGAGATGTCCAAGATATTGACAGGGATATCGACGCGGCGCGCTGGCAGATACTTCACCTCTATGCGTGGTCCGTGAATCGTTGAAATTAAATTGATAATATCGTTCAGAGAGCGTCCGTCGCCTGAACCGATGTTAAAAATCTTCTCGGCTGTGGTCGTCTCCAACGCGTTAACGAAAGCTTCGGCGACGTCGCCGATGTAAACATAATCGCGCACGGTATTGCCGTCGCCCCAAATCTCAATTGGCTCCCCGTTCAACGCTTTGCGGAGAAAGACTGCAACGGCGCCTTGAACGCCGAAGATGTTTTGCCGCTCGCCGTAGGGATTGGACAAGCGCAGAACAGTATAGTCTAAACCGTAAAGCGCGTGATACATAAACAAATAATCCTCGATGGCTTTTTTGACCACGCCGTAAGAACTTATCGGGTGCGTTGGGTGCTGTTCGCTAATGGGAATGTGCGTCGGTGTGCCGTAGACGGTGCCGCCCGATGAGACAAAAATAATTTTTTTGACCCCACGCTCAACGGAAGCGTTGAGCAAACGAATCGTGTTGACGAGGTTTATCTCAATGTCGTAAATCGGGTTGTCGTTGGATGTCGCTGGTAGTGTGCCGCTAATGAGATGAAAGACATAATCGATGCGGTCGAGCGACTGACGCACATCGACATCGTTGTTGAAGTCGCCTTCGATAATCTTCACGCGGTCGAGGATATGAGCAAGGTTAGTTTTCTTGGAATTACGCTTGCCGAATATGGTTACGCGATAGCCGCGCTTGAGCAGCATATCAGCAACATGAGACCCAATGAATCCACCGCCGCCCAAAATAAGGCAATTTCCTGCGTTAGGCATAAAATTGAAAAACATTGCTGCTCGACTCGAGCTGTAAAATTTGAAACCGTTAATTTATTAAAGAACCAAACGACCTTCTCAAAAAAAGAAAGGCGGTCGAGGTAAGTCTGTTCAGCTTACCCAACCATGTCGAAGCGCGTGTAGGGGCGCAGCACGTCTGGCACTGCAATTTTTCCCTCTTTCGTCTGATAAGTCTCGAGCAGGGCGACCATAAGGCGCGACGTGGCAAGTCCCGACCCGTTGAGCGTATGTACAAACTCAGGCTTTGATTTTTCATCGCGCTTGAATCGAATGTGCGCCCGACGCGATTGGTAGTCTTCAAAGTTCGAGCAGCTCGAGGCTTCCAGAAACCGCTGTTCGGCAGGTGACCAGACTTCAATATCGTAACACTTTGCGGCGCCCGCGCCAATGTCGCCGCTACATAAAAGCAGCACGCGATACGGAATTTTCAATGCCTGCAAAATATCTTCTGCGTCTTGCACCAAGAGTTCTAATTCGTCATACGACGTTTCGGGCAAGGTGAATTTCACCATCTCGACTTTATTGAATTGATGCAATCGCAAAAAGCCTTTGACGTCTTTGCCGTAACTGCCTGCTTCGCTGCGAAAGCACGCGGAGTAGCCGGCGTATTTGATTGGCAGGTCTGCAGCTTTGAGCATCTCATCTCGGTGTAAATTTGTGATTGGCACTTCAGCGGTTGGAATTGCGTAGAGCTTCACGCCCGATGCCTCATATTTCTCTTCGTCCTCGTAGCCGACCTTATAGACTTGGTTGATGAACTTCGGAAATTGTCCTGTGCCGCGCAGCGATTCTTGGTTGACGAAAAACGGCGGAAAGATTTCTTTGTAGCCGTGTTTTTCCAAGTGCATATCGAGCATAAAGTTGATTAGCGCTCGTTCCAGCGATGCGCCTTTGCCGACATAGACGGGAAATCCCGCGCCTGAAATTTTCGCGCCGCGCTCGAAATCCAAAATGCCCAACGCTTTGCCCAGCTGCGTATGGTCTTTGACGGTGAAATCAAACTCGCGCTTGAACGACAGAACTTCCTTGTGAACTTTATTGTCGTCGGCGCTTTTGCCGAGTGGCACGCTCTCGTGCAGCATATTCGGCAGGCGAAGCAAGATGTTTTCCTGTTCAGCTTCAATCGTCCGTAACTCGGCATCGAGCGCGGCGATGTTGTCGGAGACGACTTTCATCTCGGCAATTTTATCGTCCGCATTGCCTTTTTGTTTTTTAATGGTGGCAATGTCGTCAGAAACTTTGTTGCGCGTTGCTTTCAGGTCGTCGGCTTTCGCCACAAGCGCACGGCGTTTTTGGTCGAGCAAGACAAGGTCGTCGACACGCGAGAGGTCGGCGTGTTGCTGCCGCGCTTCGAGCATCGCCTTGACTTTCTCGGGCGTTTCGCGAATGAGTTTAATATCAATCATAATGATTAAAAATGGTTTTTGACCGATACGATGGCTTAAGCCAGTCGAATTTTTGGGCGCGTGCCGCCGAGAAACTTTTCGTAAAGCGATTGCCGTTGCGCTCTATACTCATCTTGAAGCAACGCATAGCTGCGAAGGTTGTGCCATACCGAACCGATAAGAAACGCCTCGCGCTGCACCGCTTCGAAGGCGAACCCAATTTTTTCAATCACGCGCAGGCTTGCCGTGTTGCCTTCGGCGGCACTGGCGACGACGCGGTGCAGTTTTAACTCCGAAAATAAAAATTCTAACAACAGAACACAGGCTTCGACGGCGTAGCCTTTGCCCGAATGTGCGGTCGACATCCAGTATCCAATTTCCGTTTTAAAATTCGCCCAATCAATCGGGTGCGTGCCGACGCCGCCAATGAGTTCGTCGGTGTGTTTTAGAAAAACAGCAAACGAAAACGCGCGGCTCTCGCGCATTTGCTCCACAGCTTGGCGCAAAAACTCTTCTTCATATTTGAGGCTGATTTTTTCGCCGACCCAAGGAAGCCAGACGCGCAACTCCGCTGCCGAGCTGTTGATAGCATTGGTAACGGCGGGCGCATCGCTCACATCGTAGACGCGAATGTAAATGCGCTCGCCGTCAACTCTCATCACCTGAATTCAATCGTTAGGTTTAATGTTACGCAGGCAGTTTTTCTTTGACAAGTTTTTGAACCAGTGCGCCGTCTGCCTTGCCTTTAAGCTCCTTCATCAACGCGCCGATGACTTTACCAGCGTCTTTCTGGGTCGTCGCGCCCATCTGCGCAATCATTTTTTCGACGGCGGCGGCAACATCTGCTTCGCTCAGTTGCGCGGGCAAATAGGTTTCAATAATGGCGAGTTGTGCTGCTTCGCCCTCGACCAAATCGGTGCGCCCGGCGTCTTTAAATTGTTGAATGGAATCTTTGCGGCGCTTCACCATGGAAACCAGCACGTCCAGTTCTTCCTCAGGCGAGAGGTCGCCGCGCGTCTCGCGTTTCTCGGCGGTCTCTTTTTCAATGATTTCTTTTTTGATGCCGCGCACGGCTTCGAGTCTGACCTTGTCGCCGCTCTTCATTGCGGCTTTGAGATCTTCGTTGATTTTTTCTTTAAGCGTCATATCTGATTGAGATGTGTTAAACTAAACGCGGGCGAAGTTACGGAAATCGAGCAAATGTTTCTTATGGGCGTTGTCATGTCGCCATTGCTTGGTGAGATGAAAAGCCGCTCTAAGCGCTGTCGCGTTAATAACTTTCGCTTGCATTTGGAAACATGCCGCTGCGAACATCGGCGACGTAGGTTTTCACGGCGTCGCTGATGGTTTGTTCGAGATTGGCGTAGCGCCTGACGAAGCGCGGGCTGAACTCGTTGTTCAAGCCGAGCATATCGTTGACGACCAAGACTTGTCCGTCGCAGCCTGCGCCTGCACCGATGCCGATAGTTGGAATTGAAATTGCGCGCGAGACTTCCTCTGCAAGTGCTTTCGGGATTTTTTCAAGCACGATGCTAAACGCGCCCGCTTCCTCTAAGAGTCCCGCATCGCTGCGCAGCTCTTCGGCTTCGCGTTGTTCTTTGGCGCGCACTTTGTAACTGCCGAATTTGTAAATCGATTGCGGTGTCAAGCCCAAGTGTCCCATCACGGGAATGCCTGCATCAACAATGCGCTTGACTGAGCCAATCACCGCTCTTCCGCCCTCGAGTTTAACGGCGTGGCAACCAGTTTCTTTCATCAAACGACCGGCGTTTTTGAGCGCGTCTTCGGAGGAGAGTTGATACGACATAAAGGGCATATCGGCGACAATCATCGCGCGCCCAGTGGCGGATTTCACGCCGCGCACGACCGCTCTGGTGTGGTAAATCATCTCATCGAGCGTTATCGGCAATGTGGTGTCGTTGCCCGCGAAGACATTACTGGCGGAATCGCCGACGAGAACAATATCAACGCCTGCCGAATCCAAGAGCCGCGCCGTCGTGAAGTCGTATCCTGTCAGCATGGCGATTTTCTCGCCACGTTGCTTCATCTCGACGACCAAGCGCGTGGTTACTTGCCGCGTAAGTTGCTTTGAGTCGGTTTGCGTTGACATAGAGCAATATGATGTGATTTGCAGTATTAAAAACGATTTCAAAAATGCGTTTTGCCCGTAATTAAATTGATTGAGGAGAGCAAGGGAATTTCCAGATGCTCAACAGTGCGGAGGTGATGTGTCAAAAGTGAGTTCAGCATAGCCTACGTGTGATTTATACCCGAAACACGAACCCTAAGATATAGGACGTAAGGCTGATGACGAGCGAGCCGACGACCGCTGGCACAATGCCTTCTAACTCGAAATCGTCAATCAGCCAATCAGCAATGTAAAGCAAAAATACATTGATGACGATGAGAAAAAGTCCGAGTGTCAGAAAGATAAAGGGCAACGAGAGAAACCGCAGAATCGGTCCGACGAGCGCATTGATGATGCCAAACACCGCCGCAACGACGACTGCCGTGCCAAAATTTTTGATGTTCACGCCTTGCACGAGCCTAGACGCAGCGAAAACGGCGACGGAAGTAATCGCCCATTGAAGCAAAAGCCGAGTGAGATTCATAAATGAAATTACTTTTCGTTGATGCGCAAAATGAAACTAAGAAAAAACGAAACAACACTGATGACAACTGAGCCTAAGACTGCCGTCCAAAAGCCGCGCACTTCAAAATTCGGCACGACGAGCGAGACCAATAGCAGCATCAGCGCATTGATGATGAAGAGGAACAAGCCCAGCGTGAGAGCAATGGCGGGCAGGGAGAAAAAGACGACAATCGGACGCACAATCGTATTGACAAACCCCAAAGCGAGCGCAACGATAAACGCCGAGGCAACGCTCTTGATGAAAATTCCATCTACTAAATACGCCGCCGCATAGACCGCCGCTGCGTTGATGAGCCAAACCAAGAGCCAACGAATAATCATAAAGAGAAATTTTTTTGAAATTGCGGCGTTGAAAATAGCAACAGCCGAGACAACCAGTAAATACAGGCATCAGCGGGCATCGACGCTATTCGTCGGGGAACAAGGCTTTGACGTCGCGTTGAACTTTCTCGCGCTTGGCTTCGCCGTCGATGAACCCCATATCGGTGTAAAACTTAGCATCGTAGTCGCGCGTGCGAACCACGACGGGCATGGGAACAGCGTGTCCCATCACCAACGCCTGCTGGCGCACATCAAGGCTTGCCAAGATGCTTTTCATGCCGCCCGCGTTGCTCACGCCCGAGAGAACCGCGTTAATGTCTTTTTCATCTGAAAGCGCAGCGACGAACTTTGTGCCAACTTGACTCAAAATTTCATCGTCGATGCTCGACGGGCGCTGGTCGACGAGCAAGAGCGAGATGTAATACTTGCGTAGTTCGCGGGCGATTTTTCCAAACGACGTCTGCGACGCCGCGCGCGGATTTAAAAACTTGTGCGCTTCCTCGACCGTAATAACAAGCTGTTTTGGCTTGTCCTGCGGAAGCAGGGTGCGAAGGTAATTGTCGGTCAAGTTTTTGTATTCCTCCTCGACGCGCCGCGTGATGATGTTCGCCACGAGTAGGTAGCTCATCATGTTATCGTATTTGCCGAACTCAATCACGACGCTGATGCCTTGTTGTAAATCTGTCAGTAAGTCGTCGATGATTTTAATTTTGTCCTTATGCGGATTGAAATCGAGAAATTTGCAACTGTCGCGTAGGCGCGTCATGCGTCGGTAGAGCGCATCGAGCGAGGAGGGCAGGAGTCTTTCACGCTCGGCGAACTCTTCGGGTGTTTGCATCGCGCTGCCGCTCATCAGATTCATAAAATCGGAGAGCCATGTTTTGCCGAACCTGCCTTTAAGAATGTTTGTGTATTCGGCGGCAGTCGGGTTGAGCCGCAGCTCTTCTTGCAAAAGCAAAATATCTTCGGGTTCGATTTGGTCAATGCCGAGCAGCACTTCGCGGTCGCAATATCCGCCGCGTTTGCGCGTGCCGTCGGGGTCGAGCGAGTAGATTTTTACTTTGCCCGTATTGGCGAAAAGCGGCTGTAAGCCTTTGACAGCTTTTTGTCCCACGCCCTCGAACGTGCCTTTGGTGCCATATTCGTTGTGCATATCGAAGACCAAGTTCACCGCCGCGTCCGTTTTGATGAAGCCAGCAAGCAACAGCCGCGTGATGAATGTTTTGCCCGTTCCCGTTCTGCCGAACACGGCACTGCTGCGCTCCGAAAGCCGCGCCATATCGATGCAAACGGGCTGTGCCATATCGAGTGGCGTGCCGACATAGAAAAACTTCTTGCCCGATTCTTTGTTCAAACTTTCGCTGCCGAAGACGATGGCAATGTCGTCGTCGTTTGCTTCAGCGACGGGAACAAAGTGCGTCGGAATAGTTTTGACAGGTTCGAGTGTCTGCTGCTCTGCGTTTTTCTCGAGCATCAGCATTGGGCGAAGCGAAACGATTGAATACGCCAGCGTGCCTTGAACGACTTGTCGAATCAACGCGCTCTGAAAGTTCGGCGGATTGTTGAGCAAGTGGTCATTTGTAGCGGCGAGCCGCATATCGGTGATGATGGAAAAAAAATCGTATTTCTCGCCTTCAACGACGAGGAACTTTCCGGCTTTGATATTTTCCAACGGCTCATGCTCATCGAGTTTCATATCGAGACCCTCGAGCAGCGAGCCGCGAATAATGTTCCCTAACCGTTTTCGCTGCATAGCAGTAAAAGTGAAATGGCATATCTATTCAATGAAAATACTGCCCTGCGTCTTTAAACGCAATTTGGAAACTGTGCCGCGTGCGCATCGGTTTTCTTCATAGCAGAGCATAATAGGGCAAAACTGTTACGATTTACAAACAGATGATTTTCAAAACTGACCAAGCGGACATACAATCGTTTCTCGAAGATACCAGCGTCTTGCAGGGCGGACACACCGACGGCGTGTATTTGCCAGAGACATATAGCGATGTCTCGGAAGTTCTTGCGCGGTGTTATCAGAACCGCACGCGCGTAACGCTGTCTGGCAACGGCACAGGAACCACTGGGGGCAGAATTCCTTTCGGCGGCGTAACCATGGCGTTTCATCGGCTCAATAAAATTCTCGACATTCAAAAATTTCCCGATGGCTCAGGCCGCGCGACCGTTCAAGCTGGCGCGTTGCTGTTTGACGTGCAGCGCGATGTCGACTCGTTAGGACTGCTTTACACGCCCGACCCAACGGAACGCTACTGTTTCATCGGCGGCACGATTGCCAATAATTCATCAGGCGCGCGCACGTTCAAATATGGCCCAACGCGCCCGTATGTGGAGCGTCTCAAACTTGCCTTTGCCGACGGCGATGTGATGGACGTTCATCGTGGCGCGATTTTCGCCGACGCCCAAAATATGATGGACTTTACCACGCCGCGCGGACGACGCTACCGATTTCAACTGCCGAACTATGCGATGCCGAACACTTCAAAGCACGTTGCGGGATTTTACGCAGAGCCACAAATGGATTTAATCGACCTCTTTATCGGGTCGGAAGGCACATTGGCGGTTATTCTCGAGGCAGATTTAAAACTGCTGCCGAAGCCTGAAAAAATGTTCAGCGCGCTCGTGTATTTCGCGCAGGACGACGATGTGCTTCGATTCGTCGAGGAGGCGCGGGCGCGTTCACGGGCGGGCGCGGGCATATCGGCGCGGGCGTTGGAGTTTTTCGACGCGCGCTCGCTGACGTTTCTCCGACAAAAATATCCCAACATTCCAGCACACGCGGCAGGCGCGATATTCTTCGAGCAAGAGACGACCGCGCAAACGGAAGACGCTGCGCTCAACGAGTGGTATGCGTTGTTGGAAAAACATCGCGCGCTCTTGGAACAGAGTTGGATTGCCCTAACGCCCGACGAGCAACAGCAAATTCGGGATTTCAGACACGCCTTGCCCGTCCTCGTCAATGAATGGTATGCGCGGTTCAAGCAACGAAAAATCTCGACCGACATGGCAACGCCGCATGAGCGTTTCCCTGAACTCCTCAGCGCCTATCGCAACGAGTGCGAGGCAAACGGATTTGACTACATCTTATTCGGACACATCGGCGACGCGCATTTGCACTTGAATATTCTGCCGAAAAACGCCGATGAGGCGGCACGCGCAAAAGAAGTCTATCGAGGCTTCATCAAAAAAACGATTGAACTCGGCGGCACCATTTCGGCGGAACACGGTGTCGGCAAATTAAAAGCGGAGTATCTGGCGATGATGTTTGGCGAGAGAGGCATTCGGGAAATGGCACGCATCAAAAAAACGCTCGATGAACGCCTTATTCTCAACATCGGCAACCTTATTCCTGAAAAATATCTGACCGATTAGTTACGCCCAATTTTTCTGATGCTGATGTGTGGCTTTTAATAAGCCTGTATTTCAACGGTATTTCTTGTAGCTCATGGCTTCGGGCAAGAGGTCGCGGATTTGCCGAATGCGCGTCTCATCGGAAGGGTGTGTGCTTAAAAATTCGGGCGGTGCTTGTCCGCCTTTCGCCGCCGCCATGCGTTGCCAAAAGTTAATCGCTTCGTTAGGGTCGTAGCCTGCCATCGCCATAAAAATCAAGCCGAGTCGGTCAGCTTCGCTTTCTTGCAAGCGACTGAACGGCAAGAGCACGCCAAGTTGAGCGCCCACACCGAATGCGCCCAAGAGCAGTGCGCGTGTGGCGTCGGGTTTCGATTCCAATGCTTTATCGAGCGCCATGCCGCCGAATTGTGCCAGCAATCCCTGACTCATTCGCTCGCTGCCATGCTCGGCAACCGCGTGAGCAATTTCATGTCCCATCACGACGGCCAAGCCTGTTTCGTCGCGCGTCAGCGGCAAGATACCTGTGTAGAACGCGACCTTTCCGCCGGGCATACACCACGCATTAACCTGTTCGCTCTCGATAAGATTGAACTCCCACTCAAAGCCGCGCAACTGTTGAGAAAGGTTGTTTTGAGCGAAATACTGCTCGACGGCTTTTTGAATGCGCTCGCCACATCGCTTGACCATCGCAGTTTGTACAGTGTTCGAACTCAATTTGCTTGAGCGGATGACCTCGCCATATTGCTGATAACTCATCGATAGCATGGTATTGGCGGGAATGAGATTGAATTGCTTGCGCCCAGTGATTGCTACCGTCGAGCAAGCAGCGAGCGTCAGACAAAGGAGCAGCGACAAAAGTGGTTTGTGTTTGAACATAAAAGTTAATGTTAGGATATTTGGAGTGAATACAAGTGTCAAGTTTTAGTCTGCGCCCACAGCCGAATCGGAGACGACCGCGCCGCCCTTCAAGCGGATAATGCGCCGTGTTTTTTGAGCAAGGTCAAGGTTGTGCGTAACCACCACGAGAGTTGTCTTTTTATCCCGATTTAAATCGAACAAGAGGTTTTCGATTTTTTCGCTGGTCTCGGCGTCCAAGTTGCCGGTGGGTTCGTCGGCAAAGAGGATTTTCGGTTTGTTGATGAACGAGCGAGCGATGGCGACGCGCTGCTGTTCGCCGCCCGATAGTTGCGTGGGATAGTGCGAGAGCCGTTGTCCCAGCCCAACTTGCTCGAGTAAGTCAATCGCGTCTTTTCGGACGTTTTTTTCGCCGCGCAGTTCCATCGGCACCATGACATTTTCCAGCGCGGTGAGCGTAGGTATCAATTGAAAACTTTGAAACACAAAGCCAACGAATTGATTGCGCACTTTAGCGCGTTCATCTTCCGAAAGATGGTCGAGCGTTACGCCCGCGAGCGTTACTGACCCGCTGGTTTGTCGGTCGAGTCCCGCGCAAATGCCTAAGAGCGTGGTTTTGCCCGACCCAGATGGACCGACAATCGCGCAGGTGTCCCCTTCGTTGAGCGTGAAGGAAACATTGTGCAATGCCACCAAGATGCCCTCGCCGCTCCGATAACTTTTGGTGAGGTTTGTAACGCTGAGAACAGGCTGCATTGGTGGTGATGATAAAAAGTCAGTTAATAAACTTGATGATTTCGTCGGTGAATTGCCTCGTTGTGGCGTCGCCGCGCAAATCGGGCGTAAGGACTTTGCCTTCGCCCAAGACGCGATAGACAGCGCTCAAAATACGCTCTGCCGCGTGGTCTTCGGCAATGTGTTGCAGCATCATCACCGCCGAGAGCAGCATCGCCGTTGGATTTGCAATGCCTTTGCCGGCAATATCCGGCGCAGAGCCGTGAACCGCTTCAAAAACGCTGGCTTCTGTGCCGATGTTCGCGCCCGGCACCACGCCCAAGCCGCCGACCAAGCCCGCGCACAAGTCCGAGACAATGTCGCCGTAAAGATTTTCAAGCACCATTACATCGAACTGTGTCGGGTTCGTAACAAGCTGCATACAGCAATTGTCGACGATGACTTCGTTGTATTGAATGTCAGGATAGTCTTGCGCAACTTCTTGGCAGCATTTGAGAAACAACCCGTCGGCGAGTTTCATGATGTTCGCTTTGTGAATCGCGCTGACTTTTTTGCGGTGATGTACTCGAGCATACTCAAACGCAAATTTGGCGATGCGTGTCGAGGCTTCACGGGTGATGATCTTTGAGGCTTGAATGACGCCAGGCGCAATTTCATTTTCAATGCCAGCGTAAAGGTCTTCGGTATTTTCGCGCACGACGATGATGTCGACGCCGGTGTAGCGCGCCCGCGCCCCCGGTATGGTTTTCGTCGGACGCAAGTTGGCGTAGAGGTTGAGCGATTTTCGAAGTTGCACATTGACCGACTTAAAGCCTTTGCCGACTTCGGTCGTGAGCGGACCTTTCAAGGCGACCTTGTTTTTTTTGATGGAGTCCAGCACTGACTCGGGCAACGGGTCGCCCATTTTGTCGAGCGCGGCTTTGCCAGCGATGTGTTCTTCCCAAGTAATTTTGACGCCCGTTGCGGCGATGATGTCAACGACGGCGGCGGTGATTTCAGGGCCAATGCCGTCGCCCGGCAGAAGCGTGATGACATGCGATGATTGAGACATACTACAAACTTGCGTTAGGTTTTACGAAGTGGTTTTTGAGAAAGAAATGCTGTCAGCGACGCAGCGCGAAGGCATATTTGAGCCGGGGATTATACGACGGAATGTCGTCGGGATTGACCATATCCCACTGCTCGACAGCAAGGAAATACGCTAAGCACACCGCCTCATAAAGATACTCGCCGCATATTTCAAGCGCGTTGCCCGCCATGTCCGCAGGCACGCCGATGGCGCTGACGCCGCAGCGCTCCGCAATGAGCATCGCGCGACAAAGGTGTGACTGGCTTGTAACCAAATACACTGGCTCGCAATCAAGGCTGTCGAGAAGCAATTTGCAGTAGTAGAGATTGTCGATGGTCGTCGTCGACTGATTTTCCAAGATCAGATGCGCGGTCGGGAAACCACGTTCTTGCAGATAGGCTTTCATGGCTTGCGCCTCGCTGTCGCCCTCGCCTTGCGGAACGCCGCCGCTCAGGACAAAATAGCTGGCGACCTCTTCGTCGTAAAGCGTCATGGCTTTATCGAGCCGTGCCGACAGCGCAGGTGAAATCTGTCCGTTGTCCAACCGTTTTCCCAGAATCACAGCGACGGTAAGCGGCGGATGCTCGGCATTTTCCCACGACATCCATGTGCCGACTATCAGAACGAGAATGCCCGAAAACATTGACAACGAAAGCGAGGTAAGACCAATAAAAACCGTTTTGACAAATCGCATCATAGTGGCAGTAAGCGTTAAACGAAAGATTAAAGAAATATAGCATTAAGTTCAACTTGTCTCAAACTCCATCAGGGCGTTGGCGCGTTACGCGGTTTCTGTAACGAGGGCGCGAAATGTGTCGCGGGCGATGATGAGCTCTTCGTTGGTCGGAATCACCCACAGCGCAAGCCGGCTATCGGGCATTGAAAACTTGCCTTCTTTACCGCCGACCATTTTATGGTTCTCTGCCTCATCGAGTCGCACGCCAAGCCAGTCAAGGTCGCTACAGATTTTTTTTCGAATGAATGCCGCGTTCTCGCCAATGCCGCCCGTGAAAGCAATCGCCATTGCGCCGTTGAGCGCCGCCAAATACGCGCCGATATATTTCTTGACCCGATAACAAAACACATCAATAGCAAGTTTGGCACGACGGTCATTGTTTTCTTCAGCTTCGGCGATGAGGTCGCGCATATCATTGGTCAATCCTGAAATGCCAAGCAGTCCGGATTGTTTATTCATCACGCGCTCGGCTTCGTCAAATGATAAACCTTCTTTGTGCGCTAAGTATGCCAGCACTGCGGCATCAATGTCGCCAGAGCGTGTGCCCATCACCAATCCCTCGAGCGGCGTCATACCCATGGACGTGTCGGTTGAGCAGCCGCCTTCAATCGCGCACGCCGAACAGCCGTTGCCCAAGTGAATCGAGATAAGCCGAACTGTATCGCGCTCGATGTTCATCAAGGTTCGATAGCGAAAGCTGACATAGCGATGCGAAATGCCGTGAAAGCCGTAACGGCGAATTTTGTGTCGACGGTAGAATTGATACGGAATGGCGTAGAGATACGCATGCTCCGGCATGGTATGATGAAACGCTGTGTCGAAGACGGCGACTTGCGGCACGCTTGCGCCGAAAAGATGTTGCGTGGCATAGATGCCTTTCAGGTTCTGCGGATTGTGAAGCGGCGCAAGTTCGTTGCAGTCCTCGATTTGGTCGATAACATGGTCGTCAATGACGGTCGAGGCCGTCAATTTTTCGCCGCCGTGAACGACGCGATGCCCAATGGCTTGAATGTCGCTAATGCCGCCGACGCCTTGCACGCCCGACTCTTTCGAAATCAACCATTCAATCACAAATGAAATTGCCGCCTGATGGTCGCGTATCGGCGCCGCAGACCGCTGCACCTTCGCGGGCGAGACGCTCATGTTCTTGAATGTAATCAGGGCTTCGCTGCCGATGCGCTCAATCAGCCCAGACGCCAATGTCTTATCTGTGTTGGCGTTAATCATGTCATAGTCGGTCTGAATGAGTTGGAACTTGACGGAAGAACTGCCGCAATTAAGAACAAGGATATTCATGTTACTTTTACTGATAATTTTTTAGAGGTTGTTTGAAATTGGAAAGCGGTCGTCGGCGTTATGACTCTGGCTTATCTTCAACTGCAATTTAACGCTCTATGCCCGACTTTTTTACACCAAACGCCCTGCTTGACGCCTTTTCGCTGTTCTGCCTTGTCGGTTGGTCGGCGATGTTTCTGCGTGCCGCCTATATGAAGCGCGCGATTCCAGCGCTTGACGCCATCAAGCCGCTCGATGCAGCTACGCCGAAACCCCTTGTCAGCATCGTTGTTCCGGCCTGTAACGAGGCGGCGAAAATTCGAGCGTCGCTACAGTCGCTCCTCCGACAAGATTACCCAAGGTTTGAACTCATCGTCATCAACGACCGCTCAACCGATGAGACGGGCGACATCATCAACGACTTGGCTAAACAAGATGCGCGCATCAAAGCGATTCATGTAACGGTGTTGCCCAGCGGCTGGCTCGGAAAAAATCATGCAAACCAAAAAGGCGTCGAAGCCTCGAGCGGCGAGTATATCTTATTTACCGATGCCGACATTTTGTTCGCGCCCGACACGCTCTCGAAAACCGTCGCTTACGCCGAAACTCAACGCGCGAAGCATATCGTTATTTATCCAAAGATGCTCGCCGAACACATTTTTGAAGAAGCGTTCATTGCGCTCTTTGCATTGCTTTTTACATGGAAGTTCAGTCCGACGGGCGCAAAGAATCCGAACAATCAATCGGCTTACATTGGCGTAGGCGCATTCAATTTCATCAAGCGTGATCTCTATGAAGCCTTCGGCGGACACCGCATGTTGAAGAGCGAAGTGGCCGACGATGTGATGCTCGGCTACTATGTGAAGCGCCAGCGTGAAGGCACACATGTGCTGGGCGGCGACTCGATGGTGTCGGTGCGTTGGCGCAATGGACTTTGGGACAGCGTGCGCGGCATTGAACGCAGTGCGTTTCCGGGCGTGAATTTTTCGTGGGGTTGGGTGCTGATTGGAATTGCAGGAACGCTGGGCGGGCTGGTTGCGCCGTACTGGCTGCCGATGCTCCCTAACGGGTTTGCTCAGGCGTGCGGCGGCGTTTCCATCGGGTTGATTTTCCTCGTTTATGCGCTTCGACGACCTGCCCTAAAAGCACTGGCCTACACGGCGCTTCATCCATTGATGTCGCTGCTGTTTTTATACGGATTTCTGAAATCAGCGATTGGCATCACGCTGCGCGGCGGCGTGGAGTGGCGCGGCACATTCTACTCGATTGATGTGTTGAGAAATCATGCGCCGACAGGGAACGTGAGCGCAACGACGGAGAGCCGCACCGCGTAACATCAGGGCAGCGTGCGCAGGTATTTCAAGCCTTCGGACGTGATGCCTTTGATCGTTACTGTGATGTCTTTTTCACGATTGATGGTGCCGACCATAAATCCTGCTCGAACCAAACTGACGGCGACATCCTTAATTTTTTTAGTATTCTCTTCCAGCATCGGTCGGAAGCCTTTGAGATTGTTGTAGTTATCGGCAAGGAAAAACTCGCCTGTCCGCCCGTCCGCATAATACTGGAGAAATACTTTCTCGATATAATGCTTTGGAACAGAGTTTTGGCTCATCTGTTTTCAGAGACAGCGTTTTATTTTGAATGCGTTACGGCGCAAAGTTATGGGTTAATTTAAGCACCTTTGTGCTTTTGGAAAAGTTTTCTGCATCACTCTGTTGGCTCATCGTGGAAACGGCAAGGGGCGCCAGAAGTCGACGTCAATGTCCACATTCGTTGTGATTTGATTTGGCTGAATGACCATTGGGGCGCCAGTGGGATTGGACGGGCTGCCACCAAAGACGCCGACAGGTCTCCAATTATTTGGGTCAAGCACGAATCCCCTGAACTGCTGCGCCACGGCGACATACTGATACGTTCCAGCGGCAATTTCGCGGTCGATTTGGAACGTTGGGCGGTAAAATGCGCGGCGCAAAAAAATCGTATCGGCGAGATTATTAGGGTCTAAAAATAGTGCTGCGCTGGGCGGCGTGCGATAGACGACAAACAACAGCTCGCGCAAACTGTCGGGCTGCAAGCTATCGGGAACGGGCGGAGGCCAATTGCGAAACGTGATTGTGCCGCGAAAGCGACCGCGCGCATTGGCACTCTCGGCGCGAAAATCAGGCTCGAGTCCATTACCGCACGCCGCCCAACTCAGACCCAACAGGCTAAAAACAATCGTTTGGTATAAAAACAGCCGCGTCATATCGTTGAACCGATAGGTGAAATTTTCATTGAAATGTCCATTGCCGTAACGCTGTGCGTCAGTTCGCCAACGCTGATGAAATCGACGCCTGTTTCGGCAATTGCGCCAATGGTTTCTTTGCTCACACCGCCAGAGGCTTCAAGTTGAATAGACGCTTTTTTCGCTCTGACAATGCCGACGGCTTTCCTTAAATCGCCTAACGAAAAATTGTCGAGCATGATAATATCGGGCGTAAATGGCAACGCGGCTTGCAGTTCCTCGAGCGAGCGCACCTCGACTTCAAGTTTGACATCGAGCATTTTGTGTTTGCGATACTCTTTGGCGCGTCGAATTGCCTCTTGAACGCTGCCCGACGCATCAATGTGGTTGTCTTTAATTAGCATCATATCGAACAGCCCAATGCGATGATTGGTGCCGCCGCCGAGTTTGACCGCTTCCTTATCAAAGAATCTTAGACCGGGCGCGGTCTTGCGCGTGTCCAACAGGCTGGCCTTGGTGTGCTTGATGAGCGCAACGAACTCGGCGGTCTTGGTGGCAATGCCCGACATCCGTTGCATAAAGTTCAACACGGTGCGCTCACACACCAACAGTGTTTCGGTTTTGCCGACCGCTTCGGCGAGGACATCGCCCGCTGCCACCACATCCCCATCTTTTTTGCGAGCCGTGAAGGCGATGGGATTTTTCGACATTGAAAAAATCATCTGCGCGACGCGAATGCCTGCCACCACGCCGCTCGATTTAGCGCGAATGACGCCTTTGCTTCGGTGGTCGTCTGGCACAGTGGCTTCGGTGGTAATATCGCCCGAATATAAATCCTCGAGCATCGCCGACTCGATGGTCTCGACTTCGCAGTGGCGGATAAAATCGTTCAGCTCTAAGGCATCTCCCGGCATAGCGTTGCGGCAAAGAAGTAAATCACGGTGTTAAAAATCGAGGGAGCGCAAATTTTTGAAGTGCCCGTTGGAACGCACCCGCCGTTTAATTTCTTCGGTGCGCTCGATTTCGGGAATGTTTTTCTCGAAATGCTCGATGAGCAGCTCGAGCCGCGCATTTTCATTGGTCATTTCCAACACCTTTTGCTTTTGTATCACATCAAAGCCAGCGGAGTGCGCAATGCGAAACGAGACGCGCTCATCGGCGTCGTATTCCTCGACGGTCGTTTCACCGTTGAGTAACTCAATGAACTTTAAGTGCAGCGCAATTGCTTTTTGGCGCAAGTTGTTGTCGGTCGCTTCACCGTCATCGTCGAAAAATTCAACCGCGGCGCGCATATACGGCTTGTCTTTGTAGGTTTCAAGCATCTTGTAGCGCATGGCTCCGACAGTAATGATGTCCAGACGCCCGTCCTCGTATTCGTTGACAATTTCTTCAATCAGAACGGTGCAGCCAATCGGGTAGAGTTTGTTGTTGTAAGCAAGAGAGACGCCAAAGGGCTTCGGCGCGCCGCCCGCTGCTGCTGGACGACAAAAGGCAATCATGGCTTTGTAGCGTTCTTCAAAGATGTGAAGCGGCAGCGTTTCATCGGGACAAACGACGAGCGGCAATGGGAACAACGGGATAATCGTTTTCTCTGACATGATAATTTCGGCGCGTTTGTAAAAAGAGACGCAAAACTAACCAACCGTCGTTGATTTTCAATCCGCAAAACGGCGACGGCATTCTCAGCGACAAACTACGATTTTTTCTCGTCAACGAAACGGCGGGCGGAACGAATTGCCATTTTTGTCGTTGAAAAAGCGTTGCTTGTCAGTCGGCGCATTGTGTTATTTTTATGCCGCCAATGATGAGTAAAAAAGTTTTGCCGTAATTTGCAGTAAAAGAAGTATTGCCGTAAAAATGGAAATAAAGGATTTAAGAAAAACGCTGTTGGTCTTCAGCGCAGCGGTTTTCGGCATAACCGCGCTGGCTGTGCTAACCATTCAATTTGCTGACCTATCGCGCAAAGAAATTCCCATCTATGCCGCTGTTCCTGCGTTTCAATTTCAAGACCAAGACGGAAACCCCTTCACCGAAAAAAATCTGCGCGGCAAAATTACCGTGTTGGATTTCTTCTTTACCCGATGCCCAAGCGCCTGCCCAGTGATGTCGAAACAACTCGAAGAGCTTTACAAACTCTACGCCTCGTCCGATAAAGTGCAGTTCGTCTCGATAACCGTTGACCCACAACACGACACGCCCGACGTCCTGCGCGACTATGCCAAAGACCACAGCGTGGTCGATGACCGATGGAAATTTTTACGCGGCAGCATTCAAGATGTGATAACGCTCTCGGAGAAAGGATGTCTGCTGCCCGCCGAAAACTTGCCCGCCGGACACAGCACAAAGTTTGTGCTCATCGACCAAGATGCACAGATTCGTGGCTACTTTGCAAGCGGCGAGCCGGCGAGCCTCTCGGTGCTGAAATCCAACATTCGCGAACTGGCTCGACCGCTCATAGCGCAGACGGCTTCAACGAAATAATCATCGTAACGAAAACATATTTCAAATTTTATGGCAACGCTAGACTTAAAACAAGCCAACGAAAAATCATTGTCGATTTTCATTTACGCGCTCTCGGTTGTTGTCGTGAGCCTTGTGGCATTTCTAATTTTCTTTCCGCAAATTCTCTCGCTTGGCGGCGGCGTCAATGTATCGTATCTGCCGAAGTTTCATGCGTTCATCAACGGCTCGTGCGCTGTTCTGCTGGTGCTTGGGTTTATAGCGATTAAAAACAAGAACATTCGCCTGCACAAAACCATGATGGTCAGCACGTTTGTGTTATCGAGCATCTTTTTGATTTCCTATGTGATTTACCACTCGCAAGCACCAGCGACGAAGTTCGGCGGCGAGGGCGCGATTCGCCTTGTATATTACTTTGTATTGCTCACACACATCGTGCTTGCCGCGATTATTCTGCCGCTCGCGCTGTTTACGATTGCCCGCTCGTGGCGCGGCGAATTTGAAAAGCATAAAAAAATCGCCCGCATTACGCTGCCGCTTTGGCTCTATGTCGCCGTGACTGGCGTGCTGGTGTATGTGATGATTTCCCCGTATTACCCTGTGTCGTAATCATAGCAGCGCACTGGCATCCTCGCGCAAAAAAAAACATGAGCGTCATGTGCTTGAAGTGAAAGTCTTTGCGCGCAAAACCGTCCAAATCGTCCGCAGTCAAAAGATATTCTCCGCAAGAAATCGTCGAAGTACCGCTCGCGCTGCGTAGTATTACATACCCACAAAAGCAGTTCTTTCAAAAACGGACTCTCTAATCAAAGCCGTCAAAACAAATGCACCGTGCATGGCGGCTTCAACGCTATGGAGGTAGTTATGAAACGCTATGTGTCTTTACTCACGCTGTCGGCGATAACCGCTGCATTCCTGATGCTCACCGCCGAGAAACCTTACGCTCCAGAATGGAAACCGCTCAAAGATGGACAAAAAAATCTGCTCTTTCTGCGTTCCACCCAAGTCGGCGACCGCTCAATTTTAATTGAAGTGCGAAACGATTACGAAAAAGCCGCCGTCGTTACTGTCGAGGTCGAGACGCGCTGGGACTGGATAAACTTCGACGTCGGCTATGCCTACGAACACACCGTCATTCAACCCGGTAATGTGATGAGCCAACATATCAAAGGCAGTCGGCTCATTTCGGCGAAAGTGAAAAGTCTTAAGCTCGTCGAGCCGAAACCGCTTGCGCAATCGCCTGCGATGTAACTGTTTGCAGCTGGGAAAAACATTTCAGAGCGCTGTTTTGGAATACTTTTTCACCGTTGTGTCACAGCAAAAGCCATGCAAGATGAACCGAAGCCGCGACGATGTTTGGCTGAACGACCCGATTCTGCGGCGGTTCAGCGACTTAGACAATGTCGAGTTTAAACCGATGTTTGGCGGCGTCTCGGTCTATCAGCAGCGCGGCAAAGACAAAGTCTGTTTGGTTTTTACAGGCGGCACGGCGTCATCTGGCAAGCGTACTAACATCTCGCCTGAATGGCGCGGCTTGCTGGTCGTTACCGAAGTAAAACATCATGCGGCGTTGCTGAAAACATTTCCCGACCTACAACCGAACAGCGTGATTAAAAAGTGGCTGCAACTCTCCGACGAGCACGAGGCATTTGAACGAACCTTGAACGGCGTTTATGAACTTGCGCGACGGCAAAGCGAACTGCTGGGCGTAGTTCAAACGCCAAAGAAACGCTCGTCGAAAAAGAAACCGCCCGCCGCCAAAATGGGCAACCCGAAAGAAAAAATTACTCGATGATCACTGGCATGCCAACCTTAACACGCGATTTGAGGTCTTGAAGGTCGCTGTTCCTTAAACGAATGCAGCCTTCGGTCGCCGCCGTGCCAATGGATTCGGGCGCGTGTGTGCCGTGAATTCCAATGCCTGTCCATGCTTTGCCCGAGCGCGTTTTATCTGCGCCTGTGTAAAGCCGTAGAAACCACGGACCGTAAGCGCCTTTAATGATGCCCTTTCCATCGTTGAAATCATGCGTCCATGCCCGCGCATCTTGAATTTGTGAAATGTAAAACGCGCCAACGGGCGTGCGACAATCGCCGACGCGTTCCTTATCGCCTGCGTTTTTGCCGACCGCTACCGGATAGCTTTTCTCGAGCGAATCGCCTTTGAAGAGCCGTAGCGTAAAATTATGTTGGGTAATAACGATGCGGCGTGGTGGCTCAACTTGCGCCGCTGCGCTTGGGCTTTGACCAAATCTAAACAAGCATAAAACAACAAGAACCGCGTTCATTTTTTTATTTTGGCAGCAATTAAATGAGATACGGAAAATTTCACCTAAATTTCCGCGAATCAATTTCTTTAAACTCTAACTCTTTTCAAAGATGCCAACGACCACATTTCTCGATGAAAAAATCGACAGAAAAGCGGTAACCGCTGTCTTGAACAAAATTTTGGAAGCCGAGCTCGCCGGTGTAGTGCGCTATACGCACTATTCGCTGATGATCTACGGATACAACCGCATTCCGATTGTCTCGTGGCTTCGCTCGCAAGCAACCGAATCGCTGGCGCATGCACAGCAAGCGGGCGAACTCATTACAGGGATGGGCGAACATCCATCGCTCGCGATTGGACATTTGCTTGAGACGGAAAACCATGACATCGGTGCCATCTTGCGCGAATCGCTGGAAGCCGAACTGACCGCGCTCGCCTACTACCGAGAGCTCTTAGAACTCGTTAAGGACAAATCCATTTTGCTCGAAGAATACGCCCGTCAAATGATTCACGACGAAGAGTTGCACATCGCGGAAGTGAACAAAATGCTTCGCAGCCCGGGCGATATTCACGCCTTCAAAAACGGCAACTAAGTTTTTTAACAAAAACCTGAAAATTAGTTTTGGAATATGAACTCAACATTTGTCGTTGGAAACGACCGCCTCGTTTTGCTTGCGTTGTTAATGGCAATGCTTTTGGCGGCGTGCGGACAGCCCGAGACGGGGGTTACGCTCGAGACGTTGCCACAAGGTGTACAGTTTCCGTCGGACCTGCAAAAGAAAGTGCGCTACGATGCTGCCACGAAAAAACTCATGCTGGCAGGCGCGCTCACTCCACAGGAACGAGGCACGCTCCTATCGCTCTCGAGCGACCCAATCTATAAGCGCGCGGTGCAAGCGCTCTCGGAGCGAAATCATAAAGAAGAAACCAGCATCGCGGGTGAAATGACAGTTGGTGTAGACCCTGCGCTCATGCCGCTCGCCGAAGAACTTGTCAAGGCGTTCAAAGCTAAACGCACAAACGCGATGCTGTTCTTGCAACCGATGAGTTCCGCCGAAGCGATTTCGGAGCTCATTGCCGACCGGCTGCGCTTCGCTTTGCTGTTGCGCGACCTCAAGCCCGAGGAACGTGACGCTATGGCGAAAGCTGGCGTTGAAACGCGCCAACTCAAAATCGCCCGCGATGCCATCTGCCTCATTGTGCATCCAACACAGGTTGTCGAAGACCTGCGCTTCTCGCAAGTGCGCGACATTCTGAGCGGCAAGGTTAATGATTGGGAAAAGGTCGGCGGAAAAAAACTCCCGATTAAAGTATTCCTTTCGGCAGAAAACGACGGACGCCGCGAATATCTCAAAGACTCTGTTCTGGCGGGCGAAAAATTTGCCGACAGTGCAGTAACCTGCAAAACCGCCGCCGAAATGATTGACGCCGTGAAAAATACGCCCGGCGGCATTGGGTATCTGACGATGACCGAGGCGCGCGCTGCGCTCGACTTGGATAAAACCAAACGCGACACGACGCAGTATAAAGTCTTGGCGGTCTCGACCGAAAAGTTTGGCGCAGACCGCGTCTTGCCGTTCCAAGCCTATGTCGTCGGCTTCAGTGACGATAAAGGAAACCGTTTGGAATATCCGTTAGCTTACAACATTTATTACGCGCTTCGAATCGGCGTTGGCGAACTGCCGCCCGGCTTTGCAGGATTTTTGGGACAGAGCTTAGAGGGCGAAGGGCAGGGCGTCTTTTTGAAACAAGGACTGGTGCCGCTTCGAGCTCAGCTCAAACTCACGCCGCCTAACAAATAGTCCATCACTTAATCATTCATCGGCAAAAGAACGAATGTCACTTTCGCACGTTGCAAGAATAATGCTCGCCGCGCTGTCGGCGGTAGTCATTCTAACCGGTTGCGCCTACACAAGCGATGATGAAACCACGACCAAAGGGTCGCTGCAAGTTACCATTGACCAATCCGTCGCGCCGATGATTGACCCACAGCTCAAGGAGTTCATGCGCATCTGGCAAGACGCCAAAATAACGAATGAAACAATGCTGACGCGCAAAGCCATTGAGAAGCTCATCAACCGTGAGACACGGTTTGTCATCGTTGCCCGCGACTTCAAGCCCGAAGAAACTGAAGCGTTAAAAAAAGTCGAACTCGAGCTTGAAAAAAAGCCGATTGCCGTCGACGCCGTATGTTTTCTTGTGCATCCTGAAAACCCTGTGAAAGCCCTCACGCCAGCGCAACTGCGCGATATTTTGAGCGGAAAAATTACCGATTGGTCGAGCGTCGGCGGTAAGAAGCAACCGATTCAACTCTTCATTACAAGCCTCAACGATGGGCAGCGAGAGTATCTGCAAGATTCGTTGCTCCGTGCCGAGTCGTTTGCCAAAAGCGCCTATCCTTGCACAAGTTTCGCGCAGATGAAAAGTTTTATGCCAAAATCGCAAGGGTTTTTAGGATACGCGGGAACGGGCTATGCGCGACCGGCTTTGGATATACGCCAGCCCGACACGACAGCATTTAAAGTGCTCTCGATAATCGTCGCGCGCGATTCCAGTCGAGTCGAGTCAGTTGAGCCGCATCAGGAGCAAGTCTATCTCGGCGAGTATCCGCTTACGTATCGCATTTATTTTGCGTATCCATTGCGCCAAAAACTGCCGTTAGGATTTGCATCGTTTCTGGCGCGTGAAGGGCAAGGGGTCTTTCAGAAAAACGGCTTCGCGCCCTACAAACAGCCAGTTCGCATCGTGAATTTTCGAGAAGATTAAGCGTGAGAAAAACGACGGCGATTCACGTCGGAACGCGCTATATTCCGTTTAAAGATGGACATTCTGAACATTAAAAAGAACGATGGGAGAAGACAATGAAATTTAGCAGTAAAATTTCGCTGCTGCTGTTTGCGGCGATAATTGTATCCGCTGCGTTTCCATGTGCCGCACTTTACCTTTTTTTCAAATTCGAAGAGCGGTTTAGTCAGTATATCGCGAAGAACGTCAACGAGTTCGTGATTGCCAGCGACTTGAACGCGCAACTGGTGCGTTACGATGCGGCGTTGTGGAAATATGTCGCCTCCGACAACAAGTATTGGCTCGAGGAAGCCAAGCGCGTCAAAAAATCCTTGCAACAAAATTTGAACCTGCTCACCGATAGCTACCGCAACGACAAAGAAGCTGTTCAGACGCTTACACAAGTCAAGCAACTTCAAGAAGAATACTTCGAGCAGGCAGAGCATGTTGTGCCGCCCAGAACTAAGCCGAAAGACGAGCAGGAACAAATCAAGAAACTCACCAAGCAGTACAACGAGCGGTTAGTGCCGATGTATCAAAAGGTCAATACGCTCGTCGAGAAAAAAGAAGTTGAGCTCTCCAAAGCCTCGAATGAAGTGCGAAACGAGTTGCGAAAATTTTTGCAAGTCTCAATGGTGATGGGCGCAGTGTTCGTGCCGTTGCTGACGCTCTTGGCATGGTTTATTTATCGCACGACGTCGCGCCCAATAAATCAAGTAACCGATATGGTCAGCTACGCGCGCGTCGATGATATGAAGAGCATTGACCGAATGAACGATGGCTTGCGGGCGTTTGTTGCCAAGCGAAATCCTAACGATGAAATCGCCATGCTCGCCCGTAAATTGAGCGAGTTCGGGTTAGCGATGAAGGAAATGACCAACGAACTCAGCACGCTGATTATGACGGACGAGAAAACAAAGCTCTTCAACTATCGATATTTCAAGAGCCAGATGCGTTCCGAAATTGCCCGCGCCAAGCGCTTCCGCGAACCGCTCTCGCTCATTATGCTCGACGTCGACAAGTTCAAGGTTTATAACGACACCAATGGACACTTGCTCGGCGACGAGGTCTTGAAAAAAGTCGCCCGATTGATGAAGGAAGAATGTCGAGAAACCGACATTCCCGCGCGGTTCGGCGGCGAAGAATTTTCCGTGCTGCTGCCGCGCACCGATAAAAGCGAAGCGGTAATGATTGCCGAGCGCATCAGAAAATCAATTGAGGATGCTGTGTTCGTCAATCAAGAAGCCCAGCCGGGCGGAAACCTAACGGCGAGCCTCGGCGTGGCGACATTTCCAAACGATGCGTCCGATGAAGAATCCCTCGTCAGTTCTGCCGACATTGCACTTTATGATGCCAAGCACAAAGGGCGCAACCGCGTCGTTCATTTTGAAGACGTCTCCCAGGCAACAGCGACGTCGGGCTAAACGGAAGGACTATGTGAAGTGAAGTTCGAACTGACGGTTGCACAGCGATTTGCGTTTCCAAAAGCACAGGGTGGCAAAGCGCCCACATTCATTGCTACCGTTGCTGCGTTGGGCGTAACGCTCGGCACTGCCGCACTGATTCTCGCGCTGTCTGTGTTGAGCGGATTTACGCGCGAAATCGAGTCCAAACTCATTGGCTTTGGAGCGCATCTGCAACTCTCTCACGCTGCCTTCCGAGAACTGCTTACCAGCGAAATTGACACGAACAAAATTAAGTCAGTTCAAAACATTGCCGCGCTCTCACCGTTTTTGCAACGCAGCGTGATTTTAAAATCCAAAGGCGACAGTTTAGAGTCTGCGCTCGAACCTGCAACGCTTAAAGGCATCGTGCTGGAAACCGATGTGTCGTTTATACGACGAAAAATGATTGCAGGAAACTTCTTCGCTGACAGCCCAGCAGAAAAAAGCCTGCCGACTGTCGTTGGAAAAAAAATGGCGCAGAAGCTCGCCGTGAATGTCGGCGACGAATTGCTGGTCATTGCATCGAGCAAAGATTTACAGCCCGACAGTTGGCGCGAAAAGAGCGCCGTTGATGCGCTGAAGGCCTTGCATATCGAGTCGGCGCGGGTGGTTGGAATGTTCGAGACGGGAATGTCGCAGGGACACGACGACGTGGTCGTCTTTACTCGGCTCGACGCGATGCAAACATTTTTAGACCTAAACGGACAATTGACGGGATATGAAGCGACGGTCAAAGATGTAACTCTCATACAACAGACGACCGCAGAAACAAACAAATTATTTAAGTTTCCAATTGTCGCGCGCTCGGTCTATGAGCTTAATCAAAACATATTTGCGTGGATGAAATTGCAAGAGAACATTGTGCCACTGTTGCTCTTGGTGATTACAATCGTGGCAGCGTTTAACATCGTCTCGACGCTGCTGATTATGATTTTGGAAAAGCGCGGCGAAATCGGAATTGTGATGTCGTTTGGCGGCAGCCGAAAAAGTGTGCGCGGCATTTTTGTCTCGCAGGCAGCGGTGATTGCCGTTCTCGGTGTGTTGCTCGGCAATGTGCTTGCGCTTGTGCTGACGCTTATCGAGAAACAATTTCATTTGATTTCGTTGCCACAAGAAACATATTATATCAGCCAAGTGCCTCTGGCGATTGAACCAACGCATTATCTTGCCGTTTCTCTCATCAGCGTCTTGATTTCGTTTGCCGCCTCATTTGTTCCAGCGTCGAGCGCGGCGAAGTTAAATCCAGTAGAGGCGATTCGTTCTTGAATAAAAGATGACTACATTTTCCGTCGAGCATATTCCACTTTTCGAAAATGTCTCACAAGAGACGTTATCTGAGCTTTTTGCACGTGCTGAAGTCGAGGAGCATCCCCCCGGCATTGTGCTGTTCCGCGAAGGCGTCGATATGCCGCGATTGATGTATGTCATTTTATCGGGCAAAGTCGATTTGTATAAAAAAAATCCCGACGGCGACGACGAAAAATTCCTCACGCTCCAAGATGGGCAAGTGCTTGGCGAAATGGCGATGTTCGATAATCTCAAACGCTCGGCGATGGTCGTCGTTAAAGAGCGAGCCAGATTGCTCAAACTCCAACAGCCCGATCTCGATTGGCTCTTTCGAGAGCGGGCATCAGACGCGATAAAAATTCTGCAAAACCTCATCAAGATTCTCTCATTTCGTGTGCGAGACATCACCGCGCGGTTGATTCAGGAAAAAATCAAGGAACTCGAAGCGTTGGAGTTTAAACGCAAAACAGAGGAATTGGAATACGCACGCAAGGTGCAACTCTCTATGCTGCCAAAAGACCACTTGGATTTAGAAGGCGTTGAAGTGGCAGCGAAAATGATGACCGCGACCGAAGTCGGCGGCGATTACTACGATTTCATCGACGTCGGCAACGATACTTACGTCATTGCTTGCGGCGACGCGGTCGGACATGGCATGGCAGCAGGCTTAATCGTCGGCATGGCGAAGGTCTTGCTGGTCAGCGCGTCGAAAAGCGACTTGTCGAAAAAGCCGCTCGAGGAAATCATGATGAGCTTCAACGACGCTTTGCGTGAGGCGATCCATGAGCGCGGTCTCGGTATGAGCTTGGCCGTCGGATTGCTCAATGTCAGAACGCGAACCTTGAAATTGACGTCGCTTGGAATGCCGTTGCCGCTTTACTTCAACGCTGCTGAACAAACAATGGAAAGCATTGAGTTGAAATGCCCGCCGCTCGGCTTCCTCAAACGCATTCCCGTGCAGACGAAAGAACTCCGCTTTGAAAAAAACGACATGCTGATTCTTTGGACGGACGGATTCGCGGAACGCTTCAACAAAAACAATCGAATGTGGGGATACGAAGCCGCGACAGATATGCTCTACAAAATTTGCAAAACGGAACAGAGCGCTGTCGGCGTTGCTGAAAAATTCTTCGAGGCGTGTAACAGCTTTGCGGAAGAACGCGAAAACTTAGACGATATGACCATCGTTGCGTTGCGATTTAAATAAACGTCATTACCCATGAGTTATCAAGGCAAGGTTGCGCAGTTAGCGGCATATCGATTTATTCGCGCCGCCAAAAAAACGCGCGTCATCAATATCATCACTGGCATTAGCATCTTAGGCGTCATCATCGGTGTAACCACCATTGTGGTTGTGTTGAGTGTCCTCAACGGCTTTCGTAAATTAGCGACGGATTTGTTTTTGGTCGTCGATAGCGATGTGCAGCTTGTGTCAACGCGCGGCGCGTCGATGTCCATTTCGGATACGCTGCTCTTGGAATTGAAACGGCTGCCGAGTGTGGCATCGGTGCATCGCTTCGTCGAGGGAAAAGTCTTGATGATAACTGAGCGGCAAAGCGGCGTTGTGGCGCTTAAAGGCATAGAGCAAAGCGCCTATAAACGCATGGCGCGATTTTTAGATGCAGGCTACGAACCACTCGATAACCAGAGCCTAACGATTGGAATTGGGCTGGCTCAAAAATTTACGGCGACATACAAAACCGAAGCCCGTTTGCTCAGCCCCAGAGCGATTGACGACGGCTTAGACGCACTGCAACGCGGCATTACGGCAAGCGCTCCCGAATTGCCCGTCTTGACCGTTCAAAATTATTTCTCGGCGCACAGAGCCTACGACGATGCCTACGTGCTTGCTGCTCTTCCAATCACGCAACGCATTTTCAGGCTGTCGCCCGCCGATATTAGCGGCGTTGATATTTACGCCTCAGCTGGCATCGATAACGAGACGCTCAAAAAACAGGTTCAAGCGTGGCTGATGGAAAAACAGCTCAACGAGCGCTACGCCGTGCAGTCGCTCTCCGATAAATACGAAGAACTTTTCCGCGTGATGAAACTTGAAAAGTGGGGAAGTTTCATCATCCTGATGCTAATTATCATCGTTGCCTCAATGAGCCTGATTGGGTCGCTCACGATGACAGCGATTGAAAAAAAACAGGATTTGTATTTCCTTTATTGTATTGGAATGACAAAGCAAAGCATTGAAAAAATTTTCCTCTTCGAGGGATTGCTCATTGGCGTCATCGGCACGGCAATCGGCATTGGATTGGGCTGGCTGATTTGCACAGCGCAGCAAACGTTTGGCATTGTGCCGTTGCCCTACGGCGACGCGTTTATCATCAAGGCGTATCCAGTGGCAATTGAGCGAGACGATTTTTTGATTGCCGCAGCTGCGGCGGTGGGCATTGCAGTGCTGGCAAGCATTTACCCAGCCAAGAAAGCTGCAACGGTGCTCGACCGCGCCGCGCGAAAGTGAAAATCAACCGAGAGAACTATGGAACATAATCACGACATTTACTTGCACAAACTTCAAACGAGCGACCATGCAAGACGCGGGTTGGGCTGGGCGTCGCTCATAACCCTAACGGTCTTTCTTGTGGAACTCATCGGCGGATTTTTAAGCGGCAGCCTCGCGCTCATCGCCGACGCGGGACACATGGCGACCGACGTCTTTTCGCTCTTGCTGGGATACTTTGCCGCATGGGCAGCACGGCTTCCCGCAACGCCCCAGCGCACCTACGGATTTTATCGAGTCGAGATTTTAGCTGCGCTCGCCAACGGCGTCTTGCTCTTCGGCGTTACCATGCTGATTTGCTATGAGGCAGTGCGCAGGCTGTTTGAAACGCAGGACATTCACTCGTCAGAAATGATGCTCTATGGCGGCATTGGCTTGGTTGCCAATATCATAAGTGTGCTGCTGCTGCATCCGTCGAGCGCCGCGAGCGTCAATGTGCGGGCGGCGTATCTGCATGTCTTGAGCGATTTACTGGGATCGGTCGGCGTGTTGGTCGGTGCGGCGCTGCTGTGGCTGACGGGCTGGACGCCGATAGATTCCATCGTCAGCTTTTTTATCGCCGCGCTGATTGTCCGAAGTGCGTGGGGAATCATCGTTGAAGCGGTTGATGTGTTGCTCGAGTCTGTGCCAAAAGACCTTGATATTGTGGGCGTCGAGCGGGCGCTACGCGACATGACGCACGTCTGTGATTTGCACGACCTTCACGTGTGGTCAATCACGTCGGGCGTGAACGCGCTTAGCTGTCATGTCTTGGTCGATGAATATGATTGCAGCGAAACACTCATTCTCGGCATCAACAAAATGTTGAAAGAAAAATTCAACATTGAACATGTTACGGTGCAGCTTGAAAACGCCAAAGTAAAATCCGCCATCAAACACGGCGACGGCTGCACCGAAGCTGCCGAAATGAAATCGCGCGATGAGCATCATCACAACCATGTGCGTTGAGTCAGCTCGAGCATCAAGCCTCGGCATTTCTGCTGATAAACAAACGGCATTGGTTAATCCGCCTCATAGACCAACCCTTTGTAGAGCGCTTCCAACTCATCTTTAAATTTTTCCTCGACGAACTTGCGTTTGACTTTCATCGTCGGCGTCATTTCACCTTTTTCAATCGAGAATGGCTCGGCGACGAGCAAGAAACGGCGCACTTTTTCGTGGCTTGCCAGATCGCGCGAAATTTTCTTCAAGTGTTCGTCGAAGAGTTTTTTTATCGGCTCTTTCTCAATAAGCTGGGCGTTGGATTCAAATGTAATGCCTTCACGGTCGGCGAATTGGCGTAGGCTGTCGAAGTTCGGCACAATCACCGCGCTGAGGAACGGGCGCTTCTCGCCTAAGACAACAACTTGGTCGACGTATGGGTTGTTCGCAATCAGGTTTTCAATTGGAAGCGGTGCGATGTTCTTGCCGCCAGAGTTGACAATGATATGCTTCTTGCGGTCGGTGATTTTGAGCCGTCCCATCTCATCGATTTCGCCGATGTCTCCGGTGTGAAACCAGCCGTCGGGTTCAATGACTTCGCGCGTGGCAGCCTCGTCGCGCCAATAGCCTTTCATGATGTTCGGACCGCGCAGGAGAATCTCGCCATCGGGCGCGATTTTATGCTCGACATTAGCGATGACGGGACCGACGGTGCCATACTTGATGCTGTCGGGACGGTTGACGTGCGTAACCGGCGAGGTCTCTGTCAGACCAAATCCTTCGAGAATCAAGAGGCCAACGGCGGCAAAAAATTCGCCCGTCTGTTGCGGCAGCGCCGCGCCGCCCGAAATGAAAAACCGCATTCTGCCGCCGAACCGCTTGCGCACTTTGGAGAGGACGAGTGTATCGGCAAGCGCATGTTGTGCAGAGATAATTGGCGAAAGTTTTTTCTCCCGTGCTGCCGCTTGGAATTTGTAGCCAACATCCAGCGCCCAATAAAAAAGTTTTTTCCGCACAGGTGCAGCAGCATCGATAGTCTTGAATAAACTCGCTTTGATGCGCTCAAATAGGCGCGGCACGGTAATGACAATCGTCGGCTTCGCTTCGGTGATGTTAAGGCTGACCGTGTCGATGCTTTCAGCGTAGTAAATCTTGACGCCGCAGCCGAACATCATATAATAGCCTGCGGTGCGCTCGTAAGAGTGGCAAAGCGGCAGAAACGACAACACGACATCTTGCTCGCCGATGTCGAGCGGCACGCACATGGATGTATTGCACGACTTGATGTTCTCGCAAAGGTTGCGGTGCGTGAGCATCACGCCTTTCGGATTGCCCGTCGTGCCGCTCGTGTAAATGAGCGTGGCAAGGTCTTCTTCCGAAATGCCAACGCCGTCGAGCGCCGTGGGATGGTGTTGCAGATAGGATTTTCCCAACGCCAGCGCCTTTGTGAGTTCAATTTCATCATCGCCTGCCGTTTCCAACTCATTCATAGAAATGATATGCTTAACCGACGGAACTTCGTCTCGAATTTTCCGAACCTTGCCAAGTTGCAAGGCAGTCGAGACAATGACGGCTTTGCAGTCAGCATTTTGAAGAATGTAAGCGATTTGATTCGGCGGTAGCGATGGATAGAGCGGCACGTCAATCGCGCCGAGTTGCAAAATTGCCATATCAGCGACGACCCACGCAGGACGGTTCTCTGAGAGTATCGCCACACGGTCGCCTTTCTCTACGCCGATGGATGTCAGATAGGCTGAAAGCGCATCCACATCAGCTTTGAGGTCGTCATGCGAGATGCCTTCATATTTTCCGTTGAGTTTTCGATACATCGCAAAGCAGTCCTTGCGCCCCTTGTAGTGCGTGAAAACGCTCGAGAACATCTCGGGCAAGGTCTTAAAGGTCGTATTAATGAGTGGCATGGCGTTGTTACGGTTTCGTTGATAGTGAATTTGTCAAGCGCGTTGTGCAGCGTATTTATGAAAATTTCATTGAAAAAGAAAAGCGCGGTGCAGAAACACGCAGTCGCGACCAAATGAGCAACGCTCTCGAAAAAAGCAGCTTTGCAAAAAACGAGCGAAAATTTTACATTTGCAGACTGTCAACAAAATATGTGGAACAACTTAGGGCACGTTGCTTGCCGTTAAGGGCATGCCGCCAATTAAATCGTTCAACACAAAGTGTTGCGAAACTGCAAATCAACGGCTGTTGCGCGAGCGTATCTAAACGTAATGCACATTTTCTATCAACAACTCTACAAACATCAAAACAACACGCGTTATGAAAAAATACCTTTTACTCTTTCTTCTATTCGTGCCAGTGCTGTCGGCGGCGCAGCAAAACACGTTCTACTACTACAAGGGAGAAAAGCGGTCATTGATTGCATCGACATCGGAGGTGTATGTAAAATACAAGTCGAGTGTCTTACCGTCGCGTAAAACCGATTTGATGAAGTCATTTGGGCGGCTCACGCTCAAAAGAGAGCAGCCGCTGGTCATGCGAGCGTTGCGCTATGAACTTAATGCTGCCGACCGCTCCGAGTCTAAAATGACAGCGTTGTTGGCGCAACTAAGAGCGACCCCCGAAGTGGAAAGCGCCTATCCTGCCTTTATGACGTTGGAGGGCGACACACTCTATGTAACCAACGAAGTGATTTATATGCCGAAGGCAAAAGGCGACGCCCGGCTGCAAAGCATGAACGCTGAAGTCTCTGCAAACGTGATTGAAACATTCCGAATGGGGCGCGACAAAGAGCAAGTATTGGTGCGGCTCGATGACGGCGTTGACCCGTTTCTGGCCTCTCAACGCATGGTCGAGAGCGGGCTGGTCGAGTTTGCGCAGCCGAACTTTATGCACATTTGCTACTCGCACCAAAGCACAGACAAAGTAACAAAAACCCCAGCACCAGCAATTGACGAAGCCGAAGAACGGATTCGTCAGATGATTTTATCGTCGCAACCGCGCCCGACAAAGAACCCATTTTTACCTATGCTGCCGACAAGGCCAATACGATTTTTCCTAACGCCCAACGACCCGTCGTTCAGCCAACAGTGGTTCTTGCAAAACACCGGACAAACCATCAGCGGGCAAACTGGCACGGTTGGCGCAGACATCAGCGCGACGACGGCATGGGACTTAACCACAGGCTCTTCGACGGTCGTCGTCTCCGTTTGGGATTCAGGATATGATTTAACTCATCCAGAGTTGGCAGGAAAAATCACCAGCAGCTACGATGCCGCCGGCACAGATGGGTCAAGCGGCTTTGGCGGTCCAGCGAGCCCACAAAATCCCGGCGCTGCAAATGAAAATCACGGCACGCCGTGCGCCGGCTTGATTGCCGCTCTCACCAACAACAACTCAAGCGTCGCCAGCGTCGGATACAACGTGCGCGTTCACTTGGTCAGAAACGGATTTAACTTCAACTCTTCAGGCGGTTTTTCTACAACCGACGCGGTTATCGCACGATGCGCTTCAGCGACGGATACGGTAACGGGGCTTGTGGCTGTCAGCCAAAGTTGGGGCGGTGGCAGTGGCAATGCGTCGTGGGAAGCCAGCTTTTCCAGCGTCCGCACAAACGCGCGCGGCGGGCTTGGTGCCGTTATGCTCTTTTCGGCTGGCAACAGCGGCGCCAGCACGGTTGGTTATCCGGCGAGAGCCGCAAACATCATCGCCGTCGGCGCAACCGACAACACCGACCGCAAAGCGGGCTTTTCTCAATTCGGAAACGACCTTGATGTGGTCGCGCCGGGCGTTAGTACGCTGACGACCGACCGCGCTGGCACAGCAGGCTACACCGCAGACAATGAAACGTTCTTCGGTGGCACATCGGCAGCGTGTCCGATTGCCGCAGGCGTCGTTGCGCTTGCCGCCTCGGCTAACCCGACCTTGACAGGCACTCAACTCGAGGAAATTTTACAAACAACGACCGATAAAGTCGGCGGTTATCCCTACGGCACAGCAAGTGGCAGAACGCTGGGAACATGGACGTTCCAAATGGGATACGGCAGAGTGAATGCTCGGCGCGCTGTCCAAGCTGCTTTGGGAAATCCAACATTGACGCTGACAAACCCAGTTTCAGGAGCGTCATGGACAAAGGGGCAGTCGGTCAATATCACTTGGACGAATACGGGCATCATCACGGGCAACGTGGTCATCGACTTGCTCAAAGGCGGCGCGTTCAATAGCTCTATCTCCGCTGGAACGCCGAACACAGGCACCTTTGCCTATACGCCGCCCGTCGCGCTCGCTGACGGCAACGATTATCAAATTCGTTTGACGGCAAACAGCGGAGCCGTCGTGGAAACCAGCCCGCTGTTTTCCATTCTGACAGTTGGCGGTGTGTTTCGCTACTCGCCAGCGACGACATTCAACGTCAATACAGGCTACACAGACTTAGGCTCAAACGGTAGCGCGATTACCACCGCCAATTTTGACGATGCCAACTCCGCGCCCGTCAATATCGGCTTCAATTTTGATTACAACGGCAGGGTGTATAGTCAATTCATTCTAAACACCAACGGCTTTATCAAACTGGGCAGCACGAATCCATCGAGTGCTGCGTTGTTTATTACAACTCCACAAGACCAAACGGGCGCAGGTGGCGTATTGGCAAGCACAAATGCATTGGACGTCGATATCATCTCGGTATTGAACCACGACTTGCAAGCTGGCACATCAACGCCGGAGTATCGAGTTCACACCACAGGAACAGCTCCGAATCGCGTCTGCACAATTCAGTTCAAGAATGTGCGCGAAAAGTCAACCGCAGTGCCAATTCAGTACGACAACATGAATTTCCAAATCAAACTCTACGAAAGCGGCGTGGTAGAATTTGTATATGGAACATTCGCCCCATCAATCGGAGCGCCCACGTTTAGAACATTTGGCATGGGTATTAAAGGCTTATCAACGGCTGCCGCTCAAGTCGTTGTTCTAAACAAAGGCTCTGCAACAGCATGGAACGCCCCGTTTGGAACAGCGACAGGGAACATCTTTGTGCTGTCCAGAACTGACATCACGTTCAATGTCAGAAACAATATAAACCCTGATGTGGGTCGCACGTATCGGTTTGTGCCTCAAAATCCGGCAACGCGCTTTGCGATTTTAAACCCGCTGGCGCCGACAATCAATATCCCCTTCACTGTGATTGCACAACTGCAAGATGCGGGCGGAAATCCGCAACCCGCACCGAACGGCGGCACGGTAACGCTGTCATTAACAGCCGGGTCTGGAACGCTGAGTGGCCCGCTGACCGCGACCGTCAATCCGGGTCAAAATGTGGTCATCTTCCGTAACCTGACATACAACACAGCGCAAAGCGGCGTTCAACTGACCGTATCAGGATTGAGCTTGACCGCAGGTAGCTCGACCTTTACCGTCGTTGCGCCCTCACCTCAACAGATTTACAGCAACGGCCCGCTGGTTACAAACCCTGCCGAGGGCGCAAACTTTGCCGACGCAAGCAACATCGCCACTGGTTTAAGCTCATTTGGATTCCTACATTCAATTCCTTCTGCTAATAGAGTCGCTGACGACTTCGTCGTCCCCGCGGGACAGGGCTGGCGGCTGGACTCGCTTGTTTTTTATGCCTACCAAACAGGTTCCCCAATCACCTCTACGATAAACAACGTGAATCTGCGGATTTGGCGCGGCAGACCGGGCGATGCTGGCAGCCAAATTGTATTTGGAAATACGACCACGAACCGCATGGCGCGCACCCAATTCTCTGGTATTTACCGCGTTAGCGGAACATTGACCAACGTTGACCGTCCGCTGATGGCGCAGACGGTCGCGCTTACCAACGGCTTGACGCTTGCGCCCGGAACCTACTGGATCGATTGGCAAACCGGCGGAACGCTTACGTCAGGTCCTTGGGTGCCGCCAATTACGATTGAAGGACAAACCACCACCGGAAACGCGCGGCAGTTTAATGGAACAGCGTGGGGCGATATTTTAGACAATGCAGCACCGCAAGGCTTGCCGTTTATCGTCTTTGGCGAGCAAATTCCAAATGCCGTTATCACCGAGACAGCGACGCCTGCGGTAGGGACAGCCAGCACAACCACCTTTACTGGCACGTCAATTACCTTTGTGGCCGATGTTACAACATCTGGTATTTTAACTGTTACCTCACTAAACTCTCCGCCGAGAGCAACGACGTTGCCGACGGGAATCACGCGCGCAAGCCAATACTATTGGGACTTCACGAACACCGATATGGTATTTACCAACGGCAGAGTCAGCATTCCCTTAACCGCTCTGGCGGGCGTAACGAATCCACCCGCGCTGCGCTGGCTGAAACGCGACAACAGCACATCGGCTTGGCAGAACATCGGCGGAACAATCAATGCGGGCAACTTAGAAAGCACGGTGCCGTTCAACTCGTTCTCTGAATTTGCCATTGGCGATGAAGGCGGCGATAATCCATTGCCCGTCGAACTCTCGGCGTTTACAGGTGCGGCAACCCGCGAGGGCGTCAGGCTAAATTGGACAACCGCGTCGGAACGTCAAAATGCGGGCTTCGTTGTGCTGCGTTCCGCCAGCGAGGAGACAAGCAGCCAAGAGCAGCAAGAAATCGCATCGTTCCGCTTCTCGCCAGAACTCAAGGGCAAAGGCACAACGACAACCGCGACAAATTACAGTTTCTTGGATGGCGGCGTTGAAGTCGGAAAGCGATATACCTACAAACTGCGCTCATTTGACCTCGACGGCACGGTGCATGACTACGCTCAAACTGTGAGCGTGGAAGTCCGCGAACCCGTGCAAGCACGTGTCTTTAGCTACAACTTGTCGCAGAACTATCCGAATCCATTTAACCCGACGACGAGCATCAAATACAGCATTCGAGAGGCGGGCAATGTGAATCTAAAAGTATATGACTTGCTTGGACGGGAAGTCTTAACGCTCGTCAACCAAGTTCAAGCGCCGGGCGAGTATCAAGTTACGTTCGACGCGAACAACTTAGCGGCAAGCGGAATGTATATTTACCGCCTACAATCCGGTAACTTTACGCGCACGATGAAAATGCTCTTGGTGAAATAACAAAAAAGAAAAGATAACGCGAAAAAGGCGTTCCAAGTTGGGACGCCTTTTTAATTTCAGATGGTCGATTGTGTATTTCGAAGTAACTTGCAGCCTTACCGGAAACAACACCGTCAAGAACGAGTCGCCGAACTCATGCAACACGCTCAAAAATTTGGACTTGGATTCTTAAAACTTCTGGCGTTCTCGCTTGGAATTTTTCTGTTCATCAATCTTTTTCGCGGCGTAGACTTGGACAGAATCCGCACGCTCATCTCGCATATTGGGATTGCGATGCTCCTTATTCCGCTTCCGTATGTCGTTACCAGCATTTTTGACACGCTTGGCTGGAAAGCCGTGTTCCCGACCTTAGAGCGCGACGTGCCGTTTCTGCAACTCTTCGGCATTAAGCTCATTTCCGAAGCCATGCTGATGAGCTTGCCGGGCGGCACTGCGCTCGCCGAATCAATTAAGCCGTATTTGATGAAAAAACGCTGCGGCGTTCCCGTCTCTGAAAGCATTCCGCTGGGCGTAGCGCGAAACTGTTTGCTGAGCATCGGGCATTCGGTCTATATCGTCTTGAGCGTCATTGTTGGCTACGCAGCATTGTCATCAATATCGAGCAAAATTATTGGCATTGGCGGCTTGCCTTGGCTGATGCTCTTGGCGTCGCTTGTGGTGATGATGGGATTTGGCGGCGTTGGCGCGGCATTTCTCTACGGCTCGATTGCAGAACGGCTGCATCGAGTGTTCTTGCGCGTGCCAATTACACGGCTGCGCGAGTGGCTCATCAAGGAAGAACAACGCATTCTCGATATCGATAAACAATTTTCAAGATTTCAAAATATCGAGCGTCGGCACGTGGTAACTTCGGCGCTGTTCTACATCAGCGCGTGGTTTTTCGAGTCGGTAGAAACATTTCTCATTATGAAACTGCTCGGCATTGAATTGGGGTTTATAGAGATTCTGACGTTGGAATCCGCGTTGTCGTTCGTGCGCTCAATGTTTGTCTTTCTGCCTGCGGGCATTGGAATTCAAGACATGGGGTATGTGTTGTTCTTGGGCGCATTCGGCGTGCCCGACGCGCCGACGGTCGGCGCAGCGTTTGTATTGATGAAACGCGCAAAAGAAGTATTTTGGATACTTATAGGATACGCGCTGTTGCTCTTCTCTGGCGTCAAGCCGAAAGAAGCATTTATACAGCCATCTTAATAAACGTTCAAATCGATTTGTGATGAAATGAGAAAAAAAATTCTGTTTATCGGCGGCTCAATGAATCAAACCACGCAAATGCACCAAGTCGCCAAAGAGCTCTCGGAACATGATTGTTGGTTTACGCCCTACTACTGCGATGGCATTCAAGAAAAACTCCGTCAGATGAAACTCGCCGAGGTAACGCCAGCAGGATTTAGACACGTAGCTCGTTGCATGAACTACCTTAACGTGCACGACTTACAGGTCGATTATCAGGGCAAGAAAAACGATTACGACCTTGTGGTTACCTCGTCCGATTTAATTATTCAAAAAAACATTCGCGACAAAAAAGTCGTGCTGGTTCAAGAAGGAATGACCGACCCCGAACACTTGGCGTATCACATCGTCAAGCTCTTTCCGTTCTTGCCGCGATACCTTGCCAGCACATCGACGACGGGCCTGAGCGACGGCTACGATTACTTCTGCGTCGCCTCCGAAGGCTACCGCGACCTCTTTATTCGCAAGGGCGTCAAGCCTGAAAAAATCCGCGTAACGGGAATCCCGAATTTCGACAACTGCAAGAAATTTTACGACAATCAATTCCCGCACAAACATTTTGTCTTGGTTTGCACCAGCGATTCTCGCGAGACCTACAAGTATGAAAATCGACGAAAAATTATCGAAAACGCGCTGAAGGTCGCCGATGGCAGGCTGCTCATCTTTAAATTGCACCCTAACGAAAACTTTGAGCGCGCAACGCGGGAAATCAATAAATACGCGCCAAACGCGCTTGTCTATACATCGGGCAGCGCAGAGGAAATGATTGCCAATTGCGACGTCTTGATGACACGCTTCTCCTCAACAGTGTATGTCGGCTTGGCACTCGGCAAAGAAGTTTATTCGGAATTTCCATTGGAGGAATTGCGGCGGCTGACGCCAATTCAGAACAACGGTACATCAGCCAAGAACATTGCGAACGTTTGCCGCGAACTTTTGGAGGCGCCCACCTACTCGAAACAAAAGGCGCCACTGCAATGGATTAACGCCGACTATGCGCCTCAACTGGTCAATAATCTGTTCACCAAATCGCTGTGACCCAGTGCCAGATGACGCAAGTACAAACGCATGGGTTTCAGTTCCAGAATTGGGTGAGAAAAATGTTCTTCAAGGAATTTGAAGATTCCTACACGGAAAAATGGGATGTTCCCGCAAAGTTCAACACAAGGAGCATTGTGCCAAAAGAGTTGCGTGCGTTGCCCGTGTCCGTCAAAACTTTGGAAAATCTGTGCCGAATCCGTTTTTCGCGCCGCCGCGAACATTTAAGCGTCTTTAAAAAGCGGCGAATCTTGTCGTTGTCTCAACGCCTCCAAGCGCGCGTTGGCAATATCGATGTACTCTTTATCTGTTTCGATGCCAATCCATTTCCGACCGAACTGTTCGGCGAGAAGTGCCGTCGTTCCCGACCCTGAAAATAAATCCAACACGATGTCGTTAGGGCGGCTTGATGAAAGAATCAACTGCTCAATGAGTTTAATCGGCTTTTGCGACGGATGTCCGGCTTTTTCTTTCGATGAACCTTTCAGACTTGGGACGCGCAAAATGTTCGTCGCATATTTTCCTTTTTCCAAGTGCGCGAGCCGCGCCGCTTTGTCTTTGTAGCGTTTGTCGCGCAAGTAGGTCTGAATTTTATCGTCGTTGTAGGGCAGGCGAACCGCATCTTTGTTGAAATACGGTTTGGCATCGTCGGATTTCCGCAACGCTAAAATCATTTCGTAGCATGGCGTAAAACTGTCGTAACGCTCGTTGTAACCGACCGCTCTGTCCCAAATAATCATATCGTGAAATGGCAATTCTTTTGAGGCGAGCGAAATAATCCGCGTCGTTCCTCCACTGATTGTCCCAGCCTTCTTCCAACAGCACCTGAAAATACGGCGGGTCTGCAATAATAAGTTGGAATGTGTTTGCGTCAAATTGTTCAAGCGTCTCGATGCAGTCGCCATGAACGATGTTGTTTATATTCATCGAGGGACAAAATTAAATTATCTTTTAAGTCAAAAAGTGCCCGATTTTCGGCAGACAAACAAATAAAAAACGCTGTTTCCAAAAAACATTAGCCATGAAACTTCTCGTCGTGGTTCAAGCCCGCACGGGTTCGTCAAGATTGCCGAACAAGATTTTGGTGCCGCTCGCCGGAAAACCTCTGTTGCAACGGCAAGTGGAGCGTATTCAAGCCGCAACCGCGCCGTTTGAACTCATTGTCGCTACAACCACTGACCAGAGCGATGACCCTGTGCGCGACCTCTGCAAAACCATCGGCGTCAAGTGCTTTTCGGGACACCCGACCGATTTGCTCGACCGACACTACCAAGCCGCAGTGCAGGAAAAAGCCGACGCGGTTGTGAAAATCCCGTCCGATTGTCCGCTCATCGACCCCGACGTCATCGACCGCGTGCTGAATATGTTTTTGCTTGTGCATCAGCATATCGATTTCGTGAGCAATCTTCACCCGCCGACATATCCCGACGGCAACGATGTGGAAGTAATGCCAATGAACATCTTGGAAACCGCATGGCGCGAGGCGAAAAAAGATTTCGAGCGCGAGCATACGACGCCGTTTATTTGGGAACAGCCAGAGCGGTTTCGATTGATGAATGTTGCATGGGAGACAGGGTTGAACTACTCAATGTCGCACCGCTTCACGATTGACTACCAAGAGGATTACGAATTTGTCAAAAAGGTCTACGACGAACTTTGGACGCCAGCCAAGCCGTTATTTACCTTGAACGACATTTTAAAGTTGCTGGAAGCAAAGCCAGAGATTTTCGCACTCAACCAAAAGTATGCGGGGGTAAATTGGTATCGAAACTATCTGAGCGACTTGAAAACAGTCAGTGACAAAGACACACGGGTGATTTAATCAAGAACGGTGATGAAAACTGAAAAAGAGAAAGTGCGGCGCGATGTCGTGCGTGAATACGGCGATGCATACTACGCATTTGGGCTGAACAAAGTGATGGGGCGTATCATCGGATTATTGCTCTCTGCAGATGAACCCATATCGCTCGCCGATATTTGCAAACAGTTGGGACGCAGCAAAGGACCAGTCAGTCAAATCATGCGCCGTCTCGTCGAGCGTAATTTGGTGCGCAAAGTCTGGACGCCGAGTTCGCGGCAAGATTATTACGAACTTCAACCAAGCGTGTTTGAAAACGCCTTTCGCAATCACTACGAGATGATTCAAAATAACATTCGCATTGCGCAGCAATTGAGAGCAGAAGCAGCGCTGGTCAAAGACCGAGACTTGGATATGCTCCGTCGTCGGCTTGCTGAGATGGAAGAATTTTTTTCGTTGATGGAAAAGCATCATCAAGCGTTTTTATCCGAATGGGCGAAAGTGCAGGCAAAGCATGTGCTTGAAAACGGGGTAGCTCAAACAGCGCAAAGAAAAAAATTTCCCCGATAAATTTTTTTTATCATTATCGTTTGATATTTTTCAAACGCGCAAAACATCAAAAAGTCTGACCAAAGAACCTTAACCAATTAAGGATGAGCCGGTTGAAAAATAAAGTCGCCGTCATAACAGGCGGAGCACAAGGCATTGGAAAAGCAACGGCAGAGAAATTTGCTGATGAAGGCGCAAGCGTGGCGTTGTGGGATCTCAGCCGTGAAAAAGCAGAAGTTGTGGTCAAAGACCTTATCGCAAAAAACGTCACTGCTGCATTTTTCGACACAAATGTCGCCGACTACGCTTCCGTCGAGACTGCTGCTAAAAAGACGATTGAACGCTTCGGGCGCATTGATATTCTCATCAACAATGCGGGCATCACGCGCGATGCGACGCTGATGAAAATGTCGCCAGAACAGTGGAAACAAGTTATTGATGTAAACCTAACGGGCGTATTTAACTGCACGAAAATCGTTGCGGCGTTCATGGCAGAAAAGGGATACGGGCGAATCATCAATGCGGCGTCGGTTGTAGGGATTTACGGAAATTTCGGTCAAACAAATTATGTCGCAACAAAGGCAGGCGTGATTGGCATGACAAGGGTCTGGGCGCGAGAGTTGGGCAAAAAAGGGATTACGGTTAATGTCGTTGCGCCCGGTTTTATCGAGACAGAGATGATTCAAAGCGTGCCTGAAAAAGTGCTAAACAGCGTTACAGAACGCACGCCGCTCGGTCGATTAGGTAAAACGGAAGACATTGCCAACGCATATTGTTTTCTGGCGTCCGACGATGCATCGTTCATCACTGGTGCCGTGTTGAGCGTTGACGGCGGATACATTTCATAACGCAGCGTCGCTGTTCCAAGTGCGACGTCTAAGACAATGAGAACCAATGCCAAATGCAGTGATTGCCGCGTCCGGCGTTTATGTGCCGGAGCGCGTCGTGCCAAACTCATATTTTAACGACCTGCTCGGCGAAGATGTCGACACATGGTTGGTGCAAAACCTTACCATTCGCGAACGGCGCTGGTGCAGCGAAACTGAATCGACCGCTGATCTCTGCGAAAAAGCTGCACGACTTACCTTGACCAATGCAGCCATTTCTCCCGAAGAGATTGATTTGCTGATAATTGCTACCGACACACCCGAATATATCTCGCCATCAACGGCGTCCGTTGTGCAACATCGGCTTGGCGCAAAACACGCCGGAACATTTGACATCAATACAGCGTGCGCTGGATTTGTAACTGCGCTCGACATCGCCGCCAAATACATTCGTTCCGATGAACAATACGAAAACGTGCTTGTCGTCGGCGCATATGCGATGAGTAAATACCTCGACCTGCACGATAAAAAAACAGTTACACTTTTTGCTGATGGCGCTGGCGCCGCGCTGCTTCAAGCGGGAAAAACGACAGAGCGCGGATTTCTCGCCAGCGAACTTCTAACCGAAGGTCAGTATCACGATTGGATGGGGATTTACGCGGGCGGAACACGTGAGCCGATTACGGAAAAAGTCATCTTGCAGAAAGACCATCTCTTGAAGTTCGTCCGAAAATTTCCAAAAGAACTTAATGCGGAAATGTGGACCAAAATGATTCGCTCGCTATGCGCGCGAGTGAACGCCAACCCCAACGATGTCGCGCAATACTTTTTCACACAAATCAACATCAACAGCATTTGGCAAACCCTCGATAATCTGGGCGTAGCCAGAGCGCGCGCGCATACGGTTATGGACAGATTCGGCTACACAGGGTCAGCGTGTATTCCAATGGCATTTCACGATGCGCTTGAACAGGGAAAAATTAAGCGCGGCGACTTAATCGTGTTCATCGGTTCAGGCGGCGGCTTGGCGTTTGCAAGCGCAGCATTTCGATACTAAAACAACAATAACGATGACGGCTCAAGCGAACATAGCAGAAGCACCAGAGCAAAAGACGACGCTCTATGCGTGGTATGTGCTTCTGTTGCTCTTCACGGTGTATGTGTTGAACTTCGCCGACCGCATTTTGCTTGTCAGTCTTTTTACTTCGGTCAAAAAAGAATTTGCGCTCTCGAACTTTGAAACAGCGCTGCTTGGAACAACTGCGTTTGTGCTGTTCTATACCGTCTTAGGCTTGCCGTTTGGAAAACTCGCCGACAGCGTCTCTCGCACCAAACTAATTGCAGCAGGGCTAACGGTATGGAGTTTTTTTTCCGGCGTCTCGGGTATGACGGAAAACTTCTGGCAACTTTTTTTATGCCGCGTGATGGTGGGTGTGGGCGAAGCAACATTAGGACCAGCCGCGCTGTCTTTACTGAGCGATTACTTTCCGCCGAAAATGCGAGCAACCGTTCAAGCGATTTATTCTTCGGCGATTGCAGGTGGCACGGCGTTATCGTTCTTTGCAGGAACAGCAATTGACGCCACGCTCGGTTGGCGATGGGCGTTCTATCTCATCGGATTTTCAGGCATTCCAGTTGCCGTATTAGTTCTGCTGCTGCGAGAACCAACGCGCGGCGTTCTGGAACAGCATAACCCGATGAGCGCAGCGCAATGGACGGCACTCTTCAAGTTGCCGACGCTCTGGCTGCACCACATGGGCTACGCTGGGTTAGCCGTTGCCGCAAACAGTCTGACGATTTGGCTACCGATGTATTTCGTCACTGCCTTCGGCATGGCAAAAACTGATGTGGGATTTATGGTTGCCTTGTATGTGATTCTCGGCGGACTTGGCGGAACAATTCTCGGCGGCGCCGGTGCAGATGAACTTCGAAAACGGCAAAATGGCGGTCGCTTGCTGCTGATGTCCGTCATCGCGTTGGCGTCGGCGGCATTGTGGGCGCTGTTTCTCTTGACGGAAAATCTGCTTGCGGCTCAACTGCTGTATTTTGCGTTGATGAGCGCCTCGCTGGCATGGCTGGGACCGGCAGCAGCAGATGTGCATGACATTGTTGGCACGTCGCTGCGCGGCATCGGAATTGCCCTGTATTTTTTTGTGGTGAACATCATCGGCTATGGCGTTGCGCCACCAATCGTCGGCGCGCTGAGCGATGCACTCCTGCCGCAGGGCGCAGTCGCCGCGCTAAGAACTGCCTTGTTCGTTTGCCCGATTGTGTTGTGCATTTCCGCCCTAACGCTTTGGCTTGCGTCAAAACGACTTGATGAACAAAAACCCTGACGACGATGATACAACTGAATTGGCTTGAAAAACTCTGCGTGTATTCGCCCGACAAAATCGCGCTGAAGGAATATGAAACAGGACGCACGCTGACGTATCGACAGCTCGATTCTATATCAAACCGATTGGCACGGCTCTTCATCAATGACTATGGATTAAAGCGTGGCGAGCGATTGGCGCTCTTTGCCGAAAATGCGCTTGAGCATTTTTTGCTTTTCTTCGCGGCTCAAAAAACTGGATTGATGTTTGTCCCGCTCAATTTTCGTCTGGCGGCTCGCGAAGTCAATGGGGTCTTAAACGATTGCTCGCCGAAACTGTTAATCACGGAGGAAAAATATCAAGCCGTCATTGAGCAATGCGACGCAGTAAAAACGATTTCGCATCAATGGACGCTCAACGCGCTTGAGTCGTTTTGTTATCCGCATCGAGATGCGACGGAGAGTTTTACCGCGAAAGAATCACCGAAGGAAAACGACCCGGTCTTGATTCTCTACACGAGCGGCACAACAGGTCTGCCCAAGGGCGTGCTTTACACCCACAAAATGCTCTTCTGGAACAGCATCAATACTACCATACGGCTCGACCTGACATCCGACGACAAAACCGTATGCTGTATGCCGCTTTTCCATACGGGCGGGTTGAATGTCCTATCCACACCGTTTCTGCATCGAGGCGCCTACACGTGTTTGATGAAAAAATTTGACGCCAATTCGGCTTTAAACGCGCTTGCCGATGAAAAAGCCACGATGTTTATGGCTGTGCCGACGATTCTCAAACTGCTGTTCGCCTCACCGCTATTCCAAACGGTCAATTTAAGCGCGATGCGCTTTTTCATTGTCGGCGGCGAGGCGCTTCCATTGTCCGTCATTGACGCGTGGCAAAAACGCGGCATTCCGATTCGGCAAGGCTTTGGAATGACGGAAGCCGGACCAAATCTCTTTTCGCTCCATCAAGACGACGCAGTGCGGAAAATTGGCTCCATCGGTGTTCCGAATTTTTACGTCAATGTGCGTCTAGTCGATGAGAGCGGTAACGATGTGCCAAGCGGCAATGTGGGAGAACTCATCTTCGGCGGCGATGTGGTAACCCCCGGCTATTGGAACAATCCGACTGAAACTGCAAAAGCAATTAAAGATGGCTGGCTGTATTCAGGCGACTTAGCGCGGGAAGATGAGGACGGATACTTCTATATCGTCGACCGCAAAAAGAACATGTATATCTCTGGCGGTGAAAATGTCTATCCCGCCGAAGTCGAGCGGCTGTTGCAATCGCATCCGTGCGTTTCGGAAGTCGCGGTCTTGGGCGTGCCTGATGAAAAATGGGGCGAAGCAGGCAAAGCATTTATCGTCTTGAAACCAAATGCAGTCGTTAATGAAACGGAACTGATAGAGTTTTGCAAAACGAATTTGGCGAAATATAAAGTGCCGAAGTCGCTTGTCTTTTTGAACGAACTGCCGAAAAACGACGCCGGAAAAATTGACCGAAAATCTTTGCTGAACACCTGACGATTTTTTAGCGCAGCATGATGCTGTATTTCCAACAAACAATTAAACCACAGAGGTGAATTATGAAACGCAATGTGATTCTTTTGGTGCTGGTTGCCACAGCGACGCTCTCCGCCTGTCGCGGCACATCAACATCGAGCGACGACACCAGCAATCAAGACTCAATCGTCGGGTCATGGCTGTCGGAAGGCGCGAACGTGGCGCCGCTTCTCTTCGACCCGCCATTTAGAGTGCGTCGTATTCAAGCCACATTCAACCGCGACGGCTCTTATACCGTTGTGCAACGCGACTTGGCGGGCGTAGAGACGACGCTACGTGGTACCTACACAACCTCGGCAGGCACTGGAACTGGCGCAAACGCGAACATTCGCAACATCATTGCCAATCAAAGCACGCCCACCGCACTGACCGCAACAGGCATCTACGAAGTAAGCGGAACGCAACTGCGTTATGAAGTCGTTCAAACGCAGCCGCCAATCGCTGGCGTAACGCCGCCGACCGCAACCGCAGGGTTCGGCAGTTCAGCAGGCGGACTCTTAGGTCAAACCAACGTGCAGCGCTATGTGAAGCAATAATCTCGCTATCAGTTCCGGCTTAGGCGAAAGCGGCGGAGCGCCAAGTAGATGCGGCGCTTCGCTGTGCCTGAGCTTCTCTCTGCATTAGATGCGAAACTTGGGGGCAACTATGAAACAAATTTTACTCTTCACGATTCTTCTCTCTGCGGCGTCGCCTATATGGGCGCAATTGCCGAACTATCCTGTCGATGATGACCGTCGACTCGGCACACCTGAAAAGCCGCCGCAGGAATTACAGTTCATTGGATTTTTCTTCACGCGCTTGACGGCAAGTAACATCGCACCCGAAAATGAATTTCTGCGTGGGCAAATTATCGGAAGGCTCTTCGGACCAAACAGCACCACAACCGTGCCACAAACCGCCTTCTACGGCGAAGGGCGTTTCGTACCGCTCTTTGTCTACCGTCCATCTCTCTTGGACGGCATCGCCATTTTCCGGGGGCTGTTCAAAGTTGATGTAACATGGGGCGATGTGAACTACGGCGTCGGTAACAACGTGGGCGGCGCCATCAACGCAGGCACGGTCAACATTCAAACCCTCATGGCAAATCTCGAACTAAGATTCAATCAAAGTTGGAACGTGGTAATTGGCGTGCAGCGCATTTTCGATAATCCACGAGACCCAAATGTCAATACGCTGCAAACCAACCAGACAAGCGCGAACCGCTTGATGTTTTGGGGAACGCAGGGCGTTGGCATCAGCAGTTATTTTAATCTCTCGCCCGTAACCACCGGACGGCTGGGCTACTATCAACTCTACGAAAATTTTATTCAAATCGATGACGATGTCGTGCTGCTAATGGCAGATGCAGAAACGCGCATCGGCGGGCTGTGGGAGTTGGGCGGAAGCGCATGGTATCTTTACGACAGAGGACAGGGCGAAGGCGGCGTCTCAATTCTTGGTCAAGGATTTAACTCGCTCCTTGTCGACTACAACGGCGGCGCGCGATTTCAATTGGGACAAAATCGATACAAAGGTGATGTCATCTGGGCAGGTGCGAATGTGTCATACAACCGCGAGTTCATCGGCGGAAGGGTTTGGGCGAGTGCCATGACGATGTTCAATGTCGGAAACCTGAATGTCTTTACGCCGCAGGGCGCAGACGCAGGCAACGTGGGCATTTTCGGTGTAACAGCGCATGCGTCTTTCAACTACAAATATGGACAGACCAATAACGACCGCGTCAGCATCGAGGCGCTCTATACATCGGGCGATGCAAATAATGTCAGCGATGGTCAATACACGGGTGTCGTTACTGGGAACACTTGGGGGTCGCCGGTGGGTATTTTTAGTTCGCATCGTGCCTTTTTGCTGTTTCCCGACGTGCAAGTGGTCAACCGCTACTACTCCGCCGTGCATGATATTTCCAACATGGGATTCGGCACGACGGCCGTATTCTTTAATTACTTCAACAACATCGTGCCGAACAAAGTCTTGATAAAACTTGGTGCGGCGGCGGCTTTAGCGAATCAACCGCCGAGCGGGGCTGGACAATTTATCGGCGCCGAACTCAACGCCGAACTCAAATACTCGCTTGCGCTCTTTCTCGATCTGGGCGTCAGCGCAGCGTATATGATAAATGGTGATTTTTACGACAGCCCGCTTACTCGTCCCACCGATTTAGGCACGCGCCCGAAAAATCCTTGGGCGGTATTCAGCACAATAAGCTGGCTCATGTTTTAAGCAAAGGAGATGAACAATGAAATCAATTTTTTCAATCAGCGTCTGCGCGTTTCTTCTGACAATGCTTCTCGGTTGCGGCAGCGCAAAGCTCTATCACAGCGAACCGACGATGCAATTCAAAGATATTCCGTATCCGTTCTCAACCGACAGCGCTACGGTGAACGGCGCGCAAGTGAGCTACTACGATTCCAAAGGGGACGGAAAACCGCTTGTGCTTATTCACGGGCTTGCCAGCAACGCAGGATTTTGGCGATACAACATCAACGACCTGCAGCACCAAGGTTTTCGCGTTATCGCCATCGACTTGCCCGGCTACGGCAAATCCGGCAAAGCCTTTTCGACACCGTATTCAATGTCGTTCTACGCTGAAACGGTGCGTGCGCTGTTGAACCATCTTGGCATAACAAAAGCCGTTTGGGTTGGACACTCCATGGGCGGACAGATTACCTTGATGGCCGCATTGCTCTTTCCTGACGCGGTCGAGAAAATGGTCTTGCTTGCGCCAGCGGGTTTTGAAGCCTTCAAAGAAGGTGAAGGCAATTGGCTGCGCAACGCGGTTACGCCTGACTTCATCAAGAAAACGCCGCAAGACCGCATTCGCGCCAACATTGCCGCCAATTTTTACAATTGGAGCGACAAGTGGGAATGGATGATTGAAGAGCGCACGCGGCTGGTGCCGTCGGAAGAATTCGACCGATTCGCTTACGCCGTCTGGAAGTCCGTCGGCGCAATGCTCGACGGCTACGTGTGGGATAAGCTCAGCATGATTGCAACGCCCGCGCTCATCATCGCAGGAGAAAACGATAACTTGATTCCAAATCCGTTTTTGCACGGCGGACGCACACGCGACGTGATGCAGCAAGGACAAGCTGCTTTGAAAAATGCCAAGCTCATCATGCTCCCCGACTGCGGGCATATGATTCAAATGGAAAAAAGCGAGGACGTTAATCAGGCAATCACTTTATTTGCCAAAGCTATGTCAACGGAAAAATAAATCCGCTACGTTTTTGTCATCGCTGCAACTTTGGACTTGCCGCGCAGAACAAACTCAATGGCTTTGCTGAAATCATCAAATCGAACGACCTGCTCCGCCTTCTGGCGCATTGAGGCGTAGGACGCTGCCAGCAGCACGGCATTCTTGATGTCGCCGCCTGACGCCCCCTCTGAAAGCTCCGCGAGTTGGTCGATATTCAAATGTGCTTCAACGGGAAGTTGCGGCGGCAAATGTGCCTTCCAAATTTTTGCGCGCTCGGCAGCTTTCGGCAAGTGAAACTCAATGTGCGCAATCATGCGCCGCAAAAACGCCGCGTCGTAATTTCCAACGAGATTCGATGCGAAAATCACCAGCCCGGTGAATTTATCCAGCTCGATGAGCGTCGTGCTTCGTGTCAAGTTTACGCTATGGTCGGCGGACTGCGTTACGCTGGTCAGGCGCTTGCCAAGGATTGAGTCGGCTTCGTCAAAAAACAGCACTGCATTCGCCTCTCGGGCTTTGGCAAATGCAGCTCTGATGTTCTTTGGCGTCTCTCCCACGTATTTTGACTCGAGTTCCGCGTAGCTGACGAGTAAAATCTCGCGCCCTAAAAAATTTGCAACGGCATCGGCAGCAAGCGTTTTCCCAGTGCCCGGAAGTCCATAAAAATTCAACGCCACTTTGCGTCCAGTGCGGTCAATCGATTTCAAATTCCATGTGTCGTAGATAAGCTGCTGTTGCTCGACGAGGTTTAAGGCTTCTCGGATAGCAGTATGGGTCGCCTCGTCAAGGATGAGCCGGTCGAGCGAGTAAAGTGGTCGTTGCGGAGTGAAATTTTCCAAACGGGTTTTTATGTCGTCGTGCGCACCACTTGAATGCGCCGCGCTGGCGTGGCGTTGAGCAAGACCGTCTTTTTCGAGCAGCGATTTATGTGGATTGAAATTCAGCGCAATGGTCGGCTTATGCAGGTGTTCTGTAAAGGTCGATTTATCGAGCAGTTTTCGAAGCGCGGCGATGAAGGTGTTGAGCGTTGTCGCGTCGAGTTCGCGGGCAGAATCTTTGCCTTCGGCAAGACACTGTGGGCAGTAGAGCATCGGCAACCCCTCGAGCGAGACGGTCGGCAAATCAGAAATGCGCTTCGTGCCACGATAGGACAGTTCCAAGGGACATCGGTGAATCGGACAGAGTTCTGCGGGCATGCGCGCGGTCAAAGAGTAATGAAAATGAGCGATAACAACGCAATACCAAGTATGTCGTAAATATAACGCCGTAAAGTTCAAGCCAATACAACAACTGCGGCTCGTAAAAAAACGTTGACAATTTGAAAATAAAAATGTAATATCAACCTCATATACCAAGTATGTAAAAAACAAAAACATTTCCAATTCTATCAACAAATGGGAATCAACATGCAAGAGCCGACGCCGCTCTACAAGCAGATTGCAGATGACCTCAAAGCGAAAATTGCGCGGGGGGAATTGAACGTCGGCGACCAAGTTGGTTCTCACAGCGAACTCTCCAAAAGTTACAATGTCAGCGTCATCACCGTTAAAAAAGCATTATCGGATTTAATCGCCGAAGGCTATCTCTACGGGCGTGTCGGCAAAGGCACGTTTGTTGCCCGAAAATCCGCCGTTGTCGATCTAAGTAAGCATAAAACCGTCGGGCTGGTGTTGCGCGACTTGAAAAACCCGTTCTTCTCGCTCATTGCGCACGGCGCAGCGAAAGCGGCCGATGAAAAAGGCTATAACCTCCTGCTCGCCAGCTCTGTTGGCAGAATGGATAAAGAGGAAAATCAAATCGCGCACTTTCAAAAAATTGGTGCTGATGCGCTCATTATTGCATCCATGAGCCGAACCTATCGTGCCTCCAAAGAAATTCGCAAACTCCATGACTTGGGCTTTCCATACATCATGGTTTCTTATGTCCATGATGAGGATATCTGGTATGTCGGCGTCGACCACAAACGTGGCGCATACATGGCGACAAAACATTTGATTGACTTAGGCTACAGCTACATCGGCTACATCGGTGGCGGCGTATCTAACCTGCTCTCAGATGTTCGGAAATCGGGCTATGAGCAAGCAATGGACGACTTTGAACAATCTAACCGATTCGTGATGCAAATCGACGGCGATAAAGACCGCTACGAGGCGGGATACGACGCTGGGCGAAAATTCGCAAAGCTCGCTAAACGACCTGATGCGGTGTTTGTGTATAGCGACATTGTGGCACTCGGATTCATTCGCGCGCTGAACGACGCAAATTTGTCTGTTCCAAACGATGTGGCGGTCGTCGGTTACGACGACATTGAGCAGGCACAGTATGCAACATCACCACTGACCACCGTGCATCAGCCGACGGAGGAAATCGGGAGGATTGCGCTTCAAACTATCATCAAGCGTATCGAAAACAAACCTGCTGCTGCGCGAACTATTTTGAACTCAATGCTCGTTGTGCGCGACTCGTGCGGCGCAAAAGCAAGACGTGTAAAAAAGGCCGCCTCAGAAATCAAGGGGCTGAAAGCGAGCACAAAAAAAGCGGCTGAGCGTGCAGCTACCTAACAGGAAAACTGCTGCTCGTTGAAGTTCCAACGACGGCAATGCCGCAAAGCCTTGACAACAGGAAGGAAGCCTGACTTGGCGTAACTGTTAGTTTGACTTCGTTTGACCTAAAAGAAATTGCTCTTAGGCAGAAATGCCGCCAAAGAAGTTGTAAAAAACTTAGTATACCTAATATACAATTTTAACATGCTAAAGCCACAACAAACCATATCGCGCCTAAGGCTGAGTTGCGACGGGCTGTGGAATATCAAAATTGACCGAGAGAACGTCGGAGATGTAAACGGCTGGTCAGCAGGATTTGCGCCCGACGCCGACGTGGCTGTGCCGGGCAGTTGGAATGAACAACTTGCGGAAATTGGCGTGATGAACTACATCGGCGTCGCATGGTATCAAACGCGCGTATTCGTGCCAACGGCGTTTGAGGGAAAGCGCATCGTGTTGCGAATTGGCTCGGCGGATTTCTCCGCGCGCGTTTGGATAAACGGCAAATTTCTCGGCTCGCACGAGTTCGGATTTCTTCCGTTTGAATTTGAGGTTACAGACCACGTCGCTGTGGGGAAATCAGCGCTGGTCGTCGTGCGCGTATCAAATGAACTGACGGATGACACAGTGCCGCAAGGCGTAACGGCAGAAAACTACATTGCTGAGAATCGGGTACGCGATGAAACATTTCCACCTGCTCGATTCGATTTTTTCCCTTACGGCGGCATTCACCGCTCGGTCGAGCTTTACGCGACACCAAAAGAGTACATTGACGATATTGACGTCCAAACGAACATAGTAAGTGCAAGCGACGGACTTGTCCGCGCGAAAATTCAGTTGACCTGTTTGGACGGCGCAACCGTCGGGTTCAGGTTGGAAAGCGACGCACAGAACTGGACGCAGGAGGCAAATGTAGAAAACGGTGTCGCGGAGGCGTCAATCGCCGTAAACCCTTGTCAGTTCTGGTCATGCGAGCATCCGCAGTTATACCTGCTGACGATTCAGCTCCGACGCGACGGCGAACTCATCGACGAGTACCAACTGAACGTCGGTATTCGTGAAGTAAAAGTCGAGGGCGCAAAACTGTTGCTCAATGGCAAGCCCGTGTTTCTGAAAGGCTTCGGCAAGCACGAAGATTTTCCCGTGTTGGGTAAAGCCTTATCGCTTCCGCTGCTCGTGAAAGATTTTGGATTGCTTAGGTGGATAAACGCCAATTCATTTCGCACGTCGCACTATCCGTATGCCGAAGAAGTCTTGGACTATGCCGACCGCAAGGGAATTTTAATTATTGATGAAGTTGCCGACATCAGCCGCGATTTCAGATACACTTCGCCGAAGTCGCTGGAAAATCACAAAGCATATTTGCGCGAACTGATTGCTCGCGACAAAAACCACCCCTGTGTGATTGCGTGGTCGCTGAGCAACGAACCAAACTACTTAGCCGAGCTGGAATACCACGACGGCAGAGGTGACGCCTATTGGAAAGAGCTTGCGCAACACGCCCGCGCGCTCGATGAGACAAGACCCATCACAATTCCAAATTTGCAGCGCGCTACCATCAATGACCCAGCGTTCAACTACTGCGACTTTATTTCTATCAATCGCTATTACGGCTGGTATGAAAATCCCGGACAAATGGACGTGGCGGGCAAGCGACTCTCCGAAGAGCTTGATGCGATTTACGAAAAATATCAAAAGCCGATTCTCGTCTCCGAGTTCGGCGCAGACACCGTGGCGGGATTGCACTCGACCACCGACCAACTTTTCACAGAAGAATATCAGGTAAAATTTTTGGAGACGTATTGCGCGGTAATTGCCTCAAAGCCTTACACGATTGGCGAGCATGTGTGGAACTTCGCCGATTTTAGAACGCCGCAGCATCATCGGCGTGTGGTGATGAACCTGAAAGGCGTTTTTACAAGAACGCGAGAACCAAAGCGCGCGGCGTTTTTCCTAAAAGAACATTGGGCAAAATCGCCTGTAAAATCAAGCGTCAACGGCGAAGCAGCAGTGTTAGCGGGCGCATTTGAAAAATGACGTCGTCCAAATCGTCTCGTAAGTAAAAACAACGTTACCGCGTTGGCATGGGAAGCAGCGCGGAGAAGACAAGGCAACAAAGACGTATCAACAAAACTTGTTCAACTTTTTCCAAGAAAACTATGCGTTCTGTATTTCAATCGAGCTCTTGGGTTTGCATCCTCGGACTGATGTTGGTGACGGTGTTGCCCAAAGTTGCGCTCGCGCAGCAAGCCGGTGTCCTTAGCGGCGTCGTCAGCGAAGGGTTAACAAAAGACCCACTCATTGGTGCAACAGTTCGACTCCAAAACACGTCATATGGTGCAGTAACAGACCTGCGCGGACGCTATCGACTGGCAGGCGTGCCAGCAGGAACTTACACAGCGACCTTTGCTTACATCGGCTACAAAAGCGAAACGCGAACCGTTACAATTGTCGACGGACAAACGGTGGAGCTGAATGTGGCACTCGACGTGGTAGCCGTAACGACGGAGGAAATCGTTGTGATGGGACAACTGCAAGGGCAGTCAAGAGCGTTGAACAATCAAGCAGCTTCGAACAAAATTGTCAACATCGTTGATGCGGAGCGCATCGGTGAATTTCCCGACCAAAATGCGGCGGAAGCCGTGGCGCGTATTCCGGGCGTGGCACTGCGGCGCGACGGCGGCGAAGGGCAAAAACTCATCATTCGAGGCTTAGACCCGAACCTAAGTTCGGCAACCATCAACGGCGAGCGCATTCCGGGAACAGCAGGCGGCGTTGACGGTAATCGACTGCAAGATGTCGGACGTTCGGCGTCGCTGAGTTTCATTCCGCCCGATATGATTAAGACGATTGAGGTCTTCAAGGCGCTCACGCCCGACCAAGACGCAGACGCCATTGGCGGCACTGTAAATTTTATTACACGCAATGCCAAAGAGGGTTTGCAGTTCAACGCCAACGGTCGCTGGGGCTACCACTTTTTGGACAGAGACCCGACGATGTATCAGTTCAATGCGTTTGGCAGTAATCGGTTTTTGGACGGCAAATTGGGTGCAGTTTTTACGGCAAGCTATCAACGGGCGAACCGCAGCGCGGAATCTTACGACGCAGGGTATATTCAAACCGTCGATTCGCTGCCGCTCAACGACCTGCGCATCGCCGATCGCGTTGAGTATCGCAGTCGCTTAGGCCTCTCAGGCGCGATTGATGTTGATTTGGGCGGCGGCTCCGAACTCGTGTTTCGCGGCAACTATGGTAGCACTAACCGCGACGCGATTGAACGACGGACGCGATATTTTACAGCCGTTGCTGGCAATTCATCACGCGCCCTGAACCGCGACATCAGAGACCGGCGCATCACAACCGACCTCATCAATTTATCGGTGAGCGGAAAGCACATCTTTGGCGCGCCTGAACTTGACTATCAGTTCTCATTTTCACGAAGCGGGTCCGACCAGCCGACCAGCACGTCGGTGGCGTTTCAACTCAGCAACGCGCTTGCACCGCAAATCAGAACGGCAGGCAATATCGGCATCGCTGATGTGCAACAATTCGCCTACGACACCACGCGCTTCGGCTCAGCCAGAGGCAGCGGCGCAAACGGATTTCTTTACACGTTTCCCGTGCTATCGGGTAATGTGTTTCAAACATTCAATTCAGCCGACCGCGATTTTGCAGGACGCGCTAATTTCAAACTGCCACTCACGCTCTCAAACAACGCAACTGGCTACATCAAGTTCGGCGGTATGTTCCGCACCAAAGTGCGCGATAGTTTCGTCAATGAAATTAGCCTAAGTGCGCCTCGCACCGACAGCCTCGCAAGGGCGTTTGGTTTGGTCGGTCCGACGGAGAACGTGCGCTTTTCAACATTCATTGACAGCTCATTTGCTGACAGCGATTTTCTCAATGGGCGATTCTTTTTAGACCGCAGTTTCAACTTATCGCGGGTAAACGATTTCTTTTTGAACCAAGTGCCGCGCTCGCTCTACAATACGATTGAGGTTCGTGATGTGCTGAACTATGTCGCCCGCGAAAACGTCGGCGGCGGCTACATGATGGGCGAATTTAACATCGGCGACAACCTGATGGTATTGGGCGGGTTGCGCTACGAATTTACGGCGGTCGACGCACAGGGCGTGTATGGCATTATCTCGCAGGTCAATTCGCAACGCTTTGGCTCACGGGTTGATTCAACGGTGCAAACCAACTACGGCGCACTGTTTCCGATGTTCCATCTGCGCTACCGATTTCAACCGCAAACCGAGTTGCGGCTTGCCGTCACACGCACGCTTTCACGACCGAACTACTACGATGTCGTGCCTTACGAAGAAGTGCTGTTCGGTGAATCGACGATTCGACGCGGCAACCCGAACCTTCAACCGACGCTCTCGTGGAACTTCGATGCAATGTTCTCGCAATACTTAGGCAACATTGGCATCTTATCCTTCGGCGCCTTTCATAAACGCATAGACAATTACATCTATCAGGTCAGCACCATTGAACTGCGCTTCAATGAAGACGGCGACGAAGTGCCGTTCATTATTCGCACCCCTACGAATGCGTCGTTCTCCCGCATTTGGGGAGTAGAAGTCGACATTCAACTGCCGCTCGATTTTCTGCCGGGCTTCCTCAAAAACCTGCGACTCTATGCGAACTACTCGTTTCTCAATACCGAGACCGTTGTGCCGCAGTTTCTCATCATCCGTGAATTGGACGGCAGAGTAACCGACCGCGTGCGCGAAGTGCAGCAATCGGAGCGACGGATTCAATTGCCGGGGCAGACCAACAATGTCCTGAACGTGGCGTTGGGCTACGAAGGCGGCGGCTTTTCGGGACGGCTCTCTTACAATTTTCAGGACCGCAACATTTTATCGGTCAACATCAATTCAGAGCGTGGTAATCCTCGCGTGCCGTTTAATCCCAGCATTTTCAATCGGGACACATGGTTTGCGCCGTTTGGACGAATGGATTTCACGGCAAGCTACCGACCGCCGTTTGCACTCAACTACAAATTTTTCTTGGAGGTTACAAACCTCACGAACCAGCCGGAGACAAGCTACTTAGGCGATCCAAGCCGCATTCTCTATGAACGCTTCTATGGCGTGTGGGGCAATGTCGGCGTCGGCATTTCGTTTTAATCCAGCACATTTTTTAACACGTTACTTTTTTCAACATCAAAACAATGTCTTTCTATGACAAGAAGATTATCACTCGCAATGGCACTGCTGCTCATTTGCGGAACCGTATATGCTCAACAGTCTTGGGTGTTGCGAACCAACGGACTCGTCGATGGCGGCGTCTCGATTGTTCGAGACCCTACAGCGTCTGTTGAAATGGAAGGCGCATTTGCGCGCGATGCAAATAATATGTGGGTCGTCGGTGTGCGCACGCTCATCTACCGCAGTTTCAACGGCGGACTGAATTGGACAGGGGAACGCTTCGATAAAGATCGCTCCTCGCCGATTACCCTGCGCGACATTCGCTTCTGCCCGACGGATACCAATCGAGGGATTGTCGTTGGCGGCGGCGGCACGGCGGCAAACAATTACCTGCTCTTTACACTCAACGGCGGACGGACATGGACGCAAACATTTGCGGGCAATCCGGCAGTCAACTCGGTGCGCTTCTTAACGCCTGCAATTGCAATTGCAGCAGGCAGAGGCGGGCAAATTATTCGCACAACGGATACAGGCAGAACATGGACGCCCATTCGGCAAGGCATCACGCGCAGCGATATGCGTAAAGTATTCGCGCTCAATGCAACGACGGCGATGGTTGTCGGCGACTCCGGTGTGGTGATGCGTTCTGATGATGCAGGCTTGACTTGGACGCGCATTCGCACGCCAAGCCCGTCGCGCGCTTTCCGCGCCGTGTGGATGGCAGATGCAAACACCATTTGGGTAGCGGGCGATTCGGGCAATGTATTCTTCTCGACTAACGCTGGCGCAAATTGGGTGAAACAAAGCATCGGCGCGGGCGACACGACGCGAATGACCGATATGCAATTTGTTTCGCGCAACACGGGCTACATGACGGGCGGCGGTCTCGGCTCCTTGCCCGGCGCATTATGGACGACCACCAACGGCGGCACGACTTGGACGCGCGTTACGGGATTGCCCACAATTGCGGAATTCAGCGCGGTCTCGATTGCCGGAACCAACGGCGTGATTGCCTGCGATTCAGGCATCGTCCTGACGCCGGCTGCGCCACTCAGCACGCGCATCGAAACAGCTGCAAGGCCAACCGAATTTGCGCTCGACCAAAACTATCCAAACCCGTTCAACCCTTCGACGGTCATCAGTTATCAATTGCCAACGTCTGTCGATGTCAAGTTGGTCGTGTATGATATGCTGGGACGGGAGCTGTCGACGCTTGTAAATACAAGGCAAGCCGCCGGGCGTTATCAAGCCACGTTCAATGCAGCAGGCCTATCGAGCGGAATATATTTCTATCGATTGCAAGCCGGAACATTCACAGAGACAAGAAAAATGATGCTTGTCAAGTAAGGCGAGCCTTGTGGCGAAGAGTCGAGAAAACGTTCTAAGCCCATTTCTTGCCGAGCGACTGACTGGTTTGCTCCATTAGAGTCGGCGTCGGCGAGCTGTTCTTTGGTTCTCGTTGTCATAGTTGTTTGGAGTTCGCTCGTCCGTCAAGGAATGCGGGCGGGCGAACCCCTTATTTACAACAAGGCGCGCGTCAATAAATCAATTTCATCAATCTTAGCAGCGTCGGCTTCAATGAATCGAAGAGACTTTATCGTAACCTCTCTGGCTGCGCTGGGTCTATCTGTCGCACGGACAAGCCGCGCGCGCGCCACATCGGCGCGATTGCTCAACGCCTACTACTTCCGCGCCGGAATGGGAACGTTTGTGCCGAAACACATCCGCGACGACGTCGCTGTAATGAAAGCGTGCGGCACGATGGCTATCACGCTCTCGATTCTCGAACAGGATTTTACACATGAAGAAAAAAATCTTGCCTTCATCATCAGAGAAGCGCAGACGCTGGGGTTGCACGTGTTTGCAATGCCCTCACGGTGGGCAGGGCTGTTTTCAGGCTCAATGCGCGTGCCGAGTTCATTTACGGCACAACGCCCGCACACATGGATTTTAAAACAAGATGGGTCGCCGCTCCTGCAATCGGGAATGATGATGAGCAGCATTCATCATCCTGAAACGACAGAGTTTTTCAAAAGCAGTTTAAAAAAGATACTTGACATTGGAATCGATGGAATCATTTGGCACGAACCCAAGGGATTTCGTCAAGACTTCTCGCCGACAGCAGTTGAAAAATTAGGCAAAAGCGCCCCGAAAGAAGCCCACGTCAAGGCGTTTGCAGCGTTCGTCTCGTCGCTCAATGAGTTTATCAAACAGCAGAAAAAAGACGCGGTCATTACGCTCACAACTGACGCAGCTTCAACAGACGACGAGTGGCAAGCGGCAAGCGCGATTGAAGGACTGGATTATTTTGGCTGCGACGGCAAGCCCTTCGGCAACGAAGAAATACAGGCGTTGAAATTAGATGAAAAAGAAGTCGGACTGTTGGACGTGGCGGAAAAAATCAGCGGCTACGCGCGAAAAGCAAACGCGAAGTTGATGTTCTCGACGCAAAATCATTCTGTCGCCGACGCCGACCTTGCCGCGATTGACAGAGGCTTGCCGAAAGTCATTGCCAAGCAGCCCGACCACTTGGCGTATTACTTTTATCCGCGAAATACGCAAAGCCCTGATAAGCTCATGGAAATTTACCAGCGGCACTTAAAGACATTTTCTAAAAGTTAGATGATGAATCGACGCGAGTTTCTCCGACTGCTTGGCGCAGGCGCATTGACGACGCCGTTGGTTTCGGCGGGCGAAACGCTTGCAACAGCGATGCAAAGTGCGACGCTCACGTTTGCGCCGATGCTGGACTTGCACAAAGCCGTTACTGTTCCGCTCATCATACAAAAAGCCGAAATCCTGCGTCGCGAAAAAGACCTGTTCATTCGCGTAACGGCAAAGAACGGCGCAGTCGGCATTATCGAAGCCAACAATCGAGTGCCGCAGGTCATCTCGCTGTTCAAAGAACTCGTCGTGCCGTTTTTCATCGGCAAAGATGCGCGAGATGTTGAAACGCTTGTTGATGGCGTCTATACCGAAGGCTCGAATTACAAATTTGCAGGAATGCCGTTTTGGAACTCTGTGGGCAATCTTGAAATCGCGCTGTTCGATATGATGTCGAGGGCGGCGAACAAGCCGGTGTATGAGTTGTTGGGAAAGAGAATTCGGAACGATGTCTCAGTTTATTTGACGCGGCTGACGCGCGACACAACGCCCGAAAAAGAATTGGAAATTATCGAGCGAGATTTTGCGGAAACCGGTTGCCGCGCTGTGAAAATTAAAGTGGGCGGACGAATGAAAGCGGAATCAGCGAAAATCGAAAATCGAAGCGAGGCGCTGATAAAACTTGCCCGCAAAAAACTCGGCGACAGTGTTACAATTTACGCCGATGCGAACAGCTCTTACGATGTGCCAACGGCGATTGAGATGGGAAAACTGTTGCAAGACAACGGCGTGAAAATTTGGGAAGAGCCGTGTCCGTGGCAGGATTACGACAGCACGAAAGCCGTCGCCGACGCGCTGGATATGCCGATTGCAGGCGGCGAGCAGGACACAAGTTTATGGCAGTTCAAGGCGATGATAAAACATAAAATCGTCGATGTAGTGCAGCCCGATTTGTTCTACAATGGTGGGTTTGTCAGAACATTGCGCGTGGCAAAAATGGCGGCGGAAGCGGGCATGACGATTGACTGCCACTCCCCAAAGTTCGGCGTCGGCGCATATCCATTCAGACATTTTATCTCTGTTGTTCCGAACATCGGCGCGTTTCAAGAATACAATTTGAACAGCTCGTCTAAGCCGCTCGGCGAAATCAAAAATGGGAAGGTGGAACTGCCAACAGGCGTCGGCTTAGGAATCGAGTATCGCCCATCGGATTTTGAAAAAGTTGAAATTTTATGAGCAAGAAAAAAAATATGAGCCGCGCATCAACCACAGAAAAGACGGTCAGCCGAAAACCATTGATTTTACAGGCTGTTTTGGACTGCCTTGCCGTTCTGTGGGCGGCATCAGTGTTTCTGTTTTTGCCCGTTGTTGGATTTCCCCAAACGCAATTTTTTACGCCTGATGCCAAAGAAAACCAAGTGCTGCTGGGCAAAGACATCAAAACGATTCCCTACTTCGGCATCGAAGACTTGGGCGAAAAATTCATTTTGAAGCCTGCGCTGAAATCCGACTGGCGATGGATTGCCGCGAAAAATATTCCGCACCCAAAAGGCGCATTCAGCGCGTTTGTGATGGACGGCTATGTCTATGCCAACTTCAAAGGCGACATCCGCAGCAGCCTTCGGCGCGTGAAAGCACGAAAAGACATCACCGCCCTTGTGCAATCGAATGCTTTTCACATCGCATTTGAAAACGGCGAAGGCAAAGACGAGGAAGTCATTTTGTTCATTGCAACGACCGAAAAAAAGCGCGTCGAGATTCTCATCGATAAATCTGTTTTCGGCGCGGCGCGGCGGCTCGTCTATTCGCTTGGCGCAGGCGACGCGCGACTGCTCAAAATTTCGCACGGCGAAAAAATGAACGAGTGGCAACCGCTCGCTTTTCCAACCAAACCCGCCCGACGACGAATCGACTTTACGCAAGAGTGGAAATTCACAACGGGCAATCCGAAGAACGCCGAAAGCGTCGGGTTCAACGATTCAAAATGGGAGCGCGTTGCCCTGCCGCACACGTGGAACGCAACCGACCAATACGACGACCGCAATCTCAACGACGGACTCGACATCTACGCCAATTACTATCGCGGCGACGCTTGGTATAGAAAAACTTTCACGCCGCCCGACGACGCCAATGGAAAAAAACTTTGGATTGAATTTGAAGCCGCAAACCAAACGGCGGAAGTTTGGCTCAACGGAAAACCGCTTGGAAAGCACATTGGCGGATTTCTGAATTTTAAATTTAACCTAACAGATAAACTTATGTTCGGCAAACCCAATGTGATTGCCGTAAAAGTAAACAACGCCTATTCGCCCGATATTCCGCCGCACGTCGGCGACTTCAATATGCCCGGCGGCTTGACCCGCGAAGCCTCATTGCACATCACTAACAACACGCACATCGAGTCCGTTACGATAACCACGCCCGCCGTCTCGAAATCCGCCGCCTCGCTCAACGCCGTTACGCAAGTTCGAAACGACGGCGAAACGAAAACGCTCACGCTCGCAACAAACCTTATTTCGCCCGAGGGATACATCGTTGCGACAATGACGACAACGGCGACCGTCGAGAAATTCCAAACGCATTTATTTACGCAGAGTGTTGCCGAGATAGCATATCCCGCGCTCTGGTCGCCCGAATCGCCCGCGCTGTATCAAGTTGTGTCGCGCATTTATGACACAGCCGAGATGGAATCGGGCAACCGCGCGCCCGCGCTTGACGAGATAACGACAAACATCGGATTTCGCTGGTTCGAGTTTACCGCCGATAAAGGATTTTTTCTCAACGGCAAGCGACTGCAACTCTGCGGCGTGAATTTGCATCAAGACCGATTCGGCTACGGCAATGCTGTCCCTGACTCCGTGCGCGTTCAAGACCTGCGGCTCTTCAAAGCAATGGGAATAAACTTTGTTCGGCTTGCGCATTATCCGCACGATGAATCAATGCTCGACGAATGCGACAGGCTCGGCATTATCGTTTATACCGAAATCCCTTATGTCAATTCCGTTGGGCGCGAACAGTTTTTTGAAAACACGAAAACAATGCTCCGCGAGTTGATTCGGCGAGACCGAAACCATCCGTCGATTGTTTTCTGGGGCGTCGCCAATGAAACCATTGAGCCTTGGCTGACCGACGAGGATTTGAAGCTCTGTCTGAAACTCATCGGCGAATTGCACGCGCTCGCTAAATCGGAAGACCCGACGCGGCTCACGATTCAAGCACAAAATACGCTCGCTGATACATCGGTGATGAACCTGACCGACGTGGTTGGGCGTAATCGATATTCCGGCTGGTATCAACGCATGATTGAAGACTTCGGAAAAATTATGGACGAAGAACATCGTTTGCACCCGCATTGGAAAATTCTTATCAGCGAATACGGCGCGGACGGCAAACGCGGCTTTCACGTCGATGACCCGCAGCGAATGGATTTCAGCGAAACCTATCAAGTGAAATTTCACGAAGGATATTTGAAACAACTTGGCGAGCGCGAGTGGATTGCGGGCGGCGCGGTCTGGAACGGCGCAGACTTTGCCTCGCACGCCAAGCAAGGCAACATTCCGCGCATCAACGAAAAAGGGCTGGTCGATTACAAGCGCGTTCCAAAAGATGCTTACTATTTATACCAGAGCAAGTGGTCGCAAAAGCCGATGGCGTATATCGTCTCGCACACGAGAACGCGACTCTTTGGAAAGCCCAATGAAATCAAGCCTCTACGGGTATTTACAAATTGCGACAGCCTTGAACTCTTTCACAACGGCAAATCGCTCGGCGTGCAAAAAGCGACGTTTGTTTGGAATGTGCAGTGGAGCGAAGGCGAACACGTCTTTACGGCAAAGGGAACGAAGCGCGGCGATTCAGCAACCGACCAATTAAAAATCGACTACATCATCGGCGAGCCGCCGCATCGAGCAATGAAACTGAAAAAGTCAGATGAGAAAGGCGGCATTGAATGATGTTCGGATTGAATCCAATCGATGTTGTCATCATTGCGGCGTATTTCGGCATCACGATTTATGTCGGGCTAAGAGCGAAGAGCGCGGTGAAATCGAGCGGCGATTACTTTATGGGCGGACGCAGTTTTGGAAAAATAATGATGGTTGCGCAAGCCTTCGGCGCGGGAACGCGAACCGACCAAGTGGTGGCGGTCGTCGGCGCGTCGTATCAAGTCGGGCTTGCGGGCATTTGGTATCAATGGCTCTACATTTTCGCCACGCCGTTTTTTTGGATTATCGCGCCGATTTATCGACGCCTTCGATACATCACCATCGGCGATTTTTTCGAGCAGCGTTACAGCGTCTCAATGTCGGCGGCATACGCGGTTGCGGGACTGTGTTACTTCGCGGTTGAAATCGGGATTATCCTCAAAGGCACGGGCGTTACGATTTCGGCAATCACCAACGGCGCAATCACGACAGAAGCAACGGTCGCGCTGATGGTGGCATTTTTTTTATCGTATAGTTTGGTCGGCGGCTTGGCGGCGTCGGCAGGCACAAAACTTGTTCAAGGGCTATTGATTCTCGTGTTGTCATTTTTGCTCATTCCCTTTGCGCTGTCGGCGGCGGGCGGCTTGGCGGCAGTGCGCGAAAAATTGCCTGACGAAATGTTCAGCCTCGTTGCGCCAAACGAAGTAACGCTGTTCTTTATCGTGATGTCCGTCATCAACGGGCTGGTTGGAATTGTCGTCTATCCGCACCACATGGCAATCAACGGCGCGGGCAAAACCGAAGAAAGTTGTCGAAGCGGCTGGACGTTCGGCACGTTCATCAAACGCTTTGCAACGCTGGGTTGGGCGTTCACGGGCGTCTTGCTTGCGGCGATTTTTTCGGAGCTTCCGAATCGAGAACAAGCCTTCGGCGCGGCGGTGCAACGGCTCTTGCCCGTTGGTTTTACCGGGCTAATGATTGCCGCAATGGTCGCGGCGGTCGTCTCAGCGTGCGATGCGTATATGATTGCCGGCTCCGCGCTCTTCACGCGAAATTTCTATCAAAAATTTTTCAACCAAGAGTTATCCGAATCGGAGTCGCTCCGTGTGGCGCGCCTGAGTTCGGTCGGCATTGTCGCGCTCGGCGTAACGGTCGCCTTGCTCATTCCGTCGGTGGTCGAGGGCTTGAAACTCGTTTGGAAAATTATGGCATTCTTGGGCATTGCATTTTGGATGGGCGTGATTTGGCGACGCGCCAACGCGGTCGGCGCGTGGGTGTCGGTGATTGTAACCGCGAGCGCATCGTTCATCACCGGCGCGATGGAGTGGTCGTTAGAGTATCAAGCTGCGCTTTACCTGCCGCTTGGGTTTCTCTCGCTCATTGCGGCAAGTCTCTTGACAAAACCTGAATCCGAAAAAAAACTCAACGATTTTTACACGCTCTTGCACACGCCCGTCGGCGAAGAATACAAACTCAAAGAAGCAGGCATTGCAGTGATGCTGGCGGGCGATTCGGTTGCGGCGACGAATGCGGTCAAAACAGAATCGCTCGAAGACAACGGTCACGGATTGCTCTTGGTCGATTTGTTGTCGCTAAGCAAAACCTTCAGTCTGAAACGTTATCGCGTCGATGTGCAGGGGTTCGCTTTGGGAACGCTTGCCGTGATTGGGATTATCGGGCTGGCGCTCTTGACGGCGCAACTCGGCAGAGCATAAAATTCTATAACACTGATTTCACAATACTAAACTACACTCGACGTATGGCGGCAATGACAGAGACAAAATTCAGAGACGACGCGGCAGCGCAAGAGCCGCTCATAGACCGACAAGACAACTTGCGCAGCAACTATCGATGGACAATTTGCGGCTTGCTCTTTTTCGCAACCACCATCAACTATGTCGACCGACAAATTATCGGCATTCTCAAACCCTTGCTTCAAACCGAATTGGGGTGGAGCGAAATTGATTACAGCAACATTGTCTTTGCGTTTCAAGTCGCTTACGCGCTTGGTCTGGTCAGCGTCGGCGCGGTTATTGATAAACTTGGAACTCGGCTTGCTTTCGCGCTTGCGGTGGTGGTTTGGAGCGTTGCTGCGATTGGTCACGCATTTGCGCGTAGCGTTGTGGGATTCAGCATCGCGCGATTCGTCTTAGGCTTTGGCGAGGCGGCAAATTTTCCGGCTTCAATAAAAACTGTTGCGGAGTGGTTTCCAAAAAAAGAGCGTGCGCTGGCAACCGGGATTTTCAATTCAGGCACGAATATCGCCGCTCTTTCCACACCGATTCTCGTTCCGCTAATTGTCTCCTCAATGGGCTGGGAGTGGGCGTTTATCATCACAGGCGCGTTGGGGTTTGTTTGGCTGGTGGCGTGGTGGCTGATGTATCAAAAGCCCGAAGCGCACGCACGCTGTTCGCCTTCGGAACTTGCTTACATTCAAAGCGATGCCGATGGTGCTTCTCAAAGCGTCAAATGGGCGTTGCTTTTTCCACACAAAGAGACTTGGGCGTTTTCTCTCGCAAAGTTTCTCACCGACCCAATTTGGTGGGTGTATCTCTTTTGGCTTCCCGATTTTTTAAGCAAACAACATGGCTTGGATTTGAAGGCGATGGGATTACCGCTCGTTGCCGTTTATCTCGCCGCAAGCATCGGCAGCATCGGCGGCGGCTGGATTTCATCGATGTTAATGGCAAATGGACAAACGGTCAATTTTAGTCGCAAAACTGCGATGCTGGTTTGCGCGCTGTGCGTTGTGCCGATGTTCTTCGCGGCGCAAGCATCGAGCTTGTGGGTCGCGGTCGGATTGATTTCGCTTGCGGCGGCGGCGCATCAAGGCTGGTCAGCGAATTTATTTACGACCGTCTCGGATATGTTTCCGAAACAAGCGGTCGGCTCGGTCGTCGGCATTGGCGGAATGGCGGGCGCGGTCGGCGGAATGTTCATTGCAAAATTGGTCGGGTACATTCTCGATGCGACAGGCAGTTATGTGCCGATTTTCATCATTGCCGGCTCGGCGTATCTCGTCGCGCTCTTGCTCTTTCATCTCATCATTCCCAAAATGCAACTTGTAGATGTGGAATAACTCAAACTCGCTCACGATGATGAACAACACTCAAAACAACTCGCGCCGACATTTTTTGAAGACGCTTTCGCTCGGCACAGCGGGTCTCTTCGTTTCAACACCATCAACTCGCGCGCACGCCGTTGCGCAATCGCCGTTGCTTCAAGAAAAAATCGAAGAAGCACTTTACGCTTTCGTCATTGCCGATGCAATGGGCGGCTCGGTCGAAAACAACCTGCCTGAACAAACGCTCGCGCAGTTCGGAAATTGGGACTTCAACAATTTTTTGCCGACGACGAAAAAATCGGACATCGAAAAAAAACAAGGCAAAGGCGACGGCAGAACCACTGACGACACGCTCAACCTTGAAGCCTTAATCGGCTGTTACTTGCGCCACCAAGACCATCTCGATGCCAACGATTACGCCGAGTTTTACATCAAAGAAATCACCGGGAAAAAAGTTTGGATTGCCGAGAAAGGCGAAATGATGACGCCGTTTGAGCGTCCGCTGTGGCAACCTGAACGATATGTGTATCAGCGATTGGTCATCAATAACATTGAGCCGCGCTATGCGGGAATGGGCAACTGGATTAACGAGGGCTTTCAAGGCATTATGATGCCTGTCGGCGCGGTCAATGCGGGCGATGCGTTTGGGGCTTACGATGAAGCGACCTCGATTGCGATGGCGCACACCGAATCTTACGGCGTAGAGTGCGCCGGAATGAACGCCGCCGCTTTCGCCGAAGCCTTCCGCAAAAACAGTACGATTAACTCTATTCTTGAAACCGCACTTCGCGTCGCCAAAGATGGCGTTCGACTTTCTCTGCAAGATGTCATTGCCGCCATCGATACGAATGATTCCTTTGAGCAGTTTTCCGCTAAAACGCGTGAGGCAGTTCTTCCTTATCTCCAACTTTCTCCTGCTCTCTTGAAGCAAAAGAATATCGAGACTCCAAAAATGTTGCGCGAAGGCACAAACATCGGTCGCCCGTCTCGCATTGCCACGATTGAAAACGTGCCGATTGCGCTCGCCGCGCTCAAATATGGAAACGGCGATTATTTCAAAACGCTCAAAGCGGGAATTTTCTACGGGCGCGATGCAGAAACCATTGCCGCCGTCGCCACAAGTTTGCTCTGCGCAATGAAGGGCAAAGATGTCATACCGAAAAAATTAAAATCGGAAGTCGATGCCGTTAATCGACGTAACTATGCTGCGCTTGCAAAAGAGTTTTTTGAAACCGTGAGGGCGATTTATCAAAAAGACATCAAGCGGCTTGAAGAACGCAAACTCATCATTGAGCAATGACTTTCAATCGACGACAGTTTATCAAAACCGCCGCGCTCGGCGCGCTCGGCACAACGTTCTCTGAAACGACAGTCGCCCGTGAACGCAAGGAAAATCAAGCAGAGGCGGGCGATGTGAAATCAGGCGCGAAAATTACCAACGTCAAAGTATATGCGCTTCAAAAAGCCACCTTCGTCAAAATTGAAACGGACGCGGGCATTTCAGGCTGGGGCGAAGGCGACCACGAATTCACGGCAATCAATGCAACCATCGTAGAGCAAATTTTCAAGCCGCGTCTTATCGGCGAAAATCCGTTCAACTCTGAACATCTCTGGAAGGATTGCTTCTTTGAAGGATTTGAGGGCGGCAACACAGGCTTTGTGCCGGGCGCGCTGGCAGGCATCGATAACGCGCTCTGGGATTTGAAAGGTCGCTTGCTCAAAATGCCCGTGCATCAACTCTTGGGCGGCAGTAAAGTCGAGAAAGTCGCGGTGTATGGCAGCTACGGTCGACGCAAAAAAGGCGGGTTCAAAACGCCTGACGAAATGGCGGCGGAAGGAATGAAGTTCGTCGAGCAAGGCTACAAAACCATCAAAGCGCGAATGCAACTCTACGACCGTGACCGCAATCCGCCGTTCAACTTCACCTACGACTGCATCAAAGCCATTCGCAAAGCCGTCGGCGATGAGATTGAACTCTTCGTGGATTTTAACAACGGCTACACCGCCGGCAAAGCCATAGAACTTGGGCTCAAACTCTATGAGCATTTCAATATCAAAGTGGTTGAAGAACCTGTATCAAGTATGGATTATCGCGGCTTGCGGCAAGTCGTCGAGGCGTTGCCGTGCGAGGTGAATGCGGGCGAACATGAATACAACAAGTGGCAATTCCGCGACCTCATCACCATCGGCAATCCTGACTGCTTAAATCTTGATGTGATAAAGTGCGGCGGCATTTCGGAGTGCAAAAAAATCGCTTCAATGGGTGAAGCATTCGAGAAAGAAGTAATGACGCACAACACGCGCCCGACGCTGGCAACGGCGGCAACGCTCAATTTGGTCGCCTCGATAACCAATGCCGCAAAGGTGCAAGAGTTTTCGGGAATGAGACCAGAGATGAAACTCGGCGGTCTCTTCAAAAGCGCGCTCAAATTCGAAGACGGATTTTTGTTCGTGCCTCAGAGCGAAGGACTCGGATTAGAGGTCGATGAAAAAGAAATGGAAAAACTAAAACTAAACAAATGAACTTACGTCAAACGGCTTTCTGCGTTTTCATCTGTTGCTTCTTCGCGCCAACCCTTTCGGCGCAGAAACCCTCGCTGAATGTGCTCGACTTCGGCGCAAAAGGCGACGGCAAAACGCTCAACACACGCTTTCTTCAAGCGGCGATTGACTCTTGCGATAAGCGCGGTGGCGGCGCGATTGTCATTCCCGCAGGCAAGTTTCTTACAGGCACACTCTTTCTTAAAAGCAATTTGAGAGTGCATCTCGAAGCCGGCTGCGAACTCGTGGGCAGTGCAAACCTTGCCGACTACGACAGCGCGCATAAACACTTGCTCTACGGCGCAGGAATTGCAAATTTTTCGCTCACAGGACAAGGCGTCATTGAAGGCAACGGCAAAGCGTTTTGGGACGAAAAGTATAATCCGCTCGACCGACCGGCACCGTGGATTTTATTGGAAGATGCAACCGACATCTCAATACGCGATGTGAAATTGCAAAACTCTCCCGCGCATGTCGTTGCGCTCATTGGTTGCAATCGCGTGGTTGTCGACGGCATCACGATTCTCAACGATATGCGCTCGCCTAACACCGACGGCATTGACATCACCTCCACTTCAAACGTGATGATTTCAAACTGCTTTATCTCGACAGGCGACGATGCGATTTGCTTGAAAGTCTCGGACGGCACGAGAAATGCCGCCCTCTCCGACGATGTAGGCGGAGACAAAGGCAAGGACAAGCCGACGGAGAATGTCGTCGTTACAAATTGCATCATTGAATCCGACGATGCCGCGCTCAAACTCGGCACTGGGTCGGGCACGCGCATCTCGCACTGTCGTTTCTCAAATTGCATTATTCGTAACACGCGATTTGCCGTCGCGCTCTTTATGAAAGATGGCGGCGTTTTTGAACATATCGATTTCAGCAATCTCACGATAGAGACGCGCTCGCGTTACGCCACCGAATACCCGATTTACATCGATGTCGAGAAGCGAGAAGAGAGCGGCAGGTATGGCAAGATTCGCCACATCAAATTTTCTAATCTCAACATCACGACGCGCGGCAACTGTCTCATCGCTGGACAGCCCGACGCGCCGCTTGAACATCTCACGCTTGAAGGCATCTCAATGCACGTTGCGCAAGGCGTTGATGTCTCGACATTCAAAAAGCCGCGCGGCAACCGCAAACTTGGCGACATCAAAGGCAGCGTCGATTTCGCGTCTATACCAGCGCACATCACGATTGGCTGCGCTCAGAAGGTTGCTGTTCAGGGCGTCAGCATCTTTGCCGAAAATACGGTCGTCGACCGACACGGGCTTTGCTTGAATAAAGTCAGAGATATTCAAATCGAGCATTTCACCGGTCGACAGGCAAAAGATGATGGCTCGCTCCCCGTGATTTTACTGATAGATTCGGGCGATTGCCTCATCAGAAACTCAACCGCGCTCCCGAATACGGCGACGTTTCTAAAAGCCGACGGCGCGTTTAGCGGCAGGCTGTCGCTCTTGATGAATAATTTTTTAGATGCAAAAAATGCGTGGCTCTTGCCTAAAAACTTTCTGAAAAACCAATTTTTGCAACAAGCAAATTTGATAAACAAGTGATACCAAAATCGAGTGAGAATGATAATGTATTGTCATTGCGAGCGTAGCGAAGCAATCCCCAAAAGAAGCGTTGGAGATTGCTTCGTCGCTACGCTCCTCGCAATGACTGTTTTTACTCACTCTTAAACTATTTCCGTATGAGTGTTGTGCTAAATAAGAATCTCGCTCTCAACCCGTCATTTCAAGCAAGAACCGACATCGCCGTTCCGAAAAAAGAATTTTTTGACCTGCCTGAAAAAGTCATTCAATTTGGTTCAGGCGTATTGCTTCGCGGTTTTACGGATTTCTTCATTGACAAAGCAAATCATCAAGGCATCTTCAACGGGCGCGTGATTGTGGTGCAATCAACCGCAAAAGGTAAAGGCGACGCGCTCAATCATCAAGAGGGACTTTACACCGTTTGCGAGCAGGGGCTTGAAGAAGGTCAAGCAGCTGAGCGTTACAGCGTTCTGGCTTCCATCAGCCGCGCGATTTCCGCAACCGATGATTGGCAACAAGTGCTTCAATGCGCCGCGATTCCAACACTTGAACTCATTGTCTCCAACACGACCGAAGTCGGCTTGGTCTATGATGCCGATGATTCTGCACGGTTCACTCCGCCCGACTCTTTTCCTGCCAAACTCGCTCGATTCTTGTTTGAGCGATTTCAGAAATTTCCTGAAAAAGGCTTTGTCATTATTCCCACTGAACTCGTCGAGAACAACGGCGATAAACTTCGTGATTATGTTTTGAAACATTCCGAGAAAGCCAATTTCGGAGATGCCTTTGCGGAGTGGCTTTTGAAACACAATCGGTTTTGCAATTCGCTCGTGGATAGAATTGTGCCGGGAAAACCCGACACGCCACGACTGCTTGAACTTCAACAGCGATTAGGGTACATCGATAACTTGCTCATTTGCGCTGAACTTTACAGCCTTTGGGCGATTGAAGGCGACGCAATGGTTGAGCAAGTATGTTCGTTTAGAGAGGCAGTTCCCAGCGTCATTATCACAAAAAACATCACGCCGTATCGCGAGCGCAAACTGCGCATTTTGAATGGCGCGCACACGATTTCAGTCGCCGTTGCATTCCTTGCTGAAAAGGAGACCGTTCTTGACATGATGAACGATGCTCTTTTAGGAACATTTGTCGAGCGTGTCGTCTATCAAGAAATTCTACCGAGTTTGGATATTGACCACAAGGAAGATTTCGCCCGCGAAGTTCTGAATCGTTTTCGCAATCCATTTCTCCGACACAAACTTCATGACATCACTTTTCAATACACGTCAAAATTCAAGACGCGCGTTCTACCCATCATTCGCAAATACTACGAAAAGCATGGTCATCTTCCGACGCATATTCTTTTTGGATTTGCGGCATATTTGTGGTTCAGTCGTGGCGTAGAATGTGTCGGGTCAAGCGTCTACGGGCAGCTCAATGCGAAAGGGAAAGTTCACTCTTATCTCATTCACGATGATTTCGCACCGTTTCTTTTTCATCAATGGAAATATATTGACCCCTACAACCTCAGCGACGTGATACGATTTGTAAAAGGCATTGCTGTCAATCAAGACCTTTGGGGAATGAACCTTGATGGGTTTGAAGATTTCAGCCCTCTGGTTGCTCGACATCTCAATAACATCATTCAGAAAGGCATTGTCGCCGCACTGCAAGAAGTCGATCGATTTAATTTTCAACACTGACCATCTTCAACCATTACTTTTTCATCTATGAAAATTACTGACGCAAAAGTTTTCATCACATCGCCCGGAAGAAATTTCATCACGCTGAAAATCTATACAGACGAAGGCATTTACGGACTTGGCGATGCGACGCTCAACGGGCGCGAGCTTGCGGTGGTTTCCTATTTGCAAGAGCATGTTGTTCCGTGCCTCATCGGGCGCGATGCGTTTCAGGTTGAAGACATTTGGCAGTATCTCTATCGTGGTGCGTATTGGCGGCGCGGACCTGTAACGATGTCGGCAATCGCCGCTGTCGATATGGCATTGTGGGATATTAAAGGCAAAGCCCTCAACACGCCCGTCTACAACTTGCTGGGCGGCAAATCGCGAAGCGGCGTGATGGTCTATGGACACGCCAACGGCGAGACGCTTGAAGAAACCGTTGATGAAGTCGGCAGATATTTGGATATGGGATATGTTGCGGTTCGCGCACAATCGGGCATTCCCGGCTTGAAGGGTGTCTACGGTGTCGGGCGTGGAAAACTTTTCTACGAGCCTGCGGAAAAGGGGCTGCCGCCTGAACAAACTTGGTCAACAGAAAAGTATCTGAACTTCGCGCCGAAACTCTTCAAGAAAATTCGCGAGACGCACGGCGATGATTTTCACTTGCTTCACGATTGTCATCATCGACTTACGCCCATTGAAGCGGCAAGGCTTGGAAAAGAAAGCGAGCCGTATCACCTCTTCTGGCTTGAAGATACAGTCCCCGCCGAGTTGCAAGAAGGATTTAGAATTATTCGACAACACACCACCACGCCGCTCGCGGTTGGCGAAGTCTTCAACACGATTTACGACATGACCACGCTTTTTACAGAGCAACTGATTGACTATATCCGAATGAGCGTTTTGCGCGGCGGCGGACTGACGCACTTGTTGAAAGTTGCGGCAATGGCAAGCATTTATCACATTCGCACGGGCTTTCACGGCGCGACGGATTTGTCGCCCATCACTATGGCGGCGGCGTTGCACTTCGATTTGGCAATCAACAATTTTGGGATTCAAGAATATATGCGCCACACCCCTGAAACCGACGCGGTTTTTCCGCACGCATACACGTTTGAAAAAGGCTTTATGTATCCGGGCGACGCGCCGGGCTTGGGCGTTGACTACGACGAAAAATTAGCGGAGAAATATCCTTACGACCGCGCTTACTTGCCCGTCAATCGCAAACTTGACGGCACAATGTTTAACTGGTAACGATGAAAGTGCTAATTGCGCCCGACAGTTTCAAAGGTACATTTTCGGCGGACGACATTGCGCTCCGAATTCGAGACGCACTGCCACAAGCGCTGCAACAACGCGCGGTCGTTCAGCCGCTTGCCGACGGCGGAGAAGGCACAGTCGCTGTGTTGGCAAAAGCCTTTCAGGCATCGATTGTGAAAACAAAAGCAACTGCGCCACTTGGCGACATCATTGACGCCGACTATGCGCTTGCCACGCAAACCGCGTTCATTGAAACAGCTGCTGCATCGGGACTGCCGCTTGTTACATTGACGCTTCGACCAGATGTGGCAACAACTTTTGGAACAGGCGAAGTCATAAAAGACGCGCTCAAACGCGGCGCGACAAAAATCATCATCGGACTCGGCGGCAGCGCGACCATCGACGGTGGAGCAGGACTGTTGCAAGCCTTAGGCGCCAAACTCTGCGATGAAAACGGAACTGACGTGCCGCGCGGAAACATTGGTCTCGAGAAACTATCTGTTGTGGATTTGTCCAACGTGTTTCAAGAACGAAGACCAGAAATCATTGTTGCTTCTGACGTAACCAATCCACTTTTAGGCGAGTGCGGTGCAGTGAAAATGTTTGGCGCACAAAAAGGCGTCGCGCCAAGCCAAATGGAGTCGTTTGAAAAACGGCTTGCCCACTTTGCGGATAAGCTCGAGTTAGCTGTTGGTAAAAGTCTGCGGAACAAGGCAGGAAGCGGCGCAGCGGGTGGCTTGGGAATGGCGTTGGCAGCACTTGGCGGCAAAGTCGTCTCTGGTGCATCACTTGTAAACGACGCTGTCAGGCTCGAGGAAAAAATCATTGATGCCGACGTGGTTATTACGGGCGAGGGAAAACTTGATGAGACATCGCTGAATGGAAAGGTCGTTGGCAATGTCGCCGCGCTGTGTGTGAAGCATCATAAGAAGTGTATCGTCGTCTGTGGTGTTACAAACTTGAACAACGCAAGCGGTATTGAGAAAATTATACCGCTCTTCGAGGCTGTGCCTGAAAATCTTGAACAGGCAAAAGCGCAAACATCAACTCGACTGGGGGAAAAATTATCAACCATTGATTTGTGATACAATGACCGAAACAAAAATGCGCATTCAAGCCGTGCAAATTCATTCGCTCGATAATGTCGCCGTCGCTGTTGTGCCGCTCGCGCTTGGCGATGAACTCACCGTCGGAAGTCGGCGACTGTTGGTTCAAGAGGAAATTCTTGCGGGACACAAAGTCGCGCTTCGCACCATTAAAGCAGGCGAGCCAATTATGAAATACGGTCATCAAATTGGCATAGCAACGGCTGAAATTCCGCTTGGGGCTTGGGTTCATGGTCATAATCTCAAAACCGCATTGAGCGGCGAACTTGCTTACTCGTTTCATCAATCGCTGTCACCAAAGCCTGCTTTTGCGGAGAAGTTTATTGGCAAAACTTTTTTAGGCTATCGGAGAAAAAACGGTCGCGTTGGAACGCGCAACGAAGTGTGGATTATCAACACCGTTGGGTGCGTCAACGGACTTGCCGAGCAAATTGCCAAACGCGCCAGCGACACCTATCGGGGCATTATCGATGGCGTGTTTTCGTTCTCGCATCCTTACGGCTGTTCGCAACTCGGCGACGATTTAGAAAACACACAAAAAGTTCTTGCAGGCTTGATGCGCAATCCAAACGCAGGCGGCGTGCTTGTTATCGGTCTCGGCTGTGAGAATAATCAACTCAAATCACTCTTGCACGTTGCTCACGGCGTTGATGAATCGCGGCTTCGCTTTTTCAATTCGCAAGAGGTTGAAGATGAAATTGAATCGGGGCTTGCGCTCGTTGCAGAATTGGTTGATGAGATGAAAGGCGATGTTCGCGAAGTTTGTCCAATGTCCGATTTGGTGATTGGCATGAAGTGCGGCGGCTCGGACGGATTTTCAGGTATTACGGCAAATCCGCTCGTCGGTCGTATCTCCGATATTCTCGCGGCACAAGGCGGAACCGCAATTCTGACCGAAGTCCCTGAAATGTTCGGTGCGGAACATCTCTTGATGAATCGCTGCGACTCAACCGAAACATTTCAACGCTTGGTTGAGATGATTAACCGCTTCAAGCGATATTTCATCGCGCATCATCAACCTGTCTATGAAAATCCGTCGCCCGGCAACAAAGGCGGCGGCATTACAACGCTTGAAGAGAAATCGCTTGGCGCAATTCAAAAAGGCGGCGGCGCAACCGTTACGCAAATTTTAGACTACGGCGAGCTGGTTACAAAAAGCGGACTCGCCTTGCTCAACGCGCCGGGCAACGATGCCGTCTCTTCTACCGCTGAAACCGCCAGCGGCGCAACACTCCTTCTCTTCACAACAGGACGCGGCACGCCACTCGGCTTCCCCGTTCCAACCATCAAAGTTTCTTCCAACAGCCACATCGCCAAAAAGAAACCCAACTGGATTGATTTCAACGCGGGCGCGCTTCTCGAAGGAGAATCATTGGAATCGCTCACAGAAAATTTTGTGGAGTTCATTTTAAGCGTTGCTTCAGGCAACACACGCACCAACAACGAAAAAAACGGCTACCGCGAAATCGCTATCTGGAAAGAGGGCGTTACGCTTTAATCCAACAATTAATTTTACAAGCACCATGATGTTCATTCACGATAACTTTCTGCTCCAAACAAAATCTGCACAGCGGCTCTATCACGACTTCGCCGAACCTGAGCCTATCATTGATTACCACTGCCACTTGCCGCCTGATGAAATCGCAACAAACAAATGCTTTGCCAACCTGACGCAAGTTTGGCTCTACGGCGATCACTACAAGTGGCGAGCCATGCGCACCAACGGTATCGATGAACGCTTCTGCACTGGCAACGCAAGCGATTGGGAAAAATTTGAAGCATGGGCGAAGACTGTTCCGAAAACGCTGCGCAATCCGCTCTACCATTGGACGCATCTTGAATTGGCGCGCTATTTCGGCATTACCGACCGACTGCTCAACGCCGACACTGCCGCGTCAATTTGGAGCGACTGCAACGCACAACTGCCCACGCTCACCACACAAGCCATCTTGAAAAAAATGAATGTGCGCGTCGTTTGCACCACCGACGACCCAACCGATACGCTCGAGCATCACGCCGCGCTCGCTAAGCAAACCGAGTTCCCCGTCAAAGTCTTGCCGACATTTCGCCCTGATAAAATTCTTTTCATTGAGAACACGGAGACTTGGAACGCATACCTTGACAAACTTTCTGCCACATCAAACCTTCACATTGCCTCGTTTCAAGACGCACTTGCCGCGCTACGCCGTCGCCACGACTTTTTCGCCGCACATGGTTGTCGCCTTTCAGATAGCGGCATCGACACGATGTTCGCCGCAGATTTCAATGAGCGCGAAGTCAGCGCGATTTTTGAGCAAGCCCGTTCAGGCAAAGCCGTTTCGCTGCACGATGCCTTGAAGTATAAATCCGCCGTCATGCTTGAACTTGGCTTAATGAATCACGAAAAAAATTGGACACAACAATTTCACATCGGTGCCCTGCGCAACAATAACTCCCGCATGATGCGCACGCTCGGTGCAGATTCAGGCTTCGACTCCATCGGCGATTTGCCCGTCGCATATTCACTCGCCAAGTATCTCAACACGCTCGATGACCAAAACAAACTCGCTAAAACGATTCTCTACAACCTCAATCCGCGCGACAATGAAGTCTTCGCAACAATGATTGGAAATTTTCAAGACGGCACGATTGCAGGCAAACTTCAATACGGAAGCGCGTGGTGGTTCTTAGACCAAAAAGACGGCATGGAAAAACAAATGAACGCGCTCTCTAACATGGGCTTGCTGTCGCGCTTCGTTGGCATGGTTACAGATTCGCGCAGTTTTCTTTCTTATCCGCGCCATGAATACTTCCGGCGAACCTTGTGCAACTTGCTCGGTGCAGACATGGAGGCGGGACTTCTGCCAAACGACTTTTCGCTCGTCGGCGACATGGTGCGCGACATCTGCTATCGCAATGCAGAACGCTACTTCGGATTTTTAACCGATTGAACCGACATGAGAGAACAGACGCTTCAAAAAATTTTTTCTGACAAGGCGATTGCGGTTATTCGTTTGAACGACGCGGAAAAAATAATGCCCGTTGTTGATGCGATTGCGGAAGGCGGCATTCGTATTATTGAGCTGACCTTTACAACTCCAAACGCGATACGTCTTATCCAACAACTTTCTTCACGTCAGGAAATTCTTGTTGGCGCAGGCACGGTCTTGAATGAAGCCGACGCGCTTGCGGCGATTGAGAATGGCGCACGCTTTCTTGTTACGCCCGTCTTAAAACTTGACCTTATTGAACTTGCACATCGCCACCATGTTCCCGTGATGATTGGCGCGATGACACCGACGGAAATTTACACGGCTTGGACGCACGGCGCAGATGTGGTGAAAGTTTTTCCTGCCGAAGTGGTTGGAACACAGTTTTTTAAATCTGTTCGTGCGCCTTTGCCGAATATCAACATGATGCCGACGGGCGGGGTTACGCTGACCAACGCGGGCGAGTGGCTCGCCGCAGGGGCTTGTGCGGTCGGCATTGGCGGCGCACTGCTCGATTCGAAGGCAATCGCCGACCACGATTTTGAACAACTCACCGAAAATGCGAGAATTTTCCGCAAGAGCATTGAGAACTTCAAAAAGTAATGTCCGCAATGAAAGTCGTTACCTTCGGCGAAGCGTTAATGCGCCTTGCCTCGCCTGCCTATGAGCGGTTGAACCAAGCAAAACAGTTTGACATCTTCATCGGTGGTGCGGAATTGAACGTCGCTGTCTCGCTTGCCAACTTCGGCATTGAGAGCGTCTTTGTAACGAAACTGCCAGCGCATCACATCGGTCAAAACATCATTCAATTTCTACGCGGATTTAATGTCGAGACGACGTTTATCGTGCGCGGCGGCGAGCGCGTTGGGCTGTGGTTTTATGAACACGGCGTCTCGCAGCGTCCGCCCGACGTCATTTACGACCGCAAAAATTCTTCAATCACTGAACTCCAAAAAGGCGACATCAATTGGAGCGCCGTCTTTCAGGACGCGAGATGGTTTCATTTTACGGGCATTTCTGCTGCGCTAAATGACAGCGTTAGGGAAAATTTGAGAGATGCCTGCAAAACCGCGAAAACATTGGGCTTGACGGTGAGTTGCGATTTGAACTACCGCGCGAAACTTTGGTCGCCCGACGAGGCGCAACGCGAGATGATTCCGCTAATGACCTTCGTCGACGTCTGTATGACCAACGACAGCGATGCGGAAAAAATGCTTGGGGTCAAAACTCCCAACGGCGACAATGCTTACTTTAAACTTGCCGAAACGCTCAAAAAAACCTTCAATCTCAAAGCAGTTTCTATCACCTTGCGCGACCGTCTCTCCGACTCGTTCAACAAACGCAGCGCGGTCTTCATTGACGACGGCGATTGCAAAACGCCTTATCTCTCGCGCAGTTACGATATGACCATCACCGAACACATCGGTGGCGGCGATGCCTTCGATGCAGGCTTGATTTATGGCTTGCTCATGAAGCCCAACTCCAAGGAGGCTTTGGAATTTGCCGTGGCGGCAAGCGTATTAAAACAATCGATAACGGGCGATGTCAACCGAGTGACCGCAGAAGAAGTAGAGCGGTTAGTTCAGCAGGGCAGCAAGGGCAGGGTAGAACGGTAGCGTTAATGGCGGCGAACTGCGCGTGATGCAAGTGGTCCCTGTAGGACTTGAACCTACGACCAAGCGATTATGAGTCGCCTGCTCTGACCAACTGAGCTAAGGGACCGAAGACAAAGAGCGCAAATATACGCCCTCGCTCTCTCATCTCAAATGCGCTGCACTGATGCTCACACTTCGAGGTAACGAATAAACTCCTGCGCTTTAATTGAGCTGTCGTCGATGAGGCTCTCGCCGTTGTGAGAGTTGTAAGTAACGGCATAGCCGTAGCGTTCTAATGTGCGTTGCAGGCGATAAGCATCGGGAGCGTGCAAGTTCAAGGTAATAAGTATAAATGAGTCATCTTCGCCGTCGGAGGGAATCGCTTTGAGCGCGATGCTCAGTAGTTGCGCATTATTTTGCTCTAACAGGCGTACAAAATCAGACAGCCGAAATTGGGTTGACTGAACTTCCACTTCCATCAAAATGCCATCGGTGGTCAGCCCAAAAACTTCTATCAGCGATGTATCAGAATCATGCCTTGTAACGGCGCCAAGATAGGTGGAGTTGTTGCCAACGACGGGAACAAGGTCGAATCGCGTGGCTCGAAAAAGTTTAACTGCTTCAAGCGGATGCGAGTTTTCACGAAGCGCAAGCGGCGGCGCGAACACCAACGAGGCAAGTGTCTGAGACGATGGCGTCGTGAGCGTGTCGGCATATCGCTGAAGGTCATCGGCAGAAACGACACCGACAAGGGTATGGGTATCTTTGCTCAAAACAGGCAGCGCGTTAAGCTCGACGTCCTCGATGATGTTGATGGCGTCATAAAGCGTGTCGGCGGTTTTTAAGACAGGCAGGTCTTGACGAATGTTAATCTTGTGCATAGCAATCATTTTTTATTTAACGACAGCTTGTAATGGCGCTTGATGAGTTAACGCAAAATTGCGGGTGCAGTTGCGTTGCTCTTAAAGCAGTCCAGTTTCTGTTTCCAACGGCGTTTCAATTTTTAAGACGCGCTGCTCGTGCCGCCCGCCTTCGAATGACGACGAGAACCAATTTTCCAAACAGCGAAAGACAGTGTCGTCAGTCATAAATCGCGCAGGCAGGCAAATCACATTGGCATTGTTATGCTGACGCGCGAGTCTTGCCACATCCTCATTAAAAACCAATGCCGCCCGAATCCCCTTGATTTTATTGGCGACAATAGAGACGCCTACGCCGCTCCCGCAAAGCAACACACCTTGTTCGGCATTGCCCGATGCGACATCGAGCGCGACTTTTTTGGCGTAGTCGGGATAATCAACAGACTCGAGGGAATACGCACCGAAGTCCGTAACGAAATGACCGTGTTCTTGAAGCCATGCAAGGACTTTCGTTTTCTTGTCAAACCCAGCGTGGTCGCTTCCCAAAGCAAGTTTCATCGTAGAAAAATTAAACGCCGTTGTGAATCAATGAGAATAAGAAACGCAACGTTTTGGACAAATGCAAGAGCCTCCAACGCCAACGCTTCAACTGATTCAAGATGGTTCATAGCTTTCCGACAGCATCAACGCCTACGCTAACAACAATTCTTTCCCGATTTCTTTCGCTAATTCATGGCCCGCGTTGCCGACTGTTGTTCCCGTCATCGGCTTCGGACTTAAATTTTGAGACACTTTGCTCACTTGGCGTAGCGAGTCTGATTGTTGTTCAGGAAAAAGAGTTGGCTGCTCATCGGCTCGCCTTCGCGTTCGGTTTTAACATAGCTGCCATCGGCGCGAAGTTCCCACGATTGGCAGTTGTCTTGAAGCATGACATCGAGACCTTGCTTGATGCTCTTCCGAAACTCTGCGTTCAAGATGGGAAAGATGACCTCGACACGGCGGTCTAAATTGCGCTGCATCATATCGGCGCTGCCCAGATAGACGTCCTCGTCGCCGCCGTTGCGGAAATAAAACGCGCGACTATGCTCCAAAAATCTCCCGATGATGCTGACAACGCGCACATTCTCGCTCACGCCTTTTTGTTGGGGTCGAAGTGAGCAGATACCGCGAATGATTAAGTCAATCTGAACGCCTGCTTGCGAGGCACGATACAGCGCAGAGATGATTTTGGGGTCGACGAGTGCGTTGAGTTTCATGATAATGCGCCCTTCGCCCTTGGCTTGATGATGTGCGATTTCACGCTCAATGAGCAAGAGCATCGTCGAGCGAATGTTCATCGGCGCGACAATGAGCTTGCGGAATTCGGTCTGACGAGAATATCCCGTTAGATAATTAAAGAGTTCACTGACATCGGCGGCGATGTCGGAGTCGGCAGTGAATAAACTGTAGTCGGTGTATATCCGCGCCGTCGAAGCGTTGTAATTGCCCGTGCCAAGATGCACATAGCGCCGTAACCCGTCCGATTCACGGCGCACGACGAGCAGCATCTTGGCGTGCGTTTTGAGCCCAAGTAAGCCATAGACCACATGAACGCCCGCTTTTTCTAACGCGCGCGCCCAAGTGATGTTGTTTTCTTCATCGAAGCGCGCTTTGAGTTCGACGAGAACCGCAACTTGTTTGCCGCGCTCTGCCGCCTCGATAAGCGCATGCACAATGGGCGATTTGGTGCCCGCTCGATACAATGTCTGCTTAATCGCTAACACATTTGGGTCGTGCGCGGCAGTGTGGATGAAATCGACGACGGGCTGAAACGAATCAAACGGGTGGTGTAGCAGCATATCGCGTCGACGAATCACAGAGAACATATCGTCGTCCTCTTCCTGCTGAAACGGATTGCGCGGAATAAACGGCGTGTCTTTGAGGTCGGGGCGGTCGAGTTCCATGAGTTCCATCAAACTGCTCAAGCCAAGCGTGTTGGGAAGCGTATAGACTTTGCGTTCGGTTACTTCCAAATTTTCCATTAAAACTTTTTTGATGTAGTCGGGCATTCCGGGATTGACGTCCATACGAACCACGCTGCCGTAACGGCGTTGTCGTATGCCTTGTGCAATTGTTTCCAAAAGGTCGCCCGCCTCGTCTTCCTCGATTTCAATGTCGGCGTCGCGCGTAACGCGGAACGGATACGCCGAAACAATGCCGATGTTCGGAAAGAGCTTTTGAATGTTGTTAGCAATGACATCCTCAATCCAAATAAGACTCACCTTCCCTGACTCAATGTTCATGCCGCGCAGCTTATCGAGCCGAATGAGCCGCGAGAGTCCGTCCGGCACTTTGACGCGGGCAAAGCGTGGCTTGCCGTCTTCCTCGCTTTGAAGTTGCACGGCAAGCGAGAGCGAGAGATTTGAGACATACGGAAACGGATGCCCTGGATCGAAGGCGAGTGGCGTCAGCACAGGAAAAACTTGTTCGTCGAAGTGTCGGTCAAGCACGACTTTCTGCGCGTCTGAAAGGTCGGCGTATTTCACAAATGAAATGCCTTCGGCTTCGAGCTTCGGCAGAATGTCGTCGTAAAAAAGCGTCGACCGCTCTGCAAGTTGCTTTTCGGTGCGCACGCGAATTTCAAGCAGTTGTTGAAGCGGCGTCATGCCGTCGTAGGTAGGTGTATTGATGCCCGCCTCGTATTGCTCTTCCAAGCCAGAGACGCGAATCATAAAAAACTCATCGAGGTTCGAGCTAAAAATAGCGATGAACTTCACGCGCTCCAAGAGCGGATGACGCTCGCTGCGTGCCTCGTTCAAAACGCGCTTGTTGAACTCAATCCAACTCAGTTCGCGGTTGATGTAAAGCCCGGGCGTAATCGAGTCGCGTTGAGAATCTATCGGAGAAATAGGCGGCGCTGGAAGTAGCTTTTTCGTCTTTGCCATCGATGTGTCTTTTTTAAAAGATAATCCATTTCAAAATCGATGCAAGTTTACGCTTATGTAAAATGTCAATGAGTCGGAAGCACTAAAGACCCTCTCGCCAAATCGGCAGTTCGATAATCATCGTAGCGCCTTTGCCGAACTCGCTTTCGCAGCGAATTGACCCGTTCATTTTGTCCATCAAGCGTTTGACGATGGAAAGCCCCAAGCCAGTTGAAGTCTCGCCGCCCGTCGGCTTTGCAGAAAGTGTGGCAAACGGTTGAAACAAGTGTTTCTTGTCCTCCTCCGAAAAACCTTGCCCTTCATTGGCAATGTCGCACCGAACCAGTTGACCTGTTGGAGTCGTGCGTATATGCACGGTTTTATTTGGCGGCGAATACTTTATTGCGTTGGAAATCAAGTTGTCCAACACTTCTATAATGGCAATGCGGTCGGCCCTGACGAAGCAGTGTTCTGAAGGCATGTCCAGATGAATAGTAATCTGCTTTTGTGCCGCAACTTCGGCGTATTGATCTACAACCGCCTCGAGCTTTAAGCAAAAATTGACTTTCTCCAAATCGAGCGACATCTCCTCTGGTTGTTGATGCAGAACCTTAGAGATAATGTCAGCCATGTGCTGAACTGCTCTTCTCAGGCTACTGATGCGGCGATGAAATACAGCGTCTGACGGCGTGTGAGGCTGCTTCTCCAGAAGGTCTACAACAATGGCGATAGCTTGGAGTGGGTTGCGCAGCTCATGCGACATCACTTGAAGGCGCGCGTTGTAGGCTGCATGGATATTGTGTAGGTCTTCTTCAGCGTGCTTGAGGTCGGCAACCTCCTGCTGAATGCCGATAAAATGCGTCAGTGTGCGCTGTTCATCAAAAAGAGGTAAAACGGTCAGCAAGTTGTAGAACATCTCCCCATTCTTCCGATAGTTGCGAAGCGTGGCATGATGAGGACGCCCCTCACGCAGCGCGGCGCGCAGTTCGGCAAGAGCTGGTTGCGCAGTATCCGAGCCGTGAAGAAAAAGTGCATTTTTTCCAATTGCCTCTTCTTCGGTGTATCCTGTTATTTTTTGAAATGCCCTACTGACATACGTGAGCGGTAAATCGGGCAGACGCGCGTCGGCAACGACAAGCCCCACTTGGGTGTTACTGACAATTTGCTCGATTAAACGAATAAATGTATCCAAGTCAAATTTGGGAATGCTCATAGCGAAGTCATGGATGCCATAAATAGCTTACTCGATTAAAGATGCGCAGCGAATGGTTTTGATGTGATGAATACATCAAGTATAGCGATGATTGAGTGGCATTTCCAAAAAAATAAAAACTTAGCTTGCGCTTAATATATCCGTTTGGAAAATGCCGTCCTCTGTAACGACCATATCGAGCGGCACATCGCGGTGTTGGTCGGGCGGAAACTGCGGCACGTGGTCAATAACTTGAAATGAAAACGCCAAGCCGATTTTCAACGGGGATTGTCCGCGTTCAGCAAGTTGCGCAAAAAAGCGGTCGTAGAAACCCTTGCCGTAGCCTAAGCGGTTGCCGTAGCGGTCGCAGGCAAGCAGCGGCGTCAGCACAATATCGATAGTCGGAAAGTCATCAGCGGCAATGTCGATAATGTCGGCGTGCTGGGGTTCGCGCAAGCCAAACGGTGCGGCTTGAAGGGCATCCAAATGTTGAAAGCGGGCGAGATGGAGCGAGCGTCCGCGCACAGCTGGCACAAAGATGGTTTTGCCCGCGCTCAAAAGCCATGTCAAGAGAGGTTCGGTATCGACTTCGCGGCGAGCGCTCGACGAAATGTAGCAATGCACGACACGGGCATGCTGAATGGCTGAGTAAGTCTCGAGACTTTGGAAAATTTGTGCGCTGCGTGCTTGCCACTCTGTTTCTGAAAGCGACTTGCGGCGCTCCAACATCTGGCGGCGAAGGCCGTGGCGCGCTTCAAAAATATCGTTGTTCATGAAAACTTCGCGTTATATTTTCAATTCAAATACAAACTCGAAAAATTTCGAGACAGTTTTTCAAAAATATGTCTATCGTTTATCTCGACAACTCGGAAGTGCAAGTCAGCACAATTTACGGCATCGGAAAAAATTACGATGCGCACGCCAAAGAAATGCGGGAGAAGTTGGGCGATAAATCGCCGTCGGAAAAACCTGCCGAGCCGATGGTCTTTTCGAAGCCCGCCAGTTCGCTGATTCAATCGGGCGAAGCAATTGAGTTCCCGAAACTCTATGGCAAATCGCTTTCCACGGAAATGCACCACGAAGTCGAGCTGGTTGCACTCATTGGCAAAGATGCAATCGACGTGTCGAGTAACGACGCGGAAAAATACGTTGCAGGATTCGGCGTTGGGCTGGACATGACGCTGCGCGACAAACAGCAGGAGGCGAAAAAAAACGGCGCGCCATGGCTGGTCTCCAAAGGCTTTCGCACGGGCGCGGTAGTATCAAAATTTATTCCAGCAAGCGGCAAGAGCGCAGCGACCTTTGAACTCGTGTTGCAAAAAAACGGCGCAATGGTTCAGCATGGCTTTACAAAAGAAATGCTGTTTAGTTTAAATGAAATCGTCTCGTATCTCTCGCACGTCTTTGGGCTGCACGCAGGCGATGTGATTTTCACTGGAACGCCCGAAGGCGTCGGCGCGGTCAATGTCGGCGACACGCTTGATGCTGCGCTTTACGACCTATCATTGCCCAACGACCGCCGCGCCGTCGCCACGCTGTCCGTTACGGTGGCATAACCAATCTTTTTATTACGATTTTACATACTCACTCGAGAAAAGAAGATAAAAAATCGGTAAAAAAGTTCGGAATTTTAATTACGAAAAGTATTTAACTTGAAATTTGATGAAAAAAAGCGAAAAAAATAGGCTGAATTGCTTTGAAAAAGTTTGGCACAGTATTCGCATTCTACATAGTCATCTACTGTTCTTTGTGTTTTGTTTTGGGTGATGAGGAGGGGCAGCCGTAAAAACGACTGCCTCTATTTTTTCGAGCTAATAAAAGATTTCCGCCTGTTCGTTAGGTTTTTGGCAATTAACCTGTCCTTGACAGTATCACCTGACAAGCATCATTTTTTTCGTCGAGACGAAACTGCCCCCCGACGCGCTTGATGGGCGAACCGAGAGCCGATAAAAATACGCACCGCTCGATAAGCCCGTCGCGTTGAAGGTGGCATCATATCGCCCCGGCTCTTGGCGCTGATTGACGAGCGTCGCCACTTCCCGACCCAGCACATCGTAGATTTTCAAACTGACTTGACCAGCAACCGGTAACTGATAGCTAATGACCGTCGTTGGATTGAACGGGTTGGGATAGTTTTGAAATAACTCAAATGTGTTTGGTTTCGCCACTGATGATTCAGGCGCTGAACTGGTGGCGATTGTGCTACGAGTCAGGTAGATACCCGCAGATGCCGGATTGCCGTCGGTATAAGCAATAACAATATTCCCTTGCGGCGAAATTGAAATGTTGTTTGCAGCCATAGAACCCGCACGTAATTCTATGGCGGGAAGCCAACGATTGCTGCGCCAAGTGGTATAGTGAATTTTAGACTGTCCTTGCGCCCCAGCTTGTATATTAGAACTTATCATCAGGTGAATATCGCCTTCTTTATCGGCAATTGCTCTAAATGTGCTTAGGCTTGGTTGGGAAGCAAATGTGATCTGAGCAGGTTGAGACCATGTTCTTCCGCGGTTATCTGAAAAAGAATGCCAAACCGTTTCAGCCGAATCTTGCAAAACCATCATTGATCCTCTCTGCCAAATAAGATGAATGCGCCCTCGACTATCAGTCAAAATCTGCGGGTTAAATGCTGCCGTGTTTGTGAGCGGGCTGACAGGAACAGGCGTTGTCCATGTTTTTCCAAAGTCATCTGACGTAGCGATGTACACTCGTTGAAAATCACCATCGTTTTCGCTCAGAATAATAGAGGAGCAAAACAATCTTCTTTGACTATCGAATGCGATAGCAGGATTATTTCCAACACCCCGAAATGAGTTTCCGATTGTGTCGGGTGTTGACCACTGTCCATTGCGAAAAAATGCAAATCGTGCGCGACTGGCGAGCTGCCTATCGCTTGTTCCAAAAACGATATACAGTGTATTGTCATTTCCGACTGCTACGCTACCCGAATTTATAGCATCAATCCGCGAATCTCTCGGAAAATCTGGATGAGTAGGATCCAAATTGTAAGAGAATACTATGCGTGGTTCGCTCCACCGCCCGGAGCTTAATGTGGAATGAAGAAGGCGTTTTGCCCATGGACGAGTAAAGCCCGCCACATATTCTCGCCAAAAAAAATGAAGGTCGCCGCGCTTATCTTGCACGACTTGAATATTTCCCGCAGGCGGGGTCATATTCGGCAACAAGGCAGGCGAAGACCAACCGTTGGATTGTTTCGTCATAAAAAAAGTTCCCAAACGACTCAGATTAGCGTCGTTTTTTATCATCTCAAACATAATGAGCGCGGAGGTATCGGCATCCAGCACGCTCGGCTGTCCATAGAGCGTATCAGGAGGCAGTTGCATCACCGGAAACCGATAAACCAATTCTGAGCGAGACCACTGCGCGGAGACACGTCGTTCGCATCCGGCAACGATAACTAAAAGCAGTATTAAGCTAAGCCAGAATTTTTTCATACATATCTTGATGATTTATACACAAATGGATATAGAAAAGATAGGTCAATTTTGCTCTTTTGAAAATCCGATAAGCAAGCAAAAACATTTGATGACATCATTAGAATGCTTCACCTGTCTCTGCTATTACCATCTTTTTGATTGTCCGGGAGGAAAACCGAACAAATCGGTCTGTCCATCATAAAATCTGATGCCATCAAAGTATGTCCAATAATGATTGCTTTCCGCTTTGAAATTAGCAGGTTGATAGACGCTCACATAACTAAACCCAGCGAAAGTACCGTTGTATGTTTGAGCATAATCGCTTTCAGTAACGGTAATCGGACCAAAATAGTCCCATTCTAATTCTCCATATACATCCAGATATGCAGTACGGATACTCGAGATGGTAGAAGCACCCCAACTCACATCCTCAACGAGATAGAATTGCCCGTTTTCTTCCACTCTTCTGATAGATGTATTGATAAATAATAATGCGGTAACAGTGGGAATAGATAAAATGCTAGGCTGAGTGTCTCTGCTTATATCCAAAGCAATCGTTTTGGTTGTTAGATTTAACATTGGATTTGCGTTAATGTAATCCCGATACTGCTCAACAGTCCACCCTTTTTCAGAAGACTTGTGAGAGAGAATCTTCAAGGCGCGGGAAAACCTGCCTCTTTTTGCAAGTGTTTCCGAACGCCCACGAACAAATTCCGTAAGGCTTGTCATTATCGGATTTTGTTTCAAATTATCCGCCGACATTTTATTTGTTGGAAGTGCTTCAGGCGTAACCGGCGAGTTGTCTTTACAACCCGTCATTGCCGCAAGGGTAACAAAGAGCAGTGTGTAAACTATAAGCGATTTGCGATTTGCGTGTTCATGGTGGTAATTGTTTTAGGTTAATGAAACTGAAAACACATAACAAAGTAACGCTGAAGAGATAAGCGTCGACCTACGTTTTTCTAACTTAGAGGACGACTTTCGCCCCAAACGCCTTGATTTTACAGGGATTTTCAAGATTCTGCACCAAAAAAATTAACAATTCGAAAACGTCTATCCTAGCCGCGCTGTTATCAAAAAGAAATCCAAATTCGTTTAGAATGATACAACTTGTCGGCGTCGAAAAAATTTACAATGAAAAAACCTCGCCTGTCTATGCGCTCTCTGGTGTCAATCTCACAATAGAAAAAGCCGAACTCATCGCGCTGATGGGCAGTTCGGGAAGCGGCAAAACCACATTGCTCAACATCCTCTCCGCAATTGACAAGCCGACGCGCGGCACGGTGGTCATAGACGGCGTTGATATAATGTCGATGAGCGAGCGCGACTTAACAGCATTTCGCCGAAAAAAAATCGGCATTGTGTTTCAATTTTTTAATTTAATGCCAACGCTCACCGTCTTGGAAAATGTGCTTCTGCCGAGCGACCTTGCAAAATTAAGCGCCAGCGCCTCGCGTGAACGCGCGCTTTCACTCATTGAGCGCGTGGGGTTGTCGCATCGATTAAAGCACAAACCGTTTGAACTCTCTGGCGGCGAAATGCAACGCACTGCCATTGCACGCGCATTGATGAACAACCCTGACATTATCATTGGCGACGAACCGACGGGCAACTTGGATTCCAAAAACGCCGCGCAGATTCTCGACCTCATCCAAACGTTGGCGCGGGAAGAGAAAAAAACATTCATCATTGCCACCCACGCAAGCGACGTTGCTGCAATTGCCGACCGCGTTGTGGTCATGCGCGACGGCAAAGTCGTTGAAGCAGAATCAAAAGAATCGAAAAAAACAGTAGCGGCGTGAGTATCTTGCGCACCGTTTCATTCATCTATTCTCATTATGCAAAAGGCGGGTTACGCTATTGTCGAGCAAATCCTCCTGAACTTTCTGCGCACAGAGGTTCGCAAAGTCGGGTTCGAGAAAGTCGTCTTGGGGCTATCGGGCGGCGTGGATTCGGCAGTCTCCTGCGCGCTGGCAGTGCGCGCGCTCGGCAAAGACAAGGTGCTTGCCGTGATGATGCCCTACAAAACCAGCAGCGCGGATAGTTTAAGCGACGCTCAACTGCTCATCGAGCAACTCGGCATCTCCTCAGAACTCGTTGAGATTACGCCGATGGTCGATGCGTATTTTGACTCGAGGCCCGACGCGGGACAACTTCGCCGAGGCAATGTCATGTCGCGCTCCCGCATGATAACACTGTATGATATTTCCGCCCGTGACCGCAGGCTCGTCATTGGCACGAGCAATAAAACCGAACTGCTGCTTGGCTACGGCACGCTCTTCGGCGATATGGCGTCTGCCGTCAATCCTATTGGCGATTTGTATAAAACGCAAGTGTGGGAACTCGCCGAGTATTTGAACATTCCAGAGTCCATCGTCAAAAAGAAGCCAAGCGCAGATTTATGGGAAGGTCAAAGTGATGAAGCGGAACTGGGATTTACCTACGCCGCCGTCGATGCGTTGCTCTACAAATTGGTCGATATGCGGCTGTCCGACGAGGAAGTGCTATCAAACGGCGACGTGTCGCCCGAATTTTTGCACAAAGTAAAAACGCTGATTGTGCGCAATCAATTTAAGCGTATGCCGCCCGTGATTGCGAAACTTTCGCCGCGCACATTGGGAATCGATTTTCGATATGCGCGAGATTGGCAAGCAATCGCGTAAATTGCGAATAAACTAAAAAAATAATGGCAAATCTCTCTTTAAAGACAACCAGTTCTACAATTCGCTGCATCATCACGCTTTCCGGAGAAATCTGGGGCGGCGACCAATCGCATCATCTATACGAAGAAACCTCACGGCTCTTAGATGAAAACTTCAAGGAAATTGTCATTGACCTGAAAGACGTCGTCTTTATCAACAGTTCAGGTGTAGCGATGCTCGTCAGGCTGCATGTCAAAGCAGAGCAAAAGCAAGTCAAACTCACGATTGCCTGCGCCAACGACAATTTGAAAAAGACGTTCGATTTTATGGCGCTCGATAAGGTGATGCACATCGTCGATAGCTATCGCCCATAGACGAGCGTGAAATCAGGGATGTGCAGTCGTTCAGAAAAAAATTAAAACGAGCGAAGAACAGTATCTTTGAGAAAATGCTTATCGTCAGTGTTTGGGTAATCGGTGGTGTAATGCAGCCCGCGCGACTCGCGCCGCTTCATTGCGCCTTCGATGATGAGTTTTGCCACTTTAATGATGTTGCGCAGTTCCAAAAGTTCCGCCGAAATTTTCGTGCGCTTGTAGTAGGCTTCCGTCTCCTCTTTTAGAAACTCAATGCGTCGCATGGCGCGCTGCAAGCGCAAATCGCTGCGCACGATGCCGACATAATCGCTCATCACTTGCTGGACTTCTCGGCGGTTGTGCGACACTAAAATCCACTCTTCGGGCGATTCCGTGCCGCTCTCGTCCCAATCGGGAAACTCTACGCGATTTTCAATGTTCGAGTGCGCGTTCTTCATATCCAAGAACGCGCGGTGCGAAAAGACCAACGCCTCGAGCAGCGAGTTGCTTGCCAAACGGTTCGCGCCGTGAACACCCGTTGAAGAAACTTCGCCGCAGGCGTAAAGTCGGTTAATTGTTGTTCTGCCGTAAAGGTCGGTTGCCACGCCGCCGCAGAGGTAGTGCATGGCGGGAACAACAGGAATCAAGTCTTTTGTAATGTCAATGCCGAAGTGCAAACACCGTTCATAGATGTTTGGGAAATGTTCGCGCACGGCGTCGGCAGGCTTATGCGAGATGTCGAGATAGACGAATTCATCGCCCGATTTTTTCATTTCGCTGTCAATCGCACGGGCGACGATGTCGCGCGGCGCAAGATCTTTGCGCTCGTCGTATTTTTGCATAAACGCATCGCCGCGTTTGGTTTTCAAAATGCCGCCGAACCCGCGCACAGCTTCCGTAATTAAAAACGATTTTGCGTTTGGGTGATAGAGCGACGTCGGGTGAAACTGCACAAATTCCATGTTGTGAATTTCCGCGCCAGCGCGATATGCCATAGCAATACCATCGCCGGTGGCAATGGGCGGATTGGTAGTGTGCAGATACACATGTCCCGCGCCGCCCGACGCCAGCAGAGTTGACTTTGCAAGAATTTTTTTAAAGCGTCCAGTGTGCGCATCAAGGGCATAGACGCCGTAGCAAGTAATATCGTTTGTTTTTTTTCGAAGGTGATGCTCGGTGATGAGTTCAATCGCCGCGTGGTGTTCCAAAATTTGAATGTTGGGATTTTTGGCAACGTTGGCAAGCAGTGCGCGTTCTACCTCGCGTCCTGTTAAGTCTGCTGCATGAACGATGCGATGTTTGGAGTGTCCGCCTTCGCGCCCTAAATCCAATTCGCCGTCGCGCATAGTGAAATCAGCGCCGAGTCGCATCAGTTCCTTGACATGTTCAGGTCCTTCTTTAACGAGCGCCTCGACGGCGTCTCGCTTGCACAGCCCTGCACCGCACGCCAGCGTATCGGCGATGTGCAAGTCATAGCTGTCATCTTTGGTCAAGACAGCTGCAATGCCGCCTTGCGCCCAATTGGTGTTTGAATCAGACCGTTCCTTTTTTGTGATAATGATGACATTGCCAATCGTTGCCGCTTTGAGCGCGAAGAAAAGTCCCGCGATGCCGCTTCCGATGACCAGCGTGTCGGTTTTGAGCGTTTCAGTCATGCGGTTACTTTTTTTTCTTTGGCGGCAGCAGCCACTCGTTGGTTTGTCGCACTTGACTTTGTGCGTATTGAATGACGACTTCCAACGTATCGGCAATCGTCTGCGAGAGCCGGTCGTCCTTGTCTTTTCGAAGTCTTGCTGCCGTTCGTTTGCCGCGTTTAATTTTTTGTTCCAACTCTTGTTTTGATGTGAGAATTTCTTCCCGCTTGCGCTTCGTGAGTTTATACATAACCTATTTTTGACCGTTTGTCCCGTCGTCGCCTTTTCCGTTTTTTCTCCGCGATTTCAACTCTTCCGTCAAGGCGATAAGTATGTTTGTATTTGCAGTTAATGTATCCAACACTTTTTGTCGCTCGATTTGTTCTTTCTCGAAGCGGTCGTTAGATAAAGCCATTGCCCGCGCCAGTATTGAAGCAACCTCGAGAATCCCATCTAATTTTCGAGTTGTCTCTGCTTGCGCCTGCTCTCCGCGTTCTTTAAGCTCGCGGAACGATTGGTCGCCCTGTGCTTTAAGCCCGCAGTGTTTGGTCGCCCTGCGCTTTAAGCTCAACCAAGCGCTTGTCGAGTTCTTCAAGCCGTCTATCGAGCTTTGCTTCGGCGGCGCGATTTTGCTCTTTCAGCAGTTTGAGTTCGAGCTCTAAGGCTTGAATCTGTTTATCCGTCATATCGCCTCAACACGAATTGTATTAAATCTACTTCGTTTCTGTTTTCGGATTGATGAACCGCTCTTTGACAAATTCCCAAATCATCGGCAGGAGCGAGACCAAAATAATTCCGAAGATGACGAGCGAAAAATTTTTCTTGACAAAGGGAATGTTTCCGAAGAAAAATCCCGCGAGCGTCAGCGAGAAAATCCAGAGCAACCCACCCACGATGTTGAACATCAGAAATGTGCGATAAGTCATATCGCCGACGCCTGCGACAAACGGCGCAAAGGTGCGCACAATTGGCGCAAAGCGTGCAATAATAATGGTCTTGCCGCCGTGTTTCTCATAAAACGCATGAGTTCTATCGAGATACTCTTTTTTTATCAGCTTCGACGGGTGGTGAATGAAATAGTCGCCGAACTTCGCGCCAATCCAATAATTGACTGTATCGCCTAACACGGCAGCGATAGAAAGCAAGACAAGTATCGTTAGAATGTCAAGCCCGCCTGTTGCGGCAAGCGCGCCGACGGCAAAGAGCAGCGAATCGCCGGGCAAGAATGGCGTAAGCACCAATCCTGTCTCGCAAAAAATGATAAAGAATAAAATGGCGTAGATCCAAACACCATATTCTTGTCCCAAATCAGCAAGAGATTTATCGAGGTGCAGAATAACATCGATGAAATTTTTAATCCAATCCATAGTGAAGTGTTCAGAAGCAGTTATAGGAAATTTTATGCGCGATGTTCAGGGCGACTTGTGTTCGAAAAACCTTGCTTTCGCTAGACGAAAAAGCGTGCTAAGCACAATTAGCGCAACAGAGACAGCAATGACAAGATTGATATATTTTTCCATTTCGGGAAATTGAGAGCCGAGAAAATAGCCAAGTCCGGTGAGCGACAAAATCCACGTGGTCGCGCCAGAGACGCTGAAGAGAACAAACGTCGGATACGGCATCTGCGCCACGCCCGCAACGGTGGTTGCAAAACTGCGCACAATGGGCGCGAAACGCGCAAAGAAGATGGTCTTTCCACCGTGTTTTTTGTAGAACTCGTCGGTGCGGCGCAAGTATTCTCGTTTGAAAAATGCAGAGTCTTCTTTTTGAAAAAGCGTTATGCCGAGCGACTTGCCGATGAAGTAGCCTGTCGAGTCTCCCAGAATTGCCGCGGTGGTCATAACAAAAAGAGTTGTGGCAAAATCCAGGGTGCCGTTGGCGCAGGCAAGCCCAGCAGTGATGAGCAATGAGTCGCCGGGCAAGAGAAATCCAAAGAACAGTCCCGTTTCAGAAAAGATAATCGCAAAGAGAACAAGGTAGCCGCCCCAACGAATGAGGTCATCGAGCGAGCCAATGTTCAATGCGTTCTCCATTCAGTTAAGCGGACAGTTCCAACATTCTGAGGAGCGATTTTTCGGCTTGAGCGCGCAGTGCTTCGGGCATCGTCAGTTCTGGCGCCCGATGTGTCATACACAGATAGAGTTTTTCCAGCGTGTTGAGTTTCATATACGGACACTCGTTGCAGTTGCAACTGGATTCGCTGTTCGGCGGCGCAGCGATGAATTTTTTGTGAGGCGATTTTTTTTCCATCTCGTGCAAGATGCCCGCTTCGGTAACGACAATGAACTCCGTCGCGTCGTTTTTCATGGTGTATTCCAAGAGCGCGCGCGTCGAGCCGATGAAGTCCGCATGTGCTAAGACGGGCGATTTGCATTCTGGGTGCGCAATGACTTTGGCGTGCGGGTGGCGCGTTTTCAGCCAGATGAGCTTTCGCTCTGAAAATGTTTCATGGACGATGCAAGAGCCTTGCCAGAGAATCATCTCGCGTCCCGTCTTTTTTATGAGATACGCGCCGAGATTTTTATCAGGCGCAAAGATGATTTTTTTATCGGCGGGAACAGACCGCACGATTTTTTCGGCGTTGGACGACGTGCAAATAATATCCGAGAGTGCTTTGATTTCGGCGGTGCAATTGATGTAGCTAATCACAACAGCGTCGGGGTGTTGCGCTTTGAAGGCGGCGAAGAGCGGCGCGGGCGCGCTGTCGGCAAGTGAGCATCCGGCGGCAAGGTCGGGCAGAAGCACTTGCTTGGTCGGGTTCAATATCTTTGCCGTTTCCGCCATAAAGTGAACGCCTGCAAAGACAATAACGTCGGCGTCGGTTTTCTGCGCGGCTTGCGCGAGTTGAAGACTGTCGCCCAAAAAGTCCGCGACGTCTTGAATATCTGGCTCCTGATAATAATGCGCGAGGATGACGGCGTTCATGGCTTTCTTTAGCTGCTCAATCTGCTCGAACAAATCCTGCTTCGCCGACACATGTGTCTCCGTTGCCGTCTCCATCATATAGTCCCCTTGATTAAGTTAGTGTATTTTTTACACGATTCAGTGTTTTGTGTCTACGATTATTTTATCGAGTCGGTTGCAGTCGGTGCGGGCGCGGCTTGCTGCATACCTTCTTGACGACCTTCTTCGCGGGCTTTTTCAAGTTGACGCTTGCGCATCGAGTAGCGAAGTTTGTTCGGATTGACCTTTGATTCGCCCTGCGTAACGAATGTGCCGAAAACGCCGTCGTTGTAGTACAGCCATGTGTAATAACCGACTTCCATTTCATCGACCAGCGCGACTCTATCGACCAACTCTTTTGCTTTTTCCTTATCAATTTTATGAACGGTCTCTAAGTAGGAAAGCGCGATGTCGCGGTGTGTCTCGCCTTTCTTGACGACGTGCGGTGTCGGCAGTTTGTCCTGAATTTCCTGCACCTGTTTTTTTAAGCCGTCGATTTCTTTTTCGCTATCGAGAATTTTTTGTAGCAAGCCTCTCGAGCTTACATCTTGCTCTTTTTGAACAAGCTCTAAGAGTTTCTTCTCTTGGTCGGGCGAAAGTCCGAGCGATGTGTCGAATGTGATTTTCTCATTGGGATATTTGCGCTGCACTTCTCGAATCAACTTCGTCATCTCCTGCGATTTTTCATAGACTTCCTTTTGCCCTTCGTTGATTTTATTGACGGAGCGCACAAAATCTTCATAGGAGATTTCAGTTTTATTCTGGCAGCCCACTGCCGCAAGCAGAAGCAACAGAGCAATCGTGATGTTTTTCATGACTTGATGGTTTAAGTTAAATCGTCTTCTCGAATGAGCAGCAGAATCGCCGAATGCGGAACAATCATATACTTCTCCTGTTCGTATTCAATTTCGTAGGCGTAGTTGTGCAGGTAAATGGCAAGGTCGCCTTCGGTCGCTTGAAGCGGAATGTATTGCGGTGATTTCGCCGATTGTTTCCAGATTTCATCAGCGTCTTGGGGCGGCGCGACCGCGTAGCCCGGCCCTGTTTTTAAGACATACCCGCTTTGAATTTTCTCTTTTTCCTGAACGCCCGGCGGCAAAAACAAACCTGATTTGGTTTGTTCGGACGTGCGCGGTTTGACCAACACACGGTCGCCGACAATGATGAATTTTCCGACAATGCTTTCTGAGTGCATAGTTCAATTTTTGAAGCACGAAGTTACAAAACGTCTCACAGATTTGAAGTGGGACATCACAAGCGGTGTCCTATGTTGCGCGTTGCCGAAAGCGCCGTCTCCGCGTTGTTCAATAGGCGTTGCGACGCACAGGCGGGGAATAAATTTAGGTCGAGATAAAAATCATATCGCCTTGCACAATGACGGGCAGACGATACAGGTCGGCAATCGGACACGGACCGCTGACGCAGACGCCCGTTTCGGGATTAAACATCGCAAAGTGTTCGCGGCAGACGATATAGCGTTTGTCGCTGTTGAAGGCAGATTGTGTGCCGTCGATAATAGGCTCGGAGGCGTGCGGACAAAGGTTGAGATACGCGTAAATGTTCCCATGATGGCGAATGACAAACCCTTCCAACGCCTCGCCGTGCTTTTCAAATCTAAACATGACCGACGTGCCTTCATGCAGGTCGAGCTGAGGCATTACTGCCAAGAGTTGAGACTCTTTTGCCACTGATGAATTGGGTTGTTGCATCTGACGACTGCGTTCTCAAAAATGCTTAATGTTCGAAGTGAAAACCAAATATAGAAAAGTTTTTGTAAATTCGTTTGGTTTCTCAAGGAGAAGATGTTTCAACCAAATCGTAGAGACATGAGCGAGAAAAAAAGTCAAACAACTGCTGATCTTGACGATCAGGATACGGTGTTGGACGAGCGCTTGCGCGCGTATTATGAACAACTGCAAGAGACGCCGCAGTATCAAACGGTCAAGCGTGCTGCCGACAATGTAGCGACCTACATCGAGAAAAACCCAATTCAATCGGCGCTGATTGCGCTCGGCGCAGGCGTCTTGATTGGACTGTTGCTCAACAGGCGCAACGATTGACAAAGACTCAACCTGACGAAGCTAAACTTTGAACCGCGCAAGCAACGACTGGCGAACACTATGAGCGGCAAAAAATCTTCTCAATTTTCTCCAAGCGACGCCGCAGATAAACGCACCATCGACTTAATAGAGGGCGCTTTTGCAGACACTTACGACGACCTATTAGCGATTTTCTCCGCGAAGATTGAACTGCTGAAACTCGATATGGCAGAAGCGTTAGCGAGCCTTGCTGCGGCGCTCATTGTGTTTGCTGCCGCGTTTGCCGGCGTGGTGTATCTGATGACCGCCGTCGCAATTTTCTTGGGCGAGCTCTTCGGCAAAGCCTCGCTGGGTTATCTGACGATAAGTCTAACAATGTTTGTTGCCGTATTTGCGCTGACAAAACTGGCGCCGACCTTGCTCCGAAATGTGTTGTGGAAGCTCATTCAGCGGCAACTGGATAAGCTGCCGCCCGTTATCGACGACGATGATGATGACGATAACGCCGACACGAAGCAAACAGCAGCGCCGTGAGCATCGATGAAAAAGACATAGACCGCCGCCGCGCGCTGTTGCAAAAAGACATTCGCTTGCGTGAAAAAAAAATGCGCGGACGCTGGCGCAGTTTAAAGTTGGAAGTTGAACGTCGCACATCGGTCAGCCAGTTTATCAAACAAAACTCTGTCGCTGTGGTCAGTGCCGCAGCGGTTATCGGGATAGTCGCTGGCGCATGGCTCGGTCGCGCTAAAGGAAACGCTTCTCGACAAGCGGTCGCTGCCAAACCGATGGCGTCGTCTCCGAAAGCGTCTCTGTCGAGAAAGGTGTTGGGAAATCTTTTTGAAGTGGGAAAAGACGCGCTCGTCGGTTATGTGACAAGCGTGGCGGCGCAAAAATTGCAAGAGTATTTGAGCCGTTTAAGCGCGCCGACGCGCAGTTCAAATAACCATTCATAACGCTATTCAACATTCGCTCCAGTTATGTCGACTCGGGTTACATTGCTTCAAACTTTTTTGGAGAACCGCGAAAATGCCTACGCGACGGCGTTCTCGCACGATGGCAGTTCCTTTGCCGCCGGTGGAGGATTACGCTCTGTGTTCATTTACGATGTCGCTGCGCAAAAAGCCATTGGCGGACTTGCCGACCACAAGCAATCGATTTACGCGCTGCTCTTTTCAAAAAGCGGCAAGCGGTTTTTCACGACTGGACGCGATGGCACGGTGATGGTCTATGACGAAAAGTTTGACAAGCAGGCAACGCTGCTACCAGAGTTTGACCTTGCGTCGGTCAACCCGCAACTTTTGCCGAACTACGCCCTGATGCTCTCGCCCGATGAGTCGGAACTCTATGTAGCGGCAAGCGGCGGTGTCTTGCGGCTCTACGATGCCGTGAGCGGCGCATTGAAAAAAGTGCTTCCGCTGCATCAAGGCAACATTCGCACGATGGCGTTCTCGCCCACTGGCGAGTTGATTGCCACTGGCAGCAGCGACCGCTTCGTAAAAATCATTGACGCAAAGACGTTGAATGTGCTGCAAACCATTGAAGGACACGGCGACTCGGTCTTTTCGGTGCAATTTTCCGCCGACGGCAAACGCTTCGCTACTGGCGGCAAAGACGCTCGATTGCGCGTTTGGGACGTCGATGGAAAAACGCTGAAACCGCGCGTGAAAATTTTAGCACACACGTTTGCCATCAAGGGCATTGCCTTCATTCGAGGTGGCAGGGAAATCATGACGGTTAGTCAAGACAAGACGATTAAAATTTGGGACTTAGACAAAGTGCAAGCCATCGAGACCATCGACCGCAACCTTGGCGGACACACATTTACAATTAACAGCATTTCGGTTTCTCCCGATGAATCGTACTTTGTAACAGGCAGCGACGATAAAACAGTAAAGCTCTGGAAATTGGATTAAATACAGTCGAGGGCGAATGAAGAAGACAGTTCGCACACTGAAATTGTTGGTGACGAAAATCAATGATGACGATTGCTTCGGGCTGGCGGCGGAGATGTCGTATAACCTTGTGCTGTCGCTCGTTCCCGCGATATTAGTGTTTGTAAGTTTTTTTAGCATCGTGCAATCGCCGAAAACGATTTTGCTTATCTCTAACCTCATTGGGCAAGTTGTGCCAGAGGAAGTCTATTCGCCGATTGACACAGCGATTGAAAAACTGCTTGCTGAAAAACGCGGCGGTATTTTTACCGTCAGCCTCATCTTCGCGCTCTTCTCGTCCGCAGCGGTCTTTACCACGATTATGAAAGCCATGGAACGCATCTACAAAGCGGAGGTCGGATATGGATTTCTGCGCCGGCAACTGATTGCGTTGGAACTGGTGCTCATTGTGAGCGTCGCGCTCGGCGTGGTGTTTAACTTGCTCGTCTTCGGTTACGAATTGGAGCGAACGCTGGAATACAAACTTCAAATGCGGTGGCTGAAAAATGTCGTCGCCTACACGCGCTTCCCCATTGCCTTCGTTGTAATGACGCTTTCAATGATTCTGATTTACAAATTTTCGCTGCGTATTGGTCAAAAACTGCAACACATTTTGCCCGGCGCAGTGTTCATGGCGATTGCGTGGATGTTGCTCTGCGCATGGTTCGGCGATTATGTCAAGTATCAAAATTACGGACAAACTTACACCATTCTTGCAAAGGTAATTGCCATTTTGGTCTGGATGTATTTTAACTCGCTGATTTTTCTGCTCGGCGCGGAAATCAATTCGCTCTTTCACATGGGCTTCTTGTCCATCGAGATGAAACCGAAGAAAAAAAATGCTCAAAAAAAATCGGAACTGCCCTCGCCGAAACCCATTCAAAAAGCGCAATCCGGTTCAACCGCGTAAGCGCGCAACAGTGATGCTCTTGTTGCTGGGGTTGAGTTTCCTAACGGTTCAAACAGAGGCGCAAGAAACGTCCATTCGGCTCGACGGCGCGTGGAAAGTCATTGCAGGCAGCGCGGGCGCAAGCAACGACGCGCTGTTGCCGATGTTCAACGATTCAGCATGGTCAAGCATCTCTGTTCCGTCGTATTGGGACGAGTCGGAAATGCTGCGTGGATTCACGGGACTGGTGCTGTATCGAAAAAGATTTTTCGTGCCGACATCCGCCGCCAGCAAGCCGCTCTACCTTCTGCTCGGCAAACTCAATGGCGCAGATGAAGCATATTTGAACGGCGTGCTTATCGGAAAAACAGGAACGGTGGCGCAGCCCGAAAACGGCGACCTTCGTCTTTATGCGATTCCCGATTCGCTTGTGCGCGCAGGCGAGACCAACGTGCTTGCTGTGCGAGTCTTTTCAAACGACCTTGGCGGCGGCATTTACGCTGGCGTTGGAAACGAGAAAAAAACAATCGGCATCTTTACCAAAACCGCTATGCGCCAAGCCCTGAACCAACCAGCAACACCTGCACCTGATACAATCACAACGCTGATTCGCAAAACCGTCGAAGCAATGGATAACATGCTCTCGAGGCAACAAATCGAGGCATACACGAGTCTCATTTCCGAATCGTATTTCAACAACGGCACGAATTACGCCGAACAAAAACTGTATGCCCAAAGCGTGATGCGCTCGCTCATTGGCGCAGAGTTCTCGTATCGTGATTTTCGCGTCTATCACATCTCGCCGGTAGTCGCGGTCGCCGATTACGATACCGAAATTTGGCAACAAGGAAAACTCGTTTATGTCGCGCACGATGAGCGTTTTTTCCGATTGGAAAACGGGCGATGGCTGGAAATCGGCAATCAGTCGCGCTGTTTCGAGATGGACGTGCGCTCGCGCGCGATGAGCGGTCGAGTGTCGGTAAAAATTTATCTGCCGCCGTCGTTTCAAAGTTCTCCGCGAAAAACATATCCTGTCGTGTATTTGCTGCATCCGCAAGGCGGCACGAATGCGATTTGGTCGGAGATTGAATTGCAGGCGTTGCTCGATTCCCTCGTTGCAACAAAACGCATCGTCGAGATGGCGGTCGTGATGCCTGATGAAAACGGCTCGCTCTATGTCAATGGCAGAAGCGGGAAAAAAAACTTCGAGACGTTTTTTCTTGATGAATTGCCCGACGCGGTTGAGCCTGATTATCGACTTGTGCAGCGGCGTGAAGCGCGGGCCGTATCGGGAATTGCTTGGGGCGGAGCAGCAGCGCTCTCGTTGGCGCTCTCGTCGGAAAAAGGCAGAAGGCTTTTCGGCGCAGCAAGCGCAAGTATGGCAGAACTCGACCGAACGTTCACGAGACCCGAAATTGATAGCCTTGACAAGGGATTCTGGGCGATGCGAGACGTGCGCGGACGTGTAAACTTGTTGCCAAGTGATTCTCTGAAATACATCGACGTGCAACTGCTTATCGGAAAGGGCGATGAGTATCGAAAGTCAAACGAGGCATTGCTCAGGCTGTTGAGGCAAAAAAAAGTGCGTGCCAACCTGCGGTTGCGCGAGGGAAAACATGAGTATGATTTTTGGACGAAGTATCTTGCCGATTTGTTCATTTTCCACAGCGATGTCTTCAAGCAGAACGCCGCACGGTTGAAAAAAGAGCGTGCTACTTCCATGCTTTCACGATGAGTCCCGTGCCGCTGTCGTGCGTGGAAATCGTGTCGATGTAGTTCAAGACAAATGCAATCGGATACGCAACGACATAGTAAAACGGCAGCACGATGAAGAAGAGCTGCGAGATGCCTAAGAGTTGAATTGGATATTTCATCGATAGCCGCCACGCCAAACTGCCTGCCGTGCCGTAGCTGTATTTTGCATCGACTTTTGAAAAGCCTGCCGCTTTGAGTTTCTCTTGAATGTCGATGATGTTGTAGCCGTCGCGCACATGTTCGTCAATGAATCCGTGCGCCTCGCTGTCGTGGTCATCGTGGTCGTGATGGGTGTCGGAGCCGCCTTTGTCGGACGGCGTTGAAATGATAAGTAGCCCACCCGGTTTGAGTGAGTCATAAAGATTCTTAAACACTTGCACGTCGTCCAAAATATGTTCCATCACATCGACCGAGAGCGCCAAGTCAAATGTGTTTGGCTCGCGAAACCGTGTTAAATCAGCCGTTTGGAAACGGACAGCGTGCTTGCCAATGGTTTTGAAAAATGCGTTGCAGTCGGCGACCTGCTCGTCTTTGACATCGACGGCGAGAATGTTCCAGTTTGGATTGAGCGTCGACATAAAGTAGACATATTGTCCGAAGCCCGCGCCAGCGTCTAAGACAGACGCGCCGTTGTGTTGCATTGCAGCCCACCGTTTAAGTTCGCGCCTGACATACCACGCCCGCAGAAAAAGCAGATCGAGCAAGCGATAAAATAATTTTCGAAGCGCGGGAGAGGTGTTGAAAAAGACGCCGAGACGTCGTTTGATTGGGTCGTATTGCATGGAACTTATGATGAGCGAAAAATAAAATAGACCGCGCCGAAAATACACAGTGCTGCCCAAAGGTAATCGAGCTTCAATGGCTGTTTCATATACAAAACAGCAAACGGCACGAAAACCGTCAGCGAAATGGCTTCCTCTAAAATTTTCAGTTGCGACAAATTGTATTCTGTGTATCCAATGCGGTTGGCTGGCACTTGCAAAAGATACTCGAACAAGGCAATGCCCCAACTGACAACGGCGGCGATATACCAGGCTCGGTCGGCAAGATTTTTAAGATGCCCATACCATGCATAGAGCATAAGGAGGTTGGAAAGAACGAGCAAGAGCGTTGTTTGCAACAAAGCAGGCATATTTATTCGGCAAAAATCTGTTCGAGCATGATGGAGAAATTGGTCAGCAATCGTGAGCTAACTGTGCCTTTGGCTTGTGCGTCGACAATGAGTTGGAACTTTCCGTCAAGGCTTGCATAAATCTCAATTGTCTCATCGTTGGGGTCGACGAACCAAAGTTCCCTCACGCCAAAGGCTTCGTAGTTTCGTCGCTTTTTCTTCAAGTCGTAGTAGGCGGTGCCGGGCGAAAGAATGTCAACGACTAAATCGGGCGCGCCGTCGATGCGCTTGTCGCTAATGATATTGCGCCGCTCGTTAGAGATGAAGAGAATGTCGGGCTGGTAAGTGTTCGTCGGCGAGAGATACACGTCCATCGGCGCGTAAAAAAGTTCGCCCAAGTTCTTTTGCTTAATGAATTGTAACAACGCAAAGCCTAATTCGCGTTGAACACGTTGGTGATTTACGGTTGGCGACGGCATTTCTACAAGCTCTCCTTCAATGAGCTGGAACTGCGCCGAATCGGGCGGCGTGAGTGCGGCGTAATCGTCGTAGGTGTATAATTTCTTCTCGGTGGCAATCATAAAGCGAGTGTGTTTAAACGGCAAGTTGCGTGGAATCCTGAACGCCGAGCGTTTCATAAATTTTCCGCGTGGCTTTCGAGCTATTGAGCGTGTAGAAATGCACGCCGCGCACGCCGTTTGAGATAAGGTCGCTGACCTGTTCCGTTGCCCAATGCACACCAACTTTCTCGACATCCTCGTCTGTTTTCGTGCGCTAGATTGATTTGAGCAATCGTGCCGGAAAGCGCGTGCCGGGCGAAAGTTCCGCCATGCGATTCATTCCGCTCTTGCTCACAATCGGCATAATGCCTGCAATGATGGGCACACGAATCCCTGCCAGTTCGCATCGCTCAACAAAATCATAAAACTCGTGATTGTCAAAAAAGAGTTGGGTTACGATGTAGTCTGCGCCTGCGTCCACTTTGGCCTTCAGGTAGTCCATTTCTTTCAAGCGATTCGGCGTTGCAGGATGCCCTTCGGGAAAACCAGCGACGCCAATGCCCATGTGCGGGAAATGGCGTTTGATGAACTCGACAAGTTCCGACGCAAATTTAAAATCTTGATGCTGCGGATTCCAGTTAGGCTGATTTTTCGGCGGGTCGCCGCGCAAGGCAAGGATATTGTGAATGCCGCTGTCATCGTAGCGCTTCAAGACGCCGTATATGTCGTCGCGGCTTGAACCAACGGTCGTAAGATGCGAGACGACAACGAGGTCAGTTTCTTTTTGAAGACGGGTAAGCAAGTTATGCGTGCGGTCGCGCGTGCTGCCACCCGCGCCGTAAGTAACGCTGACATAGGAGGCTTTGAGCGGCATAAGCTCGAAGATGTTTGCAAAGAGTTTCTCCCAGCCTTCGTCATCTTTGGGCGGAAAAAACTCAAAACTGAACGACGGACGATGTTGTTCTAAAATTTCACGAACCAGCATATGCGTATCGATGTGATTGAGCGTTGACGAAAGTTACGGTTACTTCTTTTTTTCTTTATCCTTTTTGCGCTCCAATAAAACTTCGCTGAGCGCAGCAAGCAAATGCGATTGTTTCTCAAGGTTCTTGCTCTGGCGTTCCAGCGTTTTGAGAATTGCCTGACGTTCGGCGTGTTCGGCGTCCGCGCGTTGATTGAGCGCAATGAGCAGTTTAATCACGGCGAGCATCGGTTCATCGATGAGCATATTGACGGCGTCTTTTTCATCTTCGGGCTTCTGACGAAACCGCTCGCGCGCCAATTCAAGCTGTTTATCCAGCCGTTCTAATGCAGCAGGATTTTGTGCTTTGAGCAGTTCTAAACTCAAATTGGCTTTTTGAAGTTCGTCGTTCATCATCAAAAACGTTGAGAATCACCACAGATTATTTTACAAAAGAGACAACAGAGACAATCGCGCCGATGATGGCTAAAGCAACTGCAGCAACACGAGACCATATCGCTGTCGATTCAGCAGAGCCGACCAGTTCGTCTTCCGACTTCACCGAGACGACAAACAAGGCGCCTTTCTCCGTTGGCTTGACGATAGAAAGTTCACCCCGCTTATCCGAGACTTCGCCCACGATGTAGAGCTTAGCGCCGTCAGGAATCAGATGTTCGATATAACGGTAGCCTAACGTGCGCGAGCGTGCTGCCCCCGAATAGCCTGTTGGCGGATTCGGGTCGAAGCGGTCAACAGATTTTTCAGCGACTTTTTCCGCGCCCTCCATATCAACGAGAATTTTCTGGCCGCTTCCGTCCGCAAGATAAAACGGAACGTGCCGTCCTGTGTGTGAAATTGTTTCACTGCGTTTCTCAACGCTGCGCGTCAGATTGCCGTTGGAATCTTTCGTTTCCACATCGACTTCATACTCGCGTCTTACTTCGGCGTCGTAATACAGCGCCCGCGACCCGCTATGCTCGGCAGTGAGCGGCGAAGCTGCCTCTCCTATGCCGGAAATCTTGACGCCGATACCTGCATAATTGCCTTTGATGAGACCGTCGGCAACTTGATTGTATGTGTCGACGACATCGGCGACAGTTGTGGCTTGACCCGCTTTGAGCTTAGACGCCTTTTCTTTTTGAGACTGCGAGAAAAAATACAAGCCGACGCCGCCCGCAATCAAGAGAAGTCCGAAGATAAGCATAAGTTTATCCGTTTGGTTTTGTTACAAATTTACAACATACTTCCCTTGCAAGATATTGACAAAGCGAATCGTGTATTGAGCGAAAGATACGAAAAGTAAAACCGCCGCAATCCACATACAGGTGTCTTTCAATAAGACTGCATCAAACGGCGGATTTGGAAAGACCAGCGCGACGAACATCAGGGCTAAAAATCCGACTGCCCATTTGCCTGCGGGCAACGCTGTGGTGATGATGCCGCGTGTGTGCTTGGCGTAGACGCCGCCGAGAAAAATGGTTACATCGCGCGTAACGAGAAACACCATAAACCAAATCGGCACGTCGCCGCGCCACGAAAAATACATGGCCATCAAGGCGCCGCAGAGCTTGTCGGCGAGCGGGTCTAAAATTTTGCCCATATCGGAAACAGTGTTCGTCCACCGCGCCACGCGCCCATCGAACCAATCGGTTGAAATGGCAAGCAACACGATAATGAAGGCGATGACTTTTTCATCTCGTTCAAAAAAGTAAATGAACGGCGCGACGAGCAAGATGCGCAAGACGCTCAAAAAATTGGAGAACGTAAAAAGTTTGTTCGTGCGTTGCTCCGCATGAGACTCCGAAAGTTCCGCCATAGAGTCTGTCGTGCTTAAAAAATAAATTGAATCAAAACGCAAAAATAACGCGATGCAACCGAACAAATATACCGCATTGGAGCGTTTGCAGGTCTTTAAGCCAGTGGCGTCATTCGGCGTGCTTCGCGCCGCTCTGATTGAAGAGTCGGGCTTTGCTGGCGAGCCGAACCCAACACCCTCCGACGGCGAAGTCATAGAATTTGCCGTGCTTATTGGCTTTGAGAAATGCGAGAACCTTGACTGCGACCTGTGGTATAATGCGCGCAAGGGCTGGTTTATGCAGGACAATGGGGAAAACATTTGCCGAATGTGCGCCGTCGAGCGAAACTTAGAACCTGAATTTTAAGAGAGTGTTCGTCCGCGCCGCGCATTGGTGCTCTGTAAGGCGACTGTGGCAAGCGCACGACGGCGTTGTCGTTTCGCGGTGTGTGTGGTAAATTGGTGTTCAATCGTTCAATTACACAAACCTATGGCAAACGCGCCCGCCCAACAGCGACACAAGACAACATCAACCGCATTAGCCCAGAAAAAGTCGACCAAAGCTACGCCCGCGAGAGCGCCGCGTTCAAAAAAAATTCCGCTCAAAGACTTCTTTCGCAAGCCCGACCGCACCGCCTATCAACTCTCGCCCGATGGCAAATGGATTGCGTTCTTAAAGCCCTACAAACGCCGTATGAACGTCTTTGTTCAACCCGCACGTGGCGGACGTGCCAAACAGCTCACTGCTGAAACTGAGCGCGACATTGCCGAGTTCTTCTGGAAAGGCAACGACCGCGTCATTTACGCCAAAGACTTTAACGGCGACGAGAACTTTCACTTCTTCGCCGCGCAGACCGACGGCGAGCGCGTGCGCGACCTGACGCCCTTTCAAAACGTGCGCGCGATGCTCATCGACGACCTCGAAGAGTCCGAAACCGATATGCTCATTGCGCTCAACAAGCGTAATCCCGAACTCTTTGATGCGTATCGATTGAACATCGTTACGGGCGACCTTTGGCTCGAAGCCGAAAATCCGGGCGGCGTAACCGAATGGATGACCGACCACAACGGCGTTATCCGACTGGCGCTGGCAACCGACGGCGTCAACACGCGCTTGCTCTACCGCGACGACAAACACTCGCCCTTTTCGCCTGTCCTAACGACGAGTTTTAGGGAGACGCTCTCGCCGCTCTTTTTTACCTTCGATAATAAATTTCTTTACGCTGCCTCAAACTTAGGGCGCGACAAAACTGCCATCGTTACATTCAATCCGAAAACAGCGCGTGAAGAAGAGGTGTTATTTCAACATCCTGATGTCGATGTCTATGGGCTGTCATACTCCAAAAAGCGCAAGGTCTTGACAGCAATTTCATTTACCACATGGAAGCGCGAGCGAATTTTCTTAGATGAAGAAACTGAAGAGATATTTACCCGATTGCAACGAAGACTACCGAAGGTCGAAATCGTCTTAACCAGCGAGACGAAAAATGAAGAGGCATTTATTGTGCGAACATACAGCGACCGCTCGCTCGGCGCATACTATCTCTACGACAAGGCGCGCGACCGATTAAGCAAACTTTCCGACGTGAGTCCATGGCTCAATGAGAGCGCCCTCTCCGAAATGAAACCGATTCAATACACGTCGCGCGACGGTCTTGTGATTCACGGTTACTTGACGCTGCCCAAAGGCGTGACGCCGAAGAAACTGCCCGTCGTTGTCAATCCCCATGGCGGGCCGTGGGCGCGCGACTCGTGGGGCTTCAATCCAGAAGTGCAGTTTCTTGCCAATCGCGGCTATGCGGTCTTACAACCGAACTATCGCGGCTCGACCGGCTACGGCAGAAAATTTTGGGAGTCGTCGTTCAAACAATGGGGCAAAGCCATGCAAGACGATTTGACCGACGGCGTTAAGTGGCTGATTCAAGAAGGCATTGCTGACCCGACGCGCGTCGGCATATACGGCGGCAGCTACGGCGGCTACGCAACGCTTGCCGGACTTGCGTTCACGCCCGACCTTTACGCGTGCGGCGTCGATTACGTTGGCGTCTCGAATCTGTTCACCTTTATGAAAACCATTCCGCCGTATTGGAAGCCCTATTTGGAAATGATGTATGAAATGGTCGGCAATCCCGAAACGGATAATGAACTCTTGCAGTCGGCGTCGCCGGTCTTTCACGTCAATAAAATCACCGCGCCGCTGTTTGTTGCGCAAGGCGCCAAAGACCCGCGCGTGAACATTGACGAATCGAACCAAATTGTTCAGGCGCTCAAGTCGCGCGGCATTGAGGTGCCGTATTTGGTCAAAGAAAACGAGGGACACGGCTTTCACAACGAGGAAAACCAATTTGAGTTCTACCGCGCCATGGAGAAATTTTTAGCCAAACACTTGCTCAAAAAGAAATAAAACGTTTTTATTGGGAAAATCGACCAAGCGAGGACAGAACAAGCATAGAGCCGTCGTGGAACGCTTCGGCGTAGAGCAAGATGCCGCGAGTGGCTCGGCGGACGGCGAACAAACAACAACCGAGCATTTTTTCAACAGGGACATATCAATCCCATATTTTAACAAACATCAAACGCATTATTGATATGGCAAGCAGAGGATTAAACAAAGTCATGCTGATTGGCAACTTGGGCGCTGACCCAGAAACGAAAGTTTTGCCAAGCGGTCAAATGGTCGCCAATTTCAGCCTCGCCACCGGCGAAAGTTACAAAGACCAGAACGGTAACTTGGTCGAGAAAACCGAGTGGCACAAAATCGTCGTCTACGGCAAACTCGCCGAGATTTGCAAACAATATCTCAAAAAGGGCAAACAAGTCTATCTCGAGGGCAAAATTCAGACGCGCAGTTGGGACGACAAAGAAAGCGGCAAGAAAAACTACATCACCGAAATCATCTGCAACGAGATGCAGATGATTGGCGCAAGAACAGACGGTGGAAGCAACGGCAGCGACCACATGACCAGCAGTTCGGACGATGACGGCGCTGCGTATCAAGAACCAGCTCCGAAAGTTGGCGCTCCAAAGGTAAAAGCCGTCCCTGTGGATGCCGCGCCCGGCAAAGACGATTTGCCGTTCTAAGCCTCAACTGTGAACTTGTGCAAACCACATCGGATTCATTTGTAACAACCGCATTCAGGGTGATTGTGTTTGCAGTCGCCCTGTTTGCGTTTTTAATTGACCCTGAACAGACGTCCGCGCAGTTCAAACATCGCTTCACCATCGAGCTGTCGCCCGAATCGCTTCGTCAGTTCGATATGAGTCAGTCGACTGCCAAACTTGCTCCGTCGCTCGATTCAGTGGCGACCGATTCGGCGGTGATACGCCGCGTCGGATACACATCGGCGGCGTTGAAACGATATGCTTTTGAGCAAGATGTCTGGTGGGCTTACGACAAGTTCCAGCACTTTTCGGCGTGCTTTCTCATCACCGTCGGCGCGCGGTTTATTTCAAGTGCCTTGCTTCGATTCGACAAACAAGCAGCAACGACCGCAGGCGCAGGTGCGGGAATACTCGTCGGATTCGCCCGCGAAGCCAGCGACGACCAACAATACAACAACATTTTCAGCCTCAAAGATATGCTCGCCAATACGCTCGGTGTGCTTGTCGCCGTGTTGCTGTTGTCGGTGATTCCCTGAAAAAATAGAGATGTATTTCATCAGCGTTCATCGTCGTCAATTCTGGAAATGCTGTCTTGAAGAACTGCACCACACCCCCTCGCAGGTCTTGGACTACATTCGCGCCGAGCGGATGCTACGCGCCTTTGAGCGCAACAGCACTGAAAAAATTTATACTGTGTGTAAAGCGTTAGGATTTCGCACCGAAGGCGCGATGGTTGATTTTTGCAGGCGGATGTTTGGGCAGTTGCCAACGGAGGTCAGAGCCGATGCCACAGGCGCCCGACAGGTTTTCCAGACAAAATATACAAAGCTCGCGCAACGCATTGATGAGATTCGAACACGGCACGCGGCAAAAACGAAGCATCATTTTGACGTGTTGACTTCTGCAACCAACCACCAAAGTCAATCACCAAAACCACATCGAGATAAGTTGACAAAGAAAAAATAAACGTGTAATCTTGCCGCAATTCCGATGCACAGCTTCGGAAGACAATTACAATCAACAATTAAATCATTCAAGACTATGAAAAAGAAAATCGTTTTTGGGTTTGCGGGTCTCATGCTTGCATTGTTTGTTGGCAACTTCATCGGCAATGATGTCAAAGAAGTAAATGCACAATCAGATGGAACTAAGGTAATTGGCAATCCGCCGGGTATCAAGAATTGCGTCTTTAAAGATTGTAGGTGTAAAAAAGGAGATTATGATGAAGAGTTAGCTGAATGAGATTGAGTTTCATCTTTGAGCATAAGTCGTAGCCGTTGAAGAATTTGCATTATTCGGCTACGACTTTTTTTAAGGAAATTTATTAAAATTCAAAAAATGATAGCACTTGACATAAAATCGATCATAAAAATTTCATTTATTTGTTTCCTTTTTATCATTTGCCAATGCAGCGTTCCCAATGAAGAGATTTTTTCTATAACAGTGGATAAAATATCAGAGTTTAAACTTGAAGAGGACATACTAAAACTTTCAACATTATTAAGGGTAAAATCAGTCGAAGACTCCATTCTCATTGGTCTTGACGAAAATATGACAATGATAGAATTCAATATCAAGGGAAAGATTTTGAAAAAGGTTTCAGAATTCGGAAATGCTCCAAACAACATATTTTACGGATGCGCTTTTGCTGCCAACGAAAGATACATCGTTTTTGCTCAAAGCACAGGCGCAGTCAAGTGGTTAACGAGAAACGGTGAATATCTTAGAGAATCATTTTTGAAAGTTACTCCGGCTACAATTGTTTGCGGAGAATTATTTATACTGCATAATGGAGATGTTATATTCAGTGCGCTCAATGAACCAACTGCTCCAAAGTATTATCCTGCGGTTATATTTGACTCTATTGGAAACATAAAAACGAAAATAGGAACATATCCTGATGAATACAGAGATTTCTTTTTAGAACATTTACAAACTTTTGATGTAAATAATAGTAATGATATTGCACTGTCTTTTGCATATTCTCCAAGCCTTTGGATTGGCAATGTTTTAACAAATAAAGGTGAATTATGCGCTTTCCCTAAACAGCAAAAGCTTTTTATATCAAGTTCTAAGCCCAAACGTGAAGACAAAAATCAAAGCATTATAAATGCCGATATCCCAAAAAAGAAAGCTGTTGAAATGGCTTTAACGGAACGGCTAAATTACAGAACTTTATTTTTTAACGACAGTATAATTTTAAGAGCAAATTCAATCGAGACAAAGGAAAGTTTGAAGTCAGGAAATTTTGTTAGCAAAAATCATTTTTTACAAATTTTCTCTAAAAGTGGAAAATATTTAGGCGAAATTTCTATACCTGGAGTATTACATTGTAAAATAAAAAATATTCTTTTAATAGAAGAAAGCGACGAGCCAGACAACCGTCGGTTTGGGTTGTATAAAATTAACATTGAACCCGTAAAGTAACTTGCTAAATGTGCGCGAGAATATTTTGTGGTTCGGTTTGATATTTTTCATAGCCCTTTCCGCGATGCTTTTCTTTAAGCAACGACAAACCACGCCTGCACAGCCATTGGCGACAACAACTTCTGTTCTTTCTGAATCTTGGCTTTCGCCCGTTGGTAGTGTAACAGAGTTGTGTG
>JPGV01000028.1 GCA_000724175.1 [Candidatus Thermochlorobacteriaceae] bacterium GBChlB | reverse complement strand
GCGAGCGAAGCGAAGGAATCCATCGTTAATGAAGAATGAGGAATGAAGAATGAAGAATGAAGAATGAAAACGGACTTCGCTACTCATTACTCACTACTCATTACTCATTAAAACTGTCATTGCGAGCGATAGCGAAGGAATCCACTGCGAATGAAGAATAGACTTACTACATCAAGAAATGCGTGATTTAAGCAACATTGACCGCAAAGCCTTACCGCTGACCTCACCCTGTTTCGGCGTTGCCGAAACGTCCCTCTCCTTTTTTGCAAGGAGAGGGATGTCGCCGCGCGACAGGGTGAGGACTGTTCCTCCCACGCTTGTCGTGTGAAGCATCCAGACGGGACACGCCGTTTCAAAGATGGATTCCTCGCTACGCTCGGAATAACCCATTGCGGCTAAAACAAAAAAGGCGTCCCGACTACCGGGACGCCTTTACTAAAACTTATACTTCTCATGTATCACTTGACGAGCATCATTTTGCGCGTTTGCGTGAAGCTCTCGCGGGCGCCAACAGCTTGCAGGCGGTAGAAATACATTCCGCTTGCGAGTGCTGTCGCATTGAAGGTCGGCGCATATCTGCCGCTTTCCTGTTCAGCGTTAACGAGCGTGGCGATTTTCTGACCGAGCGCGTTGTAGATGTCCAGCGTTACTTTGGCGCGGTCTTTTAACTGATACGGAATTGTCGTCGCCGGATTGAACGGATTTGGATAGTTCTGGTCAAGTGCGTAGTCCGTTACAATCGTTGAGAACGCGGCTTCGACGCGGATTTCTTTTAAGCGCTCGACCGTGCCGTCAAAGCCGACTTCGTCAAGACGGTATTCAAGTACATCGCCGGCGTTCATAGGCGAGCGGTCGATGAAGAAATACTCGGCACCGCTTAGGCTGTTACGTGCGCGCAGCGACGGGTTACGCTCGTAGCTATCTAAGACTTCCCAATTGCCGCCTGCCCGTCGTCGATTCACCACGAAGCCAAACGACTCGCGCTCTGAACCCGTGCGCCACGAGAGTTCAATGCCCTTACGCGACCCAGTGCCAATGAAACTCACCAACTCCACTGGAAGTGGCGCATCGGCAAGATTTAGAGAGCCGAATGTGAAGAACTGCTGCGGCGACGCTGGCAATGCTGCTGACTGCACTGACGTTGCGCCCAGCAATGGTGTGCCGACCGCATTGCTTCCTCTGTCGGAGAAGGCATTTGAGCCGCCGACGCCTGTGGTGCTGCTGGCCACACGTAGGTTCGTGTTTGGGGTGATGATGCCGTCGTTCGGCGCATCATAGCTCAATCGAATTTGGTCACTGGTTTGAATGTTGGTGCCTTGCCAATATCTAAAAATAGAGAGCGCAAGCAACGGTGCGCTCGGAACACCTCTCGGGTCTAAATTGAACAACTCCATGCGTTGCACCGTGGTTGGCGACGAGGTTGTTAATTCTACTGGACGGAACGTCGTGCCTTTGCCAATCGGGTAGACTTTCGGGCTGCTTGAGCCCGTGCCGCCGATGGCGAGCGGACCATTGACATAGCTGCTTGCGCTACCGCCGCTTGTTGAGGCAGTTGTCAGCAAATTGGTTACCGTTGTGTTGAGCAAGCCATTCGTCATGGTCAGTGTTCCGCTTACGGTAAGCGCACGGTTGAGTGTAACGCCCGCCGCATTGTTTATCGTCAGGTTGTTAATTTTGCCGATATCGCCCGGGACGCCGCTGATGGTTTGCGCGGCTGTGCCGCTCATTAAAATTGTACCGTTGGTTACATCGCCACCGCCCGTGCCTGCATCGTCCAAGAGCAGGTTTCCATTGACATCCAACGTGGTAACTGAGCCGCCAAGCGTAACCGACCCAGTGCCGATAATAAGGTTCAAGTTTGCAAATTCCGGCGAAGTGAGCGTTCCATTGATAGTAATCCCACTCGTGTTGTTCAATGTCAGCGTGCCACTAGCAACATTAAAACTGCCCCCGTTCATTGTCAGTGTGCTGCCCGAAACCGTTGCCGAACCGCCAATGTCGCCTGCCGTAACCGTTGCATTTCCCGCGACCGAAAGTGCGCCCGTGTAGGTGGCGTTTCCAGCAGTGTTTGTATAGCTCCCTGCAACGCTGATGGTGTTTGTCGCCGCCGACGTAAACGCGCCCGTGCCTTGCTTCGTAAAATCGCCCGCAACGGTAATGGTCGCTACACCGTCCGATGAATTTTGTGTGCCGACCGCCGCTGTGTTGTTAACTCTCAAATCGTTGTAGGAATCGCCGTAGACATTTCCTTGCTGATACTCCACAAAGCCTTGCGTAAAAGACGTTCTCGATGCAATCCACTGACCGACGCCGCCAACTTCAATCGGCGTTCCAGAACGGTTCAATATCAGATTGCCCGCGACATTAGTTGTAATTGAATTTGCAACCGGCTGCGGGCCAGCACCGCTCACAGTTACCGTGATGCCCGCGCCTTGGAAACGCACATTCTCGGTTGCCAGCGGCGGTCTGCCTAAGTTCCAAGTGCTGTTTGTATTCCAATCGCCAGTTTGAACTGCAATAATTTGGTCGGCGTTGCTTTCGCCGAGCGTAAAGAAGTTCGGCGTTGCACCGTATGCGGTCAGGGTAAACGGCGAGCCACTATTCACCGTTCGGCTACCGTTGTCAGGCTCGTTTGCACCGCCAGGAAATCCTGATGCGCCGTAGGTTGGCGAACCGGGCGAGCCTGATGTAGCAAATAGCACTCGGTTGAGTGGCGACGGAATACCGCTCCCTGCAATGTCCACCTGAATGCTGTAAGCCACCGACGGTGAACCTGTAAATGCGGCGGTCCAGTAGCGCGTTGGACTGACTGCACCGATGCCCGTCGGGAACGAAGAGCCGCCGGGATTCGCATTGAACTGCTCTACGGTCAAATCGGTCGATGGCGAGAGCGACGTAAAGTTGAACGTAACGCGATTTCCACCAGAACTTTTGCCGACCGGAAAATCACCTGCGCCCGCTGCCGTAAATTGCCGCTGAACAGGGCCGGAAACGAAACTGGTTTGCGCTGTTGCCGAGCCAACATAGCTCACCGTTGAGCCGTTGAGCAAGCGCAGCACATTCGAGCCGCTCGTGCCGCCGATAACCCCACTTCGGAAAATTAACTCGGATTGCACACTCGTTGTGCCGCTTAGCACTGTTGTATTTCGGTTTACCTCGATTAGACCGAAAGAGCCTGTTCTCATATTGCCCGTGCCAGTGCTACCATCGTAAATCACTTTGCTGTTGACGCCATTTGTGCCAAATGACGCATTGACCACGCCTACAACGCTCGTTGTAATGTCCGTGCCGCCCGTGCGCAGCACCCCTCTGCGCGACGCGCTGCCGATGTTAATCGTGAGCGTTCCTAAGTTTGCGCCTGCCAAACGTCCGTCGGTCAAAAAGCGTAATGTGCCGGACGTAATTGTAAGCACGCCGTTTGCCGTAAAGGAAAATGCGCCGTCGGCATTGACCGTGTTGCGCGGGTCTTCCGTGTCGGCAGGGCTTGCACCGAACTGCTTATCAATTACCAATTTATTGAGCACAATGCTGCCTGCGGCAATGGTTTGCTCTCGCGTGGTAGTCGAGCCGCCGCCCAAGTTCAGCGTCGTTGCGTCTGCAATTACAGCAGCGCCGGGCGAAATGGTGCTGCCTGTAATGTTGCCGTTAACCGTTAGTGTGTTTGCGCCTAAGTCTATCGTGCCGCTTGTCAGCGTCAGGTTTCGTTCAATCGTGTATGATGAGGAACTTACAACTGTAGTGGTTACATTAATAGTCAGGTTTCTTGGACCGAATCCCGGCGCAGTTACGAATTCTGGTCCTATGGCAACATCATCTCCGGGCGAGCCTGAATACGATAGCGTTGACGCATCGCCAGAGTAACGCAGTTCTGCTGGCTGTGAGGGTGCTCCAACCGCCAACGCCCCTGCTGTTCTTGTGAACGTTCCCGTGATAGTAAATACCCTTGCGGTTGCGTTGTCGCTTTGAAGAGTGAACGTTACAGCGCTGGGATCGGTGCCCTTAGAGAGGGTAAAATTGGTTAATGTAATATCTTGGTTTGTCTCTATAAAGTTTCCAATGGTACCGATAACGGAGATAGAGCCTGCGCTGAAATTTGCAGTGCCGCCAGAGATATTTAAATCAGCATCATTTAGGGTGATTATTCCTGTGCCTGCCGTGAAATTTGATTGAATGGAGAACACACTACGAACCGCTATGCTGTTTGTCCCTGAACTAACCGTGCCAGAAGTTTTATTGATGGTAAGATTGCCAAAGTTGATATTATTGCTTCCGCCGATGGTTGCCGAACTTGACCCGACAAAATTTACGCTTGACGATACATTCAACGAAATTGCCTCATTGGCCGTAAGGTTTCCGTTAAGATTGAGCACGCCCGCGCCAGTCGAGTTTAACGTACCACCAGCATTGACCGTAAGCGAGTTAATGGTCGTGGTCGCATTAATTGTCCGCGTTCTCGATGCAAGCACCACGAAGTTATCGGTGCCGCTTGTAAAGACACTCGCAGCAGGGTCACTACCCCCTGTGCCTGACGGGCTATCCGTCCATGCAGTTGTTACATTAAAGTTGGAGGAGGTTACATCTGTTCTGGAGTACCATGTTGTTTGTGCAACGGCATCGGCGGCGAGGGCGACTTGAAAAATAAGGAAAAAAACGAATAGGCAGCGACGCAAGGGCAATTGCGTTAAAAAAGCAGCATTATGTCTCTTGGTCATGAACAAGTGATGGTTTTTCGTTAACTGTCTAAAAATTCACGTAATGGTGCGTAATGGATTTATGTGTAGTGCCTAAGTGATTCGGTTTCAGCCTAATATTGTGCTTGTGCCGCAATATAACACATCTCCCTACTCTCTTGCAAGAGCTTCACAAAAAGGTAAAGGGGCTATTAACTTAAAGTTAATTTGGTAAGCTATAATTTGGCAGTGAAAGCAGATTTTTACATATTGCAGCAACCCTAAACTCAGCTACAATTTTAACATAATTTTGCAAACACAAACACTGTTACGGTTATGAAAAAAACAGTTATTTCGATTGTTATGCTGCTTCTTTTGGGCGCGACGCTTTACGCGCAAGGGTCGTTACCGCGCAAGGTGGGTAGGTCGCAGGGTAAATCTGGGGCACCGTTTCGTGTGATGAACAGCACCTATCACAATCTTGCAGGAGGGAATTTCTCACAGAATTGGACAAACACCAGTTTGATAACTGCGAACGATGATTGGAACAATGTTCCTTCGATTATTGGCTTTCTCGGGGATTACACCACCGGGAATCCCACTAATATTGACCCTCAGACGCTGGTTAGTGAAGGAGCCTCCAATCCAGATGGCTTTATCGGGCCTAATATTGATGTTATCGCAAACCTATCTAACCCGAATACCGCTACCGCAGGGGGCGTCGGTGAGTTTGAAATTACCAACCCGACCATTGCCCTGCAAGGCTCTGGCACTGCCGATGCGCCGGGCATTATCATCTATCTCAATGCGACCGGTCGGCAGAACATCCAACTTAGTTTCAATGCCAGAGACATTGACGGCTCTAGCGATAATACGAATCAACAAATTGCGGTGCATTTCCGAGTCGGGACGAGCGGGGACTTCACCAACCTGCCCGGAGGATACATCGCAGATGCAACCACGGGACCGAATGAAGCAACACTTGTTACTCCAGTAAGTGTTACGTTGCCTGCTTCCGCCAATGATCAGGCGCAGGTTCAAATCCGCATTCTTACCACCAACGCCCCCGGTTCTGACGAATGGGTCGGCATTGACGACATTGTTGTCTCCAGCGATCCATTGGGTCCTTCGTCCTACTCGGGTCCGCCGTCGGGCGTCGTTGATGCCACGACATACAGCGATGTTACCTTTACGAGTGGCGGTGCGTTTCCCGCCGGCGCCAACATTACGGTCAATGGCACGCTTCAACTGAACGACCATGTGGTTAACCTCAATGGTGGCTCGATAACAATGGGCGCGACCGGCACGGTTCTGCCCGGCGTTGGGTTGCCTTCGACCAGCGATGTGGGTCGGGTCTTCGGCGGCAGCTTTATTCACAATGTGGCGACGGTAACGGGCGCAAAGGTGTTCCCGCTTGGCACGTCAACCAGCCGACGCTACGCCGCCGTTAACTACACCACTGCACCGACTAACGCAGGAACGCTGACGGGCTTTTCGACCGAAGGCAATGCGCCATCGCAGGATTTTAGCGGCGTTTTGCCAGTCGCGGTGTCCGCGCCGTTTTTCTGGACGCTCGACGCGGGCGGCGGTCTTGCCGGCGGCACTTACAACTTTGCGCTCACGGCGGACAATGTGCCGGGCGTCTTGAACGCTGCACAGTTGCGAATTGTAAAGCGACCAACGGGCGGCGGTCCATGGACGATTCAAGGCACATTCAACACGTCGACGTTTTTAAGCGGCACGGTGGCGATTGCCTACACAGGTCTTTCTGGGTTTTCGGAATTTTCAATTGCGAGCGACCCGGTGGATAATCCGTTGCCGGTGGAGCTTTCGAGCTTTACGGGCAGTGCGACGGCAGCCGGCGTGAATTTGCGCTGGACAACGCAATCGGAATTGAACAACGCTGGGTTTGCCGTGTTCCGTAACGGCGAGGAAATCGCGTCGTATCGCTTTTCGCCCACGCTGCGCGGCAAAGGCACCGCAGTGGGCGCAACGAATTATGCCTTTTTAGATGCCGGCGTGGAAGTTGGTCAGCGCTACACCTACCGCCTGCGCTCGTTTGACCTCGACGGCACGATTCACGACTACCCGCAAACGGTGAGCGTGGAAGTGCGCGAGCCTATCAGCCAGCGCGTCTTTAATTACGACCTTTCGCAGAACTTCCCAATCCGTTCAACCCAACGACCAACATTCGCTACTCCATTCGCGATGCGGGTCTGGTGACGCTAAAGGTCTATGACCTCTTGGGTCGTGAGGTCGCCACGCTGGTCAATCAAGTTCAACAGCCGGGCAATTACCAAGTGACTTTCGACGCCAGCCGTCTGACTTCAAGCGGCATGTATATCTACCGGTTGCAATCCGGTAGCTTTACGCGCACCATGAAAATGCTGCTGGTCAAATAGTGCATAATTGATAGTGGATAGTGAAGGCGTCTCGGTTGGTCGGGACGCCTTTTTTGTTTTTGGGAACAGCGCTGGTCGTGCTGAACGAAGTGAAGTATCCACATACTGGATTGCGTCGCTGGCGCTCGGAATGAATGGCTGAGACGCTTCTATTTTTTTTACCTGTGTTATTAGCGGCGGCGATAAAATCTCCCGGCGTTTGAGTATGTTTCGCTCAACTGTAACTATCAACAAACATACCATGACGACACCGTTCTCGAGAACCGTCCTCACTGCCCTTTTTTGCCTGTTTGCATTTTTCTTTGGCGCATTTGTGCAAGAGCGCCCTGCTGGCATCACGCGCGACACGATTGCCCACGCCGAGCAGCTCATTGGGCTAACCTTCACCGACGCCAAGCGTGACTCGATGCTGCAATCGCTCGATGAGCTTCGGGCGAATTACGACAGCCTTCGAAAAGTCCCACTTCCGAACAGCGTCGCGCCTGCGCTTTATTTCAACCCCATGCCCGTGAATTTCAGGTTTGACAAGGCAGCGCCGCCGATGGCACTTTCGCAACAGCCGAGGGTTGACTTGCCGAAAAATCGGGACGACTTGGCGTTCTACTCTGTGCGCGAGCTTGCCGTGCTTATTCGCACAAAGAAAGTTTCATCGTTGGAACTGACACGCTTTTTTTTGGAGCGGCTGAAAAAATACGATGCAAAACTCTTGTGCGTTGTCTCGCTGACCGAAGCACGTGCGTTGGAACAAGCGGTGCGCGCCGATAGAGAGCTTGCCGCTGGAACGTATCGTGGCGTTTTGCACGGCATTCCCTACGGCTTGAAAGACCTTTTTGCCGTTAAAGGCACAAAGACCACATGGGGCAGCGTGCCATACAAAGACCAAACGATTGACGAGGACGCAACGGTCTATAAAAAACTTGACGCGGCAGGCGCAGTGCTTGTTGCCAAATTCACGCTTGGCGAACTGGCGCAAGGCGATGTCTGGTTTGGCGGCATGACGCGCAATCCGTGGAACTTAGAGCAAGGCTCAAGCGGCTCATCGGCAGGGTCGGCGGCGGCAGTTTCGGCGGGACTTGTGCCGTTTGCCATTGGCACAGAAACGCTTGGCTCGATTGTTTCGCCGTCGACGCGCTGTGGCGTTACGGGCTTGCGCCCGACCTTCGGCAGAGTCAGTCGGCACGGCGCCATGGCGCTCTCTTGGTCAATGGATAAAATCGGTCCGATATGCCGAACGGTCGAGGATTGCGCGATTGTCTTCGATGCGATTCGCGGCTCGGACGGACTCGATAAAACGGTTGTCGATGCGCCGTTCGCCTACGACGGGACTGCGCCGCTTAAAACGTTCAAGGTGGGCTATTTGAAGAGCGCGTTTGAACAGCCAAGTCCGACGGCATCGTTTGATTCGCTTGCGCTTGTGAAGTTGCGGGCACTCGGCGCGGAACTTGTCCCGATTGAGCTGCCGACCTTGCCGATTCAAGCAATGCGCATTATTCTCGTTGCCGAAGCCGCCGCCGCCTTTGACGAGTTAACACGCAGCGGACGCGACAGCCTGATGGTTCGGCAACATCGCGGCGCATGGCCCAACACCTTTCGACAATCGCGGTTCATTCCTGCCGTCGAGTATCTGCAAGCCAATCGGGTGCGGACACGGCTCATCGAGGAGATGAACACTGTAATGGCGAACATTGATGTTTTTATCGCGCCGTCGTTTGTAGGCAACCAACTGACGCTGACGAACCTAACAGGGCATCCGTGCGTGGTGGTGCCGAATGGATTTGCGCAAAATGGCTCGCCTGTCAGCATCAGTTTTATCGGCAAACTTTACGGCGAAGCCGCCACGCTCGCTGTCGCCAAACACTATCAAGACGCCACAGACTTTCACAAGCGACATCCGAAGTTGCCCTAATAGTAATCGTTTGGGTTTAAGTTCGCCAAAAAGGAGTGCGCCGATTGCCGAATGGCGTCCTGTTCCGCTGTCGTTTTTTTATCGAGCGTTACATACGCCATGCCGATGCGGTTGTTCTTGCGGAGCTTGTCGCTGTTGCGCAGAAAGAAGTCCCAGTAGAGGTAGTTGAACGGGCAGGCGGTTTCGCCGGTTTTAAGCGTTTTATCATACGCGCAGCCGTGGCAGTAGTCGCTCATTTTGTCGATGTAGTTTGCGCTTGCGGCGTAGGGTTTGGTGGCGACGAAGCCGCCATCGGCGAACTGCGACATACCCATGACGTTGGGCGTTACCACCCAATCGTAGGCGTCGGCGTAGAACTCCCAAAACCATCGGTTGATTTCGTTTGGCAAGATGCCCGCCAGCAGCGCGAAGTTTCCAATCACCATCAGCCGCTCGATGTGATGCGTGTAGCCGTGTTCAATGACTTTTGAAATTGCGCTCGACACGCACCGCATATTGGTCTTGCCCGTCCAAAAAAAGTCGGGCAGTTTGCGCGTATTGCCAAAAAAGTTTTCTTGATGATAGTCTGTGTCCGCCGATTTTGTCCAGTAGCAGCCGTAGATAAATTCGCGCCAGCCGATGATTTGACGGATAAATCCCTCGACGGAATTGAGCGGCGCGTCGCCGTTGTAGTAGGCGTGTTCGGCTTTTCGCGCCAGCGTCATCACATCGAGCAAGCCAATGTTCAGGAGCGGCGATATTGCGGAGTGAAACAACACCAGCTCGTCGGCAATCATTACATCTTCGTAGTCGCCGAAGTCTTTGAGGCGCGTTGCGATGAAGTCGTCGAAACACAGGTCGGCGTCTTTGCGCGTTGTCGGCAGCCAAAAGGTTTTCGTCGAGCCAATGTGGTTTGGGAAGAATTTCTCGACCATTTCTGCCACGTCGCTATCAATGCGGTCTCTTGTGGGCGCGGGGCGTTTCGGCGGCGTTAATTTTGATTGCTTAAACGCTTTTGCCGTGCGGCGATTTTCCTTATCGAGATTCCACTCGCCGCCGACAGGCTTGCCGTCTTTTGTCATCAAGACATTGTGCGTCTTGCGCATCTGGCGGTAATAATTTTCCATCACGAGATGGCTTTTGCCGCGATGTTTTTTGACGAACTCGTCGCGGTCGGTCAAGAACATCGTGTTTTTCGACTGCGCAACGCCAATGCCCAAATTTTCCGAAAGCGTTTCGACGAACTTTACCGTTGCCGACTCATTCGGCTGCATGACAATGAGCTCCGAGACGCCGTGTTTCCTAACGATTGAGTTTAGGCTATCGAGAAAATTTTTATTCTCGTCAAGCTGGCTGTAACACACCGAGTAGCCCTGTTGTTCCAACTCCTGTTTGAAATGCCGCATCGCTGAAAAGCAGAGCATCAGTTTATGCTTGTGGTGGCTCAGTTCGCGGGCATGCTCGAGCGATTCGGTCATCACGACAATGTCGGTCGCCTTGTCGAGCACGCGCAGCGCGGAGTTATTGAGCGAGAGCTGGTCGCCCAAAATCCATGCAGCTTTTTTCATTTTCGGTCATGAGTTGGTCAGAGCGAGATGCACGCCGCCAGCGTTTAAGCGCGAAGTAAATCGCGGGCAATGACGATGTGCTGCACTTCCGACGTGCCTTCGTAAATCTCTGTAATTTTTGCGTCGCGCAAATACCGCTCGACTTCATATTCCTGCACGTAGCCGTAGCCGCCGTGAATTTGAATTGCCTCCAACGCGGCTTTGACGGCAATTCGCGAGGCGTAGAGTTTCGCCATTGCCGATTGCGCGGAGTGCCGTTGGTGCTGGTCTTTGAGCCATGCCGCTTGCAGCGTGAGCAGTCGCGCCGCGTCTAATTCCGTCGCCATATCGGCGAGCTTCATCTGAATTGCCTGATGCTCGATAATCATTTTTCCGAAGGAGTGCCGTTCTTTGGCGTAGCGCAACGAGCGCTCCAACGACGCCGCCGCAATGCCGAGTGCCTGCGCCGCAATGCCGATGCGTCCGCCGTCGAGCGTTTTCATCGCAATCTTAAACCCTTCGCCTTCCGCGCCCAGCAGATTTTCCTTTGGAATGCGGCAATCAGAAAAGCCCAGCGAGCAGGTGTCGGTTGAGCGAATGCCAAGTTTTTTTTCTTTCTTCAAAATTTCGAAGCCGGGCGTGCCGCGCTCAACAATGAAGCAAGAAATGCCGTGCGCTTTTTTCTCTTTGTTCGTCATGGCGAAAACGAGATAGACTTCGCTTGTCGTGCCGTTGGTAATCCAATTTTTTGTGCCGTTGAGAATGTAGTGGTCGCCGTCTTTTTGCGCCGTGGTGGTCTGTGCCGTTGCGTCCGAACCAGCATTCGGCTCGGAGAGGCAAAACGCGCCGATGTAAAGTTTGCCGTCTTTTTGTCCTTTGGCAAGCGGGCGTAGGTATTTTTCTTTTTGCTCTGGCGTGCCGTATTCATTGACGCCCCAGCAGATGAGCGAGTTATTGACCGACATAATCACACCGACCGACGCATCGGCTTTCGAGATTTCCTCCATTGCCAACACATAACTAATCGTATCCATACCAGCGCCGTCGTATTCAGGCGGCACCATCATGCCTAAGAGTCCTAATTCGCCCAATTTCATGACAATCTCATACGGGAACTCGGACTTCTCGTCGCGCTCAATGGCATCTTTAATTTCATTCTCCGCAAATTCTCGTGCAGATTGTTGAATCATCAATTGCTCTTCGGTCAAATTGAATTTCATTGTCGTAAAAAAAAATTTAGATGAGTAAGACTTCGTGCGTCAAAATAGATAGGCGCGCTCAAAATAAAAAAGGCGGACAAATCCGCCGGTCGTGTATCCCACTTGTGTTTAATTTCACCACAGCGAGTCGTCGTCATTCCGAGTGCCAGCAAGGAATCCATATACACCTGCCTGTCATTCCGAGCCAGAGCGAGGAATCCATCTTTGAAACGGCGTGTCCCGCCTGGATGCTTCACTGCGCTGCTCGGCGACGTCCCTCTCCTTGCGAAAGGAGAAGGACGTTTTGGCGAAAGCCAAAACAGGGTGAGGTCAAAAACACAAAAGGGCGAGTGCCACACTCGCCCCTAACTTTTTTATACTCAACGCTTAACTATTTGACCAGCAGCATTTTTTTCGTCTCAAGGAATGTGCCTGCTTGCAAACGATAGAAATACACGCCGCTTGTCAGGCTTGCCGCGTTGAATTGCACTTGATAGCTTCCCGCTGCTTGCCGTGTATTGACCAGCGTTTGCACTTCCCGACCCAGCATATCATACACGACCAAGCTGACCTCGCTGCTCGCCGGCAATTGATACGAAATCACGGTGGACGGGTTGAACGGATTTGGGAAATTTTGGTCGAGCCGAAACTCCGTAACCATCGGATTGGCGCGAAGCGTTACAGTCGTTGCATAGTCATGGACTGTGCCGTCAAAGTCAATGCTGCGAAGCGTGTAGCGATACTCGACGCCCGACTGAACGCGGCTATCGACAAACTGATACTGCGCACCAGTCGGCGATGTGCCTTTGCCTCTGAGCGACGGATACTCGCGGAAGTTGGCTATCTCTGTCCCGTTTCTGAAAATCACGTAGCCAGCGTTGTTCAACTCTGATGCTGTGCGCCAATTGAGTTCAATGCCGTTGAACACGGTTCTGCCTGTGAACGATGTAAGTTCAACCGGCAGCGGGTTGTCAACAGGGTTGATCGTTCCGAGCGACACATACAGCAGATTTGCCGTTGTGGGCGAGAGCGAGAACGCGGCAGAGTTAATTAAAATCGGCAGCGAGGTCGTGTTCGGGTTCGCCGGAGAGAGTAAATTCTGCGTCCATGTTCCGCCCGTGCCAATGGTTGTGGCAAGCCGCAGCGTTGCGTTGGACACAAACGAGCCGACGCCGTCGTCCGTATTGACGCGGAAGTTTTGAACCGATGTCGTTGTGATGGTATTGTCGGACGGCGTAAATGAATAATACCGAACAAACGAGACGCCCTCGCCCGGCGCAGTCGATGCAATGGCAGTTGCGCTGCCTGTAATTAAGTCGCCGCGCAGCGTTGGCGTGCCGGCGCTTGCCGACCCATCAATATCAACACGGCGATACAGTCCGTCTGAACCGAGCGGATAGGTTTTTGTCAAGGGCAACGTGGTGAATGTGTTGGCGACGGGACCCGAGACATAGCTTGAATTGCTACCGCCGCTGACCGTTGCCGCCGCGCCGAGCGTAAGCAAGTTCGTCGTTGTCGTGTTGATGTTGCCGTTGGTAAGAATAAGTTGGTCGTTCACGTTGGTTGCGCCATTGAGCGTTCCGCCGTTTGCATTGTTGATTTCCAATCTGTTGTAAGCGTTTGCACCGTCGCGCGCCGTAATGGTCTGCGCTGCCGTGCCGTTGTATTCAACCGTGCCTGCCGTATTAATGGACGTTAAAATCCAATTGTTTGGCGCGGTGCGCCGGTTGATGCAAAACGCAAACGCAGTGGCCGATGAACCGTCGCCAAGCCCTGCCGCATCGCGCACCACTAAGCGTCCGTTCGTCCCCATAATCAACTGTGGCGACGTGCTTCCGGCGCCGACGGTCGCGCCCGCAATTTCGCCGCCGTCTTCGACGATAAGCGTGCCATTGATAGTTAATGGGCGAGAGGGAACCGCCGCAAGCGTCATGCTCGAGGTATTGACAACGCGATACACGCCATTGACATTCATAAATGAACTCGCGTTTGCTGCTGGTGTGCCGCCGCTAAACACGCTGTAAGGCACATTGTATTGCGCAGGCGATGTCGTGGTGCCGCCAAGCAAGTTAATCGTCGGCGTCGTGGTGCCAGGACCGTTGCCTTGAAAATTACTGGATGTCGTCGACGAGGTCATGATAACATCGCCTGCCGCGCCTGCCGTGCCAACATTGAGCGTTATTGCACTTGCTGAACCGGAGCCGGAAACGCCTGAAAGAAATCCGTTCGCGACAAACGCCATTCTTGATGTTGCGTTGAAATTGCCTTGCACCGTGAGCGTTGCCGTGCCACCATTGCAGAAAGGCGCCGCCAAGCCAACAGCAACCGAGCCGTTGATTGCATCAGCGTAAGTCGCATTCACGATAAGGTCGCCCGTAACCGTAACCGTCGCGTTTGTATTCGTTGCGTTGTTAATCGCAAACGATGTATTGGTCGTAACCGTATATGTTCCAAACGGGCCGCCAGCAATAGTCTGAGTAATTGTGCTACTTGGACTGCCAACAGAGAGCGTTCCAATCGTGTGATTAAACGTGCTGCTGTTTGTAGGGCCAAATGACACTACGCCAAGCTCAATAGCCATCGTTCCATTTACAGTGATGTTGCCAACGATTTCGGTTGCATTATTGAAAGAAAAGCTGGTCGGCGCTTGCGGGATAGAAAAGAAAAGGGGTCCACTGGTACTTGTTGTGCCTGCGTTATTGACCGTAAGATTATTGAAGGTTGTTGTGCCTGCGCCGCCGACGCTTTGCGGTCCTGTGCCGTTAAGCGTAACCGTTCCCGTGCTAAAGGTCAAGCCACCGCCGGGACCGACCGAGATGTTTCGCGTAACCGAGATGCCTGATTGAACCGTAACCGTTCCCGTCCCAGTTTTAATGAAATCGCGGACGGTCGCCGTCGTAACGCTGGTAATCGTTGCAGTAACGTTGTTGAATACAACATCGTCGCCGTTGAGCGGCACGTCTGTATCCCAATTACCTGAATTAGACCAAGTTGTTCCGTCGAAAGACCCTGTCCAAGTGCGGGTAGTTTGCGATAAAATTGCTTGAGGGATAAAAAGTACGAAAAGAATAGCCAGCAGTGGTCGTGTTTGTCGTATTTTCATATTTTCACATTTTCAGTTTTAGGTTCAAGGCTTGATGTCATCTCCACGGCAAAGGTGAGACGGGAGACTTTAAGCATTTGCGTAAAGTGTAAAGTGCGCAACTGAATATACGAAAATGCACAAAGTTACGCGAACAGCTTGTGAACTACATCACAGGCTTGGTTGGCACGCTGTGGGGCATCAGTCGCGGTGGATGAGCTGAAATTCGGGTATCTCGACTTCAAAGGCGTCGCCGTCAATCATAAAGACGTTCTCGGGCGTGTAGTAGCCGACGGGGTCGCTTTCGTAGGTATAGACGCCGTAGTATGCGCCCGTCGCCGAGCCGTAGCGCGATTGCATGATGTGAAAACTTTGATAGACAAATTTCTCGCCTGATTCAATGATGGGCAACTGCCCGACGACGCCCTCGCCCTCGACGATGCGGTCTTTCATATCGCCGTCCCGGATAATCCACTTGCGCGAGCGAATCTGAACGGTGTAAGGCGAAATGTTGTGAATGGCAATAGTATAAGCGTAGCCGTATTTGTAAGGTGGCTGCACTTGCCGTCCGTCGATTTCAACGAGTTTGTCAAGCGTAACGATGCAAATCTCCGACATAAGTAATTGACGCGCGCGAATTGCAAAACCGTAATGTGGGCGCAAAATAATCACCGTCGGCGTATTTTGTTCTATCGCACACGCTCGACTTGTTCAATTTGGCGTTGCGTTCGAAAAATGTAACTTACCTGTTGCACTGTCAAACTCTATCACACTCTTTTTTTTCGCAGGAGAACGATTATGAGCGAACTGATTACCATTGAGCGACACATCTTGGAACAGCAGCGTCGATTTCCAAGCGCGACTGGTGAATTTTCCCAACTGCTTGCGGATGTAACATTTGCGGCGAAGCTGGTTCGCGCCGAAGTCATCAGAGCTGGACTTGTCGATGTGCTTGGCTCGGCGGGCATCATCAATACGCAAGGCGAGGAGCAAAAGAAACTCGACCAATCCGCCAATGAGAAATTCATCAAAGCTATCGGGCATCACGGGCGTTTTGCCGTCATGGCATCGGAAGAAAACGAGGACATCATCACGCCGCCAGATTCGTCGGGCAAATATGTGTTACTCTTCGACCCGCTCGATGGCTCGTCGAACATTGACGCCAATGCGACCGTCGGCTCGATTTTTTCTATCTACAGGCGCAAATCCACGTCGGGCGCTGGGACGGTGCAAGACTGTTTGCAAAAAGGCTCGGAGCAAGTTGCAGCAGGCTATGTGATTTTCGGCTCGTCGGTCATGCTGGTCTATACGACAGGACAGGGCGTTCACGGTTTTACATACGACCCGACCATCGGCGAATTTTTGCTCTCGCACGAGAACATCCAAACGCCGAAGCGCGGGAAAATCTACTCGATGAACGAAGGCTACTACCGCTACTTTTTCGATGGCATTAAAAAGTATATCAAGTATTTGCAGCAAGAGGACAAAGCGAGCGGTCGACCGTATTCGGCGCGATACATTGGCTCGCTTGTCGCAGATTTTCACCGCAACCTTCTTTACGGCGGCGTTTTCATTTATCCGCGCACCAAAAAAGCGCCCGAGGGCAAGCTCCGCCTGCTCTACGAAGCCAATCCGCTTGCGTTTATTTGTGAACAAGCGGGCGGCAGAGCCACCGACGGATACACGCGCATTATGGACATTGTGCCGGAGAAATTGCACCAACGCATTCCGCTCTTCATCGGCAGTGAGGAAGATGTGCGCATTGCGGAAGAATTCGAACAAGGCTTGCGCGAATTGGAACACGACCGCGAGTTGATTCCAAATATGCTCGCCGAAGTTGCCCGCGCCGAAAAAACATTGGTGAAATAGGCGGCGCGAGAGAACGGTTCAACAATTTGACAGCGCGCGCAGGCAGAAAAATCTCTTTGCGCCATTTGGATTTTTCACGAAAAGCCCTATTTTTGCAGGCTCTATTCGAAAAATTACGAGTTAAATTCGAGTTTTGAACGTTCTGATTTAGCAACAATGAAAATCGACACTCAAAGTTTCAAGACCTATTCGGCTAAGCCGAAAGAGGTCGAGCGCAAGTGGTATATCGCCGACGCGGAGGGTCAAACGCTCGGCCGCTTTGCGTCTCGCATTGCGCATGTGCTTCGTGGCAAACATAAGCCGCAGTTCACACCGCACATTGATACGGGCGATTTCGTCGTCGTCATCAATGCCGATAAAATCCGCGTTACGGGCAATAAAGCCAGCCAAAAAGAATACTACCACAACACGCAGTATCCGGGCGGCGCACGCTTTGAAAAATACAAAACCATTTTAGCGACGAAGCCCGAAAAAATCGTCGAGGAAGCCGTGCGCGGCATGCTTCCGCACAACAGTTTAGGGCGCGACCTATTTCGCAAGTTGAAAGTGTATGCTGGCGCTGCGCATCCGCACGCCGCGCAAAATCCCGAGCCGCTCCAACTAAATTAATCCTTAGCGTTCAATGGCAGAGCAAATTGCAGCAACTGGTCGACGCAAAACCTCCGTCGCCCGTGCGTTTATGAAACCCGGCAGCGGTAAAGTTTTTATTAACAACCGCCCAATTGAGGCTTATTTTCCAAGCGACATTCATCGCAACGATGTGCTTAAACCGCTTGCCGCCACGGAAAACATCGGCAAGTTCGATATTCATGTTACGGTCAAAGGCGGCGGCACCACCGGGCAATCTGGCGCGGTTCGGCTTGCGATTGCGCGCGCCCTTTTAGAGTTCGACGAGAACAGTCGTTCCGCGCTTCGCAAGGAAGATTTGCTTACGCGCGACCCGCGCATGGTGGAGCGCAAGAAATACGGACGCCGTAAAGCGCGCCGCCGTTTCCAATTCTCGAAGCGCTAATCGACAACGATTTCTTAAACACACATACCTTGCCGAGTGCCTTATGGCGGCTCAGTTGCGCGGCGGTGTTCTGAACAGGAATTCCGCGCAGACAAACAAGGTAGCGGATAAACCAAACAACAGACGATACTCATGCCAAGACTTCAAATCGAAGACCTGCTCAAAGCAGGCGCACACTTCGGACACCTGACGCGCCGCTGGAATCCGAAAATGAAACCCTACATCTTCATGGAGAAGAACGGGATTCATATTCTCGATTTAAAGAAAACCGTTACGATGGCGGACGACGCGCTCAATGCGGTTGAAGCCATTGCAGGAACGGGCAAAGAAATTCTTTTCGTCGGCACCAAGAAGCAAGCCAAGGTCATTATTGCCGAACAAGCGGAACGGGCGGGAATGCCATATGTGGCGGAACGCTGGCTGGGCGGCATGCTGACGAATTTCTCGACGATTCGCCAAAGTGTGCGGCGCTTGAACGCCATTGAGCGCATGGAAACGGATGGCACATTCGATATCATTACAAAGAAAGAGCGTCTGATGCTTGCCCGCGAAAAAGAAAAACTCGTGAAAATTCTCGGCGGCGTTTCGGAAATGACGCGCTTGCCCGCCGCGCTCTATGTGGTCGATGTCAAAAAAGAGCATATCGCTATCAAAGAAGCCAATCTGCTCGGCATTCCGATTTTCGCTATGGTCGATACCAACTGCGACCCGGAGTCGATTACACATGTTATTCCGGCAAACGACGACTCGATTCGCTCGATTGAACTGATTACATCGGCGGTCGCCGACGCAATTCTCAACGCAACGACGGCTCAAAAAGAAGAAGACCAAGAAGCGCTCACCGAAGACAAGAACTAAACCGAATTCGAACCGTGATAGCCTCACGGTTCTTTTTTATCCGATGTGTTTTTACCCGAAACTTAATCGTTTGGTTGTCGGCATAACGCGGCCAACCCTATCTCAAAAACCATGGCAGACATCTCAGCAAAATTAGTCAAGGAACTGCGCGACAAAACCGGCGCCGGAATGAGCGATTGCAAAAAAGCCCTTGAAGAAGCAGGCGGTGATATGCAGCGCGCCGAAGAAGTCCTGCGCGAGCGTGGCGCAGCCACTGCCGCCAAGCGCGCCGATAAAGAAGCGCGCGAGGGTGCCATCGTTGCCGCACAAAGCGATGACAAAAAAATCGCCACGCTCCTCGAGATTAACTGCGAGACAGACTTCGTCGCCCGCAGCGAAGGATTCGTAAAGTTTGCTAATGCGGTCGCGCAACTTGCCCTCAAACATCGCGCTGCATCGCCCGCCGACGTGCTGACCCTCTCAATGGACGCCGACTTTGACCATCTTCCCGTGCCAAAAGCCGTTGAAATGATGGTCGGCAGAGTCGGCGAGAAAATTGAAATCAGCCGCGTTGCGCTGGTCGAGAATGCGGACGGCATTGCTGTTGCATACATTCATCCGGGCGCAAAATTAGGCTCAATTGTTTCACTCTCTGGCATCAACGGCGCAAGCAGCGACCCCATTGGAAAAGACCTCGCGATGCAAGTCGCCGCGTCTTCTCCAATTGCCTTGGAGCGCAGCCAAGTTCCGCCGCACCTTGTTGAGCAAGAAGCAGACCGATTAGAAAAATTCTATCAAGATGTCGTGCTGCTCGAGCAGCCATTTATCAGAGATAACGCTAAAACCGTAACAGACGTCTTGCACGAGGCATCGACGCGCGTGAAATCCACGCTGACCGTGCGTTCGTTTGTGCGCTTCCAGTTGGGAGAACGCTAAGGTGAAAAGGTCTCGCTTCGCGGGACTTTTTTTTTATCGGTGAGTAGAACTTATCTGAAATACGAAAGTCAGTTGGACGTATGCCAGAATTGAAATACAAACGACTCTTATTGAAACTCAGCGGCGAGTCGCTCATGGGCGAACAGGGCTACGGCATTGACGGCGCAGTCCTAAAAAAATACGCCGCTGAAATTAAGGAGACACATGAGCTTGGCGTCCAAGTCGGCGTGGTGATTGGCGGCGGCAATATCTTTCGCGGCGTCTCGAAAGCAGCCGAGAACATGGATAGAGCCCAAGCCGACCAAATGGGCATGCTCGCCACTGTCATCAACTCGCTCGCCTTGCAAGATGCGCTCGAACAAATCAATGTTTATACACGGTTACAGACGGCGATTAAAATGGAGCAAATCGCTGAGCCATTTATTCGCCGCCGAGCGATTCGACATTTGGAAAAAAAGCGTGTCGTCATTTTCGGCGCAGGCACGGGCAACCCGTATTTCACCACTGACACGGCGGCGGCATTGCGCGCGATTGAAATCGAGGCGGACGTGATTATCAAAGGCACGCGCGTCGACGGCATCTACGACGCCGACCCAGAAAAAAATCCTACCGCCACGTTTTTTCCCGAAATCAGTTACCTCGATGTTCTACGGAAAAATCTGCGCGTGATGGATTTGACGGCAATCACGCTCTGCCAAGAAAACACCTTGCCGATTGTGGTAATGAATATGAACGTTCCGGGAAATTTGAAGCGCCTTGCGCTCGGCGAGCGCGTGGGAAGTTTGGTCGAGGCATAGCGCGCCCGTTAGACGAAAAAGAACATTGCTGCGCCAATAGCGACCAGCAGCGCGCCGCCGCCAATGATGAAGAGCGCTGTCATTTTCGCGGCCCAATGTTCCCACTCGGTTTGCTGACGAAACTTCACTCCGCCCACCACAACGCCAATGATGCCCAATGCCAGCAGCCCAAGAGAGACAATTTGCATCACTTGCATTACTAAAATTTGAGTTCTAAAATCAGGGTGCGCAAAGATACACGGCTTTTGTTAAGTTTACGGCCTGAAAATTCAACGCCCAAATAATGACGCGACACGCGACACGCCTTGTCTTTATCACTCTCTTGCTCCTTTGGCGGTCGCCCGTGCTTGCACAGCCGTCTCTGCCCTTTGCTCTGCCGCAGTCGTTGATGCAAAGCCTCGACACGGCTTCGGCAACGGCGACTCGCTTTCAGCTTCAGCCGTCAACGCCGCAGGCACCGCTCTCGCAAGTGCTGGCGCCGCCGGACTACAAATTGGGACCGGGCGACGGACTGCTCCTTACCATTTTTTCACAACTTTATACATCGTATCAGCTCACCGTCACGCCCGAGGGGAAGGTCATCATTCCGCGCATCGGCGAGGTCTTGGCGCTTGGCGCAACGCTCAAAGAACTGCGAGAGCGGTTGGTCAAAACGCTGGCAAAGGTTTATCGCAGCGCAGATGTTAGTGTCTCTTTGCTGAGTTTGCGCTCCTTTGATGTGGAATTGCTCGGAGAAGTTTCCGCGCCGACGAAGGTGCGCGTCTCGGCGGCGGAGCGCGTTTCGGACGCGGTGATGAAAAGCCAAACCCTGCTCAAAAGCGCCTCATATCGGCGCGTGCAAGTAAAACGCCGACAACCAGATACCACCGTCGTCGCCGACGTCTTTCGATATTTTCGTTTGGCGGAACAGGGCGGGAATCCCTACTTAACAGACGGCGACGCGCTTTTTTTCTTGAAGCGAACCGACAGCGTAACCATTACAGGCGAAGTAATTTATCCCGATGTCTATGAAGTCCTTCCAAACGATTCACTTTATGCGCTAATTACACTTGCTGGCGGCGTGCGCGAAACTGCTTATTTGGACTCCATCGAGATTATTCGTTTCAACGACGACAAGCTCTCAAGCCGAAGCATTTACCTAAACATCAAAAATTTTCCGCCCGAAAAAAATATCCCAGTGCAGCGCGGTGACTTCATTGTCATTCGCCGCGTTCCGAAAATTTTTCCTAAAGAAACCGTAACGCTCACCGGCGAAGTGCGCTATCCGGGCGTTTATCGAATTACACCTAAACAAACCCGTTTGCGCGATGTTATTGCACTTGCAGGCGGGTTCACCGACAAAGCCTCGCTGGAAGAAGCATCGGTGACTCGACCGCTTACGACCCAAGACTTCGACCCAAGGCTTTACGCGAGCGAGAACCCGCAAGACGACGACGCACAATACGCCAAAGCCCGCTCCAGAGAGCGCAAAGGAAAAATGAGTGCGAACTTCAAAGACCTATTTCTATTTGGCAAAGAGTCGGAGAACATTTTTTTGGAGCCGGGCGACGCGATAGACGTGCCAAAATTCAAAAACTATGTCAATGTCATCGGGCGCGTGATTGAGCCGGGCAATGTAGAGTATGAAAAAAACTTGACCGTGCGTGATTACATTGCGCGGGCAGGCGGTTTCGGACGGCGCGCTGACGAAGGTAAAATCTCGGTCATTAAGCCTAACACCGGCGATGTGATTGAAGCATCTAAAGTTACGCAGTTAGAGCCGGGCGATACGATTCTTGTGCCAGAACTGCCACAGCGCCCATGGATTGAAACCGCCTTCACCTTTTTTAGAGACGGCGTTACCGTTATCGGCGCGATTGCCACAACGATATTTGTCATCTTATCCATTTCTCGCCTGTAATGCAACACGATGCGCTTCATAATTCTGCGGCAACCAACGGCGCAACGCTTCAGCCGCCGACGCTGCTTCGGCATTACTTGGAAATTCTGTTGGAGAACAGAGGCTTCATTGGGCAAATTGTTCTTGCGGCAACACTGGTCGTCGCGCTGGTCGTATTCCTGCTGCCGAAAACTTACAGCGCGAAGGTCGTTCTCATGCCGCCCGAAGACCCAAGCAAACAAAACCTGCTCCTGCAAGCCGTGGCGGGCAGTTCGGGCTTATCGGGGCTTATCGGCGGCTCGACGACGACCGACGTGCTGGTCGAGATTCTTAAAAGCCGAACAGTGGCAGACAGCCTAAGCGTCGCGCTTGGCTTAGCCGAGTTTTTGTTAGACGCAGACGACGCTCACAAAAATCAGCGCGAACAACAAGAGAAAATTGCCATAGCGCTTTCCGACGCCACGCGAATCACCTCGTCGAAACAAGGCTTCATCACGATTGAGGTCAGACTTTCAACACCCGCGTTTTCGTTCTCACAAGCCGATGAGGACAGCGTCAAACATCGCGTCGTCAGGCTCGCCAACGGCTATGCAGACATGCTCGACCGAACCAATCGACGGCTCGCCAATTTAAAGTCGCTTTACAACGCTCGGTATTTCTCGGAGCAAATGCAACAGGCAAAACGCGATTTAGACAGTGCCTATTCTAATTTGGAGCGGTTTCAAACGTCGCATAAAGCCGTTGCAATATCTGAGCAGATGAAGCTGCAACTTGAAGCCGCGTCAAAATTAAAGGCGAGTATGATTGCCGAAGAAATCAATTTGGATTTACTTTTGCGCGACCGTCAGCCCAACGATATGACGGTTATCGAATCGAGAAACCGCCTGAATGAAGTGCGCAGCAAATACAACGAGGTGGCGTTGGGGAAATCGGATAAGTTCGCGATGGGATTTGAGCAAATGCCTGCGCTCGCGCGAGAGTATGCCAATTATTACCGCGAGGTCAGAATCCATGAAGAAGTGTATGCGCTGCTCAAACAACTTTACTTCAAGGAGCGCGTGCAAGGCTACCGCGATACGCCGACGGTCGTTGTGCTTGACGACGCGCGACTGCCGATTCAACGCACCAGTCCGAAACGCCTGACCACGATGTTGTTGTCAGTTCCCATCAGTTTCCTCGCTGCCGTATCGCTGGTGTTTTTCATGCGCTTCCTCCGCCGCTCTCGGCAAGACGAGAGCTACCAACGGCTATGGACGCTCCTAAACCAAACATTTTCTTTTGCGCGCAAACCGCCAAAAACGCCCGCTTAATTTTCATTCATCAATGACCACACGCTTGACGCGCGGCGAGACGGCACACAAGAGTTCATAGCCAATCGTCCCAATTTGTTTCGCCAAGCGATTCACCGACAGAGACTTTTCCCAGCCGAACAGCACGACCGCATCGCCGACCTGCACGGATTCATCGTTGCCGAGATTGACCATCATCGCGTCCATCGTTACCGAGCCGATTTGTCGAAACAAGTTTCCGCGAATCATCACCGACGTGATATTGGACGCCACGCGATGGTAACCGTCAGCGTATCCGATAGACACGGTTGCAATGCGCGAGCGGCGCGTCGCCGTCCAACGGCGTCCGTAACTAACACTTGTGCCTTTTTCAATCCACTTTGTAAACATCACGCGAGACTGCAACTGCATCACGGGCTTTAAGTCGGGCGTTGAACGAAACGACTCATCGGGCGCGTAGCCGTAGAGCAACATGCCCGGACGAACCATATCGAGATGCGTCGTCTTGTCCGTGAGAATCGCGCCGCTATTCGCCGCATGGCGCATCACATTTGCTCCCGTCGCGTGCTCGATTTCGGAAACGAGCGCGAGGTAAGTTTTGAGTTGCTTTTTGGTGAACGCTTTGTCCGACCCGCTCGATGCGAAGTGCGTGTAAATGGCTTTCAAACGAAGGTATGGCGATGCGGCAATGCGCTCGGCAAGTGCAAGAGCATCGGCAGGCTGAACGCCCAAGCGCCCCATGCCAGTATCAATTTTTAAGTGCGCCGTAATGGACTTGCCGAGCTTCGCGGCAATTGACTTGGCAGCACTTAAAATATCATAACTTCCAATCGAGAGTTCTATGTTATGCCTGATGTAAAATTCAAGTTGCTCTGCCAGCGGCGACGCAAATGCCAAAATCGCGGCATTGTTGCCGACGCGCTTTCGCAGCTCAATCGCCTCGTTGATGTTGGCCACGCCGAAATCGGTTACGCCTTCCGCCAGCAGCGCAGGCGCGACGGCATCAACCGTATGTCCATACGCATTGGCTTTGACAATCGCCATTATGCGAGGCGGCGAGCCGATAAGGCGCTTAACGGCGCGGACGTTGTGCCGCACATGTCGCAGTGAAATCAACGCTTCAGAAAGATTGACGGCGGGGAACTCTGGTTCGGCGGAGCTGTTTTTTGACAATCTTGCTGTCGCACTCAGCACAGCGGTGTCTGCAATCGTTTCGCTGGGTGTGTGTTTCACGATGATTGAACTTTTTGTAAAGATAACGACTTGCCCAAAACGATTTGAACGGTTTATGTAAGTTGCACTGTTTGTCTGTTACATCAATTTACTTCAGCTATGCTCAAATACGAACGTTCCATCGACATCAACGCGCCTATTGAAAAAGTATTTCACTTTCATGACGACACGTCAAACCTTCTAAAAATCACACCGCCAGAGACCAAAGTCGATGTCCTTCGCATGGATAAGCCGGGCAAAGGACAGCGCGTTACGCTCTCTGTTACGCAGTTTGGTTTCTTCAAATCTAAGTGGGACATCGAGATTACGGAGTACGACCCGCCCGTGCGCATCGTCGATAAAGCCTTGCATAGCCCTTTTTCTAAATGGACACAAATTCGCACCTTTACGAAACTCGGCGAAAACCAAACGCGGATGACCGATACGGTCGAGTATGAATTGCCGCTCCACACTGTTACCGATTTCTTCGCCAAAGCATTTATTGGCAAAGAAATTTCCAAGATGTTCGAGTATCGACAGCGTCGCACGAAGGAAGTGCTGGAGAACGGCTCTACAACTTAAACGCCAATGCACCATACAGATCTCCTTTCGGGAATTGCCGTCGGCGTCGTAGTTGCCACCGCCCTGTCCTTCATTGCTAAAGCGATTCGCCTGCCGTTCATCATTGCCTACATTGCTGCGGGCATTCTCATCGGACCGCAAATCGGATTCGGTTGGATTCAAAGCGAAGAGGAAATTGAATCCATCTCTGAAATTGGACTCATCTTGCTGCTCTTCATCATCGGGCTTGAAATCGACTTAAAGAAGCTCTTGCGCGCGGGCAAAGCAGTTGTGCTGACGGGACTGTTTCAAGTTCCGATTAGCTTTGTCGTCGGTTGGCTGTTGCTGACGGCGTTGGGGTTCTCGAGCAGCGACGGAAAGTTCGAGATGATGTATTTGAGCTTCGGCATTTCGCTTAGTTCGACGATGATTGTCGTTAAAGCGCTCTACGAGAAACATGAATTAGACACGCTTGCCGGACGCATCACGCTTGGCATTTTGGTCTTTCAGGATATTTGGGCGATTGTATTTCTCGCCATTCAGCCCAACTTTTTGAGCCCAGAAGTCGCTGGCCTTTTAGGCTCGTTTGCCAAAGGGGTGGGCTTGGTTGCTTTGTGTCTCTTGTTGAGCAAGTTCGCGCTGCCCAAAATTTTCGACGCCATTGCAAAGCTGCCCGAATTTATGCTCGTCGCGTCGCTGGCATGGTGTTTTTTAGTGTGCGGGCTTGCCACCTTCGCAGGACTTTCCAAAGAAATGGGCGCGCTCATCGCAGGCATCAGCATTTCCACATTTCCTTACAACTTGGACGTCGTAGCGAAGGTCATCAACATACGCGATTTTTTTATCACGCTCTTTTTGGTTGCCTTGGGAATGAAAGTGCCGATGCCAACGGCGGAGATTCTCATGGCGGCGCTCTTGCTCTCGCTCGTCTTGGGTGTAACGCGGCTCTTCTCCATTTTTCCTATTCTTTACGGCCTGAAATTGGGCAACCGCATCAGCATGATTACGACGATTAACCTCGCGCAAATTTCCGAATTTTCATTGGTCATTGCGTCGTTGGGATTATCCTATGGTCACATCGGCAGCCAAACGGTCGCATTTATCGTTTTTACGCTCGTTATTACCGCTGTGCTATCGACATATTTGATTCAATCAAGCCACACGGTATTTTCTTGGCTGAACAAGCTCTTGCCCGCTATCGGCTTCAAAGAGGTGCACTTGGAAGAAGACTCGACGGAAGAGTTTGAAAAGACGATTTTTATTCTGGGATTTTTCAAACTGGCCAGTTCGCTGATTCACGAAATTGAGCAAGCGGGCGGCGCACTCAAAGAGCGCATTCGTATTATTGACTTTAATCCAGAGGTCATTCGTAAGCTCAAAGCCAAAGGCTTCGATGCGCAATACGGCGACATCGCGCACATTGAGACGCTGCATCATTTAGGCATACACCATGCGGAAGTTGTTATCTCAACCGTGCCAGATTCGCTCTTGAAAGGCACCAGCAATTTGAACATCTTGAAGGCAGTTCGGCAGCACGCGCCACACGCAAAGACGCTTGTCGTCTCGGAGGATATTCAACACACCGTTCAACTGTATGAAGCAGGCGCGGATTATGTTATCGTGCCGCGCGTTAAACTCGCACCGCAGTTGCTCGAGGTCGTCGAGCAAGCCTCGTCTTGGAAGAAGCCGGGCGTTGAAACGCGTCGGTATTTGGAGTTTAAAACGCGCGAAGAAATTTTACCATAATTTTTCGGGTCGCTTTTATGAGTGTCGTCATTCAAAACGCCCGCCTCATCAATCCCGCCGAATCGCTCGACCGCGTCGGCTCTATGAAGATTTCAGACACTGGCATTATCGAAGCCGTTGAGTTTGAGGCATCGCTTCCTGTCTCGGCACTCGATACGGTCGTTGAGTTTTCACATGGCATTGTTGCGTCAGGCTTGTTCGATATGCACTGCCATTTTCGTGAGCCGGGCTTTGAATATAAGGAGACGCTGGAAACGGGCGCAGCGTCAGCCATCGAGGGCGGATTTACGGGCGTTGCACTGATGCCGAACACCGACCCGCCGACCGACAACGCCTCCGTTGCCACATTCATCGCTCATCGCTCGAAAAAATTTCCAGTTGAGGTTGAAGTTATCGGCGCACTGACGGTCGGACGTCTCGGCGAGCGCATTGCGCCTTACGGCGAACTTTTTGAATCGGGCGTTAAGGCACTCTCCGACGACGGCAGTCCCGTCATGAACTCGCGCGTGATGCGGCTGGCGCTGGAGTATGCCAGTCAATTTGATTTACTTGTCATTCAACATTGTGAGGACGTGCATCTTTCGCACGGCGGCGTGATGAACGAAAGTGTCTTTTCGTCGCTCTTGGGGTTGCGCGGCGTTCCGTCAATTTCCGAATCGATAGTGCTGTCGCGCGATTTGGAATTGCTTCGATACTTGCGCGACACGAAATCGCACGCGATGCCTGTGCTGCCGCGCTATCACGTCGCGCATATCAGCACGGCAAAGGCACTCGATTTGGTGCGCCTTGCTAAGCGCGATGGCTTGCCGATCTCGTGCGAAGTCGCGCCGCATCATTTTGCGCTCACCGATAAAGCGGTCTTTGAGTCAGGTTACGACGGAAATTTTCGAATGAACCCACCACTGCGCAGCGAGCATGACCGCGACGCCGTCCTGAACGCGATTGCTGACGGCACAATTGACTGCATTGCCACCGACCATGCACCGCACGCCTGCCACGAAAAAGACTGCGGCATCTCGCAAGCGGCTTTCGGTATTGTCGGCTTAGAAACCTCTGTTGGGCTGACGTTCACGGAACTCGTGCATAAAGGTCTCCTCTCGCCGTATCGCGCTGTTGAAATGCTCTCCTCTACGCCGCGCCGTTTGATGAGACTTCCAAACGTCAGTTTTAAGGCTGGACAGCCAGCGAACTTAACCCTGATTGACCCCACCTATGAATGGACGGTCGATACATCGAAATTGACATCGAAATCGAAAAATTCGCCGTTCAAGAACTTTCGCTTGCGCGGCAAGGCAGTTGGAATTGTCAGCAAAGGCAAGGTAATTTTAGCGCAAGCCATTACACACTTTCAAACGAGCCGAGGATAAATGGTGTCCGCTTTGCAAAAATACGCCACACTGCTGCGCCAGAATGAGTTTAAGGCAACGCAACCACGCGTCAAAATCTTGGAAGTTTTGGACAAATCACCTCAGCCGCTCACCGCATCTGAAATTCACGAAAAAGTCTCCACGCTCGACATCGACCTTGCCACCGTTTATCGCACGCTCAATAAACTTGCAGATGCAGGCGTGCTAAACCGCGTTGAGTTGGGCGACGAATTTTCGCGCTTCGAGTATAAGCGCGTCGCGAACCATCACCACCACCACATCATTTGCGACTCGTGCGGCAAAATCGTTGAAATCAATTTATGCAATCTCGATGCCATCGCCAGCGACATCGCCAAATCCACTGGCTTTACAAACATTCAGCATCAGGTTGTTTTTCGCGGGTGCTGCGAGCGGTGCGCCCTTAAAGTCTCCTAACGTTTTTGCCTTGAAACACGCGCTTATTATCGGCACTCGGTCAAGCCCACTCGCGCTCTGGCAGGCGGAGTTCGTCAAAGCAGAACTCTTACATCGATTTCCCCAGCTCGACATTTCGCTTCGGCACATCAAAACCACTGGCGATAAAATTTTAGATTCACCGCTCTCGAAAATCGGCGACAAAGGACTCTTCACGCGCGAGATTGAACACGCGCTCTTGCGCGGCGAGATTGACCTTGCCGTTCACAGTCTAAAAGACTTGCCGACGCAAACGCCCGACGGACTTGTCATTTCCGCAATTACCCCGCGCGAAGACACGCGCGACGTGCTGATTTCAAAAAACGGCGAAACGCTCGACACGCTTCGCTCCAACGCCCGCATTGCAACAGGCAGCCTGCGCCGACGCGCTCAACTCTTGGCACATCGTCCCGACTTGCAGATTGTTGAAATGCGCGGCAACCTCAACACGCGATTTAAAAAATTCAATGACGACGGCACGTTAGATGCAATGATACTTGCATTTGCAGGCGTGCATCGCTTGGGATTCGATGCGCAGATTTCGGAAATTATCACGCATGACAAAATGCTGCCTGCCGTAGGACAAGGCGCGTTGGGAATTGAAACAAGAGTCAATGACGGCGAGACCAACGCGCTTATCGGGACGCTTAATGATTTTTCAACCGCACTTTGCACAAAAGCCGAGCGCGCGCTGCTGCGTCGGCTGGAAGGCGGTTGTCAAATTCCAATCGGCGCGTTTGCTTCGCTTGAAAACCAAACGCTTTCTCTTAGCGCGTTTATTGGCTCTCTCGACGGCGCACGGTCAGTTCGCAAGTCGCTCTCGCGTCACGCCATTGTGTCGATAGACGATGCAGAAGAGTCAGGCAAAACGCTGGCTGAAGAGCTTCTGCATGCGGGCGGCAAAGACATTCTACAAGAGATTCGAGCAAGCGTTTAGGCGATGAAAACCGTTCTCATCACGCGCTCAAAGGCACAGTCGGAGTCGCTCGCCCTCGCCTTGGAAAAATTCGGGTTGCGCGTCGAGTATGCTCCGATGATTGAGATTGTGCCTCGCACAGATTGGCAACCCCCTCACGTCTCGCGCTACAACGGGTTTATTTTCACCAGCCAAAATGCCGTGCGTCTTTTTTTCGAGCGTCTCGACCTTGGCTCGACGCAAACAATTTTCCCAAACATTTTTGTCGTCGGCGAAAAGACGCGGCTCGCGCTGCATTCATTTGGACTTGACGCCGCTGTTGTGCCTGAAAAATTTTCTGCGGAAAATCTCGCTGCGCTTTTCAGCTCGCTTGCGGTTGAACACCAAACGTTTTTATTTGTGTGCGGAAACCTTTCGCGCCCAACACTTCCCGATGCTATCCGCGCCCTTGGCGGACGCTGCGACACACTCGTCGTCTACGACACCGTCAAGCCAAAAGACGCAGATTTGACAAGGCTCTTCGGTCTATTTGAACAAGATGGCATTAGCGCAGTTGCGTTCATGAGCCCATCGGCGGCGCGGCATTTCTACGAATTTGGCCTTTTTGAGAACATGCCGACAAGCATCATCGTTGCAGCTATTGGCGAGACGACTGCCGACGCGCTGCGTGGCTTAGGAGTGCGCGTCGATGTTGTGCCGAGTGTTTCGACGGAGGAACACTTTGCGGAAGCAATTGCGATGCGCCTTCAAAACATTGGCTGACCGAGCAACAGCCGAAGTTCAATCAGCGTGAAGAAAAACCCTAACGCTGCGCCTGCAATTGTTTGCATTGGTGTATGCGCTTTCAGGACAATCCGCGACCACATCAAGGGCGGCACCAGTAAGAGCAATAGGAGCATCGGCGTTCCGAATGTAACATACAGCGCGGCAATTGGACCGCAGAGCGATGTAACATGGACGCTGATTTTCCAGACAAATGTGATAAACATAATCACGAGCGTATTGACTGCGTAGCAAATCATAAACGACGAGGCAATCAGCGGCGCGCCAAGCGCCTTCAAGACGAAAAATCCCAACACATAAACTGCAATACCAATGATCAGCGGAATCGTTCGGTTCTTGCGGTCGGAGATGTCGTAATCGCTCACCTTGCCGCTTTTCATCAGCGCAATAACGACGGCGGACGGCGCAACAGTGCAAATCAAAAACGCAATGAAGAGATAGAGGTATCGACCTTCCAAATTCTCGAAGCCCAAGAAGAGCACTGCCCAATATGTTACAACGGGCAGGACAATCGGATGCAACGTGTTCGAGATGAATCGGGCAAGCGTGTGCATGGATATGTCCGAATTAGCGTCTCGCAGGCAGTTATGATTGTGAAGATTTTGGAAAAGTTTTGCCGAAATAGTCATCGCCGTAATGAGGCGCGACTGGGGCGCCGCCAAGTTTAACTTTCAACACAAACTGCCCTTCTTCTTCGCGTAGCGACGAAATGCCGATGATGTCGGTGATGCCGAACTCCATCAGCCGCGCGGCGACATGATGCTGCTTCAAAATTTTTTCAAGGTCAATGCGAAGCGCGGCAGGACGCAGTTTATCGCCGCATAATTTGAAGGCGGGCATAAAGCGCACGAAATCAACGCTGCTTGCAATCGCATTGAGTACTCTTGTTTCGCCGTAGCGCGAGTTGAGATAGACTTGATAGGTTTTGTGCCAAACCGCTTGCCACATTGAGCCTGATACGATCTGAATATCCCCAGCGCGTTCCACAACGGCAACATGCTGCTCCGAATCGACGACCAAGTGTGCCACGCGAAGCGGCAGCACGCAAAAGAGCAATTGCTTTGGCGGCTGAACCATAAAAAACTTCAATTCAAAAAACTTGTCGTGAATCACGACGTGTGGCTTTTGAATCGGGCTATTACGCTTGGTGCCGAGTTCCAGACACACATTGATGGCTTTTTCGGGAACAACGATTTCGGTGTGCGCCGCAATGCGCTTTGCAACGGTTTTGGCAACCCCCAGCACAGTCGCCACCGTTCTAAAAAATCCTCCGACATTCATAGAGAGCCTCCTTTGCATTCCTTCGTTTCTTCCGTGAAGCACCTGCAGCTTCAAGGAGTGTTGAACCTCCACGCCGAAATTTACGCACAAAGTTTATGGCTTACAATCTATGCGCGGGGTCGGCAAAATTTAAAAGCTGTTCCGCTACGTGATACGGTGAATGTGGCAGAGCAGCCAAGCGGTTTAATTCATGCTCGCGCGCTTCGGTCCAGAACGCGCGTTGCCATTTTTCAGCGATGATTTTTTTGATGAACTCTGTCTCGCGTTGCCGACGCTTTTTCTGCAAGCCGCCATTCGTCTCCAAATAAGCGCGATGCCCCTCAATCTGTTCGCGCAGTTGGTCAATTCCCTTGCCTTCAATGCTGACGGTCTTGACGATGCACGGCAGCCAACTCTCGGCAGTGTGGTCGCGCAGTTGCAAACTGCTTTCAAGGGCTTGAACGGCTTTATCGCTGTCGGTTCTATCGGCTTTGTTCATCACGAAAATATCGGCGATTTCCATCAGGCCTGCTTTCATCGCTTGAATGCTGTCGCCCGATTCAGGCACGAGCGCAACGATGGTGGTGTCGGCGGCTTTGACGATGTCGAGTTCGGATTGTCCAACGCCGACGGTCTCGAAGATGATGATGTCGAACCCCGCCGCGTCTAATACATCAGCGACTTCGACGGCTTTCTGCGCCAGCCCACCAAGGCTGCCGCGCGTCGCCATGCTTCGAATGAAAATGCCTTCGTCAAGCGCGATTTCGTTCATTCGTATGCGGTCGCCTAAGAGCGCGCCGCCTGTGAAGGGACTTGTTGGGTCGACCGCGATAACTGCGACTTTTTTTCCAGCCCGTCGAAACCGCATTGTAAGTTTATTGGTGAGCGTGCTTTTGCCCGCGCCCGGCGGTCCGGTAATGCCAACGCGATAGGCTCTGCCGACGTGCGGATAAAGTCTCGATAAGATAGTTTCGGCGTCGTGGTCGCCACATTCAACGCGGGAAATAAACCGTGCAAGGGTGCGTCGATCGCCACGAATAATTTTCTCGGCAAGGTCGGATTCTGGAATAGACAACGTCATAGATGATGAACGTGATGATTGGTCAATAATACTCCACAATGCGTAACTTGCAAAAGTTTTAACCACCAAATTTTCAGCATCATGAAAAATCGTTTCGTCATCTCGATGTGTCTTGCGCTTCTGACGAGTTTTTTTGCGATTCACACGCCGCTTGTGTATGCACAAACGCCTGCGCCGACGAGCGTTGCGCCGACACCGAATCCCGACGATGTCAAATCGGTCGATGCTATTATTGCTGCACTTTACGACGTGATTTCAGGCCCGGCGAATAAAAAACGCGATTGGGACCGAATGCGCTCGCTCTTTGCCGAGGGCGGACGACTCATTCCTATTGTCAAGCGGCTGTCTGGCGACTTTGTGCTTAGAGTGCTTACGGTGGAAGACTACATTGCCAGCTCTGGCAAACGCTTGGAAGAGAGCGGCTTTTTTGAGAAGGAGCTCGCGCGCCGTGCCGAGCGTTACGGCAATCTTGTGCATGTGTTCAGCACCTATGAAGCCAAACGCGACCTAAAAGACGACAAACCGCTTGCGCGCGGCATCAATAGCATCCAACTCATGTGCGACGGCTCCCGATGGTTTATCGTTACCGTGTTTTGGGAAACGGAACGCCCTGAAAATCCCTTGCCCGACGACTACTTGAAAAGCAGACCGTGACGCGCCTCACAGTCGGGATACAATCTCTTCGGTATTTTTTCGTAACTTATCCCCTAAATGTATTGCTAACAACACACAGCAATATGACAATAACGGGAGACTTTGTAGCTCGTTCTAATGCCCTTTGGATAGATGTGGATAACTCTCCGCATGTTCCGCTTTTTGTGCCGCTTATCAAGCGGTATCAGGCCGAAAATCGTCCCGTCCTTCTCACGGCGCGCCAGCATTCTCAGACGACCGAGTTGTTACAGAACGCCGGGTTGGACGGATTATATCAGGTCATTGGAGAACACGATGGGAAAAGTAAAGTAAAAAAGATAGTCGGGCTCGGACGGCGGGCGTATCAGTTGGCGCACTATGTTAAGCGTGCCGAGAAAACCGTCGGGCGGGTCGGCGTCGCGCTCAGCCACGGCTCGCGTTCAATGGTGCTTGCCGCCAAGGCACTCGGCATTCCGCTTATTACCATGTATGATTACGAACATACCGAGACGTTTATTTTTAACACGTTTTCCGACCGCGTCATGATACCCGACCGTATTCCCGACGCAACGCTCGACCGCATCGGTCTGAAACCTGAAAAGCGGGTTAAATATCCCGGCTACAAGGAAGAACTGTATCTAAACTATTACGAATCGGACGCAGATTTTTTGAAAAAAGTCTCACAGGAGAATGGCGTCTTGATTAACGCGGACAAAATTATTGTAACGCTTCGTCCGCCAGCCAGCACAGCAAACTATCACAGCGAGGCGAGCGACCGCTTGCTTGAAACGCTGCTTGAACGGCTACTCGGCAATGAGAGCGTCTTCACCATTGTCCTGCCGCGCACAACGGAACAAAAAAACCACCTTGAGCAATTTATCCACGCCCGACGTTTAAGCACAAAACAACTTCTTATTCCGAAGCGCGCCGTCAATGGATTGGACTTGGCATATCATTCCGATGTGTTGATTTCGGGCGGCGGCACAATGAACCGTGAGGCTGCGCTCTTGGGCGTTCCTGTCTACAGCATTTTCGCGGGCGTTCAAGGGGCGCTGGACGCCGATATGGAAAAACGCGGCATGATTCAATTTATTCGCGCTGTCTCGGATATTGACCGTATTCAGCTTCGAAAGCGGACGCCCAATGCACCCGGATACAAAGTCTCTGACCGCGTCGAGCAAAGTGTTTTAACACAGATTGAGTTGATGAAGACTTAATACCAAAAACCATGATTAGAAAAATACCACGATATAAATACCTGCTGGCACTCTGCGATTACATCTTGCTCATCACTTCTTTTTTAGTTGCGGTAAAAATCAGATACACAGAACTTTTATGGGAAAACATCATCGATATGCCTGATTTTTACATGCAATTTACCGCCGTATCGATTTACAGCATTGCCTGGATTGGCATATTGCACCATTTCAACCTTTACAAAATCAATGTCTTTCTCGTTATCGTTGAGCAGGCCGTTGCAATATTTAAGTCCATTGGCTACGGGATTATCGGTCTGATTATTTTTTCCTTTTTTGTCAAGAACATCTCGTTGGTCGACAGCCGATTGATTGTTGGATACTTTGCACTCATTAGCTTGGCGTCGGTTACGCTGTTTCGTTTAGCGGTATTTCGACCACTCTATATGTTCTTATCGGAGAAGCGGATTTTTTCCCGTAAGGTTCTTATTGTCGGCGCAGGCAAGAGCGGACGCCTGATGGCAGCAAACCTGATGCTTGAACCGACGCATGGCTTCACCGTTGTTGGCTTCGTAGATGACGCCCTGCCGAAAGGCGAGCGCGTCTTTGAATCGACGCATATCTTGGGAAACACCAACGATATTCCTGCCCTTGTTGATGAACACACCGTCGATGAAGTTTTAATTGTCATTGACAACATCTCTTACAGTCGATTGATTGAGATTTTGGACGTCGCGCGCCAGACGCGGGCAGTAACGAAAGTCTCGTCGGAGCTCTACGACATTGTGCCGAATAAAGTATTCATTGAGCGATACATCGGTGTGCCGGTCGTCTCGATGATGAAAAACAATGACCATACGCTGTATCTGCTTTTCAAACGTGGATTGGACATTGTTCTTTCTGCCGTTGGCATTTTGGTCTTGTCGCCGCTGCTTGCCGTTATCGCGCTGCTCATCAAGCTAAGCTCCAAGGGTCCGATTTTCTTCAAACAAACGCGCATCGGTAAGGACGGCAAGCCGTTTGAGTTTTACAAGTTCCGCTCCATGCACGTCAATAACAACGACGCCATTCACCGCGAGTTTACTAAGAAACTCATCGCAGACTCTAAGGCCAACGCCAATAAAGAGATTTCGAAAACGGTCATCGGTGAGGACGGCAAAATCCAACAGGTCAAAAAAATCGTCAACGACCCGCGCATTACGCCGATTGGACGCTTTTTGCGAAAGACCAGCTTGGACGAGTTGCCGCAGCTTTTTAATGTCTTGAAAGGCGATATGAGCCTTGTCGGACCGCGCCCGTGTATGCCCTATGAATGGGAAGAATATGAAAATTGGCACAAGCGTCGCTTGTCGGTAACGCCCGGCTGCACGGGACTTTGGCAGGTTTCGGGCAGAAGTGCGGTTGGCTTCAACGATATGGTGATACTCGATTTGTATTACATCGAGAACATGTCGCCGCTTATGGATTTGAAATTGATTTTTAAAACACTGCCCGTGATGCTGTTAGCAAAAGGTGGCTATTGATTTTCACGATACTGCGCAACGCCTAACGCTCGCATAACGCTTCAACATCTATCAACTATGAAAATCGCCATTGTTGGTCTGGGTTACTGGGGGCCAAACCTGATTCGAAATTTTCTCAGCGTTGAGCATATCGACACTGTTATCGGATGCGATAAAGACAGAACGCGGCTCGATAAAATCAAACGCCGCTTTCCCGAAATCGAGACGACCGATTCTTACGACGATATTTTGAGACGCGACGATGTGGAAATGGTTGCCATCGCCACGCCCGTTTCATCGCATTATCCGCTTGCTAAAAAAGCCCTTGACGCTGGAAAACATTGCTTCATCGAGAAACCTATGACCGGCACGGTTGAAGAAGCAGAAGACCTCATCGAGTGCGCCGAGAAGCGCGGCTTGAAACTTATGGTCGACCATACGTTCATTTACACAGGTGCAGTTCGAAAAATGAAAGAACTGATTACAGCCGGAACGCTTGGCGACTTGTATTACTTCGATTCAGTGCGCGTGAACTTGGGACTGTTTCAGCACGATGTGAATGTTGTTTGGGACTTAGCGCCGCACGATTTGTCAATCATGGACTACTTGATTGATAAACGCCCGGTGTCTGTTTCGGCAGTCGGCAGTTGCCATGTCGGCAATGGCTTAGAAAACATCGCATATCTGACAGTGAATTTCGACAACGACATCATCGCGCATTTTCATGTCAATTGGCTTGCGCCGGTCAAAATCCGCAAGACGCTCATCGGCGGCACAAAATCGATGATTGTCTACGACGATATGGAGATGAGCGAAAAGGTGAAAGTCTATGACAAAGGCATTGAGGTCAAGACGCAAGAAGGCATTTACGAAACGCTCGTTCAGTATCGCACGGGCGATATGTCGGCGCCGAAGCTCGACCAAACCGAAGCCTTAACGCTCGAGGCGCAGCACTTTGTCGACTGTGTTCTCAACGGCAAAACACCGATTACCGACGGCATATCTGGCTTAAATGTCGTGCGCATCTTGGAAGCCTCCGAAAAATCAATTAAGCAACAGGGGAGAATTATTTCGCTCTCACCAGTTCACGCGTAAGGTCGTTTTAGGTGAGTGTATATCCTTATTTTTCAAAAGTTGCTTGTCAACTCAATGGGGTTCGGCTGTCGCCGAAATAATACAATGATGACTGCTGATTATATGCGCGAAAATTTTATTCGCCTCACCAACGTTAAACTCGGCAACGATGTTAAAATCTTCGCATTTGTCAATGCCTACGGCTGCCATATTGACGACGGCTCGAAGGTTGGCACATTCGTCGAGATTCAAAAAAATGCGTTCATTGGAAAGAACTGTAAAATTTCAAGCCATACGTTCATTTGTGAAGGCGTCGTGATTGAAGATTATGTGTTTATCGGACATGGTGTGATGTTCATCAACGACGCCTATCCCAGAGCGGCGAACGCAGATGGCTCCATGCAAACCGAAGCAGACTGGAAAGTCGTGCCGACGCGCGTGAGGCAAGGTGCATCGATTGGGTCAAACGCCACGATTCTGGCAGGCGTAACAATTGGCGAAGGCGCAATTGTCGGCGCGGGCGCAGTGGTTACCAAAGATGTGCCGCCGAAGACCATCGTCGCTGGCGTTCCCGCAAAAATTCTGCGCGAACTCTAAACCGCACTGACCGCCCTGCGCCCGCGACGTCGTCCCTCACTTTGTCTCCAAATGCACGCCATCACTTGAAATGTTACAATAGTTTTTTAAGTTCGAGTATGGTCAATTAGCAGACCGTTTGTTGAGACTGTTGAACCTACACTTCGAGTTACTCGAAAGGGAGATAAGGAGTTATGAATAAACTTCGAACCGTGTTTTCACTTGTCGCTGCTGCGGCAGGAATGCTCGTTGCATCGCTCGATGCTTCGGCGCAGTATTTTGCCTTCGGTAGAAACAAAGTGCAGTATCGAAACTTCGACTGGAGTTACATTCAGTCGGAACACTTTGACGTGTATTTCACCGAAGGCGGCGAGTATCTCGGCAAATTTACCGCCGACGCTGCCGAAGCGTCTTACGCAACCGTGAAACGGGATTTCAAATACGAAATCAACAATCGCATCTCGCTGATTGTCTATAAATCGCACAACGATTTTCAGCAGAACAACGTCATTTCAGAATATCTCGAGGAGGGCGTTGGCGGCGTGACGGAACTCTACAAGAACCGCATCGTGATTCCTTACGACGGCGACTACAAACGCTTCCGACACGTGATTCACCACGAACTCATTCACGCGGTCGTCAACGATATGATTTATGGCGGGTCTGTGCAATCCGCTATCGCCAACAACATCCGCCTTCAAATTCCGCTCTGGTTCAACGAAGGCATCGCGGAGTATCAATCGCTTGAGTGGGATACGAACTCCGATATGTTCATCAGCGACGCGATTATCAACAATTACCTTGCGCCGATTCCGTATTTGAACGGCTACTTTGCCTATCGCGGCGGGCAATCGGTCTGGCGGTTTATTTCGGAAAAATACGGGCGTGAAAAAATCAGCGAGATTATGCTGCGCCTTCGCGCCACGCGCAGCATTGATGCGGCGTTCCGAGGCTCGATTGGTATGTCGGTCGAAGAGCTTTCAGAAAAATGGATGCGCGACTTGAAGGTCAATTATTGGCCCGAAATCGCTAAGCGCGAAGACATCAACGCGGTGATGAAAAAACTCACTGACCACCGCAAAGACGGCAGCAATTACAACACGTCGCCTGCCATCTCGCCGCAAGGCGACAAGTTCGCTTTCATCAGCGATAAGAGCGGCTTGTTTGATATTTACATCGGCTCGACCATCAATCTGCAAGATGTTCGGCGCGTTGTCGCCGGTCAGCGCGGTGCGGACTTCGAGGAGCTCAAAATCCTGACGCCCGGACTTACTTGGTCGCCCGATGGCAAAAAAATCGCTATCGCTACCAAAGCAGGCGAACAAGACGCCATTATGCTTATCGACGCTGAATCGGGCGCGACCGAGAAACTCACATTTGAACTCGACGGTATCTTTTCGGTCGACTGGTCGCCCGACGGCAAGCGCCTCGCCTTCATCGGCAATCAAGATTACAAGAGCGACATTTACATTTACTCTTTCGAGACACAAGAGCTGTTCAATTTGACCAACGATGTGTTCAGCGACAGCGACCCTGCTTGGTCGCCCGATGGCAAGAAAATTTACTTTGCATCTGACCGTCAGCAGAACCTCTCGACGGCGCCGCGCAAGCTCACCAAAGCCGACGGCTACGGCACGACAAAAGTCTCGACGCAGGAAGTCTTCAAGATGCGCCTGCACGACTACTCGCAGACAGATTTGTATGAACTCACGCTTGCCGATAATTCAATGCGGCGACTCACCGCAACCGAAGGCATTGATGAATCTTCGCCCGCAGTCGGTCCTGACGGCAAGAAAATGCTTTTTGTCTCCGACCGCAACGGGATTTACAATGTCTATGAGATGATTCTCGACGGCATTGAAGGCACCAGCCCGCTTGTGTTGACGGCCAGTGCTGAGCCGTTCATAGGCGTCGCGCCGCTGCCTCAGCCGCGCGTGCGTCCCATCACGAATTTTCTCACAGGTATTCGACAAATCTCGCTCTCGCGCGACGGCTCGAAAATGGTCGGTGTCGGATTGGACTACGCTGGCTTTGATATTTTTATGATGCGTATGCCGTTTGAGCGTCAGCCTAAGGGCGTTGAACCAAACGGGTTGCTGGAAGCGACGAACTGGGGCAAAAAAATGGTGCAAACCCAAACCGCGAAATTTGCCGAGAACACCGGGCTTCGTATGCGCCAAAAGCAAGCGTCGATCCTGATGAGCGAGCCGAAAGCGTTGGCGTTGGTTGGCAATCTGCCGATGGTGCCGCGCCTTGGCGATTCTGCAACTGTTGCTCCGACCGCCCCGCTCGATACGCAAAAGACGGCTGGCATGAAAAAGAATCCGAAACAATTTGTGTTCGGCTCGATTCCCGTCGCCTCTATGCAAGCCGACACGGCAAAGCCCATGACCGACGCGGCAGCAACAGATACGCAAGCCGTCTCGATTGCGCCGAATGTGAATGTCAAAAATTTCGTCTTCGACCGCTCTGTCTTGAACTCGACCGCCGAAAGCATGAAACGCGACAGCGAGCGACTTGCGCTTGGCGCAGCAAAACCTCGCAACAACCTTGATGATGACGGAGACTACAAGGTGAAAAAATATCGATTGAATTTTTCGCCAGATATTGTCTACGGCGGCGCAGGCTACGACGCCATCTGGGGGGCGCGCGGCTCTGGCATCTTTGCATTCAGCGATTTGCTCGGCAACCACCAACTTAGCCTTTACACCAACTTGCAATTCGATTTGCAGAACAGCGATTACGGCATCACCTATGCTTACCTGGCTAATCGAATGGACTATGCGTTCAGCGCGTTTCATCAAGCGCGGTTCTTGGGACTGCAGAATCCGACGAATCCAAATTTCGTCGATTTCTTTCGGTTCAGAATGTTCGGTGCAACGCTTAGCGCGCAATATCCCATTGACCGGTTCAAGCGGATTGATTTGAGTTTGGGATACCTGACGCTCTCGAAGGAGAATCTCGACGGCAATTTCGGCAACGAGTCGGTGAGTTTTCTTTATCCGTCAATCACATTCACGCACGACGATTCGCGTCCGTTCTTGTATGCACCGATTTCAGGCTCGCGCTATGCCATAAGCGTGTCGGGAACGGCGGGCAACCGTGTCAACTTCGCTTCTGCTTTGGGCGACTTCCGCACTTACTTCGATTTCTGGCGATACTACTCGTTTGTGGTGCGCGTATCAGGCGCGGCGAGTTTCGGCTCGACGCCGCAGCGTTACTTCATTGGCGGCACGGAAAACTGGATTAACCGACAATTCGAGAACAACGCCGTGCCGATTACCACCGTGCAGGATTTTATTTTCACGACGCCCGCGATTCCGCTTCGCGGACACAACTTCAACGCGCAGAACGGCACGCGCTTCGCGCTCGCCAATGTCGAACTCCGATTCCCGTTCCTACAAGCCCTGCCGCTTGGTCCGATTCCCATTCCGCTTTACTACTTGATGGGAACCATCTTTGCCGACGCTGGCTTGGCATGGTCGGACGACAGCCGTGTGCGCCTCCGATTTAGTGACACTCCCGACGGCACAACGCCCGCATACAGCGACGTGCTTGCGGGATTTGGTTGGGGAGTGCGCTCGGTGTTTCTGGGCTTTGTCGTGCGCTTCGATATGGCTTGGGCGTATTACAATCAAGGCGTTTCGCAACCGCGCTACTATGTCTCGCTCGGAGGCGATTTCTAAACTAAATCTCTTCTCGAGAAAGCCTCGCCGAAACGCGGGGCTTTTTTATTTCAATCTAAGACGATGTGGGTGAAATAGCACTCAAACCCGGCGCAACGCTATCTGAAAATTCAGCGAGGGCAAACGCACTTTTCTCGACATAAAATTTTGCAGCGCGACATTTTCCAACACAATGCTATCTTTGAAGCGTTGTTACACCAAAGTAATTAGAAGAGGAGTAAATTTTACAACGGTGTCATTCCGAGCGAAGCGAGAACTCCATCGTATGCGTGGATTCTTCACTTTGCTACGCGCCGTTCAGCATACAAACCATTCTTCAAATTAATTGGTATTCATCACCTTATCCTGTTTCAAACAATATGATCGCCGTCGGCACACAAGCGCCCGAATTTTCTCTGCCCGATGAATCGGGACAGATGCGTTCGCTCTCGGAATTTCGAGGCAAAAAAGTCGTTTTGATTTTTTATCCGGGCGACAACACGCCCGTCTGCACCACCCAGCTCTGCAATTACCGCGACAACTACGACGCCTTCAAAGAGCGCGGCATCGAGCTGCTTGGCATCAGCACGGATGGTGTGAAATCGCACGAGCAATTTGCAGGCAAATATGCCTTCCCGTTTCCGCTTCTTTCCGACGCCGACAAAACCGTGCATAAGCTCTACGACACGCTGGGCTTCTTGGGGCTGCCGAATCGTGCCTACGTGATGATTGACGAACATGGCAAAGTGGTGGTCTCCTTCGCTGAAACGCTGCCTGTTTTTTTCCGCACGCCCGACGAACTTTTTTCAAAAGCGGACGCCGCCGTTCAATGATGCTTGCATTGGTCTTACCGGTTGTTTTTTGGTCAGCATCAGCAGACTCGCTTGAATCACAGTCCCTCGAGACGCGCTTAAAGGCACTGCACTCGGAACTGCGCCACGCGCCTGACTCATTGAAATTTTCTCTTTATGTCGCGCTGGCGGAATTACAGTTTTTCAACTCGTTTCGATTTTCAACTGAGGAGACAGATGCCCGCCGTGCGGCACTCGACCAAGCACTGGCATCGGCAGAAGCAGCGCTCCGGCTCAACCGCACGACGACCGCGCGAACCGCACGCTGTGCCATCTTGTTGGAACGCACTCGGCTCTTGGACAACAAAACCGCAATTGTAACGATTGATTCCTGCCGAAGAGAATTGATGGAAATTCATAAACAGGATTCGTTGAACGATTTTACGCATTTGGTATTGGGTGCCTTGGGCGTCGAGTTGGCGAAAATCAGTCCCGTGCAGCGCACATTTGCGCCGCTCTTTTATGCGCCGATACCCACCGAGCCGGCGCTCGATGTTTCGCTTTTGTGGTTGCTGCAAGCCAAATTTGCTCGCCTCTATCCAGCATTTACCTACTTGAAATTGGGCGAGGCATACATTCTGCTGCGAAACGCCAAAGACGCCATTGAGTCGCTCAATGCTTGCCTGCGCCAGCCTGAACAGCATCCCTATTTCGATGCACATTGCAAACGCCTTGCCAAACAGCGACTCGACGACTACCTTCCGCGTATCCGATGAACTTGCCGACCGCACACCCTTCGCTGCTGCAGCGCGTTGTTTATGTGCTCGATTTCGTGTTTCTGCTTCGACCCACGCAATTCTTTCCGCTTTGGGCAACGATGTTTGCGGGCATTGCGCTCGGCGCTCGTGTCGAGTTTTTCTCGCCCCACCCATTTCCAGCCACAGCGATTTTATCGTCTATGCTCTGCGCGGGACACATTTATCTATTCAATCAAATCATCGACCGCGAGAACGACGCCGTCAATAAAAAACTCTTCATTCTCGAGAGCGGCGTTGTTTCGCTTCGCGCTGCGTGGATTGAGGGCGTTATGTTGGTTATCATTTCGCTCGCCTTGGCATGGACGGTTTCAAACGAATTTTTTTATGTCGTGCTGTTCTCGACTCTGTTGGGACTTACATATAGTTTTTTGGGATTGATGAACCGACCGATTATTTCGGCAGCCATGAATGCGTCGGGCGGTGTTACGACATTTTTAGCGGGCGTTTATGCCGTGCCGCCATCGGAGACGTCATTTTTTCAACTGCTCTTTTTTTCGCTGCCGTTTGGATTGGCATGGGCAGCGGTGTTCGTCTTGGTTACACTGCCCGATATGGAAGGCGACCGCCAATTTGGTAAGCGCACCCTTGCGGTTCACTACGGCGTTTCGGTTACACTTCTAACCGCACTGGTGCTTGACGCGCTGGCGCTGGCAGTCGCCATTGCAACGCTGAACATTTATGTGATTGCGACGATTGGATTGTCGGCGCTTGTTTCGCTGCCGCTGTTTTGGCAAACATGGAAACGCGGGCGAGCCGACGACATCTTTTTGCCGGTCAAATACTCCATGCTGTGTTTGGCGCTCACGGCAGCATGTTTTTTGCCACTCTCATTGGCGCTTGCCGCCGTAACATTTTTCGCCTGCAAAGCCTACTACAAAGCGCGGTTTGGACTTGATTATCCAAACTTTGGAAAAAAGTAAACGCAGCGAACAATTTTGCGCGTCAACGTGGAGGTTTTTCGACGCCGAGAAGCATTGGCATAGCCTTTGCGCATGTATTATAATGGCAAGGCATCAACTGAAATCGAGCCGCATTTTCTCGTAAAGGTGCGATTTTAGCGTCCATTGCGCAAAAAATTACACTATATTCACGCAGACCCGTTTGTGGGAGGGCAGCTGATTTTCCAACCGTTACAACTTTTACTGCTATGGTTGACTATAAAAAAATCAAAAAGTCGCTCAAAAAGGCATTGCGCGCCGTTGAGCAAATGGAGATGCTCGACATTTTAATGCGAGCGCAATCGATGGGACAATTACCACCGAACATGATTGCTCAATTTGTGATGTCGGAATTTTCCACGGCAGCGGAAGCCTTAGAGCAGGGCGCGGGACAGCCAGCCTTGCCGCCGAAAAGTGTAAACGATGCCCCGCCGCCGATGGGCTACGACGAGTGGCTTAAAAAACTCGCGCAGCGTCAAGGCAGCACGCCGATGAACACGCCCGCACCGCCGTCATTCTCGCAGCCTGTCGCGCTTGCCAACAGCGGACAAACCGACGACGCGCTTCGCCAAAGCGAACAACGCCTGCGCACCATCATCGACTCGACACCGCTGGGCATCGTTATCACCAACGAAGATTGTAAAATCGAATACGTCAATAACGCTTACGCTGAAATTTACGGCTATCATCCCAGCGAACTTATTGGACAAAGTTTTACAATTATCGTGCAGCCCGATAAGCGCGATTTCTGGATTGATTTGCACGCGAAGTATTTAGCCGGCTACAAAGACATTCGCGGCGAATGGGAAGTGCGGCACAAAACCGGCAAGCCGATTTACATCTTGGCAGACGCCGCGCGCATCACTGGTGCCGACGGCAGACCGCGTAAGGTTACCTTCGTCAGCGACATCAGTCAGCTTATCAAACTCAAAGACGAGGCTCGACAATCGGAAGTGCAACTGATGCAAGCAGAAAAAATGTCGTCGCTCGGTCAAATGGTCGCGGGCTTGGCACACGAAATGAACACGCCGCTTGGCTTCGTGCGCAATAACCTCGAACTTTTGGAAGCCAAGCACAACGAGATAAAAGACCTCATTGGGCAATATGAAAAACTGCGCAGCCAAATTATGTATGGCAGTCCAAACGATGTGGCGATGATTTTGTCGCAGATTGACCAAACATCTGCAAAGGTGAAGAACCGACTGTATGAGCAAAGTTCATCGCTCTTTCGCAGCTCGATTGAGGGGGTTGACCGTATTCAGGATTTGGTCTTGAACTTGCGCAATTTCTCGCGGCTCGACGAAGCAACAATGAAACTCACCAATATCAACGAATCGCTCGACTCCACGCTCAAAATTGCAGGACACTTGTTCAAAGGCGGGATTCAAGTCGTCAAGGAATATGGGGTTCTGCCAAGCATTATGGTTTCACCCGCGCAGATGAACCAAGTCTTTTTGAACCTTATCACGAATGCGGTGCAAGCGGTCAATGAGCATACAGGCAAAATTGTGATTCGCACTGCTGTTCAACACGGCAAGGTGATTATCATTATCGCCGATAATGGTAAAGGCATCCCGCCTGAAAACCTGAAACGTATTTTCGACCCCTTCTTTACGACAAAAGATGTTGGGCAAGGCACAGGCTTAGGGCTCTCCATCGCCTTCAAGATTATTGAAAAACATAAAGGCACTATTGATGTTCAAAGCCAGGTCGGTAAAGGCACAGAGTTCATCATCACGCTGCCAATAAACGCAGACAGCACGCTGGCGCAATCTCAGCCGAGTTATGCGTCGCCGTTTGCGTCTGATTCGCCGTTTGCGGAATAAGTGGAATAAAATTTTCAGACTGATGTTCTATGGATTACAACCCGCAGTTGCTCTTTGTCGATGACGAGCCGATGATTTTGCAATCGCTGTCATTGCTCTTCGAAGACTATACCGTCTTGACGGCGACCAGCGGTGAAGACGGGTTAAAGCTATTGGCACAACATCCGATTTCGGTCATCGTCAGCGACCAACGCATGCCCAAAATGACGGGCGTGGAGTTTTTACGTCAGGCCAAAGAAATTGCGCCGCATGCGATACGCATTCTTATGACGGGCTATTCCGATTTAGATGCGGTGATTAATTCCGTCAATGTCGGCGAAGTCTTTCGCTATATCAATAAGCCGTGGCAGGCGGACAAATTGCGCGAGACGATTCGCTTTGCTTGTGCGGTGGCGGGACAGCGTATGGTCTATGTGTCTCAGAAACCTGCGACTGCTGCGGCTGCTTCCTCTGTCGAGGCGAAAACAGAATATGAAATCCTGTTCGTCGATAGCAACGACTCGCACTTAAAATCCTTTCAAGATTTTTTTGCCTCAAAATATACTTGTCATATCAGCACGACGGCGTCCGATGCGCTTGAGTTGCTGCGCAAGTATCCGATTTCCGTCGTCTTGTCCGACTCAATGTTGAACGACAGTGACGGCGCAGATTTTCTGATTGCCGTGCGAAACCGGCATCCCGAAGTCGTTACGATTTTAATGACCAGCACGAGAGATGCAAAAACCGCCATCAAACTTATTAACGATGGACAGGTCTATCGGTATCTTGTCAAGCCATTCCCTCGCGAGTCGCTGCGGCTGACGGTGGAGTCTGCCGTGATTCACTATAAAGTCAATCGTGAAAACCCTGCAACGATGTTCCAACGCTTGGAAGATGATACGATTTTTAATTCTAACGGCACAACGCAATCGTTGCGCGACGTGCTTTCTGCGCTTCGGCAAACGCTCGATATGCGTTCAAGTTGACTCGATGCTCGTCTCCCGCTTTGCTCGCATCAAAATCTGGCTCTGACGCCGACGCTGAACACACTCGGCGCATTGGTTAAAAATCGGTCGTTGCCCGTGCCAACCTCTGTCACATCGTCGCGGAACACATTGGCAAAGCGAAACGCCAGTTCAAGTTGCGGCAGAACTTTGTATCGCGCGTTGATGAAGAGCCGACGACCTCTGCCGTTGTGTGCGTAAATCGTCGCCGTCAGCGGAAGGTCGTTCTCGTAGGCATACACCGCAGCGTCGAAAGAATCTGTTTGAAAGACGGCGACGCGCATATCGATTGATAATTTATTGTCGAGAATATCGAGATTCACATCTTGGGCAATGAGCCACCCCAAATCGCGGCGCGTTTCTGCCACCAAGCGTTTTGTAAAATGTTTGACCTCCGCACGGGTTCGCAGGCGCAGTTGCGGCGAGACTTGATAGGTGAAATCCGTTCTTAGCCGTTCAGATAGCTGCGGCGTGGCGATGCGGTATTCTCGACCGAAGTCATCGACCTGCGTCAAGGCTTCTTCGCCCGCTTTGCGCTGTGCAAACAATTCGAGCAAGATGTCGCGGCGCGGCTTGTAAGAGACTTGCAGCACCATATCGTCGCCTGCGCTCGGCAAGACACGCGTTGAAGAGATAAACGGAAATAGATAGTAATCGTAATACGCACGCACTTTGATTTCCGTTGAGAGTTTTGCGTCGATGCCTAAGTAAAGTCCCGTCTCGTTGCGTCCTGTTGCGCCCGATGAACTTTCAGCGAAGGCGTTGGCGCGCGGCGCAAAGTAATCTTTCGCAAACTGACGAAACAATATCACGCCTTTAATCCCGCGCATGAGCTCTGTTTGAACGCCCACAATCGCCGAGAGGCTCTTCTGCTCCAGTGAATACGCTGCTTCGCCAAACGCGGCGACGTTGCCCCACACCGCATCTACATTGACCGAGCTGACAGATACCGCACTGCCTCTGAATCGATAAAAATTCTCGAGCTGATTGCTCGGCACAAACGGTTCGCGATACTGCGTTCTGTAAAACGTGCCACCGAGATTGAGCGTCGCCGAACCGACAAGAAACGAATACGCCGCATGCCCGCCGAAGAGTGTCTCGCCGACATTTTGCTTGCGCGCGATTTCCGATTCTGTCCGAAACAGCCCGTCCGTATTGAGGCTGCTGAACGCCGTGTCGTTCAAACTTGCACTAAACGCATTTTGCGAGTAGAACCCGATAAGCGTCAGGTCGCCAAATTGAACCTCTGCTGCTGCGCCGCGCAAAAAACTTTGTTCGACGGTCGAGGTATAGGGACGCACAATTTTCGCGCTTTGCTTGACGCTGACGACGGCTTCAGCACTCTTAAAAAACGCGCGCCCGGTGTTCATCGCAACACCTTGTCCAATCGAGAGGTTAAAATCGCCGACGATGAGCGATTTCAAATTATAGATGTCTTTGACTGCCAATGTCGCCGATGTGAAGTCAGCGAGCGACTGTTCGCCGACGTCTTTTTCAATCAGCGCGGAGACGAGAAAGTTGTCGGAGACAAATGCCTGCAATCGGTTATAGACTTTCGGTGCGCTGCCCAGATAGGCTCTTGTGATGGTTGTATCAACTGGTCTGCCCTGCGCGTCCCGATTGACAATGCGTCGGCTGCCTTCTTGCAAGCCAAAGCGAAGGGGCGACTCAAGCGACGTACGATTGATGAAATCAAATCGTGTTTGCTGCCAAAGCACACCGCGCCGAAAGTCGTCAATAAAGGCGGGCGGCGCGTCGGGCTGATAGTTCGGTCGCGAAGAGACCCGAACAAATTCGGCGACCAACTCGTAGGTCTCTTCGTCGAGCAGGTTGCGTAGCTCGGCAACGTTGCGAAAGCCGCCGACGCGCTCTCGATACTCAATGATACGCTTGGCTTCGGGTGCAGACAGAAACGGTATGCCAAGCAAGGCTTGCACGCCCGCGCGATTCAGGTCGACTTTTTGTTGGCGAAACAAGTTGAACTGCTCCAAGACCTCGCTGCCGCCGCTCGATTCGCTTGAAAGGTCGAGCAGTCGGTCGAGCGTTTGCCGTCGCAGCACAGCGGCGGAATCGGGCGTGGAAAGCGAATCGGGCGTTTGCGCCGTCGCCAGCGATGCCGCCCACAATGCGACAAGGAGAACTCGGTTTTTCATTGCGGACGACTTTTGGTTCAGCAGTTTGGAGACATTATTTGAGCAACATCATTTTGCGCGTGTCCGAAAATTCGCCGCGAGCAGAACGTGCCGTTAGGCGATAAAAATAAACGCCACTCGCCATTGCCACGCCGTTAAAGATCGTTTGATAAGTTCCCGCGATTTGTTTTTCATCGACGAGCTTGACGACTTCGCGTCCGAACATGTCAAAGACGCGCAGTGTTACAAAACTTGTTGCAGGCAAACTGTATGTAATCGTCGTTACTGGATTAAACGGATTGGGATAATTTTGGTCTAACCGAAAATCCAACTCAGAGCGCCTGTCTTTGCCTGTATTTGCGGTGCTTGACGGGGAGATAATGAAAATCGCATTCGTGCTTTCGTCGCTGCCCACATACAGATTTCCGCGCCAATCGACTTCTAAGCCGACGGGACGCGCCCAACGCGCGGGCTGCGCGCGCGACGAATCGGTCATAAATCCTGTCAGAAAATCCGCAACGACGTTTGCTGTCGTGTCCATATCGTTATCGAAATCAAGGTAGACGACTTTGTAGCCCGTTGCAGGCGTTCTATTCCACGAGCCACGAAAGGCGACAAACGCGCCGCGTCGAAACTCATTCGGAAAAGAGTTGTTTGTAAATGTCATCGCCATTGGCGCGGAGTGTGCTTGCACGAGCGCAGCAGGCTGAACCATTCGTCGCACCTTTGCGCTGTCGGCGGCAGTGATGGGCAAAAGCGCTTGATAATCTCCGCCTCGACTAAAATCGAAATACACTTGGTTGGAATGCGCGAAAGGATAGCCGTAGAATCCGCCGTCGCGCACAAGGTCAATCCATTCAGGCGGTATGTCGTTGCCTTGCTGGTCGCTGCCGTTGTTTGTTGCCCACAGCCGCCCTGTGCGCGGGTGAATCGTCAAACCCACGGCGTTGCGGATTCCACTGGCGAAAATCCGCTTGCCCGTTCCGTCATCATTGTATTCCTCGACGACGGCGCGGAACTCTTCGCGGCAGACATTGCAGAGCGAGCCTATGGAGAGATAGACTTTGCGTCGTGTTTCGTCAAACGCCAGTGTGCGCGTGCGATGTCCGCCACCGGGCTGTGTTGCGCCTTCGGCAATGTTATCGATAAACACACTGCGTTGTTCATAGATGCCATCGCGGTTGAGGTCGCGCAATCGCCAGACGCGCCGCTCTTCGGCGACATACATATCGCCTTTGTAAAATTTTACATCGTGCGGAATGGTAAATCCCGACGCGGCAACCATCGCTGTATCCGCAACACCGTCGCGGTCGCGGTCGGGCAGCGCCAGAATCTCGCCACTGTTGTAATTAGCAACATGCAACACGCTGTCGGGACTCCACGCCAAAAAACGTGGCTTATTTAATCGACCGATGTAAAAGACTTTCGCGCGAAAGCCTGCGGGCAAATTGACCGTTTGGGGTTGAATCAGTCCACGAAATCGGGCGGGAATCTCAAGCGGTTGTGCTTGCAGTCGCAAGTCGCGCACAGGGGTTAGTCGAACTGTGCCGGGCTGCGCGAGAGCGTCGGCGACAAATAGCATCAGCAGCAGCAACAAATTTCTTCGCATCATCGTGTCGCAGTTACTTAGGGCAACAGATTTTTGGAGATGTCCAAAGATAGGTCTTTCGAGCCTTTGGTCGAAACGATTTAGCAATTTTTTAATTGCCTCAGTGAGGCTTACGCCCGCCCTGCTCCGCCAGCCCAACTCACAGAGGCCAAGTTGTCAAGCGAGTTGTTGAAAAATAAAAACCCTTCCTCATCGGGAA
>JPGV01000027.1:19781-81024 GCA_000724175.1 [Candidatus Thermochlorobacteriaceae] bacterium GBChlB | reverse complement strand
CGGTGCGTGTGGCAGTGACCACCGTTTCTTTGGCGCGATAGACTTTCAGCGAATCCGTTTTGAGCGAATCGATTTTAAGCGACAGTGCTGCGGCTTGTGCCAGCGCGGAAGCGGCGAGCGCAGTCGTTAAAAAAATCAAACGAAACAGGTTAGTCATACATCGTCATTGATTGTTGTTCATCAATACAGCCGCGTCGCTTGAAGCGCTCGAATAAGCGGATTTGGTCGGCAGTGTCTTTTGCATCGGAGCAACCTGACGGCGTTTTTTCTTCCACCAAATCACAAAGCCGGTAACCGAGAGAATGCCGGGTGTCAAGCCGCCGATGCAGTAAATGAGTTTCAGCCAAAAGCCGCCGAACTGCCCGTAGTGCAGTGCCACAAGCCAAGCGTGGAGTTGCTCGCCGAAACCGGCGCCGTTGATATTGAAGGTTTTTTTGACCGCACCGGTTTTGGAATCGAACTGCACGTAGCTACTGTAATGATTGTAGAGAAACAGCGAACCGGCAATGTGTCCGCGCACGGTAATCGGTTGATTCTCTTTGCGCGGCAGTTGGAGCATCACGGGCGTGAAATCGGGCAAGTGCAATTTGGCTTGCGCCATAAGCGAATCGGCGGAGAGCACGACGGCGGGCGGATTTGACTTTTCGGTGATGCGCGTGTAAAACTCCGGCGAGAACGCATAGAGCATCAGATAAAATCCCGTTGCCGACATTACGAACGTGAACGCGAGCGATGCCACGCCAATCCATTGATGCGCGTCCGACGACGCTTTCTGAACGCCTTTCTCCCAACGCACGCCGACGCGAAAGACGCGCACGAGCGATTTGCGATTGACGTAAAGTCCCGTGAGCGTGAGCAGAATAAACATCAAGCCGATGAGCGCGACCATCAAATCGCCGACGGGGCGCATCAGGAGCGAGTAGTGCATCACGCGGGAAAAATAAACGAAGTAACTGTTGCGCGGTTTGAGGTCGCCGCAGCCCAAAACATCGCCCGAATACGGATTGATCTGCGCGTAATAAAACTCATTGTTCAAATCCATGCGCACGCGATACGATTCATCGGGCGTTTCGCCCTGTTGAATGCCGAACACCTTGGCGTCGGGAAATTTAGCTTTGACATTGGCGAGCATTTGGTCAAGCGAGACGGTCTTTGCCTGCGGCTCGACGCGCATCAGGTCGGGATTGAGCCATGCGTGCAGTTCATCGGTCAATGCCAAAATGGAGCCGGTCAGTCCGATGACGATTAAGAACGCGCCGCTAATCAAGCCGAGCCACGAATGAACTGAGAAAATTTTGTTGGATAATTTTGGTGATTTCATATCGAGAAGTTGGTTTAAAATTGATAGCCGACGTTGACGAGAAAGTTGCGCGGCGCGCCGGGAAAAATGGCGAGAAAGTCGTAGCCGCCGACCCAATAAGTTTCGTTGGCGATGTTGTTGAAGTTCGCCGCGATTCTAAACTTGTTGAAGTTGTAAAACACCGACGCATCGACGACCGTGTAGGCGGGCAATTGAAACAGCCGCGTAAGCGACGGAAAACGCACGCCGACATAATTGACGCCCAAGCCGAATCCGACGCCGTTCAACACGCCGTTATCAATTGTATACTTCGTCCAAATGCCCGCCGATGTATTCGGCGCGTTTTCTTTGATGCGCCCGATTTCCGCGTCAAGTCCTTGCGTGATTCGAGCGTCGTTGTAAGCATAGACTGCGTTCACGCTCCAATTCGGCAAGATGTTTCCGATGAGTTCAATCTCAATGCCGACCGAGCGCTCTTGTCCGCGCTGACGCAAGAGGTTCGGATTTGTTGGGTCGCCGGCGTTTATCAGCACGTTGTTTTGCTCGATTCGATACAGCGCGACGTTGGCGAGCAAATTGCCTTCGAGGAAACTCAATTTTGCGCCGCCCTCGACCAGATTGCTGATGAGCGGGTCGAACGGTCCGCCGGTGTTTGGCTCAATCTGCGTCGACGCGGTTTGTGGCAAATAGCCTTGGGTATAAGTCGCATAAACATTCACCGTTGGGTTAAGTTCATAGACGGCGCCGACACGCGGCAGAAGGGCACGTTGAGTAACGGTTCGCTCGGTCGGCGTTTGGAAGTTTTCAAGGTCGCTGTAAAACTCCTGTCGCAGTCCGAGCAACACGCTCAGATTGTTCCACTTCAGTTGGTCTTGAACATAGATGCCGTGTGCGCCGAAAAACGTCGCTGCAAGTTGCGCTCGCCTAAAAATGTAATCGCTTGGATTGGCGATGAGATATTGTTGCGAGCCAAGACTGAAACTCGGCACATTTGGAACAGGATTCCCGCGTGCATCCAAGCGATAGGCGGCGCGATTTGCCGGATTGTAGGTTGCAATCGTTCCCGTATTGGCGGCGTTACGAAACCCGTCCGCCGTATTTTGCGCGCCGCCGATGGGACGAGTGCGCTGGACGTAGTCGTATCCGACGAGCGCAACGTGTTCAACATCGCCCGTTTTGAAATTGGACACGAAATATGCCGAGAGGTTATCGGCGAATCTCTGTTGAATGCGTTGAAATACCTGCATTTGTGCAAGGTCGGTGATTGGGCGTCCGGCGGAATCGGGCGTGAAGGTGCGGGCGTTGCGATGCTCGAAGAGGTCTTCGCTAAATGCGAATTTCATATAGCCGATGTTTGCCGAAAGCCAACTCGCAAAGCGGTGGTTCAAAGCGATGGTCAGATACAGGTCGCGCACGCGATAGTGGTCGTTGGCGGCGCCGAGCGCGAGGCTTGTCGGCGTGGTGGAGAGCGGCGTGCCGGCGCTTGCGCCGAAAATCGGCTGTCCTCTGTCCAAACGCGTGTTGATGTCGGTGAACACCAAATCAAAGTTTACCGATGTCTGTTCGCTCGGCAGAAATGTAACCGACGGCGCGACGGTCAGGGCTTCGTTGAACTGCAGGTTGCGAAACGACTGCGCGTTTTCGTAGCCTACATTAACACGGTAAAGCAACGATTTATTTTCGAGAATCGGTCCTGTAAAATCCAATGCGCCGCGATACGTGTTGAAACTGCCGGTGGTAAAGGCGATGGATTTACGCTCTTCGGCGAGCGGCTTTTTTGTAACCATATTGACCGTGCCGCCCGGATATGTGTTGCCGAACAGCGCCGACGCCGGACCCTTGATAACTTCAACGCGCTCGATATTGACCAAGAGCGGCTGCGTAAAGAAGAACGCGCCGCTCCGTAAGCCGTTGATGAGACGGACATCGTCCTGACTGCGAAAGCCGCGAATGGTTAAATCGTTGTAGTGCGAAAATTGGTTAACGCCGCTCACGTTTTTGGCGACCTCGCCGATGCGATACATTTGTCGGTCGTCGATGAGCTCCTTGGTTACGACGGAAATCGATTGCGGCGTTTCTCGGATGTCCGTCCCCGTTTTTGTTCCGACAAAACTAATGTCGCTCGTGTACGTGCGGGCTTTTCTGCCCAAGACCTCGATTTCCTGCGCGTAAATTTTATCCTCATCGAGCGTAAAATTTTGCGCTAAAACTTCGCCTGCGACAACGGTTATCTCCCGCGAAGTTGTTTTGTAGCCGAGACTCTTAACGACGAGCGTGTAATTTCCCGCCGCAACGTTTGCGATTTTGAACACGCCGTTTGCGTTGCTCGCCGCGCCGAGGGTTGTGCCTTTAAGCTGCATGCTTGCGCCGACAATCGGTTCGCCCTTGTCGGATTTGACGCTACCGGAAATTTCACCCGTCTGTGCGACGGCGACGGACAACGACATACAGAGGCACATCGTTGTGAGCAAGAGAAAAAAGATAAAACGCTTCATAAATTGCTGATGGTTTTGAAATCTAATTGCATTTTTGCTTTACTTAGACTACGTCTAAATTAACGTTATTTTCAAAAACAACAAATTTTTCCGACACAGCGTCCAGCTAATTTTTAGCAATTATTTTTTACACTAAGCACATCTCGCCATTCACGCCGTGAATCAACACCGACGATGAAACAGGGCGAATAACTGTTGAAGCGCACTTTTTTGTCGTGATGCTTTCGTGATACTCATTCCGCATCTTCCGGTTGCCGTTAATTTATTTGTCAATTGTTCATGCGCCCGCATATTCTCGTCATCATTCCGGCGTTCAACGAAGCCGGCTCGATTGAAAAAGTGATGGGTGATATTCCCGAAGATTTGGTGAGCGAGGTGGTTGTGGTCGATAACGGCTCGACGGACGCAACGGCAGACCACGCAAGGCGCGGCGGCGCAACTGTATTACATGAACCCAAGCGCGGCTACGGCGCGGCGTGCTTGAAAGGCATCGATTACGCACGAACCAAACAGCCCGATGTGGTCGTGTTTCTGGACGGCGACTATTCCGATTTTCCAAACGAGATGACGGCGTTGGTAAACCCCATTTTGGAACAGAATGTCGACTTGGTCATCGGCTCTCGCATCATTGGCAACGCCGAGCCGGGCGCGCTCTTGCCGCAGGCGCGGTTCGGCAACTGGCTCGCCACGCGGCTTATTCGTCTGTTTTGGAATTACACATTCACCGATTTAGGTCCGTTTCGCGCCGTGAAATTTGATAAACTCTTGGCGATGCAGATGCAAGACCAAACCTTCGGCTGGACGGTTGAGATGCAGGTCAAGGCGGCGAAGATGAAGCTGCATTGCGTTGAAATTCCTGTCAGCTATCGCAAGCGCATTGGCACGTCGAAAATCACTGGCACGGTTTCTGGCACAGTCAAGGCAGGCTACAAAATTCTTTTCACCATTTTCAAGCTGCTTGTTACTTAATTCCAATTCGCTTGACCATGAAAAATCTCGTTTGTTTTTTTGCAGCACTTGTGATGACGATGTCGCTTGCCGTCGCGCAGTCCAACAATGCGCCGTCGTTGAAATCGCAGCTTGATGCGCGCAAAGAGGAATCACTTAAAAAGACACCGCCCGAAAGAGCCGCCGCCGCGCAAAAAGCGATTGACGACATTGCCGCTTCGGGCATATTGGCGCGCGCGATGAAGGTCGGCGACACCGCTCCAGAGTTCGAGCTTGGTAACGCGACGGGACAAGTCGTCAAACTCTCGGACTATCTCAAAAAAGGTGCGGTGATACTGACATGGTATCGCGGCGGTTGGTGTCCGTATTGCAATTTGTCGCTTGCTGCGCTGCAAGAGCGGTTGCCCGATTTCAAGACAAACGGCGCCGCCTTGCTTGCGCTCTCGCCCGAACTGCCCGATAAATCTATGTCGACCAAAGAAAAACATCAGTTGACATTTGAGGTCTTGAGCGACACTAACAACGGCGTGGCGCGCGCTTATGGCGTCGCTTACAAACTTCCACCCTCAATCAAAGACAACTACAAAAAAAGGCTCACGACTTACAACGGCAACGATGGCGATGAATTGCCGCTTGCGGCGACGTATCTTATCGATAAAAGCGGCGTGATCCGCTATGCGTTTGTGAGTGCAGACTTCCGCGAACGTGCTGAACCCGCCGACATCCTCGACGCGCTAAAGCACCTCTCAACTGGGACAAGCGGCAGCAAATGAACACCATCAACGACGAGGTGCAAGTCGACGTCTAATTCGATGCTTGCCACATTTTCTACGCTCTTCTTTGCCGTGATTCTTTCGTGAAGTCTTGGACTCATATTTACTTCATTGCTAAACCAAACCAATATGACAACCTTAAAGACCACAACGACGTATGCTTGCTCTCGCCTGTTCTCGCTGCTGACGGTAGCTCTCTTGCTGCTTTTCCGCGCCGAAAGTCGCGCGGGCGGCTGGACGCAGCCCAAAGGCAAATCGTATCTTCAGTTTTCGTTTCTGCGCTTTTCGACCGACCGAGAGTTTTTGTTCAACAACGGAATGGACGCTGCGCTCAATACGGGATTTAATTTGCAGCAGGCGTCGCAGCTTTTGGACAGTCGCTTCTCGGCACATGCGCTCTCATTCTACGGCGAGGTCGGTCTGGATGACGGGCTGACGATTATCGTGGCTACGTCGTTTCAGAATTTCTCGCAATCGTTCTGCAACGCACGCGCTTCTTCCGACGGCGTATTTCTGGACACCGTGTCAATGAATATGAATGTGTCGGGTTTGGGCGACACACGGCTCTCGGCTCGGTTTCAATTGGCGCAGTTGCCGTTTGGGGTCGTTGCTTTGCAAGGCGGCGTAAAAATTCCGACGGGCAGCGCGTCGACATCTATTCCATTCGGCACAGGACAGCCCGACATTGAGCTGGCGCTGCAAGGCGGCGTGGCTTTTCCGTTCCTCGGCGGGTTCGGCTATGCGACGGCGGACGTCGGCTACCGCTATCGCCTTGGCGAAGTGTTCAACGACGAAGCATTTTACTTTGTGCAAGTCGGAGCACCGCTCGTCGGCGGCGTCTCGGCGAAATTTGGGTGGTTCAGTACGATTAGCATCGGAGAGATTCGTCTGCCATCGAGCGGCACAAATCAAATCAACAACTACACGCTCAACCGCGTCAATGCAGGACTTGCTTACGATTTTTCCCAAACGGTCGGATTTAGCGGCGAGATTTTTCAGGACGTCTCTGGTCGAAATGTCGCCAAAGGCACGACGTTGATTGCAAGCCTATACTTGAAGTTGTAAAGAACCTTTGAATGAACAATTTCGTCAATATTAATTTTTTTGATCGATGAAAGCGTTTTTGATGCCATTGCTGCTTTTTTCAATCGCGCCGTCCAACGATTGGATTGGAAAGCCTGCGCCCGAACTCGCCGACGGCGTTTGGATAAATTCAAAGCCGCTGACGCTCTCGGCGTTGCGCGGCAAAGTCGTCGTGCTTGAATTTTGGACATTCGCCTGTTGGAACTGCCGCAACACGATTCCTTATGTCAAAGCATGGCATGAAAAATTTAAAGGCGACGATTTTCAGCTCATTGGTGTGCATACGCCCGAATTTGCCCGCGAGAAAGTCTTGGAAAACGTCAAAGCTGAAATAAAATCGCTTGGCATTGAGTATGCTGTCATGACCGACAACGAGTTCAAGACGTGGCGACTATGCAAGCAAGAGTATTGGCCCTGCGTGTATGTGATTGACAAAAAGGGTATTATCCGCTATGTGCCTATTGGCGAGGGCAAGTATGACGAAACCGTCAGTGTTATCGCCAAATTGCTTGCCGAAAGTTAACCATCACCAACCACTGTTATGAAAAAAGTTCTGATTATCGAGGACGACCATGACATCGCCAACCTTGTTGCTATTAACTTGCAGGATATAGATTGCAAAACCGACATCGTTCATAACGGCGAAGACGGCGTGCTGTATGCAACGCAAAATAATTACGACGCAATTATCCTCGACGTGATGTTGCCGAAGCTCGACGGGATTGAGGCATGTAAGCGTATTCGGCAAAATCGCATTGAGACGCCGATTCTGATGCTCACATCACGGGCGGAAGAGGGCGACAAAATAACGGGCATTGAGGTCGGTGCAGATGATTACATCACTAAGCCATTCAGCGTGTGCGAGTTGATTGTGCGCGTTAAGGCGCGCATTCGCCGCTATCACCCCGATAAAGAACCCGGATTTGTGTCGACGCCAACGCGGTTTCATTACGATGGGTTGATGCTCGACATCGAGACGCACAAAGCCATGCTCAACGGCAAATCGCTTAACCTGACCGTGAAGGAATTTGAGTTGCTCTCCGTTTTTATGCGCCATCCGGGTCGCGCGTTTTCACGCGCCGAACTGTTGGATTTGGTCTGGGGACACAACTTCAACGGCTATGAACATACGGTCAATTCTCACATCAATCGATTACGCATGAAAATTGAGAAAGACGCGGCGAATCCGAAGTATATCCTGACCGTTTGGGGAATTGGGTACAAATTTAATGATGACCTGTAAGATTTGACGCAATGCCAACAAGGTTCTATGGGCTGTCGTTTCGACTCTCGCTCCTGTTCGTTGTATCATTTGCGACGATGACAGGCGTATTTTTTTATGTGCTGCTCGACGCCGGAGAACGCTATACCGCCGAGGTCGTTCAAAAATCGAATTATACCCTTGCCGCATCTATTGCAAAAGAATTGAGAATCAACGAACAGACCGACCTTGTCGAGCGCGAGCGATTTCAGAAGCTCTTCGACGCAGCAATGATTATCAACCCAAGTATCCAACTTTACTTGGTGCATGACGACGGCGAAGTTTTTACCACGACCAACGCGTTGAAGCGCAATCGAATTGACATTGACAAAATCCGCGCCTTCATCGATAGTTCCACCGCGTTTCCGATTTACTGCGATAATCCGAGCGACGAGCGCGGCAGAAGCATTTTTTCTGCTGCGCCGCTCCGACGCAGCGACGGCTCGCTTCATTGCTACTTGTATGTCACGTTCAAAGAGCAGAGTTCGGGCGCAGAAATGGTTCGCCAAAGTTATATCCTAACGGTTCTCACGCACACGCTCATCATTGCCACCGTTGCAGCGAGCCTGTTTGCAGTCGTGATGATTTTTCTTTTGACGCGTAATGTCAAATTGCTTACCAACGCCGCACATCGCATTGAACAAGGAGACTTTTCGGCGCGCGCGCCCATTATCACCAACGATGAACTCGGCGAACTGGCGCGCGTTTTCAACGACATGGCCGGAAAAATCGACCGCTCGATTCAAACGCTGAAACAGAACGACCGACTGCGACGCGACCTCGTCGCCAACATCGCACACGACCTTCGCACGCCACTCGCCTCCATCGAGGGCTATGCCGAGACCATTTTGATGAAAGAACGTTTGCTTTCCGACGACGAAAAAAAATTGTATCTCGGCACCATTCTCAAAAACGCCAGAAGCCTTACTCGATTGGTTGCCGCGCTTTTCGAACTCTCGAAATTGGAAGCCAAGCAACTTGAAGCTAAAAAAGAACCGTTCTCTCCGACGGAACTTGCGCAAGATGTTACATTGAAATTCCAACCGAGGGCGATGGAGAAGCGCGTCGCCCTGACGACAATGCTGGCATCCGATGCGCCGTTTGTCTTCGGCGATATTGGGCTGATTGAGCGCGTGCTGCAAAACTTGATTGAGAATGCGATTCAATACACGCCCGAAGGCGGCGCTATCGCCATCGCCGTTTCACACAGTAAAGACGGTGTTACTTTTGCTGTCTCCGATACGGGCAAAGGCATACCTAAACAAGATTTACCGTATATTTACGACCGTTTTTACCGCAGTGCATCGGTGCGCGAAAAAGCTGGTTCGGGATTGGGGCTGGGACTTGCCATTTCAAAAAAAATTCTGGAACTGCATGGCGCGACACTCGAGGTGCAAAGCATTGAAAACAAAGGCACGACGTTCTCTTTTAAGTTGCCGCTATTTGTGCCGACGCTCAGTGTCGGAGCGGAGTTTCTGAACTGAATACCATAAAAACCTAATCGCCTGAACGATATGCTCGAGCCCGTTCTTTTCGGCGTCTATATGGTCTCGCACCTCATCATTCTCTTGTTCAGCATCGGGCAATTGACGCTGGTGTATTACGCTCTCAGACGTCGGCGCTGCGCCACACCCGCTCTTGACGCCGTTTCTCAGCCGCTTCCATTTGTTACGGTTCAACTTCCGATTTACAACGAGCGTTACGTCGTCGAGCGCTTGCTCAATGCTGTTGCTGCACTTGATTATCCGAAAGACCGCCTCGAGATTCAAGTCTTGGACGACTCGACCGACGAGACCACACGCATCATCGCCAAAAAGGTTACAGAACTTTGCGCATTAGGGTTTCGCGTTTATCATCTTCGGCGCGCCGAGCGAAGCGGTTTCAAAGCAGGCGCGTTGCAATATGGGCTTGAACGTGCTACGGGCGAATTTATTGCCATCTTTGACGCTGATTTTGTGCCGCCGCCCTCGTTTTTGAAAACTGTTTTACCATCATTTGAAAACGACAAGATTGGCATGGTGCAAACACGCTGGTCGCATCTTAACCGTGACTATTCGGTGCTTACAGAGCTACAAGCCTTTGGGCTTGACGCGCACTTCGGCGTCGAGCAAGAAGCTCGAAACGCGGCTGGGCTTTTCATTAACTTCAACGGGACAGCCGGTGTTTGGCGCAAAGCTGCTATTGTGGACGCTGGCGGCTGGCACGCTGATACGCTCACCGAAGACTTGGATTTAAGCTATCGCGCACAACTCAGAGGCTGGAAGTTTAAGTTTTTGGGCAACATCGAGTCGCCGTCCGAACTGCCCGCCGAGATGAGTTCTTACAAGTCGCAGCAGTTTCGCTGGGCAAAAGGCGCGATTGAAACAGCGAAGAAAAATTTGCCTGACGTTTGGAAATCATCTCTCTCACTGCATCTGAAAATCTACGCCACGCTACACCTGTGCGCCAACGCGCTCTTTATGCTCATCTTCATTTCAGGTCTGCTCACAGTGCCGCTTATGATTGTCAAAAATACGATGGGCGGTTACGACCTTTACTTTCAAGTCATGACGGTGTTTCTTATCAGCTTTATCTCCTCATTTCTTTTCTATCTCTTTTCTGTCTCGAACACAGCATCGCCCAGCAACGGCAGCGTTGAGTTTGGAAAACGGTTTTCGCTCTTCGTCGCCTTTATGATGGGCATGTCGCTGCACAACTCGCTTGCTGTCCTTGAAGGATTGATAGGGCGTAAATCTGCCTTCGTGCGCACCCCAAAATTCGGATTGGCACAGTTTGGCGACACATGGGTTCGAAAATCTTACCTAACTGCAACACTTACGCCGATTACCTTTTTTGAAATTCTCTTCGCGCTTTACTACGTCTTCGGCGCAGCTGTGGCGATTTATTTCGCCGAACTTAGCCTGTTGCCATTTCAAGTATTGTTCTTAATTGGCTTTGCGCTCGTCGCCATGCTCTCGATTTACCACGCTCGGCTTGCCAAATCCTAACGCTCTATAAAATGAATTCACTTCTCTTGCTCATCTTGCTTGTCGCCGCACCGCCCTTCGACCACGCGCCGTTCACCGCCGTTTTGAAAAAGCATGTTAAGCACGGGCGTGTTGATTACGATGCCATTGGCGCCGATGATACTTTCAAAACTTATTTGAAATCACTTCAAGACGCAAACCCAAATGCGCTTCAAACGAGAGCAGAAAAATTGGCGTTCTGGATAAACGCTTACAACGCCATTACGATTTTTTTCATCAATCAACATTCTAACATCAAGAGCATCAAAGACATCAAGCCCAACGTTTGGAAAGAGCAGCAGTTCAGCATCGGCGGGAAACCGTACACCCTCGACCACATTGAGCATAACATTATCCTTGGCGAACTCGGCGAAGTTCGTGCGCATTTCGGGCTCGTCTGCGCTGCAAAGTCCTGCCCAATTCTCCGCAGCGACGCCTATGTAGCGTCAAGACTTTCACAGCAGCTCGATGAACAAGTCGCACTTTTTTTGAACAACCCACAGCGTAACCGTTTCGATGCCGAAAAGAAAACCGTCTTTCTCTCAAAAATTTTCGATTGGTATAAATCCGATTTCATCAGAGTTGCAGGGTCAGTTCAAACGTTCATTGAGCCGTATCTTGCAAACGCCGCCGATAAAACCTTGCTGATGCAGCCCGATGTAACAATCGAGTATCTCGATTACGATTGGAGATTGAACAACTAAACCCTTCACTTGACCTTGACGCCGCCTCGTCCGCTGCTTTGGTCGCTTCTTGTGCTGTCGGCTCTTGCACATCTTTGGCTTTCTTACACCGTTGAGCGCGCGAATTTCACGGCCGTCATCTCGCTCTTTACATTGCTCTTCGCGCTTTACATCTGGATAATCCGCACTGCTCATACGGAACAAGACTATAAAATTGCGTTTGGAATATCCATAGGCACTCGAGCCGCGCTGCTGTTTTCTGTTCCAAATCTCTCTGATGATTTTTATCGTTTTATTTGGGATGGCAGGTTGCTCGCGCATGGCGAAAGCCCGTTTGCAAAACTTCCATCGGTGTATTCGCCCGACGACCTCGCCGCATTTGGCTTAGACGCAGACCTGCTCTCAAAACTCAATTCACCGAATTACTTTTCAGTGTATCCAGCGCTGTGCCAATTAGGGTTTTGGCTTGGCGCCAGTCTTTCGCCGTCGAGCGTGTTCGGCAGCGTCGTGGTGATGAAGTTATATCTCTTTCTGTTCGAGTGCGGCACCCTTTTTTTGTTGCCAGCGTTGTGTGCGGCTGCGGGCATCGACAAAAAAAACACACTGGTCTATGCGCTCAATCCCCTTGTCATCATTGAGCTTTGCGGCAATTTGCACTTCGAAGCCGTGATGATTTTTTTTCTTGTTCTGACACTCTATCTGCTGCGCAGCATTGACGCTGCACCGACGAAAAACAGTTGGCTTGCGGCATTGACTCTGTCGCTCTCTGCCTCAGCGAAACTCTTGCCGTTGATGTTTTTGCCGCTTTTGACACGCCGACTCGGTTGGCGCAGGGGTGTTTGGTTCAGCGCGGCGACGCTTTCACTGACACTCCTCTTTCTCGCGCTGGTTGTTCCGCTTTCCATCATCGAGAATTTCTTTTCAAGCGTGAAACTTTATTTCCAAACGTTTGAATTTAATGCGAGTTTATATGCTGCTGCGCGATATGTCGGCAATCGCTTTTTTGAGTATGCCGTCGTCTCCAAATTCGGCACGGCGTTGGCGTTGGTATCGGCGCTCATCATTGTTGTTCTTGCGCTTCGTCGACCAGCATTGACAATGCTTCAATGCGCGGAAACGATGCTCTTTTCGCTCGCCACATATTTTGTTTTCGCCACGACGGTTCACCCTTGGTATCTGACAACGCTCGTTGCGTTGTCGGCATTTTCGCGCTATCGTTTTGGAATAGGTTGGTCGGGCGCCGCCGCGCTCAGCTACGCAGCTTATCAAAGCCCGCCTTATCAAGAACAGGCATGGCTGACGGTGATTGAGTATGTTGTTGTGTTTGGGGTGTTTGTAGTTGAGCGACAGCAACTCAGACAAGCCGCTTAACCGAACGTGCGAATTTTCATTGAGACGACTTCCTCGGTGAGGATATCGACTTTCAAAATTTTGAATCGACGTGCGGTCGCCGAGAGCGAGTAGACGGAGTCGGTCGTCGGCGCATCGTAGCCGATGGTTACGTTCCAAAACTCGCCGTTCTCCGATTTTTCAATTTCCTCGATGGCGACGTTTTGATAGCCCGCGTCTTTAGAGACATGATAAAAATGGTCGAGCGCTTTTTGCGCCGCCTCTTTCAAATCAACAATTGGCTTTTCTTTCATCGCTCACGTCTCCCTGTATTTTCGAGGCTTTATGGTCGGCTCACTGTGCTGGTCTGGATAAGGTGAGTAAACGACGAGCCATTGTTTTTCGCCCTTTACCGTCAAGCCTTCAGACGAATGAGTCGGGTATGGAAAGTCGGTGAAATGCGTTACATTTGCGCCTTATTGTCAAACTACTTCTTACGCTTTTTTTCGGCGTTGTTGGTTTCAATATAAATCGTCTTAGAAACTTTTCGATAAACTGTGCCTATCACAATGTCAGGGTTATCCCATTCAACGGTTCGTACTCGTTTTGCGCCTTCGCCTACGGGGTATGTGCATGTCGGCGGACTTCGCACCGCATTGTATAATTATCTTTATGCCAAAAAACACAGCGGAAAATTTTTACTTCGCATTGAAGACACCGACCAAACACGCCTCGTTGCAGGCGCGACCGAGGGCATTATTCGCGTCTTGGAATGGGCGGGCATTGTGCCTGACGAAAGTCCGAAACATGGCGGCGAATTTGGTCCCTACATTCAATCCCAGCGGCTGGAACTCTACAAAAAATACTGCGATGAACTGCTTGCCAAAGGCTGCGCTTACTACGCCTTCGAGACGCCCGAGGAACTTGAGGAGATGCGCAAACTCCAAATGAAACAAGGGTTGCAGCCGAAGTATAATCGCAAATGGTTGCCTGAATCAATGGGTGGCTCAATGCCTGAAAGCAAAATCAAAGAAGCGTTGGCATCGGGCGCGCCGCGCGTGGTTCGGATGAAAATTCCCGACGGCCTTACGATTCACGTAAACGATGTGATTCGCGGCGGCGTCGAGTTTGAGTCTTCAACGCTCGATGACCAAGTCTTGCTCAAAGCCGACGGATTTCCGACATATCATCTTGCCGTCGTCGTCGATGACCATTTGATGCGCATTTCGCATGTCATTCGCGGCGAAGAGTGGCTTTCCTCAACGCCGAAACACGTGGTGCTGTATGATTTTTTTGGTTGGGAAAAGCCCGTCTTCGCCCATGTGCCACTTCTCTTGAACCCTGACCGCACAAAGCTCTCGAAGCGACAAGGCGATGTTGCCGTTGAAGACTATGTCGCCAAAGGATACAGCAAAGAAGCCTTGGTGAATTTCGTCGCCTTGCTTGGCTGGAATCCGGGAAGCGGAAGCGAACAGGAAATTTTCACGATGGCAGAGTTGGAGGAACAATTTTCGCTCGACCATGTCGGCAAGGCGGGCGCAGTGTTCAACATTGAAAAACTCCAATGGATTGAAAAGCAACACTTGCGTCGGCTCAACGGCGCGGAACTTGCCGCGAGAATTAAGCCGATTTTGATGGAGGAGCTCAAAACAAAACAAACGGTGTTTTCTATTGACGCTATTACCAGCGACGGATACTTGTCGGCAATTGGCGAACTCTTGCGCGAGCGCGTCGATGTCATTAAAGACTATGTTTCTTTCGGCGGATACTTTTTCTTCGAGCCTGAACAGTACGAAGAAGAATCCGTCAAGAAACGCTGGACGGAACAAACCAATCCGTTGCTTTTGGAATTTTGTGAGCGGCTGCGGGCGCTGCCAGAATTTTCAGCGGCCACGATTGAACAGGCGCTCAACGAGTTTGCCCACTCCAAAGGCTTGAAAGCTGCCGCGCTCGTTCATCCGATTCGCTTGGCAACGACGGGCATTAGCATCGGCGCAAGTTTGTATCACACGCTTGAAATTTTAGGCAAAGACGCTGTGCTGCGCCGCATCGAGAGAGCCGTGCAGCGCATTGCGCCAGAAAGCGTTGGGGAGAGACGCTAATGTGCGTCAGCGTTATTGAGATGTCTAACATATCAAAGAAAATTATGGAGCCCATAGCAACTAGAACACCCTCAGAAATCGTAGAAACCGTTTCGCAATACGAGTTAGAAAGGGGAAAGCCCGTGCCGCGAGAAAGACACAGCCTTGTTCAAGCAAATATCATTGGGCAGCTATACACCTACCGTTCACAATACACCGTTCTTTCCGAGATTGACATTGTCGCCGACGGCAAGCCTTACACGCCCGACATCTGCCTTTACCCCAAACGCTCGATTAACTGGACGGCGGAAGTCGAACAGCCGATTACCGACCCGCCGCTCATCGCCGTTGAAATTATGTCCCAAACCCAGACCGTCGAACAATTGATGAAGAAAGCTAACGCTTATCTCAATGCGGGCGCGGGCGCAGCATGGGTCGTCATTCCCTCGCTTCAAACGCTGACGGTGATGAAGCGAAACGCTAAACCTGACACGCACACGCGCGGCATTGTGAAAGATGACGCAACGGGCGTTGAGGTAAACCTTGACGAGATTTTTCGAACCTCGTGAGCAACGTTTTCATCGGGCTTGGCTCGAACATCGGCAATCGCCTTCAACATCTGCGCAGCGCGCTGCATTTAATTCACCGTTTGGAATCGACAACGCTCGTTGCGGTCTCAAGCCTTTACGAGACGCCGCCGCTTGGCTTCACCGAACAGGAAAGTTTCTACAACGCCGTTTGCCAAATTGACACGACGCTCGACCCGCTTGCGCTGCTGCACGAGTTAAAATCCATTGAGCGCACACTCGGACGCCCCGAAAAATATGAACGCTGGCGTCCACGCCCGATTGACCTTGATATTTTGCTATACGACGCGCTTGTTGTTCAAAACGACGCGGTCTCGATTCCGCACCCCGAGTTACCGAATCGAAAATTCGTCCTTGTGCCGCTTCTCGATATTGCCAATCCTGTTCACCCTGTTTTGAAAAAGCCAATGTCTGAGTTGCTCGCCGAAACGACCGACCGCTCCGACCTTCGTCAATTGCCAGAACGGCTGCTGGAAGTTTTCTAAACTTGGCGTAACTTCCTTGCAGGAAAATGAACATCCATTAAAACATTTGGGAGTAACACTATGAGTCGCACGCCAGAGCATCAATTATCGCCGGAACAATTCAAACGCCTTTCTCGCATCGTCAATGCAGGCAAAGAGTTGCTTTCAAAATTGCTGACCAATGACGCGGAATTAACGTCGCTGATAAATGGCTTAAATGGCGGCTATGTCGCGCCGCAATTTGGCGGCGATGTCATTCGAGATGGCGCCCGTGTTTTGCCGACCGGACGCAACATTCATGCAATGGATCCATGGCGCGTGCCGTCTGAACTTGCGATGCAGCGCGGCGAGCGCATCGCGCGCCAGCTCATTGAGCTGCACCACGCCGAAACAGGGCAGTTTCCTGAAACCATCGCGCAAGTGCTGTGGGGAATGGACACGATTAAAACCAAAGGCGAACCTGTTGCGATTGCGTTGGGCTTGATGGGCGCGCGCCCCGAGAAAGACGGTCAAGGAAAAATCTCTGCCTACAAGCTCATTCCGCTTGCCGAACTTGGTCGACCGCGCGTTGATGTATTGATGACCGCGTCGGGAATTTTTCGCGACACGTTTGCCATGCAAATCGATTTCCTCGATAAACTCGTCAAGGACGCCGCCGCCGCCGATGAACCCGTTGAGCAAAATTTCATCAAGAAGCATGTGGCGGAAGTTATGCGCGACAAAAACGTGTCGTTTGAAGAAGCAACCGCCCGCGTCTTTACGCAGCGCGAAGGCGACTACGGCAGCTATGTCGATGATATGATTGAAAACTCTAACTGGCAGAGCGACGATGAACTCGGCGATATGTTTATGAAACGCAATGGCTATGCCTACGGCGGCAAAAAGCAAGGCAAGCTGTGCAGCGCCGTGCTGGAATCTTTGATGGCAAAAGTCGACCGCATCTCTCAGGAAATCGATTCCGTCGAGTATGGACTGACCGACCACCAACACTACTTTGCCGAATCGGGCGCGATGCGTCAAGCCATAGCTAAACGCGGCGGCAAACAGGTGCAGGTTAATTACATTGAGTCTTACACAGCAGACACATCGGTGCGCAGTCTGGAATCGACCCTGCGTTTGGAGGCACGCACGAAGCTCTTGAACCCGAAATGGCATGAGGGCATGCTCAAACATGGGCAAAGCGGCGCGGCGGAAATTTCGGCGCGATTTACTTACCTGCTCGGCTGGTCGGCCACCACAAAAGCCGTGGATAAATGGGTATTTGATGAAGCCACGAAAACCTTTGTGCTTGATAAACACATGCGCGAGCGGCTGCAACAGCTCAATCCCGAAGCCTTGAAGAACATCGCCGGACGCCTGCTCGAAGCCGCCGGTCGCGGACTCTGGCAAGCCGACACCGACACGCTCACTCAACTGCGCGACATCTACGCCGATTTGGAAGACCGACTCGAGGGCATTCAAACATCATCGTAACATCGTTGAACGCTATGATTGACAAAATCGTCATCAATAATTTCCCCGATATGACGGATGAGGAGTTTTACTTGTTTTGTCTGTCGAATCAACAAGTGCAAATCGAGCGCAACGAACAAGGAGAAATTGAACTCATGGCAGCGGCAGGAGGAGACACTGGCGCGCGCGAAATAGAACTTCAGCGACAGGTGGCAAACTGGAACCATCAATATAAGTTAGGCGTCGCTTTCAGCCCCACGACAGGATTTCTCTTGAAACACGGCGCCATGCGTCAGCCCGACGTGGCATGGATTCGGCTCGACCGATGGAACGCGCTGACGACGGAACAAAGAGAAAAGTTCGTTCCCATTCCGCCCGACTTCGTTGCCGAGCTGCGCTCGACGAGCGATTCCGTAAAACCGCTTCAAGAAAAGATGGAACGATGGATGGAGAACAACGTCAAACTCGCTTGGCTCATTGACCCAAAGGAACAAACATCTTACATTTATCGCGCCAATGGCGAGCGCATCATCGTCAAGGGGTTCGATAAAACGCTCTCTGGCGAAGACGTGCTGGTTGATTTCGAACTCGTTCTCTCCGACCTGAAGTAACTCACTCCATTTGCTTGAACGCCTTTTGCGAGGCGATGACGAATAAAATCACGGCAGCTTGCACAACAAGGAAAATTTCTTTCGACACGTCGGCATTGATGGTCAGTCCGCCGTAATCGAGCAGTCCGAACAGCAACGCCGACGCCAAAATCCAAAGCGGGTGGGAGTTGACCAGCATTGCCACTGCAATTCCCAAAAAGCCGACGCCGTTCACGCCGCCCGCTTCGTAGTAGTGTTTATAGCCCATCACATAGTTGGCGCCGACAAGTCCCGCTAGCGCGCCTGCCGCTATAAGCGACGTCATTACGTGAAAATTTGTGTTGATGCCTGCGTATCGAGCTGCTTCAAGGTTCAGCCCGACCGCGCGAAGTTCATAACCGTATTTTGTTTTATAGACGACCGCATACACTGCTGTCGCAAGCGCAAGCGCCAGAAAGAGCGAGAGGTTTACGGGCGAGCGCGGAAAGAGCCCGGTCAGTGCGTCGAGGCGCGGCATAAATGCACCATGCGAAATTTCAACCGTGCGCATTGTGCCTTCGATGCCAAATTGGTAGGTGATTAAATACCCAACCAGCGCGTAGGCGGTGAAGTTGAGCATAATCGATGTAATCACTTCGCTGACGCCGAAGCGCGTTTTGAGCAGCGCGATGATGCTCGCCCAACTTGCGCCGCCAAGCATCGCGGCTATTAACCCAATTGGAATTGCCAGCATCGGAGAGAGCGACGGCGACAACGCTGCACCAATTGCTGCACACACAATCGTGCCGATGGCTGCTTGCCCTTCCCCGCCGATGTTGAAGAGTCCAGCTTTGAACGGCAAGGCAACGGCGAGTCCTGTCAGCACCAGCGGCGTCGCTCGAAATAAGACTTGTCCAACGCCGTAACCCGTGCCGAGCGTCATACTGAACATTTTTCCGTAAATCTCAACGGGGTTTTTGCCGATAGCGATAATCAAGACACCGCCCAAGAGAAACGCTGCCAGCACGGCGAGTATTGGGCGCGACGCTTCAAGGTATTTTGAGGTGTTCATTCGAGTTTGGTTTTTGTCCAAGCCGCAGCGTTACAGTTTATGTGATGAATTGACCGAGTTGTTTTTCAAACTCATTTGGCGTTTCGCGTCTTTTTGCCACCTCAGTTTGTGAAAACTCTTTGCGTATCGCGCCTTTGTAAATGCAGCCGATGCGGTCAGCCAGAGAGATGATTTCACCGAGTTCCGCTGAGATGAGCAAGACAGCAATGTTTTTATCGCGCGCGTCAATCACTTTGCGGTGAATGAACTCAATCGCGCCGATGTCGACGCCGCGTGTTGGTTGCGCCAAAATTAAGAGTTTCAAGTTCGGGCGCGTCAGTTCGCGCGCAGTTACCACTTTTTGTTGGTTGCCGCCCGATAAGTTCCCAATGCGCTCATTCGGCGACACGCCCTTGGCGGAACGCACATCAAAGAGGCTCAGCATTTCTGCGCAGAACGCCCACAATTTTTTGAGATTAAATCCAACCGCCGATAAAAAATCGCGCTCGTAATGCCGGCCGAAAATGATGTTGTCTGAAATTGAAAATGAGTTAATCACGGCATATTTCAAGCGGTCTTCTGGGACATGCGAAACGCCAAGCGCCGCAATTTCTCGCGGTGTCTTTCCCAGTATCGGCGTTTCAGAGAATGCGACACTGCCCGAGACAGTCGCGCCCTCTTCTGGCATTCCCCAGAGTAGTTTCAGCAGTTCCGATTGCCCATTGCCCTCGACACCCGCAATGCCGTAAATTTCGCCCGCTCGAACCGACAAGGATAAGCCATCGAGGCGCTTTACACCTTTGGCGTCGGTGTAAGTGATATTTTTTATCGATAAAATTTCATCGTTAGGTCGCGCGTCGTTTTTTTCAACATGCAGTAGCACATCGCGCCCGACCATTAAGCGCGCTAATGTTTCTTTCGTTGCGCTCGCCGCAGGCAGCGTGTCAATCAGTTCGCCTTGACGCATCACGCTCACCCTGTCTGCCAATCGCAAAACCTCATCGAGTTTGTGCGTGATGATGAGAATCGTATTGCCCACCTTCGCTAATGATTTCAGCGTCTTGAAGAGTTGCTCGGTTTCAATTGGCGTCAAGACGGCGGTGGGTTCATCAAGAATTAGAATCGTTGCGTCTCGATACAGCAGTTTCAAAATTTCAACGCGCTGCTGCAAGCCGACCGAGAGCGACCCGACCGTTTCGTAGGGCGAAATAGACAACCCGAATTTTTCCGACAGTTCAAACAGTCTAACGACAGTTTTTTGTCGGTCAATCAACACGCGGTTTTTCACCGGCTCGTCGCCGAGCATAATGTTCTCGACAACCGTCAGCGGCTCGACAAGCATAAAATGCTGATGCACCATTCCGATGCCCAATTCAATCGCGTGCGCAGGCGAGGCAATACGCCGTTTCTCGCCGTTGATGACAAGGTCGCCCGCGTCGGGTCTGTAAAGTCCGTAAAGAATTTTCATCAGGGTGCTTTTGCCCGCGCCGTTTTCGCCCACGACTGCGTGAATCGAGCCACGCTCGACGGAAAAACTGACGCTGCGATTGGCGTAAAAATCGCCGAAGCGTTTGGTGATACCTTTGAATTCAATTGCGGTGGGCGACATTTGCTGATGTGTGATTTGCAACGTTTTTGAGTATCAAAAAAAATTGTAGTTTGCCAGTGGAAGTTTTCAAAAACCCGCTTTAATGCTCTACATTTCTATGAGATACAAGCAGCACTTGTTTGTCTGCACCAACACGTCGAGTTGCGCGCGACATAACTCCGAAGAAATTCAAAAATACCTCAAAGGTCGATTGCGCGAGCTTGGCTTGAAAGCCGACGTCCGTGCGAATAAATCCGGTTGTCTCGATGCCTGCGAACACAGCCCTATAACGGTTATCTATCCCGAAGGGATTTGGTATCGTTTAGCGACAGAACAAGATGCAGAGCTTGTTTTGCAACAGCACATCATCGGCGGCAAACCCGTTGAACGCCTGATGGTACGAGAACTTAATCCTCATTACACATTTTCAGAGAGCGCCGTGCATTCGCCGAAACAGCCCGTCTAAACAAGGCATCTTCGGTCGTACGTCAAAAGTGGTGTTGACGCTCCAACACTGCCAGCACAGCTGAACAATAAACTGCGTCGCTACGCTTACAATGACGCCATACAGACCATGTCAAGAGCTGAACAAGGTTATGCTTTGCCGTTTGTTGCCTTTGTATCTTCGCTGCCCTCGTCATCCTCTTCTTTTGGCACGCGAGCTACGGCACTGACCGCGTCGCCTTCTTGCAGGCGAATGAGCCGCACGCCCGACGTGTTTCGTCCCATCACGCGAATGTCCGAGACATGCTGCCGATTGACGATACCGTTCTTTGTGATTAAAATCAAGTCGTCTGTATCTGCTACTTCAATCATGGCGACGAGGTTGCCGACTTTTTCGTTGGCTTTGAGCGTAATGACACCTGCTGCGCCGCGTTTGGTCATACGATATTCTTCAAGGTCGCTGCGCTTGCCGTAGCCTGAATCGGTGATGGTGAGCAAGGTAATGTCATTGCGCCGCGTTGTAACCATAGATACCACTTCTTCGCCTTTCTCCACTTCTGCGCCTTTAACGCCCGTCGCGCTTCTGCCCATCGGGCGCACGTCGCTTTCCATAAATCGAACCGCGTAGCCGGAGTTCTTTGCTAAAACAATTTGGTGCGAGCCGTCGGTCAGTTTCGCCTCGATGAGCTCATCGCCTTTCTCGATATTGACCGCAATGATGCCTGTTTTGCGCGGGTTCGAGTATTCCGAGAGTGCGGTTTTTTTAATCATGCCGTTTTTCGTCGCCATCACCACATAGAGCGATTCGCTGAACTCTTTGACGTTGATATAGGCACGAATTTTCTCGCCCGATTCTAGCTCCATCAGGTTATTAAGCGAGCGCCCCCGCGCAGCGCGCCCAGCTTCGGGAATCTCGTGAACTTTCAGCCAGTAGCATTTGCCGAAGGTTGTGAAAAATAAAATATAGTGATGCGTCGAGGCGATGAACATGTGTTCGACGAAATCTTCGTCTTTTGTCGCCGCGCCAGCGACGCCTTTGCCGCCTCGTCCTTGACGGCGATAATCGTTGACGCGAATCCGCTTGATGAAGCCTTCGTGCGTAATGGTAATCACGACGTCTTCTTCTTTAATCATGCTTTCAAGCGAGAGTTCGGTGGTCTCATATACAATTTCCGTTCTGCGCTCGTCGCCGTAGTCTTTCTTGATTTGCTTGAACTCGTCTTTGATGATTTTATACTGCAACTTCTCGCTGCCCAAAATTGCGTTGAGCTGCTCAATCGTCTTGATGACCTCTTTGTATTCGTCTTCAATTTTTTGTCGTTCCAATCCCGTGAGCCGTTGCAGACGCATATCCAAAACCGCCTTCGCCTGAATTTCCGAGAGCTTGAATTTCGACATCAACCGTTCACGCGCGGTGTCGCCGTCGGCAGCTTTCCGAATGGTTTGAATGACCTCGTCGAGATTGTCCAAACAAATTTTCAAGCCCTCGAGAATATGCGCGCGTTTTTCGGCTTCGGCGAGATCGAACTTCGTGCGGCGAATGACGACCTCGTGCCGATGCTCGATGTAATACTTCATCATCTCTTTCAAATTCAAAATGCGTGGCTGTCCGTCCACCAGCGCCAGCATAATCACGCCGAAGGTCTCTTGCATCTGCGTGTATTTGAAGAGATTGTTCAAGACAACTTTCGTTACGGCGTCTTTTTTGAGGTGAATCATTAGCCGCATGCCGTCTCGGTCCGATTCGTCGCGCACATCGGAAATGCCCTCGATTTTTTTCTCATTCACCAGCTCGGCGATGCGCTCTTGCAGCCTGGCTTTATTGACTTGATAAGGCAGTTCGGTAACGACGATGGTCTCGCGGTCGTTCTTCGGATTAACTTCGATGTTTACTTTGGCACGAATGGTCAATTTCCCGCGCCCTGTTAAGTAAGCCTCTTTAACGCCGTCGTAGCCGTAGATGAGACCGGCGGTCGGAAAATCGGGCGCTTTGACATGCTTCATCAATTGTTCAATCGTGATGTCGGGATTGTCAATGTAAGCTACGAGTCCGTCAATGACTTCCGACAAATTGTGCGGCGGAATGTTTGTTGCCATACCGACGGCAATGCCCGACGACCCGTTGACGAGCAGGTTTGGAAACGCCGAGGGCATTACGGTCGGCTCCTCGAGCGAGTCATCGAAATTGGGCGTGAAATCGACGGTGTTTTTTTCAAGGTCTTTGAGCATCTCGCTGGCGATTTTCATCAATCGCACTTCGGTGTAACGCATCGCAGCGGGCGCATCACCATCGATTGAGCCGAAATTGCCTTGACCATCGACGAGCGGATAGCGCAGCGAGAAGTCTTGCACCATTCTGACAATCGTGTCATAGACCGCAGTGTCGCCGTGTGGGTGATATTTTCCAAGCACTTCGCCAACGACACGGGCGGATTTTTTGTAAGCCCGGCCAGCTTGCAAACCCAATTCGCTCATGCCAAAGAGCACACGCCGATGCACCGGCTTTAAGCCGTCTCGCACATCTGGCAATGCACGACTCACAATCACCGACATCGAATAGTCGATGTAAGAATCGCGCATCTCGTCCTCAATGTTTATGGGGACTATTCTTTCTCGCTGCATAGATGCCTTGCCAAAAGCGGTTGTTTAGAGATGCCTAAGTTCTTTCGGGTTACGGCGACCCGTGAACGCCTAATATAACCCGCGCCACGAAATTTTTTTCACGCAAAAGAGTTGTTTCTCTACCCAGAGGTGCTTACCTTTCTCGAAAGTTTTTGAGACGACAGACCAACACTACATGAAAGACATATCCTTCGACCGCCTACAAGCCCGTTTAGACGAGGAAAAATATCCAAGCCCGTTTGTGTTTAAGTTCATCGCCCCTTTGGAACGGGTGAACGACGTCATTAAAATTTTCAACCCCAGCCCTGTTACCACCAAATCATCGCGCAACGGCAATTACATCAGCGTAACGGCGGAACTTGAAATGCACTCCAGTTCAGAGATTATTTCCATTTACCGCGCCGCCTCCGCCATTGACGGCGTCATTTTGCTCTGACACACATCCCCCAAGCCCTTCGCCCTCATTTTTGTAGGGAAAAATTTTTGCTCCGCCTCACTTTTTCTGGAACAATTTACCTTTTTATTACGATTAAGCAACTGTTTTAGGTCGAAGTTGCTATTTCTTCAATTCCACAACACATCAGCTATGCGTTTATCACGCTTACGGCGTTGTATCGGCTTTTTTTTGGCTATCCTTTTCTTGATTTCAGAACAAAGTTTTGCGCAATCCGTTACGCTGAGCGGCTATGTGCGCGACGCGAAAACTGGCGAAGACCTCATCGGCGCGACGGTCTTGCTCAAAGAAATTTCCAAAGGGGCTGCGGCAAATGTGTATGGATTTTATTCCGTCACGGTTGAAGCGGGGACTTACACCGTTGTCGTGCGCAGCGTCGGCTACAAAGAACTTCAACAAACGATTAGCCTTACAGCCAATCTTACCCGAAACTTTCTGCTGGAGCTTGCGCCGCGCGAGGTCGATGAAGTGATTGTCTCCGCCGAAAAACCGTCGTCGAATGTAACCAACACGGAAATGGGCGCGGTCAAACTCGATATTGAGACCTCAAAGCGCGTGCCGGTCATTTTAGGCGAAACGGATATTTTGAAGACCCTGCAACTCTTGCCCGGTGTCTCTGCGCCCGAAGGCTCGACGGGCTTTAGCGTGCGCGGCGGCAGCGCTGACCAAAACCTTATTCTGCTCGATGAAGCCACCATTTACAACGCCTCGCACTTGCTCGGATTTTTCTCTGTCTTCAATTCCGATGCGGTCAAAGATTTCAAACTTTACAAAGCCGCGATTCCCGCTAACTTCGGCGGCAGGCTCTCGTCGGTGCTTGATGTGCGGCAGCGCGACGGCAATTCGAATGAATTTGGATTCAACGGCGGAATCGGGCTGCTCAGCAGCCGCTTGCTCATTGAGGCGCCGATTGTCTCCGAAAAAGGTTCATTTATGATTGCAGGCAGACGCTCCTACGCCGATTTGTTTTTGAACTTTTCGCCTGATTTTCGCGGCACGGTGCTGTATTTCTACGACCTTAACCTGAAAGCCAATTATACATTGGGCGAGAACGACCGGCTGTTCTTATCAGGCTACTTTGGGCGCGATGACTTCGGCATTCCCGACGCCTTCGGCAACGGCTACGGCAACGGCGCGGTTACGCTGCGCTGGAATCACCTGTTCAGCAAAAGCCTCTTCTCGAACTTCACCGCGCTTTACAGCAACTACGACTACGAACTGCGCATTCTTGCGCCCGGCTCCGAAGTTGAGATTACGTCCAATATCATCACGCCCACATTCAAAGCCGATTTCTCCTACATTTTCAGTGAGGACAACCAAATTGATTTCGGCGTCGAAGCCATTTACTATCAATTTGTGCCGGGCAGAATTGCACCGCTGCGCGATTCGCCGATTCGTCCCGCCGCGCTCGATGAAAAATATGCGCTTGAACCAGCCTTTTATATTCGGCACGAGTTTCCAATTACCAAAGCATTCAGCCTTGATTACGGCGTTAGGTTAAATTTCTTTTACCGACTCGGTCCCGAACCGATTCGCGACTATGTCGACGGCAAGCCGGTTGTCTTCAGCCAAACAACGGGGCGCTACGAGAATGGAACGCCGCTTCGCACCACTGATGTCGCTCGCGGCTCGGTGATTAGCTCGTTCTTCGGACTCGAACCGCGCATCGCACTGCGGCTTTTGCTCGACGACGCTACGTCGCTCAAAGCCAGCTATAACCGCACACGGCAAAATTTGCACCTCATTTCAAACACTGCCTCGCCGACGCCGCTCGATTTATACACGCCGAGCGGACCATTTTTCGAGCCGCAAATCGCCGACCAAATTTCCATCGGCTTCTTCAAGAATTTCCTCAACAACGACGTTGAAGTTTCTCTCGAAGCCTACTACAAAGATTTTCGCAATCTCTTCGATTTCGTCGACGGCGCAGACCTTTTCGGCAACAATAACATTGAGACCGAAGTCCTGCGCGGCATTGGCAGAGCCTACGGCGTAGAACTTTTCGTTAGGAAAAACACAGGGAAACTCACGGGCTGGGTTAGCTACACGCTTGCGCGCTCCGAGCGGCAGGTCGCAGGCGTCGATGGCGGTCCGGGCATCAACGGCGGTAATTGGTATCTTTCGCCGTTCGACCGCACGCACAACTTGAACATTGTCGGCATCTATAAAATCAACGAGTATTGGACGCTCTCCGCCGATTTTGTATTGCAAACAGGCATTCCAACGAACTTTCCGATTGGTGCGTATGAAATTTCCGGCGCGATTGTGCGACAGTTTCCCGATACGCGCAACGCCGAGCGCTTGCCGCTTTACAATCGTTTAGATGTCTCGGCGCGTTGGGAAGCCAGCGCGCTCGACGCGCGGTTCAAATCCGCGTGGGTGTTCGGGCTTTACAACCTCTACAACAACCGCAACGCCGCGTCCATCAACTTTCGTCAAAACAGCAACAACCGCTTTCAGGGCGAAGCCGTGCGACTGGCGTTCTTCGGCATTGTGCCGAGTGTGTCGTGGGAATTTCGGTTTTGAGCCTCAACCAGCATTCAACCAATACTTTACCGATGAAATTGACCTTGAAGATTCAACTACTCTGTGTTCTCGCATTCACGCTTGGACTCTCGGCGTGTCAAGATGTCATTACCGTTGCTGTGCCAAGCGAGCCGCCGCGTTTGGTGATTGAAGGCATTATTGAGCGCAAAGCTGGCGAGCGCGATTCGGCATTTCAACGCATTAAGCTCACACAGAGTATCTCGTTTTTTGCAGGAGCGCGCCCGCCGCTCGTGCGCGATGCTGATGTAACAGTTCTTAGTTCCGATGGACAAGAAACACGGTTTGTGTTTTCAGAGCGCGACAGCGCATTTGTAACCACAAGCCTTTCCGTGCGCGAAGGCGTCGGGTATCGCGTGCGCATTCGATACGAAGGCGACATCTATGAAACTGCGTTTGACAGCGCGCGACGCGGCGGCACGATTGATTCCATTTACGCACGCCAACGCCGCACCAACGCCTTCGATACCACACGCGGACTTACCATTGCCGTCGACTTCACTGACCCGCGTGAGACAAGAAACTTCTACTTCATCAACTTGTTCCGCAATGGACGCAATGCACTCGAAATCAAACCCGGTAATCAATTCGCCACGATTCGCTCCGACGAATTTTTCAACGGACAGACGCTGCGCGGACTTGAACCCGAAGACGATATTATTTTTCAGCCCGGCGATACCGCCCTCGTCAAAGTCATTTCTATTGGCGAGTCGCTCTTCGAGTATCTGCGCGCACTTTTCATTCAGACTGGACAAGGTGGCGGCGGGACATTCAATCCGCCTCCTGCACCGGTGCGCTCGAACGTGATTAACACCACGCGACGCGACCGCTTTCCACTTGGGTACTTCGGCGTCGGGTCTACCTCGCAGCGCACGCTCATTGTGCCGCGTCAGCCATAGCTTTGAACGCCATCGCATACAACTCATTGCCGTTGAGCTGCACGAGCGCGACCTTGCCGGATTGAACCTCGCGCTCTTTCTCGACGAGCAGGATGTCGCCGCTTTCAATACCTGCGCCCGTCATGCTGTCGCCGATGCACCGAGTTCATGGGCGAAACGCATTTCAAGCTGATGGACTGGTTGCGCCGACAACGGCTCACAAAAGAGGCGGCGGAAAAGAGTGCGCCGCAAACCCGCGCCTTGCAAAAATTATTTCGCAACGGTGCAAACGTCGTCGGAATGACACTGTTGAACTCTACTCGCGCTGATACTTTAGCCGTATAAGGTTTGTTTGCGAGTGAAATCACGCTTGCGTGATAAGCGTGGCAATCCAACCTCAAGACAAAGTTGGTCAAAGATGGATTGCTTCGCTTCGCTCGCAATGGCGGTTTTAAAATCGACGATTGCTTAAAGTATTTGCGTATCAGATGATGACCTGCCGTTTTGAATCACGCCAGTTCGGCGAGTTCTGCCCAGCGCGCCATATCGGCGTCCAACTTTTTTTCGAGCGCGTCCAGTTCGGCGTAAATCGGTTTTGATTTTTCGTAATTGGCGGCAAGCTCGGAGAGCGTTGTGGCAAGTTCCGCTTTTCGCGCCTCTGCTTTGGCGATGTCTGCTTCGAGTTTCTCTAACTCTTTACGTTCTTTGCCCGTCAATTTTCGTGCGCCGACAGTCTCTGCAGCCTTGATTTCATTGGGCTTCGCGGCAGGTTTCTTGACCATATCTTTGAGCAATGCGTCTTTTTCTTCGCGCTCTTTTGCCGCGAGAAAATCGGCGTAGCCGCCGTTGTAGCGTTTGAGCGCACCGTTTTTCTCGACTCGAAACAGATGCTCGACGGTTCGGTCGAGAAAATATCGGTCATGGCTGACGACGATGAGACAGCCTGAAAACGAATCGAGGTAGTCTTCCAGCACGGCAAGCGTTGGAATATCGAGGTCGTTGGTCGGTTCATCGAGCAGCAGCACGTTAGGCGCGGACATCAGAATTTTCAAAAGATAGAGTCGGCGTTTTTCGCCGCCGGAGAGTTTAGCAATCGGCGCGTATTGGGCTTGCGGCGAAAACAGAAATCGCTCTAACATCTGACTTGCCGAAATCGTCCCGCCGTCTTTGGTTTTCAGATGCTCTGCGGTTTGTTTGATGTAGTCAATCACACGTTGGTCGGGAGCAAGGTCGCGGCTTTCTTGGTCGTAGTAACCCAAGACAACTGTTTCGCCGAGTTCAATCGTGCCTGCATCGGGCGCAACTTTTCCGGCAATCATCTCAAGCAGCGTTGTTTTTCCGCTTCCGTTTGAACCAATAATGCCGATGCGGTCTTGCGGCTCAAGCAGATAGGTGAAGTCCTTGATCAGCGTTCTCTCGCCATAAGACTTTGTAACGCTGTGAAACTCGACGGTCTTTTTGCCCAAGCGCGATGTGGTGAGCAACATATCGAGTTTTTCTTTTGCGGTTTCTTTGGGTTCGCTGAGCAGTTCGGCGGCACGGTCGATGCGGGCTTTTTGTTTGGTTGTCCGAGCCTTCGCACCTTTTTTGAGCCACTCGAGTTCTTGTTTCCGCAGTTGATTGCGCTTGTGTCCCTCGACGGCGCGGCGTTCTTCTTCTTCGGCTTTTTTCTCCAAGTAGTAAGCGTAGCCGCCGTAGAAGGTTTGCAATGTGGCGCGGTCGAGTTCGACGATTTTATCGGCAACACGGTCGAGAAAGTAGCGGTCGTGCGTTACCAAGAGCAATGCGCCCGTGAAGGTTTGCAAATACTCTTCAAGCCAACTGGTGCTTTCGGCGTCGAGATGGTTCGTCGGTTCATCGAGAATGAGCAAGTCGCTTGGCATAACGAGTGCGTGAGCAAGCGCGACGCGCTTACGCTGCCCGCCCGATAATGTTTTCATTTTCGCCTCCAGAGCCGTGATGCCCAGTTTGGCTAAGGCGGACTTCGCTGTTGATTCAATTCCCCATGCGTTTGCTTCATCAATGCGGTGCGCGAGCGATGTCATTTTCTCGATGAGTTCGTCGCTTGCATGGCGTTCAATTTCCAAACAGATTTTTTCATAGTCGAGAATGAGCCTCAGCGTCGGGTGTTTCGCCTCCAGAACGGCCTCGAGAACAGTAGACTCCGGGTTGAACGGTGGATTTTGCGAGAGAAATGTTACTGTTTTTCCATTGGCGAACATCACCTTGCCCGCGTCGGCGGGTTCTTCTCCTGCAATGATTTTGAGCAGCGTCGATTTGCCGCTTCCGTTTGCGCCGATAACGCCAACTTTTTCTTTCTCGTCAATTCCAAACGACACGTTCTCGAACAGCGTCTTTATGCCGACCGTTTTGCTGATGTTTTCAAGCGAGACGATGTTCATTGTGCGGCAGAGGTTTCTTTGGGCGCGAAGCCTTGCAGACCGTCGCCAAGTTTGAAGAGTTTCGGAATCGTAATCGGCAGTTTGCCTTTCGGCTCCAGTTCGCCAACCACCACTTTCAGCGCCGCCGTTTCCGAGACGCGCGCCGCGCCGTAGGTGCAAAGGTAGACAGGCACGTCGGGAAACTCCATCACCAAATATGGCGTGCCGAAGGAAATCAGCACCAGCGGAATGTTTTTGGTTTTCGTCAGCTCAATGAGCCGCTTTAAAAACTTGGCTTGGTCGACGTCCAGCCCGAACTTTCCTTCAAACGCTCGAATGTCAGCGTAGCACGAGACCACCACCGCCGCTGATTTTTCTGCTGTCTGTAACGCGAATTTAAAGTTCATCTCGTTGCTCTTTGGCGTCATTTGCAGGCGCAGCGTGTTGCGGTATTTTTTCTCAAGTTGGTCGTAAAAATTTTTGCCGACGGTGCAGACTTCCGATGTTTGCAGGGAGATATTCAGGACGCGGTCTTTTTCATCGGCAAGTTTGAGCGGCAAGATACTGTTTTGATTGCGCAGCAGCGTTACGGATTTATCGGCAACTTCCTGCGCCAAGAGCGCATTTACGGCAAGCCCAACTCGCGACTCAATGCTGTCAATGCTCACGAGGCGATTGCGATGAATGCCCAGCCATTCTTTTAAGACCAAAATTTTTCGCACGGCGCGGTCAATTTTCTCGATTGAAATCGTCGCGGTTTGCACGGCGCCCACAATCGCTGCATGTGCTGCCTCAACATCAGGCGACATTAAAATCACGTCGTTGCCTGCCAGCACCGCTTGAATCGCGGCATCGCCCGTTGTGAAATTTTTCTTGACGCCGCGCATTTCCATTGCGTCCGTTACGATTAACCCTTTGAAGCCCAATTCGTCGCGCAACATTTTTCCGACCACATCGGGCGAGAGCGTTGCCGGCAATTTTTCCGACGCGGTGATTTTCGGCAGCGCCAAGTGTCCGGTCATCACGCTCATCACGCCTTGCTCAATCGCGTGTTTGAACGGCTTTAATTCCAATGCTTTCAAGCGCGATTTTTCAAACGTCAGAACGGGCAAATCTTTATGGCTGTCGATGTCGGTGTCGCCGTGTCCGGGAAAGTGTTTCGCGGTGGCAATCATTCCCGACGACTGCAAGCCCTTGATGAACGCCGCCGAAAATTGATTCGTGAGCATAATGCTCTCGCTGAACGAGCGCGTGTTGATGATGGGGTTGCGCGGATTATTGTTGAGGTCGACGGACGGCGCAAAGTTCTGGTGAATGCCCAGCGCTCTGGCTTCAGCGGCAATCACACGGGCAATTTTGTAAGCGTAGTCGGGCTTTCGCGTTGCTGCGATGGCCATATTGAACGGAAATTCCGTTGTGCGATTGATGCGCATCGAGACGCCCCATTCCATATCTGCGCTGATGAGCAACGGCAGTTTCGCCAGTTTCTGAAATCGATTGCTGAGCATCGCCAGTTCATAGACATCGCCGCGCGAGAAAATAATGCCGCCGACTTTGCCGTCGCGGACGAGTTTGGCATGGTATTCAAAATCGGGATTGTCCGCGCTTTGGTAATAACTCGAGCTTTGCGGCACAAGCATCTGCCCGATTTTTTCTTCGAGCGTGAGCGTCGCCAATACCGAATCTGCCCACGGAGACGGGCGCGAAAAGAACGTTGCCATATCAACTTGCGCCGAGTGGCGCTCATGCGCGGGTGCGAGTTCAACAGTGAGTTCTTTCGACGGTTGAGCTACTGCCGCGCGGCACAGCATCATGACGCAAAGCAGGAGCATATAACGGTTCATCACGGCGGTGTTGGTCAAACAGTTGATTAGCGGTAGTTTACAAACTGAAGCGGCACGCCAAAATCACTTGCGAGCAGGTGTTTCTGCACCGCTTGAAGGTCATCGAGCTGTTTGCCGACGACGCGCACCTCATCGCCCTGAACGCTCGCCTGCACTTTGAGTTTCATGTCCTTAATCGCGGTCGTAATTTTTTTCGCCGTTTCTTTATCGATACCTTGTTTCAATTTTACTTTTTGACGCACGCTGTTCTGCGTCGCTGGCTCGATTTTGCCGTAGTCCAACGCCTGCACCGAAATGCCGCGCTTGATGAGCTTCGACTGCAAGACATCAACGACCGATTTGAGCGTAAAGTCACTTGCCGATTCGAGCGTCAGTTCCATCTCCTTTTGATTGAACAAGATGTTTGAATTACTGTCTTTCAAGTCGTAACGTTGCAAAAGTTCTTTCCGCGCCTGATTGAGCGCGTTGTCAAGTTCCTGCATATTGATTTTCGAGACGATGTCGAATGAATGGTCGGACGCCATTTGAACACATACGATTGAGTTATCGAGCAAAATTATGCCGTAGAATATAACACTCATCACTCTTTGTATTCAATTTGTCTCCATGTGCCAACGACGACAGTGTGTAGCGATACATCTCTTAGGTAAATCCGACCGCTATGTCGCCGCTTCAGAACTCGCGGGAGTTTTGATTAGCTTAGCGGCTAACGAGCACGTCAAAGTCGATGCGCATATTTGCGTAATATCAGACGTGCAATGCCGAGCAGCACAGTTTATCAAGCCAACTTGACAACCATTTAACTTCTCCGATTCCGTCAATGACACCAGCCCTTGTCGGCGTTTTTGGATACATCGCGGTTCAATTCCTTATCGGCGTGGTCGTTGCTCGCCGTATTGAGACTGAAGACGATTATCTGCTCGCCGGACGTTCGCTCGGACTGCGGCTGTCGAGCTTCACGATATTTGCCACATGGTTTGGCGCGGAAAGTTGTGTCGGCGCAGCAGGCATGATTTACAAAAATGGCCTCTCTGGCGCATCGTCCGACCCGTTTGGCTATACGCTGTGTTTGCTTCTGATGGCCAGCGTCTTTGCAGCACCGCTCTGGAAACGCAAACTCACCACAGTCGCCGATTTGTTTCGAGAGCGCTATTCTAAACAAATCGAGCAGTTTGCCGTTCTCTTGATGCTGCCTACATCAGCGCTTTGGGCGGCGTCGCAGCTACGGGCGTTTGGGCAAGTCTTGTCGGCGTCGTCCGATTTGAGCCTCACCTTCACCATCAGCATTGCTGCCGTTATCGTCATTACCTATACGGTGCTTGGCGGGTTTTGGGCAGACGCCGTTACTGATTTTGTTCAAGGCATCGCGCTCATCATCGGATTGATTGCGCTGCTTGTTGCCGTATCGGACAGTTTAACCAGCGAGGCGCTCACGATGTCGCTTGCACCAGAGCGCGTGCGGCTGTTTGGAGATGCGCCGTTTTTGGAGACACTTGATGCATGGCTTGTGCCGATTTGCGGGTCGGTGGTCGCGCAGGAATTGATTACCCGCGTTAGCGCCTCTCGCTCGGCGGCAGTGGCGCAACAGGCATCGTTTGCAGCCAGCGGACTGTATTTGTTCATTGGACTCATTCCCGCCTTCATCGGTCTTGTCGGCGTTGCATTGTTGCCGACCCTTAATGACGCCGAACAACTTTTGCCAGTGCTTGCTAAAACACATTTGAACGACGCGATGTATGTGTTGTTTGCAGGCGCGCTGGTCTCGGCGATTCTCTCCACAGTCGATAGCACACTATTGGCAGCCAGTTCGCTGCTTTGCCATAACATTCTTATTCCGCGCTTGACCTTGACCGAAGCGCAAAAAGTGCGGTTGAATCGAGCTGGGGTTGTCGCGTTTGGCATCATGGCGTATTTGTTCGCGCTTTACGGCGGAAGCGTTTATGAACTTGTCAAAACGGCGTCGACATTTGGCAGCGCGGGCATTTTTGCGCTTCTTATGTTTGGACTTTTCACCTCGTTTGGCGGCGCCAAGAGCGCGGCGGCGGCACTCGTCTTTGGCGCAGGCGTTTGGGCAATCGCTCAATTTGCGTTTGACCTGAAATACGCTTACACGCTGTCTATATTTTCCGCCGTTCTTGCTTACATTCTGATTGCGATTTGGGAAAAACGCGCATCAAAACCAAACGACGTTTTATCGATTCGATAACTCGATGACCACACGATAATGGAACACGCCTTTCGCGCTGCCTTCAATCAAAATTTCACACAGGAGGCTTACGACGCCTTCACCAAAGATGTCTTTGCCGTCGCTGGCGGCGAACTATTGTTTCGGCTATGCGAGACACCGCTCTTTTTATCGCAAGCGTTTTCCGATGAACTCGTTGCCGCCGCCACCGAACTTGTCGCGCCGTTTCTCGATGCCGCTTTTTTGAAACGCCTCGATGCCGCCGTTCCGCCCGACCTCTATGTGCCGAATGAAGACGCACACCCGCTTTTTTTACAACTTGACTTTGCCGTCGCCGAATCGCCAAACGGCGGCTACATACCGCAACTTATTGAACTGCAAGGCTTCCCTACGCTCTATGCGTTTCAATGGCTGCTCGATTCCAAAATTCGAAAACACTTTCAGATTCCCGACACCCTAACGCCGTATTTTAGCGGACTCAATGAGCAGACGTATCTCGAGCTACTCCGACGCTCATTGCTTGGCGACGCTGCACCCGACCATGTCGTCTTGCTCGAAATCGAGCCGCAGAAACAAAAAACGATGATTGATTTTATTTGCACCGAACAGGTAGCAGGCATCAAAACCGTCGACCTGTGCGATGTGATTAAACGCGGGCGAAAACTGTTTTACAAATCGGGCGGCAAAGAAATTCCCATCGAGCGCATTTACAACCGCGTCATCTTTGACGAACTCGTTAAAAAAGACATTCAATTCGGATTTCGCTTTCAAGACGACCTCGATGTAGTTTGGCTCAATCACCCGAATTGGTTTATGAAAATCAGCAAGTATTGTTTGCCGCTCCTGAAAAGCCGTTATGCGCCGCCAGCGTTTTTTCTCCATGCGTTGGACGCTTATCCCGACGATTTGGAAAACTATGTTCTCAAGCCGCTTTTTTCATTTTCGGGCGCGGGCGTTGAAGTAGATGTAACGACAGATATTCTGGACGCCGTTGCCGACCGCGAGAACTATATTTTGCAGCGCAAAGTAACCTATGCGCCCGCCGTGCAAACGCCCGAGGGCGGCACGAAAGCCGAAGTACGTATGATGTTCCTTTGGCATGAAAAGCCAATGTTGGTGAACAATCTCGTGCGAATGAGCCGAGGAAAATTGCTCGGCGCGTCGTATAACCGCGACAACACTTGGGTCGGCGCCAGCATCGCGTATCACCCGTAAAGCCTTTTCAAATTTATGAACTAAGGAAAATGCATCAGTGGTTGATTTGTTTTTTTAGCATCGCTTTTTTCGTCGCCAGCGCGGGTGCCCGCGAAAAGCCGCCGTTTGAAAAAGTGCGAAAAGTTATCCTCACCGCTATCAAAGATGGCGCGTTTCCGTCGGCAGTGGTGGCAATTATGAAAGACGACCACGTTCTCTTTCACGACGCCTTCGGCTCATTTACTTACGACAAGCACTCGACCAAAACCGACACTAACGCGATTTACGATATGGCGTCGCTGACCAAAGTGTTGGCAACGACGATGTGCGTGATGAAACTGTATGACGACGGGAAATTGCGGTTGGAAGACAGCCTGACTAAGTTCATTCCCGAATTTGGCAAGCGCGGCAAGGCAGGCATCACCATTAAAAACCTCTTGCTCCACAATTCGGGCTTGGTGGCGTTTCAGCAATACGAAAAATTTTGCGACAACCGCGCTCAAATGCTCGCGCACATTTTCAATGATACGCTCCGCGCGCCCATCGGCGATACGACGATTTACAGCGACGTCAATTTCATTTTACTCGGCGAACTCATCGAGCGTATTTCGGGGAAAGCGTTGGATCAGTTTTACAAAGAAGCATTTGTCGACCCGCTTGGTTTGAAAAGCACGATGTTCAATCCGCCCGAGTCGCTCTATGTGCGGATTCCGCCTGTCGAAGCAGATTTACTCTGGCGTTTTCAATGGAAGCGTCCGCGCGTGCATGACCCCAGAGCCGCACTTGCTGAAGGCGTCGCTGGACATGCCGGACTGTTTTCGTCGTCGTCCGATATTCTCGTTCTGGCTCGACTGATGCTTAACGGTGGCATCGTCAATGGCAAGCGGATGATTAAACCACAAACGATTGCGCTCTTTACGCAACGCGATTCGGAGAAAAGCACGCGCGCGCTTGGCTGGGACACGCGCTCTGCAAAAGAAAGCTCGGCAGGAGAGTTACTGTCTATGCGCTCCTTCGGACATACTGGCTACACTGGCACCAGCATTTGGATTGACCCGAACCGCTCGCTTGCTGTCGTCTTTCTTACCAATCGAGTGTATCCAACGTCGGCGAACATCAAAATTCGAAAGGTGCGGCAACTTCTGCACAATGCGGTGATTGAAAGTCTCAACGAGTTAAAGTAAATTGCAAGGTAAGTTTTATTTCATTCAAAATTTTAGGAGAAGTATGCGGTATATGGTCATTGCGCTGCTCGCGTTGGTGGTCGGCTGTTCATCGGTCAATCGAAAAGACGAGGCAAAGAAAGCCGAATCGACGGTTCAGAAAATCAATGTTAGCGTGAGCGGCATGGTTTGCACGAGTTGCGAGAAATCTATCTCGACGAAAGTCGCCAAGTTAGACGGGGTCAAGTCGGTTGTCGCCAGTCAAAAAGACGGCACGGCATCGGTCGAGTTTGATAATTCCAAAGTGAGCGAAAAAGACGTTATTGCGGCAATTGAATCGCTCGGTTACAAAGCGCATATCCAAACAGAGACCCCGACAGCAAAACAATAATCGAACAACGGTCATGCAAAAGGATGAATTTTACAAAGGGCTTTTCTGGGGAACGCTGATTGGCGCAGCAGCAGGCGCAACATTAGGCATTTTGTTCGCGCCACGCAAAGGCGAGACCACGCGGCGCATTTTGCTCGAACAGCTCAGTTATGCGTTAAGTAAAACGGGTGCGACGATTGAGTCAAAAGATGTGCAAGAGCCGTCGCAGGAAATGCCGTATCCTAACTCTGTGCCTCCGAAGGAAGGGGCTGTTGCGCCGGACATTGAAAACGAGGCGCGCGCGCGTGCTGAAAAAATCGTCGATGCCGCTGAAGAAGAAGTCCGCCGCTTGCTCAAAGAAGCCAACACGATTCTCAAAGAAGCCAAGAACGTCGCCAAACAAAACGGCGCAACTTGATTTGAACATGGCTACACCGATTACTATAAACGCCTGCTCAAATGAGCCTTTCATTCGTCGGACATTCCCTTGACTCACCTCTTGAATCGAGGCCTCGGTCAGTTGTTGTTTTGCTCCATGCGTTTCCGCTTTCGGCGGCAATGTGGCAACCGCAGTTAGACGCGCTGCATCGTGCAGGCGTTCCCGTCGTTGCGCCGAATGTCTTCGGCGTCGGTGGCTCTCCTGAAAAACAAAATTGGTCGATGTCGGATTATGCCGATGCGCTTTACGACTTAATTTCATCGTTAGGATTTACACAAGCAACGCTCGTCGGCGTCTCGATGGGCGGCTACCAAGCCTTTGCGTTTTATCGACAGTATCCGCACGCGACGCGCTCGCTTGTTCTCTCCGACACCCGCGCCGAAGCCGATACTGACACAGCTCGCCAATCGCGCATGGAGTTTATCGCCGCCATAGAAAAAAACGGCGTTGAGGAAGCCGTAACTCGAATGGTCCCGAAACTGTTCGGCGAAACGACCAAGCAGACTAAGCCGCAACTCACTGAACTTGCCTCGACCATCATTCGCGGGAACACAGCCACTGCGGTCATTGACCAGTTGAAAGCCCTTGCGGGACGAGCAGATTCAGTTGAGTTGCTTGGGCGCATCTCTGTTCCGACGCTGGTCGTCGTCGGTGAAGAAGATGTCTTGACGCCGCCCGACCTTGCGCGTGCGATTCATCACGGTATTCAAGCATCAAAATTGGTTGTGCTGCCCAACGCAGGGCACTTGCCGAATCTCGAGACGCCCGAAGCATTCAACGAGGCATTGCGACTGCATCTGGAAACGCTGCCTACCCATGCATGAGTTTCTTCTGCTAACCACCAACGCCGAGTTCAGCGCCGAGAATTTTTTGCTCACGTTCATTCCGCTTTTCGTTGCCATTGATGCGCCCGGCACGCTGCCGCTTTTCATCGGATTGACACAAAGTTTGCCCGAAAAAGTCAAGCGAAAACTCACCGTTCAAGCCGTCTTAACCGCACTGAGCATTGCGCTTGTTGTGATGGTAGCCGGCAAATCGTTGTTTAGTTTTTTGGGCATCACCATTTCGGATTTTCGCATTGCGGGCGGAATTATTTTGCTCTTGCTTGCGGTCAAAGACCTGACGCAATCGGGCGTCGATGAGTCCAAACAGCCCGCTGACCCGTCGAGCATCGGCATTGTCCCGTTGGGCATTCCGCTCATCATCGGACCCGGGTCGCTAACGACCATTTTGATTTTAGGCGAAACCTACGGCTGGATTTTAACCACGCTCTCGATTTTGCTCAACCTCGCTGTCGCTTTTTTGATATTTTATTTTTCGGGCGCGTTGGAGCGGTTCATCGGTCCCAATGGCGCAAAGGCAATTGCTAAAATCGCATCGCTGCTTCTCGCCGCCATTGCCGTGATGATGATTCGCGTCGGCATTCAAGACATTGTTACATCGGGCAGTAAATAATTCCAAACGCTTTTTTTTATTTTCATATGACCAAACTTAGAATTGGGTTGACCGTTTGCAGCGCCATGCCGCAGTATATTGACTGGCTCACATCTGCTGACCGCTTCGGCTATGCGGTGGAAATTATCGAGCTGCCGTATCAGGAAAAGGACGGGTCGCAACCACAGTCGCTCTTTGATGACAATCTCAACCTGCTGGATACCCTTGATGCAGTGGTGTTTACAGGTGGCTGGGACGTCGAGCCACATCGTTTTGGCGTTCACTTGCCGCCGTCTGAACTTGAGCGCTTGGAAGTCGAGACCGAGCCGAAGCGCGACGACATGGAATGGCGCATTGCGGAAAAAAGTCTAACCGACAACGTGCCGATATTGGGCATTTGTCGCGGCTTGCAGTTCATCAACGTCGTGATGGGCGGCACGCTTTACCTTGATATTGAAAAACAAATCGCAGGTGCCGCCACGCATAAAAAATTCGACAAAGACCACAGCCGATTTCACCCAATTACGCTCGATAAAAATTCGCTGCTATACGACATCATTGGCGAAGAGCGAAGCGACTATGTCAGCACGCGGCATCATCAAGCGGTGAATAAAATCGGCAACGGCTTGCGCGTTGTTGGCACGTCGCCCGATGGCATTGTTGAGGCAATGGAATCTGACACGTCCGAGAAACTGCTGTTGCTCGTGCAGTGGCACCCTGAAAGAATGCGTTTGGAAAGTTTGCGCGACGGCAAGCCTGAATGGGACAATGCGTTTTCGGAAAATCTGCTCAAAGGATTCTTGGAGCGCGTCGCCGAAAAAAAATCATTACCAGCGCCGTGAAAGCGCAGGTTCAAATTTTTCTGGCGGCAGTGATGTTTCTGACGCGCTTGCCCGTCTCGCGTTTTGTCGTTTATGAACCGCATTACCTTGCCGCGTCCACCGTGTATTTCCCCATCGTCGGCGCACTTGTTGGCGCTCTCGGAAGCCTCGCACTTTGGCTTGCGCTCAACGTTTTTTCTCCCGCGCTCGCGGTTCTCTTCTCGATGCTCACCACTGTTTTGCTCACAGGTGCATTTCATGAAGACGGACTCGCCGACAGCGCGGACGGCTTCGGCGGCGGCACAACAAAAGAGCGCGTTTTAGATATTATGAAGGACAGCCGCATCGGGACCTACGGCGCGGTTGCGCTCTGGTTTGCTTTCACGATGAAGTTTTACGCCTTGGTGGAACTCATTGCCATAGACCGTTGGCTTGCCATAAAAACGCTGGTCGTTGCACACACACTTGGTCGCGCCTCAAGCCTGTGGCTGATCTATCGATACCCTTATGTGCGTTCTGAATCATCGACGTCCAAGCCATTCGCCGAAAGCGTTACGCCGATGCGATTGAGCGTCGGAACGGGATTTTCTTTGGCGGTTTCAGTTGCGCTCTTCGGCTGGAACGCCTTGATTTTACACGCATTTTCGGCAGGCGTGATATTTTTGTGCGGCGCGTATTTTCACAAACGCATCGGAGGCATTACAGGCGATGCACTCGGCGCGGCAAACCAAACGACAGAACTTATGTCGTATTTTGCTAATCTTTTATGTGCTTCCGTTGTCGGTCAAAAAGCCTTCATAGATTGGCTGTAAAAATCCTATCTTGACACTACGAAAAACCTTGCGCTCTACTATGGATTTATATCTGGTTCGCCATCTCGACATTGAGACCGCCGCCGAAAATAAGTGCATCGGACAAACCGACGTGCCGCTCTCGTCAAAAGGACAATCCGCTGTTGCCGATATGGCTAACTTCTTGGCAGAACTTAAGCCAGAGTGCGTGATTTCGAGCGACCTTCAGCGCTGTGCGGTCTTGGCGAAAGCCGTCGGTAAGATAGTGGGCATCGAGTCGGAGTTCAGCGCGTCGTGGCGCGAAATTTATTTCGGGCGATGGGAAGAGCGACGATGGCGCGACATAGAAATCACCGACAGCATTGCGCTTCAAGCATGGATGAAGGACATTGTCCGCGTTACACCGCCCGACGGCGAATCCTTTGAACGTCTTTACAGTCGCATCGGCTTGCAAGTCGATTTGCTCATTCAGCGACCGGAGCAGCGGTTCGTCGTCATCACGCACGCCGGTCCGATTCGCGCCGCCATTTGCCATACGATTGGACTACCGCTCGTCAAAGCGTTTTCCGTCGACATCACTTACGGCGGAATGGCACATCTGCACTACGACGCTGGCAATTGGACACTCACCGAGCTTCGAAATTGATTTACTTGACCCTCAGCGGCTCACTTTTGTTTGACATACAAGGCTGTTCCCTTGCAATCGTTCATCGAGTTAAGCTCAGCGTGTTGGTCGTTCCATTTGCTTGGCGGCGCGATTTCTGCTAACTTTCTTGCAGAAGTGAACAGAGTATCTCAAACATTTGAGCAAAAAGGAGTATCGCTATGAAACGCCTCGTCTTCGTGCTTGGCATGGAACCCTACAACGCCGAGTTTTTTTATTCCATCAAAAAAAAATTTGAATCGCTCTGCCCTGCTGTCGCGCTCGATGTGTTTTACGATCAAGAGTTGCTCGATAACTACGCCGCCGTCGACGCGGCAATCGCGCAGTGCGACGCAGTCTTTTCCGCGCTGATGGTCATCGACGACTCGGCGTCCGCGCTTTTAGAACTGCTTAACAAGCATTCGCCTGAGTTTGTGTTTTCGTTTGAGTCGCTGCCTGCGTTAATGAAGCGCAATAAAGTCGGCGCGTATCACTTTTCCGAAAAAGGCGAGATGCCGAAGCCCGTCAAAGCGTTGGGCAAAATGCTCGGCGGCGGCAAAGACGAGGACGCATTCTACGGCTATGTCCAAATGCAAAAACTTGCTAACCGCGTGATGAAATTTTTGCCCGAGAGTTTCGGCGGCGAAAAAGTGCGCGACGCCAGAACATGGATGACCGTTAGTTCCTATTGGTCGAACAGCGGCGAGGAAAATATCCTCAATATGCTGCTCTACATCGCTGATAAACTGTTTCACATTAACACCACGCACGACGCGCCAAAGGAAATTGCCACAATGGGATTTTATCACCCCGACTACTTTGCGCAAACCACATCGTTTTTTCCCGACCTGCACAGTTTTCAAAAGTGGGAAAAGAAAACCGGACGCGACAAAGGCGATAAACCCAAAGTCGGCTTGCTCTTGCCGCGGAAGCACTTGCTCTCTGGGACGGGCTACGCCGCCGATGTGATTCGAGCGATGGAAGCCGAGGGTTTGCGCGTCTATCCGTGTTTCGCCATGGGAATTGAGTTGCACATTGTTACGCGCAGTTGGCTCAAAGAAGCAGGCGTTGAAGCGCTGATTAATTTATTCGGCTTTCCGCTCGTTGGCGGACCTGCTGGCTCGACCAGCACAGGCATTGCAAATCCCGCCGCGTCCGACATTTTGTCGTCTATGAACGCGCCGTATATCGTCTCGCAACCGCTTTTCATTCAAACCAAAGACAGCTGGCGCGAACACGGCGTGAACCCGATTCAGTCGATGATTGTCTACTCGCTGCCTGAAATGGACGGCGCGATTTGTCCCGTCGTCTTGGGCGCATTAGAGAGCGATAAACTGAAAACGGAATCGACGAGATTGAACCGATTGACCAAACTCGTCAAACGATGGGTTGCCTTGAAACATAAAGCCAATCGTGATAAAAAAGTAGCGATTGTGCTTTACAATTATCCGCCGAATCAAGGCAAACTTGGAACGGCGGCGTTGCTCAACGTGCCGCAAAGCCTCGTCAATACAATGAAGTCGCTGCAACAAGAGGGCTACAATGTCGGCGATTTCTTTTTGCGCTACGCCGTTGAGCCTGAACAACTCACACGCGACCTTGCTGCAACACTTAGCATTGACGGCAAGCCGATAACCGCAACGATGCGCCAGTATCATCAATGGGTGTCGCCGAAAGCGCAAGAGCGTATCGAGGCGCGCTGGGGAAACGCGCCCGGCGATATTTCGGTGGCGAACAGCGAGACATTCATCATCGGCGGGCTGCAATTCGGGAACATCTACATTGGCGCACAACCGCAGCTGTTCATTCAAGGCGACCCGATGCGGCTCCTGTTCGATAAAGAAAACACGCCACATCACCAATTCGTGATGTTCTACAAATGGATTACAAATGGCTTCGGCGCAGATGCGTTGATTCACTTCGGCATGCACGGCACGGCAGAATGGATGCCGGGTTTGCAGTTAGGCTTGACGGACGACTGTTGGTCGGACGTGCTGCTTGGCGACTTACCGCAGTTTTATGTTTATCCGATGAACAACCCGTCGGAGGCGAACATCGCCAAGCGGCGCGGCTATGCCACCATCATCTCGCATGCGATTCCGCCTTACGCCAGAGCGGGTCTCTACAAAGAGTTTCAAGCGTTGCGCGACCTTCTCGACGATTACCGGACGGGCAGAGACTCCGCCGACCTGCGCGAGGCGATTCTGCAAAAAGCCGCGTTGCTGAATCTCAACGACGATGTGCCGCCTCAAAGCGACTTTGAGCGTTACGCCTGCGACCTGATGAACTGCCTGAAAGAAATGGAGAACCGACTCATCTGCGGCGACCTGCATACGCTCGGCGCAAATCCCGACAAGGAAACACAAACGGAGCTTGTTGCCGAGACATTAAAAAATCAATCCGAATTGGCGTTCTTGAATTTGGCGAGCGACCTCTTGCACACTGAACCGTATTCGCTTTTAGTGAAAAAATCGCGCGAGGGCGATGACGCAGCACTGGCAGCAAAGCAACGCGTCGACGCCTTCTGCGCTCAAATTGTCTCGGATTACATCGTTGGCGGAAAACCGCTCGAACCCACTGCGTTCACTGTGGAGATGTAATGCAACCTGTCGCTCAATTCGGCATTTTCATGAGCGACGATTTTACACGGAAAGGAGATGATATGACGACGATTGAACTTGTCATGCTCGTATGTATGTTGCTCATCACGGCGTCTTCGCTGGCGTTCACGATTTACGGTGTTTGGAAATTTCGTCGTGATGAGCGGCGCGTCAACACGCTCAATGAGTTTTTCGGCGATGTACTCAATGACAAGTCGCGCCTAAACTAATCCGTTAGGGTCTCGCACACGATTTTCCGCATCAGAGCCACTGCGCTATATTTTCTCCTTAAACAACATCTCGATATGGATAAGCAGCTCATTTATCAAATGCATCAGGCGCACGCCGTCATGATTGACGGGCAAACATTTATGCCGACCAATTATTTCGTCGATTACATCAACATTCTTGACTTGCTGGAACAGCGTGTGAAAGAAAATAAAAACGACCCATTTATCACTTACTACGCCCAAGGCGGCGTTGCTGTCAGCTACACTTACGACGAGTTTCGTCGCAAGGTATTTCAAACGGCGAGCTATTTGCGCGCGCAGGGATTGATTGAGGAAAGCCGTGTGGCCACCGTGTCATATAACCACATCGATACAGTTGTGCAATACTTCGCCGCGTGGTGCGCAGGCATGACCGTTGTGCCTATCAACATTGGCGAAGGCGCCGAGCGCATCAAATACATTTTGGAACACTCCGAGACGAAACTCGCTTTCGTGCGAGACGAGTTCATGGAGACGATTTCAAATTTAGGACTCGATATCACCCTGCTTCCTTCGAGCGAATTCGACTCAACGATTTCCGCCTATTCCGACGAGTTCGGGCAAGCACAGATCACTGATACGCGCGTCGCACAAAAAAACACCAACGCAGAACGCGCCACCTACGCCGACCTCGAAACCGAAGCGTTGATTGTCTATACCTCTGGCACCACTGGGCTGCCGAAGGGCGTTGTTCTCACGCAGTATAATTTGCTCGTCGATGCCGACGCGATTTCGCGGTGGCATGGTTTAAGCAACTGCGACGCCATGATGTGCGTCTTACCGATTCATCATGTCAATGGCATTGTTGTAACGCTCATCACGCCAATGGTCTGCGGCGGGCGTGTCGTCTTGAACCAAAAATTTCAGACCGACGTTTTTTTTGAACGGCTTGCGGCAGAGACTGTCAAAATCGTGAGCGTAGTGCCGACGCTGTTGCAATTTTTGCTGCACGCTGATATCGACATCTCGAGATACAATCTTGCCAACTTCAAACACTTTATTTGCGGCGCCGGACCGCTCACGGTCGAGCTTGCCATGAACTTCGAGAAGCGCTATGGGTTAAAAATCGTTCACGGCTATGGGCTTTCGGAAACGACTTGCTACTCATGCTTTTTGCCGACCGACCTTGCCGACGATGAGCATCAAAAGTGGATGAGCGAGTTTGGATTTCCCTCGATTGGCACGCCGATTCCGCCGAATGAAATGGCCATTGTCAACACGCGCGGCGAGAAAGTGCGTGAAGGCTGGCGCGGCGAAATTGTGATTCGCGGACACAACGTGATGAAAGGCTATTACCAAAATCACGACGCCAATATGAAAGCCTTTGAACATGGCTGGTTTCATTCGGGCGACGAAGGCTTTTTCAAAACGGACGCGCAGGGCAGAAAGTATTTTTTCATCACTGGGCGATTGAAAGAACTCATCATTCGTGGCGGCGTCAATCTCTCACCGCTCGAAATTGATGAAGTCTTGAACGGCATTGCTGGTGTCAAATGCGCCATCGCCGTTGGCTTCGAGAATGATTGGTATGGCGAAGAGGTTGGCGCATTGGTTCAACTAAAAGATGGCGTTAGGCTCTCGGAAGCCGATGTCCTGAAACACTGCGCCGAGAAATTGCCGTTTCCGAAGCAGCCCAAAGCGGTCGTGTTTAGCGACGACATCCCCGTAACATCGACAGGCAAGTATCAGCGCAACAAGGCGAAAGACCTCTTCAAGCAATGGAAAACCGTGCAGTTTAAGGAGCAGAAATAATTGCGGCGGTGTGGCAAGTGTTGCACCTTGATTTCTTCGTTACGCCCGCGCTATCTTGCGTTCTCAACTTAAAAAAAACGGAGATGCCTCTTGTGCTGAACCGCGCTGCTTTTTTACTGCTGCTATTTTTGTGCGCTGCGTCGGCACGGCTCTACGCGCAGCCCGAGGCATACAGCCACCCCGAACTCAAATGGAAAACGATTGAGACGGCGCACTTCACAGTAAATTTTCATGAGGGCGCGGAACGCTCCGCACGCGTCGCCGCTAAAATCGCCGAAGAAATTTACGCGCCCCTCACCTCACTCTACCACCACGAGCCGGGCAAGGTCAATATCATCATTAAAGACACTGACGACTACTCCAACGGCGGAGCCTATTTTTTCGAGAATAAAATTGAAATCTGGGCGCCCGCGTTGGAATTCGGCTTGCGCGGTCAGCACAATTGGCTACGCAACGTCATTACGCATGAATTCACGCACATTGTTACGCTGACGGCAGCGATGAAGTTCGGCACTGGCGTTCCTGCCGTGTATTTACAGGGTTTTGGCTATGAGCCGGTGCGCCGTCCTGATATTTTGTATGGATTTCCAAATGTGTTGGTCTCGTATCCTGTTGCGGGCGTTAATCTCCCGTTTTGGCTCGCGGAAGGCGTTGCGCAGTATCAGCGTCCCGAACTTGGCTACGACACGTGGGACAGCCACCGCGATATGATTTTGCGCTCGCTTGCGCTCGATAAAAAAATCTTCTCGCTCGATGAACTCTCGAACTATGCGTCCAAAAAAGGCATTGAGTTCGAGTTCACCTACAATTCGGGCTACGCACTGACAAGATTTTTGGCGGAGCGCTACGGCGAGGAAAAGTTGGAGCAGTTGTGCAAAAATTTTGCGTCGCTTGCTCAGTTAAATGTTCATCACGCGCTTGAAGCCACGTATCAAAAATCCTCCGACGACATTTACCGCGAGTGGCGAACCTATGTCGAGCGTGATTATCAATCGAGAATTTCAAATGTGTTGGCGAACCGCGTTGAGGGAAAACTTATTGAAACTCGCGGCTACGCCAATGCCTATCCCGCATTTTCGCCCGACGGCAAGAAGCTCTACTACATCTCCAATCTCGGCGCAGATTTCGGCGGACATGTTGTTTTGGAACGAGACCTGCAAGGCGATTCGCTCAAGCCCGAAGCATCGGGTTATCGACCAACGGTGCGCGACCTCTTTGCGCTTGGCAAAGCGCAGGAAGGCGGCAATCAATGCCGCGTCTGCGGGTTTCACTTCGGCGCATCGCATCAGGGCGTCTTACTTGCTGGCGCGACGTCGCGCATCACCGTCTCGCCCGACGGAAAGAAACTTTATTACTCCAAATACGTTGGCACAACCTTTCAAATTCAAAAGTATAACGACCTATTCGTCTTCGACCTCGATTCAAAACAGGAGATGCGCCTAACGACACAACTTCGACTTGAAACGCCCGCGCTCTCGCCCGACGCCAAACACTTCGTCGCCGTCGAGCAAAAAGACGGCACACAAAACGTGGTCGAGGGCGTTCTGGATTCAGCGCAAACATCGCTTCGTCGCCTGACCAATTTTTCAAACGGCGAACAGGTTCACTTGCCGTCGTATTCGCCCGATGGAAAAAGCATCGTTTTCTCGCTCGGCCTAAACGGGCGGCGCAAACTCATGATTTACCATCGCGGACAAGACGCCGTTTGGACAATGTTTCCCGTCGTCTATGGCGACTCGCTGCTCGACCGCGACGACCTCGATGAGCGCGACGCGTCCTATTCGCCCGACGGAAAATATCTTTACTTCGCAAGCAATCGCACAGGCATTTTCAACATTTACCGCGCCAATTTAGAAACCCATCTCGTCGAGCAGCTCACCAACGTCGTTGGCGGCGCGTTCATGCCGTCATCGAGTCCATCAGGCGACTTGGCGTTTGCGAACTTCACATCGGACGGATACAAAATTTCGCTGCTCAAAAACGCGCAACCGCTTCAACATCCGAATGCAACATATGTGCGCCGGCCCGTTTCACCGAAAACCTCGTCGCTCACACTCTCATCGCCCGAATTAGCATCGCTCAATGCTGGCGCGACGATTGACTCGAGCAAAGTGCTTTCGCCGACGCTTTTATCGCTGGCGACATTCGACGATTCAACTTATCCGACCTTCCCGGAACGCGAGTATTCACAAACGTTCTCAGGCTTTCAGGTTCTGCCCATTCTTCGCTTTGATGCGTATGCCAAATCGCAAGGCAGTTTTCTCAAAGATACATGGCGGGCGACGAAGCTCGGCGTTGCCTTTGGCTCGTCCGAACTCTTGGGCAGACTGGGGTTTTTCGGCTCGGTTGCCCTTGCGCCTGGGTCGGGACAGTCGGGCGGTGCAGGCGGCTTAGCCAGCATCTTGGATTTAGAGCGCGACGCTTTCCTCTCGTTTGAATACACTGACCAAAATTTTCTGCCCGCCTCCATGTTGCCGAAATTTACGCTCGATGTATTTCACCAAACGCGCAATGTTACGGACGGCGCACGCATCAATGTGGGTCTTGATAGCGCGTCGGCAAATGTGTTTTACACGCTCACGCAGTTCGATTTGTCGTTCCGCTTTCGTATGCCGATTGAGTTCTGGCTCTTTCAGGCGAGTATGTTCAGGCTCACATTTTCGCTCAGCCCTTATGCTTCAAAAATCGGCTCGTTTTTTTGGGAGCCAATCAACCAACTTGTGCCAGCCAGCTCCGACACATATTTCATCGGGCGAACAGTTTCTTTCGTTTGGAACATGGACTTGCGCGCTCGCACGATTCACACTGCCATCAACCCCGTCGGCTTTTTCTCGCGCATTCGCCTCGACTACGAGAACAGCAGCTTGCAACGCGATTTGAAATTTGACCAAGGCAGCAGCACCTTTCGACCCGTGTATGAAAATTTCTCGTTTGCGCGGCTCATCACGGACTTGAATTTTCATCTGCCGCTCCCGACATGGAGTTCGCGCTTTCGACACACGCTCACGGTGCGCTCTTACTCCGCATTCAACTTTACGCCGAAAGAAACCGACCTCTTTTTCAACAATTTTATTTCAGGCTTGCTCGGCATGCGCGGCTATGAATACTTTGCCATCGGCGGAGACCAAGCCACGTTCCTGCACCTCGAGTATCGATTCCCTATCGTCGAGAATATCAATGTGCAGTTCATGCAATTTTATTTCGATAAACTTTACCTCTCGACGTTTTTCGATGTGGGTGCAGCATGGAATCAGTGGCGCGTTCCGGCGTTTTCCGAGTGGCGGCGCGACATCGGCGTTGAGCTGCGGCTCGAAGCACCGTCGTTTTATCTCTTCCCGACGCGCGTCTTTTTCAGCGCCACTTATGGGCTCGATGAATTTTCGCAGCCGCTGCGCAGCCAATTCTTTACGCCCGATGGACGCAACTTTGTTACCTACGGACGCGAATGGCGTTTTCATTTCGGCGTGCTATTCGATTTCAACTTCCTTGCCGACGGCGCGCGCAACGCCTTTGCGGGCATCTTGCGCTGACAGATAAAGCGTTTAACCAAAACAGCATCTCGACATGCTATTCTTCGGGCTTCGTTACACAATCATAATGCGTTGTTCCACTTTTCTGCCCGTGAGGAAATAGGTTTGCATATCGCCTTTGCCTTTTATCGTTACGGCGCCGCGCGTGCCGAACACATATTTTTCTTTGAGCAGCTCAAATGTCGCGCTGGAGACATGAATTTGTCCTGTCATGCCTTGCGACTCCATACGCGCGGCAGTGTTGACCGTATCGCCCCACAAATCATACACAAATTTCTTTTTGCCAATCACGCCTGCAATGACCTCGCCACTGTGAATGCCGATGCGAATCGCTAACGAGTGCTGCTGTGCGGCTTTGAGGGTTTTTAATCCCTCTATCATACCCAACGCCATTTCAGCGACGGCTTCGGCATGGTCGGGACGCGCTTCGGGCAAGCCGCCGACGACCATATACGAATCGCCGATGGTTTTAATTTTTTCAAGCGCCAGCTCGTCGCATAAATCATCGAAGAGCGTAAAGACTTCTTGCAGCAACGCAATCAACTCTTCGGGCGGAATTTTCGACGACATTGCCGTAAAGCCGACGATGTCCGCAAAGAGAACCGTTACTTCCTTAAAATTATCAGCGATGAGCGTCTCGCCTTTTTTGAGCCGATTGGCGATGGCTTCGGGCAAGATATTGAGCAGCAAGACGTCCGATTTTTGCTGTGCCTCTTTGAGCATCTTGTAGGCGTCGGCAAGCTGCATCGCTTTCTCGCTGAGTTCTTTGTAGGCAGAACGCACTTTGAGATTCAACTCTTTGAGTTTCTCTTGATTCGTTACAAGTTTTTCCTGTGTCGAGTCGCCGATGCTTGTAATCTTGACCGCTTGTCGGAGCAGAATTTTGTATTCCTTCGCTAGTATTTTGTACTCGTTCAGCAATTCGGCTTTGGAGAGCGCATCGTTTGCGGCGACTGCGTCGGCGTGCGCGGAAATCTCAAACTCTGCTTGAAAGACTTCTTTTGCGTTCTCAAGATGTTTGTTACGACTGCTCATCGATGGCGTATTGTTGGATTTTTTACCTTGTTGAATTTACGATAACTTGCCGAACAAAGCCGCTTTTTGAAAACACCGCAACACTTACAGCCATGACGGAGTCAAAACAGTTCGGATTTACAACCAAGTCGATTCATCACGGGCAAGAGGCCGACGAGGCAACGGGTGCCGTTGTGCCAATGCTCTCGCTTGCTACGACTTACAAACAGGACGACATCAATCAGCCGCGCGGCGGCTTTGAATACTCGCGGGCGCAAAATCCGACGCGCCAACAATTGGAGACCGTTCTCGCCGCCCTGGAGAACGCTGCGTATGCCAATGCGTTTTCATCGGGACTTGCCGCACTTGCGGGCGTGATGAGCCTCCTCGAGCCCGGCGACCATATCGTTGCTGGCGACGACCTCTACGGCGGAACGGTGCGCTACTTCACCCAAGTCCTCTCAAAATACGGAATTGTGTTCACGTTTGTCAATCCTGCCGACCTTGGCGCGTTGGAAAACGCCATCACTCCGAAAACCAAACTCATTTATTTAGAGTCGCCAACGAACCCGATGCTTCGGCTTTGCGACCTTCGTGCCGTCTCTGCACTTGCGCGCGCGAAGAACATCTTGACCGTCGTTGATAACACATTTGCAAGCCCGTATTTGCAGCAGCCGATCGAGTTGGGCATTGATGTCTCTTTGCACAGCACCACAAAATACTTGGGCGGACACTCCGACATTGTGGGCGGCGCATTGATGACCACTCGAAAAGACCTCTACGAAAAATTCAAGTTTCATCAGAAAGCCGTCGGTGCTGTCCCAAGCCCGTTTGACTGCTGGCTGCTGATGCGCTCGATTAAAACGCTGTCGATTCGAATGGAGCGGCACTGCGAGAATGCGCAAGCCGTCGCCGACTTTCTGCAATCACATCACGCGGTCGAGAAAGTCTATTATCCCGGACTTGCGTCGCACCCACAGCATGCGCTTGCCCAACGCCAAATGCCCAAAGGCTTCGGCGGCATTGTAACCGTCGATTTAGGCTCGCGTGAACGAGTGGAGGGCTTCATTCGGCAGCTCAACATTTTTACGTTTGCAGAGAGCTTGGGCTGCGTGGAGAGCTTAGTCTGCTACCCTTGGGAAATGACGCACGCTGCCGTGCCAAAAGAGCGACGGCTGCAACTTGGGCTCACCGAAGGCGTCGTGCGGCTTTCCATCGGCATTGAAGAAAAAGACGATTTGATAACCGACTTGAAAACGGCGCTCGACGCCGCAATTGAACAAGTTGCGGTGGCGAAGTAATCACGAACCATCAGACAAATATGAACGAACAGCAAGTTCAAATCAACATCGAGTTGGATGACAAAACGGCGGAGGGCATTTACTCGAACTTTGTGCTTATCAACCACTCGCCGGCGGAGTTTGTGATTGACTTTACGAAAATTTTGCCCGGCGTTCAGAAGGCACGGATAAGCGCGCGGATTATTATGACGCCACAACATGCCAAATCGCTGCTCATCGCCTTGCAAGACAACATTGAGAAATACGAAACCTCTTTCGGGACGATAAAAATTGTCGGCGAGCCGATTCAAGAGCCAATGGGATTTCGTGTGGACTCGAAAAACCGTCCGTCGTAATCAACTCACAACGCCTTAGCGCGCGAACTGACCAAACGTGAAGATAAATTTCCAGCCTTGATTCGGCAGGTCGGGACGCAAGAGCGTGCGGTCGAAGCCAAAGCCGTAATCCAGACCGACGAGACCGATAATCGGCAAGAAGAGCCGCACGCCAACGCCTGCCGAGCGTTTGAGGTCGGCGAAATTCACGTCGCCAGCGCGCGCCCAAATGTTGCCGCCCTCAATGAACGCCAATGCAAACACGGTCGCCTGCGGGTTGAGCGAAATCGGATAGCGAATCTCGGAGACGAATTTCGTATAGAAATTTCCCGTCGCACGTTGCAGTTCCGTCGAGAACGGTCCGATAGCTTGGTCGTCGTAGCCGCGCAAGGGGATCGTCGGAATGAACGAGATGCCGCTTCCGCCCATGAAGAACAAATTTTGGAACGGAATAAAATCGTTTTCATTGAACTTGCCCAAGAAGCCGAACTCGGAGCTGAGCAGCAAGACCAAGTTTCCAACGACGGGCGTATACCACGAGTTTCTGAACACGAATCGGTAAAAGTCAATCGAACCGGGCAGGAACGGACCGCCAGACAATTGCGCCGTGAGCGAGACATCACTGCCGCGCCGCGCAAAGATTGGATTGTCTAAACTGTTGCGTGAGATAATTTGCGTGATTGAGAACTCATCGGCGACGTCGGGCTGTCCGGGTATTGTTGCGTTGAGACTGATGAATCCGCCCTGCACGCGCTGATAGCGAAAGGTGTAATCGATTCGGAAGTAATCGTCGGGAAACGACAGCCGTCGACCAAGCGAGAGCGTTGCGCCAGTTTGTTGGCTGGCGATGCCGAAGTTTTGGCGCGTGTCGAAAATGCTGAACCCGAGCGTCGTTGGCGAACCAAACGCCCACGGTTCGGTGAAGCTTAATGAGAGCGTTTGGAAATTGAAGTTTCCGAATTGCCATTGCAAATCGAGCCGTTGTCCATCGCCATGCGGAAGCGGGGTGTAGGCGTCGCCGCGCGTGATGTCGCGCAGCGAAAAATTGTTGAACGTAAAGCCCAACGCACCTGTCAAGCCAATTGCCGCGCTGTAACCTGCCGACGCATTAAACGTGTCGGTTTGTTTTTCGGCGAGTTCGTAGGTTAAATCCACTTCGTCGGTTTGCGGACGCGGTTGCACATCGGGATTGATTTTTTCCGCATCGAAATAGTTCAACTGCGCCAGCTGCCTGATACTGCGGATAATGTTCTCACGGCTGAATAGGTCGCCCGGCACCGTGTAGAGTTCGCGCCGAATCACATGGTCTTTTGTTTTCGTGTTGCCCTTGATGGCGACTTGCCGAATGCGAAATTGATTGCCTTCGTTCATAAAAATTTTCAAATCCACCGAGTCGCCTGCAACCACAGTTTCTTCCAAATCGGTGCGGAAGCCGAGATAGCCTCTGTCCAAATAAAGCGAACTGATGTCGCCCCCCTCTTGCGAAAACGACAGGCGTTCCTGAATTTTCTTTTGATTATAGACATCGCCTTTTTTGATGCCGAAAACTTGTTCTAATGCTTCGGTTGGATAGAGCGTATTGCCTTCGAACTTCACGTTGCGAATAATATACTTCGGGCCTTCGGAGACGTAGATGTCGAGGTAGAGTTTGGTTTTATCGGGCGAATAGCTCACGCTGTCCGAGAGAATGCGCGCGTCGCGGTAGCCGTTGGCGCGATAGACATTATTGATGAGCTTCGTTTTATCTTCTTCAAATTTTTTGCGGTCTAAGCGTGGGCGTCCGAAGATATTTCGCAGCCAGTTGTTTTCTTTAGTTTCTTCCAGATACCAGTTCAGCCCCCAGTTGTCGTAGGCTTTGTTGCCATGCCAACGAATTTCTTCGATGGTTACATACGTGCTCTCGGTGATGTAGAAATAGAGAATCGCCTTTCCACCTGTTGTCTCTTTGAGCTCGTATCGAATGCTGGTGAGCAGGTAGCCTTCTTCTTCGTAGTATTTTTTAAGCCGTTGATAGGCGGCGGCGGCGGCTTGTTCGGTGATGGTGGCGCCGCGCACCAGTTGAATTTTTTTCAGCAAGTCTTCACTGCTGTATTGCCGATTGCCTTCAATCTCGATGCCTGCCAGCACAGGGTATTCTCTGACGCTGACGAGCAGTGAGACGCCACCTTCAAGCGTTTTTTCTTCAATCTCGACCTTGATGTCGCTGAAGAGTTTTTGCCGCCAAAGCCGCTTGATGGCATCGGGAATTTCTTGTCCGGGAATCGTAATCTCTCTGCCGACTTGAATTGGGAATCGCGCCAAGACGTCTTTTTCCTCAATTGTCGAGAGTCCAGCGACCTTAATGTCGACGACTTTATAGGAGCGCGGTTCGCGCTGTTCGAAGTCGGGCTCTTTGAACTTCAGCGAATCGGTTTGCGCCAACAGCGGGGCGTTGATAAGCAGCGCAGAAATACAGACAAGTCGCGCCAGCAGTGCGTTCGATGGTCTATGGGCAGTCATCGTATTACGGTTTTGGCTCTTGCATCGTTGAGTCCGGCAGCGCGGCAAGTTGCTCGCTCGTCATACCGAAGCGGCGCTCACGGCGCTGAAAATCAAGAATTGCTGCATAGAGTTTATCGCGCCGAAAATCAGGCCAATAACAGTCAGTAATGTGAATTTCGGTGTATGCCAGTTGCCAGAGCAGAAAATTGCTGATGCGAAATTCGCCGCTTGTGCGAATGAGCAGTTCAGGATGCGGCATGCCGTAGGTTACCAAGTGTTTTTCGAACACGTCGTCCGTGATTTCGGACGGGTCGAGTTCGCCACGTTTGACGGCTTCAGCAATATGGCGCGTGGCTTGCATAATCTCCCAGCGCCCGCTATAACTCAGCGCCAGCGAGAGCGTCATGCGTCGGTTATTTTTGGTTAACTCTATTGCCTCGGCGAGTTCGTCGCGCACGCTTGGCGGTAGGGCGGATGTGTCGCCAATGGCATTGAGCCGCACATCGTTGTCGTGCAGCGTTTTGGTCTCTTTGCGAATAGCTTGAATCAAGAGCTGCATTAGCGCGGAGACTTCGTGCTTCGGGCGTTTCCAATTTTCGGTTGAGAACGCATAGAGCGTGAGGTATTCAACGCCCAATTCAGCGGAGGCTTCGACGGTATCGCGCACCGACTCAATGCCGGCGTTATGTCCATAGACGCGCAACTTTCCACGCCGTTCCGCCCAGCGTCCGTTGCCGTCCATGATGATGGCAATATGAACAGGAATGGCGCCAGTGGCTTTGAGCGACTCTTGCACTGCTCGGTCGCGCGCGTCTTTCGGCGTGTGTGCGGCGCGAAGCGGTTCACGATGAGCCAGAGCAGGTTTCAATGGCGGATTTGGTTTGGTCAGCGCTTTCACTCGCGTCGGTCGGTTGAAATCTTCCGATAAATTGCTGTCATCGACAGTGGTTCGTCAAGGCGGGGAATTTAGCCCTTCTCACCTGAATTTTCAAGCACCTTCTTTGCCCTACTGTGCCGCTGGTTTCGGCGGACACCTTCACAGGTAAGAATGACTTGCTGTGCCGAAGGCGGGAATCGAACCCGCACGTTCATTGCTGAACACAGGATTTTAAGTCCTGGGCGTCTACCAATTCCGCCACTTCGGCAACTGCTATTTATGCTGCGAAAAAGTTGGCAAAAATAGCATTACACCCATCATTCGCCAAGCCTTTTCTTCTCGCGGTTTGGCTGTTATATTTGCGTTCTTTTTCCACTTAACATTTGAAACGATGCCTGATTCACAAAGCCCACGCTGGGCGCGGCTTGTCAAGGTGGAGGAAATCGAGACCGACAAATACTTCATCGACGTCTATTCCTGTCCGATTGAACCCGAGACGCTGCGCGAGAAGTATCTTCAAGAGCCGCCGGTTCTTTATGCCTTTGCCATCTTCAACCGCGATAATCAATATCTCCTAAGCTATGCCCTCGAGATGCGCGAAGCCTTGCGCGACAGAGAAGACGGCTCGGAGGAAACCTACATCGGCTACTTCTTAGAGACCTACTGCGAACACCAACGCTTCAGTTGCAAAAACTTCAAAGACGTCGAGCCAACTTTCGAGTTAGTCAAATCCACTGTAATTGCGTTTGTCGTCGAGTATGACGCCGTGCAGAAAATGATTGACTACGACAAAGAGATACACGCGCAGCAACACGGCAATTTTCCGCAGAACTAACTAAAACGCCAAGTCGTCTTTGGCGGGCGGGAGTTCTTTTTTCGGCGCAGCCAGCTGTTTTTGCGCGGCCCTCTCTTGAACCAGTAAGAGTTTTTCATACACCTCCTCTGGCACGTTGGAAATAAAGCGCGACGGGTTTCCAAAGTAATCGTCCGCGCCATAGCCACTGCAGATAATCGGATACGAGATATAAAGCAAATTTTTCGCTCGCGTGAGCGCCACATACAACAGCCGCAGTTCCTCGTCCAACTGTGCCGAATCCGCCGCCGAATAGCGCGACGGCAAGACGCCATCGAGCGCGTTGATGAGAAAAACGGTGTGCCATTCCAAGCCCTTTGCCGAGTGAATCGTCGAGAGCGTCAGCGGCGATTCATCTTTCAGCGTTGCCTTCGTTTCAATCGCCGAAAAGTCGAGCGGCTCCAACGCCAAATCCGCCAGCAGGCTTTGAAGCGTAGTGTAGTTGAGCATAATCGCTAAAAAATTCTCAATGTCTTTTTCGCGCTTTGGATAATCTTCGAAATACTGTTCGCGCAAAATCGGTTTGTAATACTCGTAAATCGCCTCGGCAATCGAGATGAGCGGTTGCGTTTGGACATTGTGCGAGAGCAAGGCGAGCAAGTCGCCCAGTTTTCGCAGCGATTCCAAATACTTGGGCGAGACGGTCGCCGTTTCAAGTCGGTAGGGCTGTTCGGCGGTGCGAATCCACTCAATCACCTCTTGCGCTGTTTTCGGTCCGATGCCCGACAAGAGTTTGAGCACCCTGTTCCAAGACAGAGCGTCTTTCGGATTATGCAAGAGCTTGAGATACGCGACGAAATCCTTGATGTGGGCGGCTTCAACAATTTTCTGTCCGCCGTATTTAACAAACGGAAGATTTCGCTTTCTGAGCTCGAGCTCGAGGTCAAACGAGTCTCGGCTGTTACGCATCAAGACAGCGACCTGATGCAGCGGCACGCCTTCTTCGCGCAGCTCCAAAATGCGTTGCGAGATAAATCGCGACTGAAATCGCTCGTCGGGCGCGGAGACAACGGCGGGATACTCGCCGCCCAATTTCTGCGTTGTGAAAAGCGTTTTCGCAAATTTTTCTTTGGCTTGATTGATGACCGCATTCGTCATGTTCAAAATGCGCTCGGTGCTGCGATAGTTTTCTTCGAGCTTGATGAGTTTGCAGTTCTCATACTGCTTTGGAAAGTCGAGAATGTTTCGATAGTTCGCGCCGCGAAACGAGTAGATGCTTTGCGCATCGTCGCCAACTGCCATCACATTTCCATGCACTTCGGACAGCAGTCGCACAAGTTCCGCTTGAACAACATTGGTGTCTTGATACTCATCGACCATGATATAGCGCAGTGTCGAGGAAATTTTGTGCCTTGCGCTCGGCTGCTCGAGCAGCAGTTCTTTCAGGCGCGTGAGCAAATCGTCGAAATCGAGCAGCGAATTAGCGCGTTTATACTCTTGGTAAGCCACAGCGAGTTTCTCGATGTCCGCAACGAGCGATTGAAAGTGCGGATAGGAATGGTCGAGAATCGTCTCAATGGGCAGTTGTTTGTTTGCCGCCGCGCTAATGATGTGTTGGAGTGTGCCTTTTTTCGGAAAGCGTTTTTCTTTTTTGTGAAAGCCAAGTGCGGTTCTAACGATTTCGATGGCGTCTTCGCTGTCGGCTTGGTCAAGCACGATGAAGTTATCGGCAAGCCCAATGCTCGTGCCGTATTGCCGAAGCAAGCGATGCGCGTAGCTGTGAAACGTGCCTCCCAAAATGCTCGCGCAGCGTCCGTCGCCGAGCATCGCGGCACGGTTCAGCATTTCTTGCGCGGCGCGGCGGGTAAAGGTGAGCAGCAAAATCGACGTGGGCGCAACGCCCGACTCGACAAGGTAAGCGGCGCGGTAGGTGAGCGTCTTTGTTTTGCCTGTGCCAGCGCCCGCAACGACCAAAATCGCCCCTTCTGTTGTCGTAACAGCGTCGAATTGCGCGTCGTTTAAGTCGCGGCGATATTTCTCGAGGGAAACAGCAACGGACGCCTCGCTCGAGGGCGCATCATCGGATTTCAAAATGAATGTGCGTGTCGACATTCGCTAAAGCCTTGCGTGAAAAAATGCTTCAAAGGTATAACAACCTGCCTTGCTTTTCAAACCTGACTTGAAACGGAACTTTCTTGCACGAAAAACGCTTTTACACTGCGACGAATTTTACCAGTGCAGTTCGGCATAACAACCAACATTGCGGCGCAGATGTTTCAACCCGCCGATAGCAAACGCTCAACGCAAAACGAGTCTCCGTAAAAAAACCATGCAGATTTCCGCTTCGCTTAAAGAAGACGTTTGGCACAATCTCCGCGACGCAGGCTCTTACGAATGGTGGTATTTCGATGCGCAAGACGAGAGCGAAACGTATTCCTTCGTCGCCATTTGGTATTCGGGATTTCCATTCTCGCCTTACTACCTCAAACGCTACAACGACTGGCAGAAGCACGGCAGCGAGCAGCCATTTCCACTCGAACACGCTGCGTTCAGTTTCAACTTTTATGAAAACGGCAAAGAGGTCATCAATTTTATCAAAGAAGGCGACGCACCGCTCTTCGCCGCCTCGACCAAAGCGCCATTTGCCCGATTCGAGAAAAACGAATTTTTCTACGACCACGCGCACAACCGATTTACCCTTCGATTGGATTTTGACATGCCGCTGCGCCGCAAAACAGTCAAAGCGGAACTCCATTTCAGCGTGCGCCCGATTGACTCGTCGGTCGATTTAGCCAGCCTGTCGTCCGGCGCAGGCGCACACTCGTGGGTGCTGGCATCGCCTTCCAACAGCGTTGCTGGCGACTTTGAAATTTTTGATGGCAGCAAAACCGAGCGCGTTTCCTTCAACGGCAGAGGCTACCACGACCACAACTTCGGGCGCGTGCCAATGAGCGCCGATATTCACAGTTGGTATTGGGGACGGGCGCACTCGCGCGACCTCGATTTAGTCTACTACACCATTTCCTACAAAGACCAAGCCAAAGAGCCGTTCTCGTTTTTATTGCTCACGAGACAAGACCGCGTTTTGGCTGCGGAACACCGCTTGAACACGGTCGAGCGTGCGCAAGCAGGACTTCTCTTCACGCCGCGCTACGCTACAAGGCTCTGCCTCTCCAATGCCCGCGTTCACTTTGCCGCCGAACAGGTTAAAATTTTAGACACCGGCCCGTTCTATCTGCGCTTCAACTCCGAATTTGACCTTTTGCTTGACGGAGCGTGCTTCCAGATGAGCGGCATCTCGGAATTTCTCCACCCTGAACGCATCAATTCAAGTTTGGTATTGAACCTGATTAAAAGCAAAATCTGGCGCGAAGACGAATGGTCGGTGATGTACACGCTCTACAATTTTTTCAATCGATTGTGGGAACTCGGAACGAAACGAAACGAACTTGCTGTTAGACAAGCATCGGTTCATAAGTAGCTTTGAAGAAAGCACAGAGACATTCACCCGTTTTTCAAAAACTGTCAAAAATTGAAGTTTCAGCAATACCTTTTTTCAACAAGTAGACTATAACGACTATGGCGCAAATTGTCAGGGGCGAGTATGACCGTTCCAAACGCCTTGAAGTTCTCACCGAAGCCGACCAAGAACGCCGCAACGCTATTGAAGCGACTCAATCGGCAATCGCCAATCAAACTGAAATCGCTGACAACCGCCGCGACTTTCTAACTATTGTTGTTAGCTTCTTCGGCGGCCTGCTGACGCTCGCGACTCTTTATCCTGTTGTGCGGTTTATTTTGCCGCCGCCAAAGCAAAAGAAAGAGGAATCGAGCCTCGTCGTCGGCAAAACGTCCGACGTGCCGCCAAACAGCGGTAAAATCGTCGTTTTCAACGGGCAGAAATTGCTCGTTACCAATGTTGGCGGCGAATACAAAGCTATCTCTGCTGTCTGCACGCACTTGCAGTGCATCGTGCAATGGAAGAAAGATGAGCAGCTTGTTTGGTGCGCTTGTCATAACGCGAAATATTCCACCGACGGCGAAAAAATTAGCGGCCCGCAGCCTTCTGGCCTTGGCAAGTTCAACATCAAAGTCCAAGACGACAACTTGGTCATTTCAAAAGCATAAACTTTTTCACATAACAATTATCTCAGGAGTAACTTATGGCAGAACTCATTGCAAAGCTCACCGCAGGCGCTAAAAACGGCGCTTTGCAAGAGTGGGTCGATACACGCATCGGCTCACTCAAATACGTCGTCGATTACGCCAGCAAGAAAACTGTGCCGATGCACCGTGCCTCGATTTGGTATTACTTCGGCGGCTTGACGATGTTTTTCTTCATCATTCAAATCGTTACCGGTTTGCTGCTTTTACTTTACTACAAACCGACCGAGAAAGAAGCCTTCGATTCATTCGTCTACATCCAAAAAGACGTCGCGTTTGGCTGGCTCATCCGCCAAGTGCATAGCTGGTCAGCAAACCTGATGACGCTGATGATGTTTATCCACATGTTCAGCGCATACTTCATGAAAGCCTATCGCAAGCCGCGCGAGTTGATGTGGCTTACGGGCTTTGTCTTGTGTCTCCTGACTCTCGGTCTTGGCTTCACCGGATACTTGCTCCCTTGGAACGAACTTGCGTTCTTCGCTACGCAAATCGGCATCTCGATTCCGGGTTCCATCGGCGGTATGCCGCTCATCGGCGACCTTATCGGGCCACCGATTATCGAAATCACAGGCAAGATTCTCGGCGCAGACATCATCATGCTCGATGGCAAGCCGATTCCGCAAGTAACTGGCGAAACCCTGACGAGAATGTTCGGTTTCCATGTGGTTCTCCTGCCGGGCATTACGCTCTTGGTGATGTCGGCGCACTTGATTCTGATGCAGACACTCGGCACGTCCGTTCCGATTGGTTTCCGCGAAAAAGGTTTGGTCAAAGGCGAAGAGCCGTTCTTCCCGAACTTTTTGATGAAAGATTTCATCGGCTGGATGCTCGGCTTTGCGTTGCTCATCTTCCTTGCCGTGATGTATCCTTGGGAAATTGGTGTCAAACTTGACCCAGTTAATTCAATTCCAAGTCCGGAAATCAAGCCCGAATGGTATTTCTGGGCGCAGTTCCAATTCTTAAAGCAAGTGCCAGGCTGGATGGCTGCCGTGCTGCTGGGCATTGCGGTTGTTGTGTGGGCAGCAGTGCCATTCCTCGATAAGAAAGCCAGCAACGAAGAAAAAGATGTGAAATGGACCATCTTCGGCGTCCTGACGCTTGCGTTCTTCCTCTTTGAGTCGTTCTTGGTTTATTACAACTACTCGCTCACGCACAAGCATGGCCCTTGGTTCTAAACGACCTTGACATCAGGCGAAAAAAGTCCGGCGACGACCCGGACTTTTTTATTTCGACCAGCCGAGACACAAATAAAAAAGGCGACCGAAGTCG
>JPGV01000027.1:0-19659 GCA_000724175.1 [Candidatus Thermochlorobacteriaceae] bacterium GBChlB | reverse complement strand
TTCTGGGCGCGGTTCAAGCAGGTGGTTTTTTTATCTTTGGCAAATGCACGAATTATCATCATGTCGCTTCAACTGACGACGCTTCACGGGAAACTCAACGCTTTCGCGCAAAAAATCTCATCAGAGCAGTCACTTGTCGCTGCCGCCTGTGCAAGGCTTGCCGTGCTGCTGGGCGGGCAAAAGGACTTGCGCGCCCGATGGACTGTACTTGCCGACGCAGCCGTCCATGAAGTCGCTGCCGAACCCATTGAGGAACCATCGCGGATTTTTTCGCTGCCGCCGCGCCCACAAACACTCTCGCTTTTTGCGTCCGACGGCTCACAGATTTTCCCCGACCGAAATTTGAACGCCGACTTTTTTCTGCTCAACATCAGCAGAATTTGTTTTCACATCGGGGTCGCCGAGAAACCATGTATGGAGAGCTACGCCGACTTATATGACGCCGAGTCGCTTTCCGAGTTGGGATTCGCCGCCGACGGGGATGAGCATAGCGAGATAACCTTTGAGACGATCACTGCGCTGCGTCAGGACGAAGAACTCCGAATACTTTTGGAGATTGCTCGACATCACCGTGTTGCTTTGCGCCCGGCGCTTGCGCTCGCCGATGGCACGCTAATCTGTTGGCATTTGAAGAAGTTGAAAAACATCGCCGCTCGAAAAACATTCATTGGGCGCTATGTTCAAACATTGGCGGGGTTTCGGCACGCCTCCATTCCGATTGCAAGCTATGTAAGTTTTCCGGGTGGGCGCGACGCAATGGGAACGCTTGCAATTGTGCTTGCCGAAGAATTGGCGTCGGCGCAGCTCTCGATTGATGCGCTCGATGACCGCGTCTTTTTTCAGTCGTATCTGCGGCGTGGAGAGCGGTCGGCGGTCTTCGCCAGTCGCTCCGACGCTTTGGGCGATTATGCTGAATCAGACCGTGTGTATTTTTTTTATCTTCATACAGGCAGCGAAATTGCTCGTATTGAGTTTCCACGCTGGTGCTTCGACAGCGGACTGGTTAATTTAATTCACGCTGCTTTTTACGACGATGCTGAAAAGGGCGGCGGCTATCCAATGACGCTCACCGAAGCACATGAACGCGCGGTCGTTAAGCCATTGGAGCAGCAACAGTTCTATCAATTGCTGGAACGCTTGTGTGCGCAACACGGATTCCGTTTTGCCTATTCAGCAAAGAGCCTTTCAAAACGCACCGCAAAAATCTAAAATCTCATCAACGCAATAACGCCATGCGGCTTTCACGGTCTCCAAAGTTTTCTTCGCTTTTCATTATTGGTTTTCTTGGGTTCAGCACAGTCTTTTTTTTCGGCTGCGTAACGATTGACCCCGACTATGTTGAAGTCATTGATGCCGAGACGTTCAAATCGCGCTCGGCGATTGTCGGCGATACGTTTAATTTGGTATATGTGCCACCTGCTGGAATTGACTCGCTCACGGCGCCGCCCGAAGCCGTTTATACGTTCAACTTCTGGCAGCCCGAATTTTTTGAATCCGGCACTCCCCAAGTTCGGCGCGTTACACTTGAAAACTATCGCAACCTCTACTACTTCGCCCGTGTGCCAATTCCATCGACAGCTCAGCTATTTTCTTACTATGTCAAAACAGCGACGAGCCATGATTCGCTGGCGACGGAAAGTTTTCCCGTGCTGCTTCGCACCGGTCGGCCAACACGGGCAGCACAGTATCGAGTCGCCAACGCCATGCGCCGAAGCCGACAGCCAACGGATTCCGTTCTGGCAATGCTTCGCGCCGAAACCACCGCGTATCCCGATAACTACGACGCTTGGCTGGTCTATTGGTCGCTTTGGTATGAACAGATGGGACGCACCGACGCTGCACTTGCCACGATTGAACAAGAGATGTCGGAACTGCGGCGCCGCCGGCGCGATGAATCAAGTTTGCTTGAAGCCATTGCGCTGACCTACATTTACGGCATTGGCGACCGCCGTAAAGGCTACGAGGTAACACGCGACATTCCCGATACCTATTTGCACCCGCTCAATCTCTACAATCGTTTTTTAATCGAGGCGGACGCCGATAAACGCGAACTTGCCCTTTCGGCGATGCTCGATAAATATCCCGCGCACCCGCTCACACCGAAAATGCACCTGTCGCATCTGCTCTTTTATCTGTCGAACCAAAAACTTTACCGAGAGCGCGGCGCGATTTTTTGCGAAAACCTTTTGAACCGACGGCTTGCCGCCTTGCGCGCCTCGCGCGTGAACACCTACGCCATACGCTATCTGTTTGATTACTATGCCAACATCGATTTGGCAAAAGCAATGCCCTACGTTCAAGATGTGCTACGATTAGATTACGACCGCGATGTCTATGACCCCGTAACGCTGCTCGAGTTTTCGGAACGCTTTGCCGCCTCGCGAGATTACGCTGGGCTTGCCATTGACCTTGCTGGAAAGGCCATTCAAGCCGTAGACGCCGATAAACAAAAGCCGTTGCAGACGCGACCCGAATCGGAGTTCATTCCGTCAGAAGCCTCGCGTAAGTTCTTTCAGCAGGACTTGACCGGACGGGCGTATTTCTGCATTGGTCGCGCTTACCGCACCATTGGCGATAACGTCAATGCGCTGGCGAATCTGCGTGAGGCGCGCAAAACCTGCATTTCACGACAAGCCGAGATATTTTACGAGTTTGCACGCGCGTTTGAATCGTCCAATTCCGACAGTTCACTTTACTATGCGCTCAAATCGCTGGCGCTCAACTTCTCGTCGGAGCGTTACAATTGGTGTAACGACACGTTCTTTAATTCCAAGAAGGCAAAAGCCAAAAAGGGCGAATCGCTTGACCAAAAGCTCGCGGCGATACGGCGCGAAGGCAACGGGCGCGCGTCGGAGTTTTCGCTGGTTACACTCGATGGAAAAACCGTTTCGCTTGCCTCGCTGCCGGAAAAAATCGTCGTCTTGTATGTATGGTCACCCAACTCCATGATGAGCAAGGCAGCGCTGTCGGACATTCAACTGCTGCACGCGAAGTATCGGGCGCGTGGCGCGGAATTTTTCGCCATTGATGCCGACGACGGTTTGAAGTCTGTCCGTGCGTCGCCCGCCGAATATGCGTTCAGTTTCGCTTTCGCTGTGCCAAACCCATCGCTCCTTGTCGATTACCAGCTTTCGTATCTGCCCAGCATTGTGATGATAAAAAACGGGCGAATTTTGTATCGCCGATTTGGCTACGACAAAAATTTCATCGCCTCCATTGAGTCTGAAATTCAAACCATGCTGCTTGGCGATGCAGCAACGCAAAAAGAATCGGATAAACCATCGCCAAAGAAGAGATTGAGACCACGATGAGCGCACCCGAGTTACATATCGGCGAAGTCATTGCCTCGAACACCACACAATTTTCCGCCGTTGTTCCGTCGCTGTTCTCAGAACAGACCGCATTGCCGATTCAACTGGGGTCGCTTGTCAAAACCGAAAGCGGCGCAGTGAGCATCTTCGCACTGGTATCGTTTATTGAGCATCTGCCGACAGAGGCCAATCGTAAAGTCTCGCCGCACGGCAAAACCAAAGCCGAGTTACGCGAAGAAATGCCGCAAGTTTTTGAACTTCTCCAAACTGAGTTCACGGCGCTGGCACTCGGCTATGAAACAGCGGGAAAACTTTTTCAATCCACACCGCCTGTGCCGCCCAACTTGCATGATTTTGTCTTCCCCGCCTCCGAGTCGGACGCACGCCGCTTTTTCAGCAAACCGACTTTTTTGCGCGCGCTCTTTCAACACGCCGATGCAGCACCCGACAACCTCATCGTCGCGATGCTTCGACGCTACCGCACACTCTTTTCCCTACAAGAGCTTGTTGCGCTCGGCAAAGAACTCTCGTATCTTCTCGCCGACGACCACCGTCGCTTGGAGTTCATCCTTGAGCCGTTCTTGTTTGATTGACAGATGGCGCACCTACAGGGACAACACGTTTTTTGTTGAAATAATAAGTATGTTTGCGACAATGTTAATCCAATCACCGTTGCGTTATGATTGATTCGCCGATAACATCTGCGCCTGCCGCCCAAGCCCATCGACCTGCGGCTGTCTCGCTCGGTCGCGGGCTTGATTTGAAAAATCCTGTTATGCTCGCCTCTGGCACCGTCTCTTACGGCGAGGAATTGAATCGGCTCACGGACCTAAACGCAGTTGGCGCACTTGTTACCAAAGCCATTTCGCTTGAGGTTCGAGAGGGCAATCCGCCGCAACGCATTGTCGAGACACCGTCTGGTATGCTCAACGCGATTGGGCTTGCGAATGTCGGCGTCGAGAAATTCATCTCCGAAAAATTGCCGTTCCTTCGCCGTCTTGATTTGCACACGCTCGTCAATATCGTTGGGAAATCGGTCGATGACTACTGCGAGGTCGTACGCCGACTCGAGAGCGTTGAGGGCGTCAGCGGCTATGAAATCAACCTCTCGTGTCCGAATGTCAAGGGCGAGTGCATTATCTTCGGCGTCAGCGAACGTGCGACGTTTGAAATCACATCTGCGCTCCGAAAAGTAACAAACCGACATTTGATGATTAAACTCACACCAAACGTTACCTCGATTGCCTCAATTGCAACGGCAGCAGCAGAGGGCGGCGCGGATTCCCTTTCGCTCATCAACACGGTTGTCGGCATGGCAGTCGATTACAAATCGCGCCAGCCGAAATTGAAAAACATCACAGGCGGCTTGTCCGGTCCAGCCATTAAGCCAATTGCATTAGCGAAAGTCTGGGAAGTTTATCAGGCAGTCACTGTTCCGATTGTCGGTATGGGCGGCATTGCAAGTTTTGAGGACGCTATGGAGTTTCTCTTGGTCGGCGCACGCGCCGTTCAGGTTGGCACCATGAATTTTGTTCAGCCAACCATCGGCGAAACACTGGCGCGTCAGATTGAACGATTCTTTGAAAACCCCGCCAACGGCAGCATTGAGAACTACATCGGCAGCCTCAATGTCCCAAAGTCGCAGCCGTCATAGCTCTTTGCCTCAACGCTCATCTTCCAGATGCCTTGGCTGCCCTCAATCAGAGGCAATTTTGTCATTTTTCCACCGCTTCTGCAGTTAAGTCTTTATTTCATTGAATTTTTTTAGCAAGTGATTTGCATCACATCGTCGAGATTTTTGAAAAAAGTCGCTGTTTTAAGAAAACTTAATGAAACAAAGCCGCCTCAGTCGCGTATCTTTGTCTCAGTTCAGGTACAACTTGTTCTTTCTCACATCAAATTAGACTCTGCTTCCTACTTAGCAGAGCCTCCTTTGTTGTTTTGTTGTTTTGTTGATAGAGAGTCCCGACCCACAGTCGGGACTTTTTTTTTCTGGATTTTTTCTGAACCTTACGACCGCTCCGACATCACCAAGCCAATGAGCATTACACCCGCGCCAATAAGCGCGACAGTTCCCAACGATTCTTTCAAAAACACGGCTGCGAGGGCGGCTGAAATCACTGCTTCGCACATAAAAATAATCGCTGCGCGCGCTGGCGTTGTGTCTTTTTGAAACGAGACTTGCAGCGTTGTCGAGACAATCGTCGGGAAAATAGAAATGTAGAGCAGCAACAGGTAAAATGTCGTATCGGCGGAAACGGTTGGCGCTTCAAAGGTAACGCTCGATACAAGGCTTGCGACGGCGCAAAACAGCACTTGAACAAACGCCAGTTTAATCGGCAGATGCGGTTCGTCGTCAAGGGATTTTTTCGTGGTCAGGCGGTCGACCAAAATGATATAAATGCCGTAGCTGACCGCACATAGAAGTGTGAGCCAATCGCCGACATTAAAATTTGTCTCGAAGAGCGACTCAGACTCAATAGAGAGCAGATACAGACCAATAAAAGACAATACAGCCGCTGTCCAGATTTGGAGCGGCGGCGATTGGCGTTTGAGCATCGCTTGAAGTAGTGGCACAAAGAGAACATAAGCGCCAGTGATGAACGCCGATTTCGAGGCGGTGGTGAATTTCAAACCGACGGTCTGAGCAAGGAATCCCAAAAAATACCAGAACGCCACCCAAAAGGACGCGACGAGCGTCTCTCGTTTGACCGGGAAAATTTTCCTGCCGAGAGCGAGCGCGAAAATGACCGTCGCCAGCCCGAAACGCATTGCCAAGTAAAGCATCGGCGGGACGTCGGCAACGGCAAGTTTGGTGATGACGAAGGTTGTTCCCCAAAAAAAAGTGGCTAAAAATAAAAATGCTTCGGCTTTAAGGCGATTGGACATTGGCTGTTGAGTTCTGCATTTGTGAAGATAGGTTCATAGCGTGTTGTCAGCAAAAAAACGTTCTGATTGAACACTCCAAGTCTTGTGCGTGAAAAGTTTCTATGTTTCTTTAAATTTTATCGTATCTTTACGATGAAACACTGTTATGCCGAAAAAGAAGAACATCAAATCCAACGAGGCACTTGCGTTTCAGCTCAAAGCCCTGTCGCACCCTGCACGGCTTGAAATCATCAAGATTCTCAAAGAGCGTGATTGCATTTGCGGCGAATTGGTCGATGTATTGCCGCTGGCTCAGGCAACGGTCTCGCAGCACTTAAAGGTCTTGAAAAAAGCCGGTTTTATTATTGGCGACATCAACGGCACAAAAGTGTGCTACACGCTCAACCGTAGCGCATTGGAGTCATTCAAAAAAGATTTGGAAACCATTTAATTTTTTGCCTTATTTATCGTAATTTTACGATTAACCATTCAACAACTTCAGCATGGATACACAAATTCTTTTCCCGCATACGGCAATTTATGTCGCGGATCTCAACGCTTCATTAGCGTTTTACAAAGCGTTCTTCGGCGTTGAGCCAAAAAAGCTAAAGCCTGGTTACGCCAAATTTGAACTCCACAATCCACGCTGGAACTTTACGCTCAACGAAGTTGCATCGCTCAACGCGGCTGGCACGTCCGCGCTCAGCCATTTGGGATTTCAGGTGGCAAGCACGGACGATGTAAAAGCGCTTCAAACGCGGCTTAAAGATGCTGGTATTGTTCCGACGCTGGAAGAAATCGGCACGACGTGTTGCTATGCTGTGCAAGACAAATTCTGGGTGCGCTCGCCCGAAGGGATTGACTGGGAAGTCTTCACGGTGCTTGCCGATGCAAATGTATTCAAAGATGATGGGCCTAATGGTAACGGGGTGTGCTGCGCTCCGTCCATAGACTCACATCTTGTTCAACTCTCTATGCCGGTCATTCAGTCATGAGCGATTCCGTCGTTAAAAAACTCTCTACACTTGACCGATACTTGCCGCTTTGGATTCTCGCTTCAATGATAGGCGGCGTATTGCTCTCCTACGCTGTTCCCAATCTTGACAAGGCGCTTGATGCCGTTCGCCTCGATACGGTCTCGCTCCCAATTGCGATTGGCTTATTGGTCATGATGTATCCGCCGCTTGCGAAAGTGCGCTACGGCAAACTCAGCGAGTTTTTTGTAAACTGGCGGCTCTTTCAGGTTTCGTTGTTTCTGAATTGGATTGTTGGACCGCTGTTAATGACAGCGCTGGCATGGCTCTTTCTGCCAAATGAACACGAGTTTCGAAACGGCTTGATTTTAGTGGGCTTGGCACGATGTATTGCGATGGTGCTTATTTGGAACACACTTGCTTGCGGCAGCGCAGAAGTTGCCGCTATTCTTGTCGCGCTCAACTCGCTGTTTCAGATTTTTATGTATTCGATTTATGGTTGGTTTTTCATCACGCTTATGCCAACATGGTTCGGGCTTGAAAGCGCCATCGTCAATATCACCATTTGGGCGATTGCTAAAAGCGTCCTGATTTTTCTTGGGATTCCATTTGCGCTTGGATTTCTTTCCCGTTTTGTGCTTGCTCAACACTTTGGCGATGAGTGGTATGAACAAAAGTTTCTGCCCGCCATTTCTCCCCTTGCTCTCCTTGGATTGCTCTACACGATTGTGCTTATTTTTTCAATGCAGGGAGAAAAACTTCTCAACCAGCCGCTCAACGTGCTCAAGATTGCCTTGCCCTTGTCGCTCTATTTCGTGTTGATGTTTAGCCTTGCGCTTTGGATGGCCTACAAAACAGACCATTCATACGAGGAGAGCGCCGCTATTGCCTTTACCGCGAGCGGAAATAATTTTGAATTAGCCATTGCTGTTGCCATTGGCACATTTGGCATTACCTCAGGCGAAGCATTGGCAGCGACCGTCGGACCGCTGATTGAAGTTCCTGCCTTAGTTTCACTTGTTTATCTCTCGCTATGGGTAAAAAAGAAATTTTTTGAGCCACAACCAATCTAAACGACATGAAAAAAGTCTTATTCGTCTGCGTTGAAAATTCCAATCGCAGCCAAATGGCGCAAGCCTTTGCTCAAATTCACGGCGGTTCAGATGTTGAAGCCTACAGCGCAGGCTCGCGTCCGTCCGGAAAAGTCAATCCCAAAGCCATTGAGTCGATGAAGGAACTCGGCTATGATTTGAGCGTTCATACGTCCAAATCGCTTGACGACATCCCAAATGTGGAATACGATTTTGTGGCGACGATGGGCTGCGGCGACGAGTGTCCGTTTGTTCGCGCCAAAATTCGTGAGGACTGGGAAATACCTGACCCCAAGCATTTAGAGCCCGACCAGTTCCGCGAGGTGCGCAATTTGATTGAACAAAAAGTGAAGGACATGCTGGCGCGCGTGGTTGGAGCTCCAGCAACCTAAGCGCGTTTTTTTCGGGCGAGCTTTGGCGCAGGCAGTTTGGATTTGTTCTGCTTGTAGTAAGTGCAGAGCGTTGTCAGGTCGCAGGCAGCGCAGTGCGGCGATTGCGCTTTACAGGTATAACGCCCATGCAAAATCAAGTAGTGATGAAAATCGCCCACAAGTTCGGGCGTTAGGTATTTCATCAATTGTTTCTCGGTCTCCAACACGTTCTTTGCGTTGGCCAGACCCAAACGGTTCGAGACGCGAAAGACATGCGTATCGACCGCCAAGACGGGCTTTCCGAAGGCATTGCTCATCACCACATGCGCTGTTTTACGTCCAACGCCCGGCAAGGCAGTTAGTTCTTCTAATGTTTGCGGCACTTCTCCATGGTGTTTTTGCACCAGCAATTTACATAGGTCAAAGATGTTCTTTGCCTTGTTGTTGAAAAAATTGATGGACTTAATGTAGCCTTTGAGTTCCTCGAGCGAAAGGCGGCTCATTGATTGCGCGTCAGGATAGGTCGCAAAGAGCGTGGGCGTAACCATATTGACGCGCTTATCGGTGCATTGCGCGGCAAGCACCGTAGCCACCAGCAGTTGAAATGGCGTTTGGTAGATAAGTTCAGTTTTCGGCGAGGGAAATTTTTTGCCAAGAATTTCCGCGACCTTGTTGAACTTTTCCTTCTTTGTCATGGCGGTCGTTAGGGACGCATGGCTGCAAACCACTGACGAAACGAAAATCGCCGCGCGCGGTTATCGACTTGCACAATCTCCAATGACGGCAGGCGAATCGCCGTCAGCCGACCGAGTTCGGGAGAGTAATTATAGACGCAGCCTGTATCCAGCGAGATAAGTTTATCCAGCACGATCGGTTCAGGGCGCGGCGTATGCCCACATACGACGGTTTTTTCCCACGGGTAATCTTGACGGAATAAATGTTCGGGTTCGAGATGCTCGCGTTCCCATACCAAATCAACGGGTTTGAGCAGTTTCAAATTTTGAGCAATGGTGCGCGTGGGCTTCAAGCCGCCATGAACAAAAAAATACTTCTCTGTCTCGTAGTAATACTTGCACGCGGCAAGGAAATTGACATGCGCATCAGGCACTTCTGCTTCGCCCTCTTGGCTGTATGACTCGAGGGTTGCTTTTCCGCCGTTTACTGCCCAAGTGGATATTGAGCCAAAGTCCAAATATTCCAGCATCATGACTTCGTGATTGCCCATCAGGAAGATACAGTTTACTTCGTTGCGCAATTTCAGCAAGTAATCAATAACGCCTTTGGAGTTTGGACCACGGTCAACATAATCTCCCAAGAAAACAAGGGTCTCTTGCGCTGTTGGTTGAAGTTTATCGATAAGCGCTTCGAGCGGCGTAAGACAGCCGTGAATGTCGCCAATGGCGATAAATTGGTCGGGCAGCCGTGGTTCAGCGTGTTGCGGTTCAGTCATTTACTTTGGTCGATACGGTTGAGCTTTTTTCTTATCGGCAGCTTGTGGTTTGCTCGTCGACGATGATTTTTTCGGTGTCTTCGTCGGCGACGCTGGTTTTTGAGTCGGCGCAGTCGGCGTTGGGCTTTCGGGCAGCGTCGGGAGTTCTTTCGGGTGTTTTGCAGGAATATCAATCAAGCCACGCCCTGTTTTTTGCAACTTGCCCGACGCTTTCAACTCGTTGAGCGTTGCGTCCAAAATGCCGTTGATGAATTTGCCGCTTTTATCGGTGCTGTATCGTTTTGAAATCTCAATTGCCTCGTTGATGGAGACCTTCGGCGGCACATCGTCCAGAAATAGGATCTCCGCAATGGCAACGCGCATCAGGCATTTATCAATAATCGCCATGCGGTCGAGCTCCCAGTTGTCGGCATGTTTAGCGATGTAGCCATCAATCGTTTTTTGATGGGCAATTACGCTATCAATAAGCTTGAAAGCAAACTCCTTTGCCTTCCCTTCGGAGGCAATTTCTTCGGGAATGAGTCCGTCGGCAACGCGGCGAATGTCTTCTTTTCGAACGTCGTGAGCGTAAAGAATTTGCATGACGACCTCTCGGATAGCACGTCTGTTCATCATTGAGTAAAGAACGGTTGAAGGTGATTAGGTTTGGTTACGGCGACTTTCAAAGTTACGAAACGGGCGCGCAAGTTTAAGCGTTCTTTGCGACTATGTTTTCAGGAGCATACCGCGCGCATTCATTTCGCCGAGCCGCCCTGCGTAGCTGCTGTGTCCTGCATAGATGCTCTTGATTTGCCCGATTTTGGCAAGTCGGTCTTCCGCCAAGTGAATTGCAGCAGAGTTGGGCGTTATCTTCTTGCGCTTGGCAATGCTCAAAATGTCTTTAATCACATCGTAAATTTCCCTTGCCTGTGCCAGCGCGCGCTCTTGATTGTAGCCCTCGAGTTCGTTGGCGACGTTGATTAGCCCGCCTGCGTTAATGACAAAATCCGGCGCGTAGAGAATGTCGCGGTCAATCAGCATTTGCTCGTGAACGACTTCATCTTTCAATTGGTTGTTGGCGCAGCCAGCGATGATTTCAAAACGCATTCTCGGAATCGTCTCGTCGTTGAGAACGCCGCCGAGCGCGGCAGGACAGAAAATATGCGCGTCTTGGTCATAGACATCGTCGGGCGCCACGTAAATCGCGCCGTATTCATTGACGATGCGCCGCGCTTTTTCTTCGTAAAGGTCGCTCACATAGACCACAGCGCCTTCGGAGCGTAAGTATCCACAAAGATGGTAGGCGACGTGTCCGGCACCTTGCACGACGATTTTCTTGCGGTTTAAACTATCGTTGCCGTAGCGTTCAGAGCAAGCTGCTTTCATGCCCATATAAACGCCGAGCGCAGTTACAGGCGAGGGGTCGCCGCTTCCGCCAAGCGCGCGAGAAATACCCGTCACGTATTTTGTTTCCATTCGCACCCATTCCATATCGCGGACATTCGTGCCGACATCTTCCGCCGTGATGTAGCGTCCTGCTAAGCCTTCCACAAAACGCCCATAGGTGCGGAATAAGGCTTCGGATTTATCGGTCTTCGAGTCGCCGATGATGACGGCTTTTCCGCCGCCTAAGTTCAATCGAGCAACGGCGGCTTTATAGGTCATGCCGCGCGCCAAGCGCAAGGCATCGACGATGGACTCCGCTTCTGAGTGATATGACCACATGCGCGTGCCGCCAAGCGCAGGACCAAGTGTTGTGTTGTGAATCGCAATGATGGCTTTTAAGCCCACTTTCGGGTCGGAGCAAAATATCAGTTGCTCATAATCATGCTTCTCGAGTTCAGAGAAGATATTGACAGCGGTTGAGGGTTCGGATTGCACAGCAAAGTTCGTCATAGTTATTACCAAGGTTGATTGGAAAAAATGTTGCCTGTCGCGGTCTTTCAAATTAAGAAAAGTTATACGCAAGTCAACGGCTTGTTGTGGTCTTTCGCAGCAAGAAATGAGCAGGTGCGTCTAAATGTGTTTTTTGTTAAGGCTTACGCGGTTTCGGTGGATTTTTCCGTCGCCATCTGTTCGGGCATAAAATGCTGCAAGGCTTTGGCAATCCACGGTGTAAAGCCCGCAAATATGACGACGCCGAGCATATTGAACATAAAATGCGCGTTGGCGACTTGCCGCGCCGTGCCTGCTCCCGCCGAAATGAACACGACAAACTCCGTGAACGGCTTGATGAGCAAGAGTCCTAAGACAACCGAAAAAATGTTGAAGAGTAAATGAAAGACGCCCGTGCGCACAGCTTCGCGCGAGCGTCCAATCGTCGCCAAAAGTGTGTCGGAACACGTGCCAATTTCCGCGCCCATCATCAGGGAAATGCCGACTGCAAGCGTAATCATCTCTTGCGACGCCAGTGAAATCGCAATCGCCACCGTCGCTGACGACGCTTGAATGACGAGCGTAAACAGTCCGCCCGTCAAAACGCCGAGTATCGGATTTTCCAAATGCAACATCATATCGGTAAAGGGTTTGTAGCCGCGCAATGGCTCGACGGCAATGTCCATAAATTCCAACCCGAAGAAAATCAGTCCGACGCAGGTAATCATCGTGCCAAGCTGCTTTCGATACTCGGTTTTCGCGGTTAAGACCATCACGAGCCCAACGACCAAAATTGCGCCACAATAATCTGAAAGTTTGAAAGCAATAATTTGCGAGGCAATCGTCGTGCCGATGTTCGACCCCATCACGACGCCAAGCGACTGCGTGAAGGTCAAGATGCGCGCATTGACAAGCGCAATGGTCATGATAATCACCAGCGACGACGACCCCATCAGCGCCGTTACCACCGTGCCAGTCAGGATTCCCGTAATGACGTTCTTGGTAAATCGCGCGAGCGCTTCCTGCATTTTTTCGCCTTGCAGTTCCTTGAGCGTGTCGGACAAGACCGACATTCCGTAGAGAAACACCGCAACGCCAGCAGCGAGGTTCAATCCTATTTTGAGAAAATCGGGCGTGGACTCCATAACTGTTTTTTGCGGTTTAGCTTGGTAACGTTTTGCCAAAATAAGTTTTTTTGGTTTGAATTATTTTTCGCTTTAGAAATATCTTTTTGTTAACTAAATTTGTAACAAAATTAGTTACATTTAGATGAACACCAGTTTTGCTGTTGCAACACATATTGTAACCTACTTGGCGTTTGCGCGCGGAAGCGCAGCGTCGTCGGAGCAAATTGCGGAACATTTGCAGACCAATCCCGTCGTCGTCCGTCGATTGATGAGCCTCTTGCGCGACGCTGGTTTGGTTAAGACGAAACTAGGCGCACGAGGCGGTGCCTTGCTCGCACGCTGCCCCACAAAAATCTCGCTGCGCGACATCTACGAAGCGATTGAAGGCGACGACGCAGATTTGTTCGCGCTCTCGGCAGCACAAAAGGAAGGCTGTAATCGAATTATGGCAAGCGTTCAAGCAACGCTGGAAGACATCTGCGCCTCCGCCGAAGAAACCATGAAGCGCGTTTTCGGAAAAGTATCCGTCGCTCAAATTATTGAGCGCTCATCAAGTTTCCCGAAGTGATTTTTATACTTAATTGTAACTAAAATAATTACATAAATGTCTCAACCAACGTTAATCTATGTGTATGACGCGCTCTGCGGGTGGTGCTACGGATTTAGTCCCGTGATGAAAAAACTGTATGAGAAATATCGCGGCAGTGTTGCTTTTGAAGTCATCTCTGGTGGTATGATTACGGGCGAGCGCGTCGGCGAAATCGGCAAAGTCGCGCCATACATTAGTTGGGCGTATACAGATGTCGAGAAGCGAACTGGCGTCAGATTCGGAGAGAAATTTCTCAACGGCGTTTTGAAAGACGGCACGGCGATTTTCAGTTCCACCAAGCCCGCGCTGGCGTTGTCGGTGTTCAAAAAGCACCTGCCTGAAAGAGCTGTTGAGTTTGCCCATGCGCTTCAATCGGCGATTTATTATGACGGCATTGAGCCAGATAAATTTGAGAGCTATTTGCCCTACGCTGAACTGTTTGGGCTTGACGGCGCGGCGTTCATCGCCGAAATGCACCTAAGCGATACCGAAAAAGCCATGCTCGCCGATTTTAAGTTGACGCAGCAACTCGGCGTATCGGGATTTCCGACAACATTTTTCTTGCAAGACCAAAAACTCTACGCGATTGCACGCGGCTACACAGACTTCGAAAACATCGACGCCGCCGTTCAAGAATTGCTCAGCGAACCCGTTAAATAATTTTCAACTATGAACATCGCATTCATCGGCGCCACCGGCATGCTTGGAAAACCTGTTGCGATTGAACTCTCGCGGCTTGGACATCAACTCACCGCACTCGTGCGCAATGTCGAGAAAGCACAGTCGGCGCTGCCGCCATCCATTACGCTTCTCAAAGGCGACATTGCCGATACAAGCAGTCTGGACAAGGCGTTTGCAGGCGCGGATGTAGTCTATCTGAACTTATCGATTCCGCACGCCGCCAAAGTAACCGACTGGCTTGCCGAGCGGGACGGGATCAAAAACATACTTGCCGCCGCAAAGAAAGCAAACATCAAACGAGTTTTGTATCTCTCTTCTGTCATTAAGAATTTCAAAGAGCACCGATGGTGGCATTTCGATGTGAAAGAGGAAGCCGTTGAGTTGATTCGCACCGGCGGACTTCCTTACACAATTTTCTACCCGTCCACATTTATGGAATCCATACAACTGCAAATACAAGGCAATAAACTCTTGCTTGCTGGCACGCAGAAGTTTCCCGCATGGTGGATTGCTGCAAAAGATTACGCCAAGCAAGTCGAGCGGTCGCTTCATCTTGAGGGCAACCGTGAATACATTGTTCAAGGCGCGGAGCCACTCACCTTCGACACAGCAGCAACACGTTTTCTAAATGCTTACACAAAAAAGAAACTCTCAATTGCACGCGCGCCGCTTTTCGGTCTGGAACTCGCAGGTCTCTTTTCTGCTGACCTGAACTACACTTGGCATATTCTTTATGCACTTCTGAACTATGAAGAAAAATTTGAGTCGGAGAAAACATGGCAGGATTTGGGCAAACCAACCATCACAATTGAAGATTACGCGAAATCGTTGTAGCCATGAAGATTCTCGTAACAGGCGCTACGGGCAACGTTGGACTGGAAACCTTAAAATGCTCTCGGCGCGCGCATCGGAGAAACTCCATGTTGTCGCCGCTGCTTTAAATCCAAACGATGCAACTCCGTATTGCGAAATCGTTTCGGTCGTCTTCATTGTCGTTGCTCCGTCTAAATCAGAACTTTCATTTGGGGATGCTCATTGGCTTGATTTGCTCGTGCGTGCCTCGCTTCTGATGCGGCGTTGAAATCCAACGACCATTTTGTCGAGCGCGTCCATATCGCCTTCAATAAGAAACGCATCGTGTCCGTGCGGCGAATCAAGCACGCCCAATTCCGCGTTGGGAATGTGTGCGGCGAGTTCATCTTGCTCTTCTGGCAGATACAAAATGTCTGACGGAATCTTCACCACGAGCGTTGGCTGCGAGATAGATTTTAACACATCAACATAACTGCTGCGTCCGCGAGCAAGGTCGTGAGTATCCATTGCTTTGGTGAGCGTGATGTAGGTATTGGCGTCGAAGCGGTCGACGAGTTTTCTGCCTTGATAGCGCAAGTAGCTTTCAACGGAAAACAGGTCGGGATTGTCGGGTTGTCGGTTGCGGTCGAACTTGATATCGAAACTTTGCTTGGCGCGGTAAGTGATAATTGCCATCATTCGGGCGGCGGCAAGTCCAGCGGCAGGTGGGCTTTCCAAATCATACTCGCCGTTCTGCCAATGTTTATCGGCGTAAATGGCTTGTCGTTCTGCTTCGCTAATCGCAATGCACCACGCTGAGTGTCTGCCAGATACCGCGATTGGACAAATTGACTCGACCATGTCGGGAAACATTACTGCCCACTCCAAGACAAGCATTCCGCCCATAGAGCCGCCAATGACCAAACGAAGTTTTTTAACGCCGAGAAACTCTACAAGTAATCGCTGCGCTGCAACCATATCTCGAATCGTAATCAATGGAAAGGATGCGCCATAGCGTTTTCCCGTTTTCGGATTCACGCTGCTTGCACCGGTCGAGCCATAACACCCTCCTAATACATTCGAGCTGATAATAAACTCTTGTGTGGCATCGAACGTCTTGCCGTCGCCGAAAAGCGGCTTCCACCATTGGTCGGCGTCCGATGAACCAGTAAGCCCATGCGTAATCAGGACAGCGTTATCGCCTGTCTCGTTCAGCGTTCCCCATGTGCGATAAGCGATTTGGATTTCAGGCAGCGACGCGCCGCTCTCCAACGTAAATGGACTCTCATGACGATAGAACTTTAAATCGGGCGAATGAAAGGCTTTGGAGAAAAACTCTTGACCGCTCATGGCATTTTAAGTAAAGTTTCGCGGGCTGAAAATAGCGCTGTCGCTTTCAACAAGATATGGAAAAAGTTTCAGGCTTCTTCGAAGCGGCGTGCATGGCGGTTCTTGCGCACGTGCTGTGCAAGAAATACGCGCCCGTTCATCGAGATGTAAATTCCGTGCGACAAACATTGAACGGCAGCGACCGCACAGCCAATGTTGAACGTTGCATCGGTGTAGCGTGAAATCGCTGGCTCCATTGCGCCCGTCATGACGATTGTTTTCCCTTTTACATGTTGCAAGACCTTAGCGGTTTCGGTCATTGTGTCTGTGCCGTGTGTTACAACGATGCGCTCACACTCGCAGGCGTCGATGGTCTGCCGAATTAGCTCGCGGTCGTCGTCGGTCATCTCCAAACTATCTTTGCGCAAAATTGGCACGACCTCAAACTCGAATGTTACATGCGCTTGTTCCAACACTTCCAACACTTGCGGCGAGCCGACCTGAAACTCGCTGTTAGCGTCGAAATACACTTTGTCAATCGTGCCGCCCGTCGTGAAGAATTTTATCGTCATTGCATGAATGGTTTTGTGAAAGCGCCCCCGCGATTGCTCCACAGAGACGCTTTCCCAAATTAACATCTTATGCTAAAACGCCCGACTCAATTTGTGCAAAGGCTTCCTCGAAATCTTCCTTGATGTCGTCGATATGTTCAATGCCGACCGAGACGCGCAAGAGTTCTGGCGTAACGCCGGCCGAGCGTTGTTCTGCTTCGGAAAGCTGTTGATGCGTCGTCGCCGTCGGGTGAATGATGAGCGTTTTTGCGTCGCCAACATTGGCTAAGTGGCTCGTCAATTTTAAGCTATTGACAAACTGCTGCGCTGCTTCTTTGCCGCCCTTGACGCCAAACGACAATACGCCGCCGAACCCATGACGCAAATACTTTTTTGCGTTCTGGTGATACGGGTGCGACTCAAGTCCGGGGTAACTGACCCACTCGACCTGCGGGTGTTTCTCCAACCACTTTGCAAGCTCGAGTGCGTTATCGACATGGCGTTGCACACGCAGTGAGAGCGTCTCTAAGCCTTGCAAAAAGAGAAATGAATTGAGCGGCGCAAGCGCGGGACCCAAATCGCGCAAGCCTTCGACACGGGCGCGAATAATAAACGCAATGTTCGGGAATCCGTTAGCATTGCCTTTGCCAAAGACCTCGTTGAATTTCAAGCCGTGGTAGCCCGGACTGGGTTCAGTGAAAATCGGAAACTTGCCGTTGCCCCAATCGAACTTTCCTGAATCGACAATGACGCCGCCGATGCTCGTGCCGTGTCCGCCAATCCACTTCGTTGCTGATTGCACCACAATGTCTGCGCCAAAATCAATCGGGCGGCAAATAAATCCTGCCGCGCCGAACGTGTTATCGACGATGAGCGGAACACCTGCGTCGTGCGCGACTTTTGCAATGGCTTCAAAATCAGGCACATTGAAGCGCGGGTTACCAATGGTCTCGATGTAAACCGCTTTCGTTTTGTCGTCAATCGCCTTTCTGAAATCGTCAGGATTGTCGCCGTCGACGAATTTGACCTTGATGCCTAAACGCGGGAACGACACTTTGAATTGATTGTAAGTTCCGCCGTAGAGATAGCTGGTCGAGACAATGTTCTCGCCCGCCTGCGCAAGCGTTGTGATAGCGATGAGTTGCGCGGCTTGTCCGCTTGAGACTGCCAACGCAGCAACGCCGCCTTCCAACGCAGCGACGCGCTTTTCAAAGACATCATTCGTTGGGTTCATAATGCGCGTGTAGATGTTGCCAAACTCTTTGAGCGCAAAGAGATTGGCGCCGTGTTCAGAGTTATTGAACACATACGATGTTGTTTGGTAAATCGGAACCGCACGGCTGTTCGTTGCCGGGTCGGGTGATTGACCTGCATGCAGTTGCAGAGTTTCGTAGCGATACTGGCGTGGTTTTCCGTTGGTTGCAGACATAGTAAGTTTTCCCTTTGGATAGATTGATGAAAAAAAATTAAATCGTCGTCAAGGCAGGCAGGTTGGTGCGATGTGCGTCGGCGAGGCTTTGTGCAAATTGGCGTAAATGCAAAAGCCTCTTCCGACGGCGAATCAGAAGAGGCATTGCAAAACTGGTGCGTTGTGCGGTTACTCTATCATCTTCCCCGTTGCAATGACGCACAGGCGCGAATTAGCACCAATCCAAAGTTGCTTAACTTTCGCGAATTAGACCTTTGGACGGTTGCTAAGGCTTCATCGGGCGCGAACCCTCTACCTTTCTTGATGACATTTGTAAATGAACAATGCGCGAAATTAGCGACCCGAACTCACTTTTGCAAACTCGAATGCGAAAAACTAAAAAATTTTTAACTGCGCTTCACTACAGATTCATACTTCACCTCGCACCCACTTTTTTTCAGCGTGCCTGAAACACTGCAATACTTTTCCATTGAGAGCTCGACGGAGCGTTCCAAGTCGGCGAGTTCTGCATCGGGGCTGGTGAGCTCGTAGCGAAACTTGACTTTCGTGAAAACTTTCGGATGGTCATTGGCGCGTTCCGACTCGACAAAAATTTTCAGGTCGGTAATATGCTTGCGTTTTTTTTCAAGAATGGAAATCACATCGACCATCGAGCAGGCGGCGGCAGATTGCAGGAAAATTTCCATTGGCGTGGCGACCTTGCCGCTTCCGCCATGGTCGGGCGAAGGTTCAAAGAGCGTCTCGTTTCCGAGTTCGTTGTATCCGCGCATCGGATATGCGCCGTTATAGACGACAGTGGCATTCATCAGTTAGTTCTCCCTTTGAAATATTGCTTGAAACGTTCGTGGCTTACCACGCCAACATTCCGCCTTCAAGATTGATAGTTTTATAGCCTAACTTCTGCAAAAACTCGCACGCCTGTCCACTACGATTACCACTGCGGCAGTAGACCACAATCTCTTGGTCTTTGTATGGCTCTAACTCCTTGGCACGCTGCGGCAACGAACCCAGCGGAATCAAAATGGAGTTCGGGATATTCTTTTCGGCGTGCTCGTAAGGCTCACGTACATCGAGCAAGACAACGTTTTCTTTCTTCAGCCGCTCTTTGAGCGCCGCAGGCGAGATAGTTGGATAAGTTGGCTTCGAGAAAAAATTAAACATAGTTTGATGTGTTAAGTTAGCGAACCCTCGTGTAGAATCAATGTGCTTTGGAAAAGCGGATGCTGAACATGCCGCGCAACT
>JPGV01000026.1 GCA_000724175.1 [Candidatus Thermochlorobacteriaceae] bacterium GBChlB | reverse complement strand
GTTGATTGACGAGCGTGGCGACTTTTTGTCCCAACAGGTTATAGACCTCCAACTGCACGCTTTCGTTTGTCGGAATGGCAAAGCGAATCGTGGTCGTCGGGTTGAACGGATTGGGATAGTTTTGTTCCAAGCTGTAGGTGCGTGCAACGGGCGCCGCCAAATCGCGCTCTGGTGCGCTGAGCGTTGAGTTGCCGCCCGCAAATACCGCGCGTAGGGTTGCCGTTGAACCGACCGGAATGTTGTTGGAGAACGTCGTCAGGTAGTCTGCACCGACGAGACCTTCGTTGTCCAATCTGCCATTGCTTGGCGCTGGGTCGTTAAAGATGCCATTGTAGAACACGGCGAACTTGAACGGTCCAAATGCGGTCGAGCTTGCGGGCACAACTGCTTCAAAGACGCCTGCTGGCTCAGTTGCGCTGGGCGACAGGAAGATGAAGCGTTGGGTCGACGGAATGGCTTGTCCGGCTGGCGGCGGATTGGAATTGCGCAGGAGTGATGTGTCGTTCCAGTTCGGCCATGCGCCGAACACGCCTTCTCCTGCCAGATAAACGCCATAGCGCAAGCCGTTTAGATTTCCGGTAAGCCCGCCTGCGGTTCTCATTGAGTCGAGGCTTCTGCCGTTGAGGTTCCGTCTGCCGCGCGTGTCGACCACCAAACGAATGTTGAAGTTGCGGCTGACGCGAATTGCAATTACTGGCTTAATCGGCGTCGGCGTAATGACGGTATCGATTGTTCCTGTGCCGAAGTTGAACGGACGGTCGGGACCAATTTCCCAGCCGCCGTTGGTAAAGCGGTTAGGAGTTTGATTGTTAAAGCTCTTGAACTTATAGACCAGAGGGGTTCCAGCTTCGGCGGTAACAGAGATTGTGTCGGTGAACGTCGTGGTTAAACCTATGCGGCGAAGCGGCGGCGGCGTGCCTGTCCAATCTCTGAACGGCCCTGTAACGCCGATGGTATCAGGAGCGGCAAAGCCCGCAGCGAGCAGGTCGCTCATATCGGCTTGGAAAATCAGGCGACGGGTTCTGCGCGGCGCACCTTGCGTGGCGTTGTCGTCCCAATAGCGTGAGGCTGTCAGGCTTTGCGCGCCGGGTTGGCGGAAGATTACCACGCGGTCGCTCCCGCCTTCAAAGACAAGCGCGCGGCCTGCCGCAAGGTTGCGGTAGGTAAATTTGTAGGTAATTGAGTCGACGGTCGCAGAGCCGAGCGCTCTCGGAACGCTGGTATAAACCGTGTCGTTGGCGTTTGCCGAGACAACGCCGATACGCGTCGAGTCGCCCGCTTGGCTATATCTGCCGCCAGCGCCCGTGAAGATTAGCGCGAAGAGAGTATCGCCCGCTTGAATTTGTCCCGTCTGCCGCAGGCGACGGATATTGACACTAAATCGGATGGTATCCTGTTGTGCGAAAAGGTCGGGCGCAAACATCAGGAGTCCGAGCAGCAAGGTTAGTAAAGACTTCTTTGACATAAATTGCTCCATTTTAAGTTGTTGTTACTGATTGTCAAAATGTTGTTGTCAATCAAAAAGAACAGAGTAAGATTAATGAACTGTTAATAAAAAAAATTACAATTTTTCTTTCTCATTTAGAACTCTAAGCCGACGGCGAACCACTGCGGCGGGTTCAGGCGACCGAAGGTTTGAAAGGTATAATCGAATCGCAGCACCACACTGCTGGCGACATTGTAGCGCAAGCCTGCGCCAAAGGTTAAGCCTTTTTCGCTATCGCGTTCAAAGAGCGCGTTATAGCCCGCGCGCAGAAAGAAGATGTTTTTCCAAGCGTATTCGCCGCCGACGTTGAGCGTTTGGGCGTTGTCTTGCGGTATCGCGGAATCGATTGCAACGGTGAATCGGTTTTGGTCGTCGCGCACGATGTCGTAAGAGACCCCGATGCGGTAGATGAGCGGCAAGTTATATTGGTCGGTCAAGAGCCGCGCGGGAATGTTGGAATTGACGCCGCTTTCACGCCCGCCTGTTTGGTCGAAGTTCACCGTCAAGCCTTCGCCGTCGAGCCGCATTTGCGTGCCGAAATTCGAGACGCTTGCTCCCAACTTTAAGCCGTTGGGCAAGAGTCCGGTGTCGTAGAGAAATCCGACATCGAGCGCAAATGCGGTTGAGTTCGTTCGGAAGATATTTTGGTTGACGAGTTTTAGACTGATGCCGACGGAGAAGCGGTCGCTCAAACTTTTCGCCCACGAGAGTTGCGCCGAAAGGTCGCTGGCGCTGAAAGTTTCGCCCGTGCCGTCAGGATTGGAGAGCGTGGTTACTTCCATGTTGCCGTAGTTGAGCGATGTAACGGCGACGCCGAACGTGCCTGCAACACCAGCGGGAATTGTCGCGCCTGCCCAATTGATTTGCGTATTTACCAACCACTGTGTATGACCAAATCCGACGCGAATTTTGTCGGACTTGACAATGCCAGCTACATTCCAATAGAGCGCCGAGATGTCATCGGCTTGTCCAGCAAATGCGCCGCCCATTGCGGTTGCACGTGCGCCCATGCCAATTCCGAGAAACGGCGCGGCGGTTGTTCCAAATTTTGATTGTGCCAATGCAGGCGCGGTCGAACACAGCATTATCACCATTGCCGACAGCCGCATCGCGTTTATGACCGAACTTCGTTTCATTGCCGTTCCTTATTTGATGATGGCAAATTTGCCGGTTTTTGTGCCGACGCCGGGCGCATCGATATGGTAGAGATACACGCCATACGCGACGTCCAAGTTTTCCGTCGTCTTTAAATCCCATTCTACTTGCGAGGTTGGGTAGACGAATGTGCCTGCGCCTTGCGCTTCACGGTCGCGCGTTCCAAAGGGTTGTTGCGAGGCAGTTGCGCCTTGGGTGTCGGGACTATCTGCCCGCAGGGCGCGCACGAGTTCGCCGCGAATTGTGTAGATGCGAATGGTCGAATTGAGCGGCACATTTTTGAAGAAGAGTTTTCTTGATGCCCTGCCGCGCGTATCGGCGCCTTGCAAGTTTCCTTCGGCGCGGTTTGTTACGATATACGGGTTCGGGAATACGCGCACGTTTTCAAGCGCATCTTTGACTCGATCGCCGTCCTCGGTTTGCGGTTTAAGCTCGACCGTGAACCGGTCTGCTGATGTAATTGGGCGTTTGGTGCGAATGAAGAGGGTGTCGCCTTCGCGCGGTGCATATCGCGCGGGCGAAATGACGATATTCCACGAGAAGAGCGTGTCGACGCTTGCGCCTGCTGGCTGTTCCATGACGCTGAGATTTACGCCCACATCTCCGATTTGCGCGCCGCTTGCTGGGTCTAAGAAAAACCGCTCCTCTGCTCCGGTCAACAGATTGAGGAGCCGAAAGTTGGTTGTTCTCGCCGGAATGTTCGTCTGGACGCCATCGACAATCACGTTGGCGACGGCACTTGAACTGTTACGCATCACAATTGCGTATTCAGCGGGTTTGCGAATGGCTCTACCGCGAATAGAGGGCGCTAAGAGTTGCGCCGCAAACGCGGTTACCGACGGCACGGTGTCGGCTTGGAATACTGGTCGTCCCGGAAACCGCCAAAAGCTTCGGTCTAAGACTGTTTGCGGCACATTGACAATGGTGAAAAACGCGCCGAGTCGATCGATTAGTCCGGTTTCTTCGGTGGCGCGGTAGAAGAAGTCGCCTTCTTGCGACTGTTGATACAACTCGGCATTGCCCAGATTGCGCGAGAAGACGCCGCCCACGACGCCGCTTTGTCGCAGCAGCGTGTCGGGACGCGAGGCGTTGGTTACATCTAAGACTCGGAAGAAGGTGGTGCGCGGCTCACGGGTTTCCGAAATATCCGCTCCGTCAATCAGTCCGTTGCCGTTGTTATCAATGCCGTCGTTGCCGGTATCGACAAATTCCACTTGAACGGTTCGAGCGCGGTCGATTTTGCGCGGGTTAATCAAGTTATAGACAACTTTGCCTGTGCTTTGATTGGTGCGGCTTGGGCGCAGGGTGTCTTGTTCGGCGTTTTGGTCGGTGAGTCCTGCTTGGCGCGCTCTTGGCACAACGGCCACCGTGTTTGGTCCCAAGAGCAATCGTCCGCGGCTGTCAATGAAACCGCCGATGCTGCTTTCGCTGGGCGGAATCGCGGCTTCGGGGCGCTGAATGAGCAATATCGAGTCGCGTCCGCCGATGCGAATGGAGTCTTGCGGAATGTATCCGCGCGAGTAAGCGGCGACAGCGTAGTAATAAGTTCGCCCGTTCTCGACATCGGTATCGGTGAAGGTATGGGTTAGCCCTGTTTCTCTGCCCAAGTAGAACGCAACGCCGCGCGATTGTTCAGGCAGCCCGCGTCCGGCGAGCGGGAAATATCCAAAGACGCCATTGATTTTATCGAACTGTGCAATCGGTGCCAGCCTGAATCGTTGTTCGCCCTGACCGCCAGAAATGAGCCGCGCGTCGTTGAACGATGGGTCAGTGCTTTTGTAAATTTTGTATCCTTCAAAGGTAAAGGCTCTTGGGTCGCGGGTGATGCCTTGTGCGCCCACAATGCGGCGATTGATAAACACGTCGAAAAAGTCTTCGCTCTCGCTTGTCCAATAGAGCGTTACGCGGCGGTCGCCCGGCACAGCCGAAAGGCGCGGTTCGGGGCGCGGCGGCCCAGAAAAGTTGTAGTTGTTGTCGTAGATTTCCTGCACGATGTCTTTGTTGGTCAGGATTTCGTCAGAGGTTTGACCATAGACCAAGGCGACAGACAGGCGCTCGGTTTGTCCGCGCTTCAACGGGAAATATCCAGTGCCGTAGGTGTAGTCGCCGTCTTTGGGCGCAAGGTCGAGCGTATCGAACACGCCCGGCGTCGTTACGCGCCAGAGGTCGTCGGAGTTGCCCATTTGCGGCGAGCCTGATAAATCAAACTTGTAGCTCGAGAGTCCAATTTGGTCAGCCTCAACGACGTCGGTTGCGTCAAAGGCCGTTTCTCCAATTGAGGGCGTGCCGGTATTTTCACCTCGGTCGCCAGTGGAGGGTCGACCGTCTGCGCCCACGTCGTCGAGCAGCGTCCAGTTGCCGTTGTTGTCCAAGCCGTCGTCGCGTCGCTCGTCAATCATCGGGAAGCGTGTCGGGTCGTTGAGGTTCTCGCCGCTCTGCGCCAATTGAATGTAGTTAATAAATCGGAGCGGGCGCAGCGTGATGATGCGACTTCGTCCGGTAATAATATCGGCCTCGATGCGCGTGCGTCGAAAGTGCAATCGGTAGTCTTCGTCAATGACGCCGTTGAGGTTGTTGTCAATTAAGTCGCTTGAAATTTCGCGGAGCGTATCGCCGACGCTGATGCGGCGCGTTACACCTTGCGACGTAATCGTGATGCTTCCCGATGCCGGCATTTGCACGGCTCGGCGCCACGACACCACATAGGGCGCGGCGTATCCTGCCGTCGCACGCGCGGGCGTTTGAATAAGCGTATCGTTGATGGTAATGAGGATATCGCCACCACGAATCACGCGCGGCGCATTCTCGCCGACAAAAATGCCGCGCTGCACATCGCCGACTCGCTCATAGAAATCGTATCCCGTCGTAGAGGTCAAGCCGACGGGAATTGTTGCAAATTGGCTCGGTGTGCCACGATTGGGAATCGCTGCTGAACCGCCGCCGATTCTATCCCAATCATCATCGTTATCAATGCCGTCAAACGGGTTGCCCGGGCTTTCCAAAAACGCCACGCCGACATACCCGACTGGAAAATTTCTATCCCATGCGCCGTCGACCGCAGACGGGTCAGGACGCAGGTTGGTTTCCGAGACAGGATTCCACGTGTAAGTAATTGAGCGGCTTTGGTCGAAGACCGAGACGTTGCGCGTAAACTGTCGTCCGACGGCTGTGCCGACCACAGAGCCAAAGACCACTTTATCGTAATCGTAATCGCTGATGTTCTTGACTTCGTAGAGCCAGAAGATATTGTCTTGTGCCAAAAAGCTCGACCATTGCAGCCCTCTGGCTTTGACTTGCAGCCCAACGCCGTAGCGGTTTGGGTCGCTGGTCGGACGAAACCCGAACTCTTCGAACCAGCGACGGTCGGAGGCGTCGTCGAACACAAAGTAGCTTTCTTGGTCGGCATTAAAGACGCCTCTGCCGAACAGCCCGTTCCAGTCGGCACGCCCAGTGGCAGGATTTATCCACGACGGCTGGTCTGGCCAACGCTCGGGCCACGAAACAGGAATGTGGCTCATGGCGGGAAATTCTTCTGCCGAATTAAAAAATCCCTCGAGCGGCTGCAAGCCCTCGAATTGACCGTTGACGATTCTGTATCCGCCGCCTCTCGGTCCTTGATGTGTGGTCACGTAGCGAGCGACCGATGTAACATCGGCAGCGCGCTGGTTGCCGATGGTGATGTTGCGAATCGTTGTTCCCAAGCGACCGCGCGGCACTGTAACAATTTGGTTATCGCGCAGACGACGTGCAGTGTTGGCAGTGGTGTCGTTGTTGGTGTAAATCAGCGTATCGCGAAAGACGCGCTCTGTGCCAAGCACCAAGTTGAGGTCGTAGATGTATTCGTTGGCATCGACGGGCCACGCGCCAGTCGGCAGAAGCGGCGCAATGAAGGTTTTACTCCCGATGAGTCCGTCGTTCTGAAACTTGGTTCTGACGCGGTTGCCGTTGTGCAATCCCACACGCCGATTGGCGCGGCTGCTTCGCAGGGTGAGCGGAATGTCTTGGGCGAGCACCTCGAGTGCGTCGCCGAACAGCACCACGGCCAGCGTCAGCCAGACGGCGGTGAACGCAGCCGTGCGGCGCGGCGTCGGAAGTAACGTTACTTTCATTGTCTTCAATGTCATGATGAACTACTCAAAGTGAAAAACTTGCGCCGACCAAAACTTGACGCGGCGGCGCGAAAATTTGCGGGCGCGTCTGGAATTGCGCCGCCGAATTGACGCTCGATTGGCTGCGCGTGTTGAGCAAGATCAAATCGGGCGTTAAGAGTCCAAACGGATAGTTTCCGTTCTGATTTTGCGCATCGAGCAGATTGTAAATCTGCACATAGACGCTCAAATTTTTTCCATCGACTTTGAATGTCTTTTGAGCGCGGATGTCCAGCGTGAATGTGGCGGGACGGACGAGCGAATTGGTTACAATTTCGCCGCGGCTGCCGCGCACCAAAATCGGGAACGGCGCGTTCAAGTCGGGCGTAAATGGAAATCCGCTGCCGTAGCGACCAATGGCGCTGAGCAGCCAGCCGTCGATATCAAAATTTCCCGTTAGGTTCACCGTGTGCGTTTGTCCCCAATCGAGCGGCACCAACACGGCGGGCAGCGGCGCATTGGCAGCCAAAGCAGACGCCGCCGCCGCAGGGTCGGACGTATTGCCTTGAACGACTTGGAACGTGTAATCGACACCGAAGTTGAAGAGCTGCGAGAAGCGCTTATCGACGCGAATTGTGATGCCGCGCGAAATCGCGTAGTCAGTATTGACAAACTGGGTATATGCGCCTCGGTCGAAATACTCTCGTAAAAACGCGCTGCCGTTCAGGTCGCGCATATCATTGAAGTAAAGCGCCACATCGATTGAAATATCTTCGCCGAATTGTTGCTGCAAGCCCAACTCGCCTTTGATGGTGCGCTGCGGACGCAGGTCGGCATTGCCAAACGGACCGCTCACGCTTGCCGCAGGGTCGCGTCGGTAAAAGGGATTGCGGTATAAAAATTCAAAATTGGGAATCTGAAATACTTGCCCGAAGAAAAACCGCAAGACACTCGTTTCAGCCACCGTGAATGCCACGCCCAAGCGCGGACTGAGTTGCCACTTGAGCGACGCACGGTCGTAGTTTCTCGCAAGCAGTTCCTGTCCGTTGCGCACGTAAATCGGTAGGTTTTCGCGAATGTTCGGAACCACGTTGCCTTGTGCATCTTTCGGCAAATTGTCGGGACGCAGCGGGTCGTAAGGACTTGGGTCGGTCGGGTCGCGCGGCACCGTGCCATCGGGATAAAACACATCGAGCCGCAGCCCGAAATTGACGATGAATCGATTGACCTCGAACTTGTCTTGCACATAGGCAGCGAATTCAATCGGGCGACGGTCGTAGAACTCATACCCGGCTTCGCCTAACTCGGCGCGGCGCAGACGCTGCACAAACGTTTGCTGCGACGATTCGTCCAAAAAGAGGCTGGCGCTCTCTAAAAACAACCGATGCAGCTTTACATCGAACCCGGCTTTTATCATGTTTTCGGTATTGACCTGCGAGGTCAAGTCGCCTTTGAGATTGACCGTCGTCGTCGAGCGCGTAAATTGCCCCGTTTGTGCGCCCGACACATTGAACTCCTGTCCAAAGTCCGCTTGTCCCGGACGAAAGACGCCGCCGGGCGTTAAGTTATTCACGCCCCAATTTAGGTAGCGTTTATCCAACGGGTCGTCGTAGAGAAAATTTCGGTCGCTATTGAACAATACGGAAACGCCGAGATTGTAGAACGTGCGGTCGGACAAGGTATGCGTGGCGTTTACAATGCCCGTGTAGGAGCGGCGGTAGTTGGTAACGACCGCGTCAGGAATGAACTGCCACTCAAAATCAAAATTTCGGAACTGCTCATCGGAAATGAGAAATTGTCCATTCACCTTGAACGCCCCCGACGGTCGATAGGTGAGTTTGCCCGACCCTGCAAATTTTCGATAGGGGTTCATCGGAACGAACTGTCCGCTTCCAGTCGCAAACTGACGGAAGTCGTCGTTGGCTTGGCTGACCGTGCGATAAAGCCGAATGCCTTTGGTGGCAATGTCAGCGTCGCTGCGCGGCGGGTCGGTTGGGTCGACGGGATAGTTGACAAATCCGAAGTTGCCCGGCGTGCGTCGGGTGTAGTCAGCCACAAACCGCTCCAAGTCGGCAAGGCTATTGAACCGCCCTAAGAAGCCGAGAATTTGATTGTTGGTAAAGGTGCTTGCGGGAAGTATGTCGCCCGGATTGAAAATCTGCCTGCCGTAGAATCGCCCTTCGTCTTCGAAGTATCGCGCGTTGATGAAGAATGTCAGCTGGTCTTTTGAGCCGCCGAGAATTTGCAGCGGTCCGCTAAAACTGCCTTGAATATCGCGCGAGCCGACGGTGCGCACATTATTGACATTCTGAAATAAATCCGTTCTCGGCGTGAGGTACCCGCCAAAAAAGGTTTGCAAGTTGCCTTCGTAGTCCGCGCCGCCGTCTTTGGTTACGATATTGACAATCGCCGACATCGCTTGTCCGTATTCGGCATTGTAGCCGCCGGTGAGCAACTCCAACTCCTGAATTGCTTGCGACTCGACGCCCAAATTATTCGCGCCGCGCCCTTGGTTGCCATCGAAGACATCATTGACCGCAAAGCCGTCGACGATATACGCCGTCTCGCCGCGCCTGCCGCCGCGAAATGTGCCGCCGACCACGCCCGCTTGCAGTTCCAACACTTGACTCGGATTTTGAATCGGGAGCGTTTTGATTTCGTCGCTGCTGACAGCGGCGCGCGTCGCGGTTACATCTTTGATGATGAGCGGACGCTCTGCGGTTACTACCACTTCTTCGGCTTTGACATCTTGTGAGGCCAACTTAAAATCGACGCGCGAGGTCAGGTCAACACTTACCTTGATGCCCTTCACCGATTGCGACTTGTAGCCGATATAACTCGCCGTTACCGTATAAACGCCCGGCGGCACATTGAGAATCACATAGTCGCCGTTGATGTCGGTCTTTGCGCCGAACCGCGTGCCGTCGAGCGTAATCGTCGCGCCGATGAGCGGGTCGCCGCCCGACAGGTCAAGCACCGTTCCTGCAATTTTTCCCGTCGTTCCAAACGCGCGTTTTTCGCCCGTCGGCGTGTCTGCGGCCACCGGCCGTGCAGCGATAACGAGCAAGAGCATCGCACAGAGCAGCGAGCGACTGCTTTGAAAAAACCGAATCACTTGATACTGCATATCCATTCTCCACTGAAATCGCATTGAATGGAGAATACTTTATGTAGGTATTTGGATAACCATGGCGGCGCGGGCAGGCACAATTTCTTTTTCCGTTGTGGAACGGTTCTCATCGTCATTTTTTCTGCTACTTCTCAGTCTGACTACTAAAAGTTTTCTCCCGTTGCCTTGCTGTTTGGAATTTGAAGCAAGTCGTGTTCGGCTAACTTACGCAAAAAATTTTTGAAATCAACACCTTTTTGCCAGCATTGTATTTTTTTCGCGTCGCTGTGATTCCTCTACTGTTCAAGCCGCTCCACCATTTCGCTTGACACATATCCGCTCAAGTTGCGCTCGAAGTGCTGCGGGTGAAGCATTGCCGCAAGCATTTCCACACTCTCGACGATGCGCGGGCCTGACCGATTGAAAAATTCATTCCCGTCTGCCAGCCAGACTTGACCGGCTTTTACAGCGTTGAGCGTTTTCCATTCCGGCTTTTCGGTGAGCAGGTGCAAATCTTTTTTTGTTTGTTTCAATTTGAATCCGCACGGCGCTATGACGACCACGTCGGGATTCACCTCCATGAGGTCTTGCAGTGTATAGACGCTCGAATGCGCGCCTGCTTCGCCGAGCAGCGAGACGCCGCCCGCCCGCGCAATCAATTCGGGCATCCAATTGCCGCCGGCAAATATCGGGTCAATCCACTCGATGAACACGACGCTCGGCTTTGCCGCAAGATTTTTCACGCTCGCGGTTACCGCGTCAAGCCGCGCGTGCATTGACGCAACCAGTTGCTCACCGTCTTTCGATTTGCCCAACGCTTCGGCGACGCGCCGCACATCTTGGAAAATTTCATCCAAACACGTCGGATTGAGCGAGACAATGTCGACCTGCTGCCGAACCAATTTTGAAATCGTTTGTCGCACATCGTCGAGCGAGACGGCGCAGACCTTGCACTGCTCTTGCGTGATAATCACATCGGGCTTGAGCGCTTCCAATTTTTCGCTGTCGACATCGTAGAGCGAGAGCGCGGTCAGCATCACTGTTTGAACATCGCGGTGAATTTCATTGGACGGTAGGTGCGGATTGACTTTTGCCTTCGTCAGCATCGGCAGCGCCCGAATCGACGACGGATAGTCGCACTCGTGCGAGACGCCGATGAGGTCGCCCGCCGCGCCGAGTGCCGCCGCAATCTCTGTTCCGCTTGCCAGCAGTGAAGCAATACGGGGCATACAATCAATTCAGTTTCGTTGAATTAAAACGACGCCAACAATCAAGAACGCTGCGCCCAAGACTTTATAGAAATTAAGTTCTTTGACAGCGAAACCCATAACGCCGAAGTGGTCGAGCGCCATTGCGCAGCACATTTGTCCAGCAATCGTGGCGGAGATGAGCGTCGCTGCGCCCAACTTCGGGCCTAAAATCACCGCCATACTGACGTAAATCGCACCGACCGCGCCGCCAAGCCACGCCCACCAAGGGTTTTCGGACAACGCGCTTAACGACGGCAACGCCACTCGATTGACGAGTGCATACATCGTAAGGCACAGCGTTCCAATGCTGAACGACGTAAGCGACGCGAGAATCGGGTGGCCAAGCGTCTGGCGAAGCGTTGCGTTCATACCCACTTGCATCGGCAGAATCGCACCCGTCAGCACAGCAAGCAAGAGTAAGAGATATGGCATCCTATTTGAATTTTAATTAGGCGCAATTAGGCGGCTCCATTTCGCGCCGCGCTGTCGAAGAGTTTGAGTTGTTCATGGTCTTGCCAAGCTGCGTTGATGCGCTTCTGCGCCACATCGTAATATGCTTCTTCTAATTCATAGCCGAAGAATTGCCTGCCAAGTTGCATCGCTGCAATACCCGTGCTGCCGCTTCCCATAAAGGGGTCTAAGATGGTTTGCGCGTCAAATGAAATCAGCCCGACCAACTGCCGCATGAGCTCGACGGGCTTCAATGTCGGATGCTCATTAAAATCGTCCTTATGCTGACGCACTTTCGGGACAAGAAAAAACTTATCGTAGCCATCGCCGAGTGCGTCGGTTCGCAGAATGTTCGATGTTACTCTGCCCTTCGGGTGCGGATTATGTCCGACTTTTTCGTCGCCCGCGCCGTAAGGAATGCGCGTTGCCTCGAAGTTCAATGCGCCCGTGCCGTATTCAATAATGTTCTCTGCGACATTCAATTTCGGCGCAAGTGGTTTTTGAATTAAGATAATCGGCTCGTAAGCGGGCTTGACGCCTAAACCTGCACCTTTATATTTTTTCCCAAGTTCCGACGCTGGTTCACGTTTCAATTTGCCTTCGTCGGCGTAGTAATTTTCCGCGCCGCCTTTTTTGTAGCCCTGCGTGTAGGTGTATCTGCCGACGACCTCGCTTTCAACGCCGAGTTCCTTATCGATATCGAGCGCGACGTTGCGGCTTTTCGGCATGCCGTTCAGAAACGCCCACATCAAGACGTCTTTGATGAGAAAGCCGGCGTCTTCAAGCGAGACCATCAAGCGGTGCATCAGGCGAATGGACGAGAAGACGACGCCGAATGCGCCCGGCTTCAAGACGCGGTAGCAGTCGCGCCAGATGCGCGGGTCGGGCAAATCTTTATCCCAATAGTTGTTTTGAAACGAGATGCCGTAGGGCGGGTCGGTCGCAAGCGCGTCGATGCTCTCGTCTTTAAGCGGTTTCAAGCCGTAACACGACGCATTGAAAATTTTGTAATGCTTTTTGGCTCGCGGCATATTGGTTGATCAATAAATCTTGCTCGAACGGCGGGCGGCGGCAGATACAAATTGTGTTTGCAGACCACTTTATTTCTGCCATTTCTGTTTGTGGCTGACGGCGTAATCGTTGGGTAAATCGTCCATGATGCCAGAATCCGCGATGCGACGCGCAACATCAATCCACGCAAACGGCGCAGCGTCTTTGGCGTCAGACGGGGCTTTCTGGGTTGCCCGCAGACGCTTAACGAGTTCATCAATCAACGCCCAGCAATCCGCCGCGTTGTCATACCGCGCTGCGATGGCTTCGCCGGCGCGACGAAGAAGCATCTCGACATCTTGCTCTATTTGAGTTCTGCTCATTGTCTTTTCCTCCCTGTTGATACACTGCAACTTGAATGATGAACAGATGAAGATTTCAGAGAATGAAAATACACTTCAATGATGCGCAATGCAAACGAGGTCGGCGGCAAGGTGCGCTTCGTGCAGTCGAATTTTCCGTTGGCACTCAACCATTGACAGAAGGGGGATTCTTTACTTAGCGGGTTATGTATCCAAATTGTGTTTAATTTCACGACATCGAATAGCTATCATTCCGAGCGACGCGAGGAATCTCTGCCACCTGTCCGGCTTCGGCGGAAAGGCGGATGTGCCTCTGGCGCACATTGAAAGCGTGGAGTCTTCACTGCGTTCAGAATGACACAAACACAGCTTTGATACACAACCTCCTAGCGTGGCGGCACCGATTGCACAAGGTCAAGCGGCAAGTTTAACTCGGCGGCAATTTGCTTATCGGAAAGCCCCAGCCGACGCAACAGCGGCACCGTCTTCAACTCTCCTTCTTTGATACCTTCTTTGATGCCTTCTTTGATGCCTTCTTTGATGCCTTCTTTGATGCCTTCTTCTTTTCCGTCCCTTAGCGCGGCGTCGCGGATTTCCTTGTAGATATCGTTGTAAATATCCTTGTAAAATTGCGTTTCTTTTAAGAGTTCTTGCTGCAGTCCCAACATTTTTTTTACCTCCTCCCGAGTTAGTTTTGCAAATTTATACGCGATAATTTGTTCAAGCAAATCCAGTTGTTGCAGCGTGGCGTTTTCAGCCAATTTTCGTGCAACTGTCGGCGCGGTCTTTTCCGGCTCGATGAGCAATTTGAATAAACCTAATTCTTTGCTCATCGTTTCCGCGTTGGGCAATTCGTCCAAGTAGATTCGAATCACCCGTCCCGATTCAATCAGTTCTCGGTAGCCGTCTAAATTTTTCTGTTCCGTTTTTCGGTTAGGATAAATGACAACGGCTTGCCAGTTCCTAACGCCATACTGCTTGAGATAAATAAAAATTTCGGCGAACAGCCTTGCATAAAACTGTTCATCGAGTTGAAACTGTGCTTCGGCAAAATAGGTCGTATCATCGCGGAGCGGCTCGAAGACGCCGTCGAAGCGACGAGAGGTTTCTTTGACCTCAACGGATTTAAAGACGTAATTTTGCGCGTCTTCAACGGCTCTGCCAATCAGCGCAAAGAAGCCCTGCGGCATCAGTTGGAACAACACATAAACGAGTTTATCGAGCCGCATCGCTGTTGAATGCACCGTTATCGTTTGGCATTTGAAAACAATTTGCCGAAATCGGCAGTCGTCGATTCTGACACATCAAAGCTACGTTACTCAATAAACCGGGCGCGGACGTCGGGCGGCGGCAAGAGACAGGCATCATGTTTGCCGAAGAACCGATATCGATATTTGGCGACAAGGTCGTAGAAAAAATCGCGTATCGGGCGCGGAATGATATATGCGGCAAGGGCGAGTTTCCAGAACCCGCCCATGTAGTCCGCAATCTTCAATGCTGCCGTCGAGCGAATAAAGACGCGCTCTTTGCCGCCCTCGCGCTCGACCAACACCACCGAATCCACGTTTTTCAACGTGTCGTGCCGCGCAATGGTATTTTGTCCGTAAGGACTTTGCAGTGCGGAAAAGCGTAGCGTTTTTGCGCGGTCGTGCCGAATGACGAACTGCACCGCGCCGTTGCACAAGCCACAGACGCCATCATAGAGCATCACGCGCTCAATTGAATTTCCTGTATGACTCATCTCATCTCCATTTTTCTCATTGGTTTGAAACCAGCGTCAGCAAAGCTGAAAGCCTAACGTTTTTTGTAAGCGTCCTTGCGGTCTGGCACCGAAAGCACATAGACGATTTTTGCCTTGTCATCGATTTCATAAATGACGCGATAGTTTCCGCTCTTGATGCGATACGCCTCCTGTCCTTCCAACTTGATAGAATTCGTAGGACGTGGATTTTCCGCCAAGAGATTAATTCGCTCGGTAATTTGAAGCGCAATTTTTATCGGCAACGAGAGAATATATTTTTCAACTTTTGCTGGAACTTCTACATGATAGTTCATTTCTTTTTCCGCTTCTGAACGTTCGCCTTTCGCGCTTGGAGTTTTGCCATCAACTCCTGAATTGTGACGGTATTGCCCGACTCAATGTCTGCTTTGGTTTCGGCTTTGGCGCGGTGGTATTCGGCAAGGTCGCTTTGCATCTCGGCTTGCGCGAGCAGTTTGCGATAGACGCGAATATCAAGCAACACGGCTTTTTCGTTGCCGTGTTCGTCGTAGAGAAATTCCGTCGTCTTCCGAATTGGTTTCATGGCAGCTCAATTAAGTTGATTTCTTTGAAGCGAACGCAATATAAATCGCAAGACGGGTTTATGAATCTTCTTTGGAAGGAGGCGGTTGTTGTACCTGCACATCTCTTTGCTTTCGCGGAAACAGCCGCGCCGCTCGGATATGGAACAAGCGCGGCTCTTCAAACGAGTTTTATTGCGCCTTCAGTTCAAATTTCGGCGTAACGCCCATGTTGTAAAAAATGAACGAGTAAATGTCGGCGGCGGTTTCAATGGCTTTTTTAGTGTTGCTTGCACCGTGTCCCGATTTTGTATCGATGCGAATAAGCGTGGGGTTTGAGCCGTTGTATTTTTCTTGCAGCGTCGCTGCGTATTTGAAGCTGTGCGCGGGAACGACGCGGTCATCGTGGTCGGCAGTCGTGATGAGCGTCGCCGGATAGTTTACGCCCGATTTAATGTTATGCAATGGTGAGTAAGCGTAAAGGGCTTTGAACTCGTCAGCGTTTTCGCTTGAACCGTAATCGGCAATCCAGTTCCAGCCAATCGTGAACTTATGGAAGCGCAGCATATCCATCACGCCCACTTGCGGAATAGCGACTTTGAAAAGTTCCGGTCGTTGGTTCATCACTGCGCCAACAAGCAAGCCGCCGTTAGAGCCGCCTTGAATCGCCAACTTTTCCGACGACGTATATTTTTCTTTGATAAGATATTCCGCTGCGGCAATGAAATCATCGAACACATTTTGTTTTTTCAACTTCATGCCTTGTTCGTGCCACTTCTCGCCGTATTCGCCGCCGCCGCGCAGGTTCGCCACCGCATACACGCCGCCCTGTTCCAACCACGCAATTTGCAGAGAATTGAAACTTGGGTTCAAGCTAATGTTGAACCCGCCGTAGCCGTAGAGCAAGGTCGGATTTGCGCCGTCTTGCTTGATGCCTTTTTTATGCACGATGAACATTGGAATTTTCGTGCCGTCTTTGCTTGTATAGAACGCTTGCTTCGTCTCGAAGTCGCTTGAATTGAACTTGACCTCGGGCGCACGAAAGAGCGTTGATTTTTTAGAAGCAATGTCGTAGCGATAAATCGTCGGCGGAAACGTGAATGAGGTAAAGGTGTAGAACACCTCTTTGTCGTCGCGCTCGCCGCCGAAACCGCCGACCGTGCCGAGCGTTGGCAGGTCGATTTCATTTTCAAATTTGCCATTGAGGTCATAGACATAGACGCGATGCGCGACGTCTTTCATATAGGTCGCAAAAATTTTCTCGCCCGCCGTCGTAACATTTGCAAGGGGTTCGGGTTTTTCCGGCAAAATTGTCTTCCAATTTTTCTCGTCGGGCGCATCGGGATTGACCAAAACCACTTTTCGATTCGGCGCGTTTTTGTTGGTAACGATGAGCAGGTCGCCCTCGATGTTGTCAATCACCGCCACGTCGTCGTCGAAGCTGGTTACAATCGGCTTGAACTGTTTGTCGCCTTTTTTGTGGTCGCGCACATAGAGCGCGTTGCCGTCTTTGCCCTTGCCTCTGTCGGAGACGGAGAGAATCGAAAACCGCTCGTCATCGGTTGTGCCGACAATATGAAAGCGCAGCGGATTTTGTTTATCCTCGAAGACAAGGTCGTCTTTCTCCTGCGGGTCGCCGATTTTATGATAAAAGACCTGATGGTTTTCATTCTTCGCCGAGAGCTTTTTGTTCGTGTCCGATGGCGCGGGATAGCGGCTGTAATAAAATCCGTTGCCCTGCCATGCAATTCCCGACACCTTGAACCACTTAATTTTATCCGTGAGCGTTTTCTTCGTCGCCACGTCCATCACGTAAATCTCTTGCCAATCCGAGCCGCCCGACGAGAGTCCATACGCCCAATACTTTGCGTCGTTGGAGACTGCGCTCGCGCCCAAACGCACCGTGCCGTCCGTCGAGAGTTTATTCGGGTCGAAAAATTCTTCGGGCTTACCGTTGAGTCCCTCTTGAATGTAAATCACCGATTGGTTTTGCAAGCCGTCGTTCTTCGAGAAAAAGTAATACTTGCCCTTGCGCGAGGGCGCGGAGTATTTCGGATAGTTGTAAAGCTGTTCCATGCGCTCGCGGAGTTGTGCTCGAAACGGGATTTTTTCCAAGTAGCCGAAGGTAACTTTGTTCTGCTCCTCGACCCATTTTTCAGTTTCGGGCGCACGGTCGTTCTCGAGCCAGCGATACGGGTCTTGAACTTTCGTGCCGAAGTAGTCATCGACTTGGTCGACCTTTTTCGTGTCGGGATAGCGAAGCGATTGGGCTTCCGCCTGAAAGGCTGCGGCGAGCATAAGGATTGATACCGTGATTAAAGTTTTCATAGTTTGAACTTCATTTGCGTGAACAGATTAGAAAGGAATATAAGGCAAGCGATTGGGAAATTTCGGCAGCGCCACCGTTTCATGCTTATTTTAACTCTGACCTATCTATCACTTTTGTTTGCCATTCCATGCCCAATCTTTACATCATCGGCGGGCGCAACGGCGCAGGCAAAACCACAACCGCGTTTCGGCTCTTGCCCGATACGCTTGCCTGTATGGAGTATGTCAATGCCGACGCGATTGCTGCAGGACTTTCGCCGTTCAATCCCGACGGCGTCGCCATTCAAGCCGGAAAACTCATGATTGAGCGCATCAATCGTTTGGCAATTTCAGGCGTGGATTTCGCATTTGAAACCACGCTTGCATCAAAGATGTTTGAGCCGCTCATTCAACGCTGCCAACAGAACGGCTACGCGGTAACGCTGATTTACTTTTGGCTCAACAGCGCTGGTTTGGCAATCGATCGCGTTGGAGACCGCGTGCGGCGCGGCGGACACCATATTCCCGAAGCCGTTATTCGTCGACGCTACGAAGTCAGTCGTAAAAATTTTGCAACATTGTATTTACCGCTCGTCGATAATTTTTTAGGTTATGACAACTCTGACAGCGAACCGATTTTAGTTTGTAAAAAAGCGAACAACGAAATTATCATCTTTAACGAAGAAATATGGATAGCGATTCTCACATAGCATCTGCGGAAAAGTCATTGAAAAATTCAACGGAAGATTTGTTGAGAAAAATTGACATTGGCGTCAAAGCGGCAATTCGTACGGAGATGAACGAGCGTCGCCGAAATGGTGAGCCGATTGTTGTTTCGCGCAATGGAAAAATCGTTTAGGTGGATTTGAACGACGAAAAGTAGCCGTTCTTTTTTACAGGCGTTCCGAAAGAGTGGGTTTGATTTTACTTGCGTTGCAACGATAGAAATTCAGTCGGAGATACAACTCAGAAGAATTGCCTCGTCTTTTATACTCGAACAAATTAGGATTGCGATAATTTTAGTTTGCTTGAACCGCCGATGTCATTCCGGCGAAAGCCGGAATCCATTGAAAATACAAGCAGATTCAGCCGTTGATTCGAATAAACATCAATTTCCCTTATCCGACTTTATCGCAATCCTAACTATCACAATTTGTGAATCCGAAAACGCTTGTATTTCATTTGCCTCCACCAAATTTAAACATTGATTTGGCGCGCCGGCGTAGAACATTCTGGCAACGACGATGTTTGTGTCAATCACTATTTTTTGTTTAAGCATCGGGGCGACGTTTTTTATTTGCCGTCTTTTTTCTTTCCGGTGTGCTTTCACTTCCCGTTCAATCATGTTCATATCCGCCCGCTCACCGTCGCTAATCAGCGTCGATAGTGTCAGAATAGACATCGTTTCGCCGCTTTTAATCGGCTTTAGCACGAGCATGTCGCCGGCTGAAAATATCATCATACCGTTGAGTTTGACTGGCTCCACGACACCTGCGTTTGGTTTGAACAGATTGGTTGGGAGCATAAAACGAGTTGGCTGGATTTTCGCCTCGCGCATTTGAAACGCATTGTATATTTGCACACAACGAACAATCACATTTCGCCGAAACCGCTTTGATACAATTTCCCAAATCTGAACCGCGCCGCACAATTGAAATTTCCACTTGGGAAGGCTTGTTTGCCAATGCCTATATCGTCATTACCGATGTGCCGTATTTGACCGCGTTTGCCGTGATGCTTGCGGCGAACAACACGCTCATTGCGCTCATTGGCGGGTTGCCGTATTTAACGCGCGTCTTTCAAGTGTTGGGCGCGTTTCTTGTCGAGCGCTACGGCAAGCGTAAGACCATCAGCATCGCTTCGGGCGCACTGACGCGCGAAATTTGGATTATCGTTATCGCCGTGGCATTGCTGTTTCCAAATCAAAACGGGTTATTGCTCAGTGTCTTTGGCGGCGTTACGTTTGTTTCGTTTGTGGCGAGCATGGTCTTGGCGATAAGCTGGATGTCGTGGGCGAGCGATTTCGTGCCGTCGCTGGTTCGCGCCAAATATATGGGCGTCCGGCTCTCGCTAATGGCAATGGTCAACATCGCCACCTCACTCACGATGGGCGCGACGCTCGATTTTTTCCGTCCGCGCGTCGGCGAAATTTACGGATACATCACCATGCTCGGCGTCGCTGTCGTCGTCGGCGCCATCACACTTTGGCTTTTTACGCAGCACCATGAACCACATTTTACGCCCGACCCTGCGCACGATTTTCTCGACGATTTTCTCGCGCCGATTCGCAATGCGCGCTTTCGTTCTGTCCTGATTTTTCTGTTGATGTGGTATAGCGCTATCGGCGTGGCTGGCGTGTTTTTTACAGTGCAGATGATTCAGGTGCTTCACATGAGCTTTACGCAAATTGCGCTGTTCTTTATGTCGATAACGCTGGGGCGCGTTGTGTTCAATCCAATTTGGGGGCGCGTCCTGAACCGCGTCGGCGGCGTCGCTGCGCTGCGCCTAACGGCGAGTTTAATTTCCGTCAATGCGTTTTTGTGGCTCTTCGCCACGCCCGATTTTCTCCTGCCGATTTGGATTGACGCGCTCATCAGCGGCTTTGCTTGGACAGGCTTTGACCTTGCTGTCCTGCATGTGCAGTTTTCAGAAAGCCCAGCGCGCGGGCGCACTTACTACTACGCGTGGTGCGGCATCACCAGCGGCTTGGGATTTTTTCTGTGCGGACTGTTGGGCGGAGCGATTGTCGACGCCATCGGCAGCTATACACTATCGTTTGGTTTTTTAACGCTCGAAGGCAATCGCTGGCTGTTCTTACTTTCACTTCTTTGCCGACTCGTCAGCATTGCCGTGTTGGTGCGCTTGCGCCCTGACGCCAACCGACCACCGCACGCCCTCTTCGCCGACATTAGCGGAGAAGCGCTCCGAGCATTTCACACATCAACCATGCGCATGTTGAAATTCTTCTCGTCCGAAGTTTAAACAGATAGCAAAACGCCACCTGTCAGGGTCAAGCATCGTTTTTCGTTTTCACGTTAGCAGCTTTTTTCCGACGGCACATTCCAAGCAGCGAAACGTATCGCAGTAGTTGTTCTTCAATTCCAACAGCCCCTGTTCAAACGCCGCCGATGTGATGCGATACTCTTCGCCAAGCAATTCTGCCGCCACAGCCATCGACATTTCCGACGTCAGGCCTTTCGGATACACGGCGTAAATGTCCATCACCTTTTGCAAGCGCAGTTCATTTTGAGCTGCCGCCACGCGTAGCGCAGGCAAGAGCGTATTGATAACGATTTCCGCCGCGCGTGTTTTACCGATGAGTTGTTTGAGCGGCTTGTTACTTGCGTCGCCGAATCGGTAGTGCGTCTCCCAGTAGCCGTAGGCATCGGCGATGAATAAATTTTCAAGCAACACGATTTTGCGGCGCGCGGGCAGGCTCATCTCCACAATCTCCATTGCATTGTTCAGAAATCCGCGTTCTAAATTTTTGGAAAGAATTTCGGCGAGTCCCGCTAAACGCACGGTTGGAAAATTCGACGGGCGCAACCGAAAGAAATTCCACTCTTCGCGCTTCATCGTTTCGTTTTGACCAAACGATGTTTGATTGAAGCGCTCCCGAAGCACGTTGATGTAAGCCGTTGTTTCATCATTATGTCTCGATTGCATGTCGAGCAAGCCCGACTGCGAGAAGAAGACGGCTTCCAAGATGCTTCTCCGCTCTACAAACGGTTTTTCAGCAAATTGCCTGAGGTCGCTATATTTTACAAGGCTCGACAGCCGTTCCATTGGTGCAGTATTTTCGCTGTAACCGAGTGCGCGCATCATGCCTCGATACACAACGCTGTCGTAGCCGTCGCCATCGCGCATGGCTTCAAACCGCTGTGCCTTTTGCTCGAACCGCTCATTGGCAAGCTGATGTATCCACTCGATTTTCAGCCGGTCGTCAATGCCTTGGGCGGCAGGCGAGCAGTGAAGTTTATTTTTGGAGAGCGCCGCGTCGTCGCGGATACAAGCGGCGACGATTTTGTGCAGGTCGTCGTTGAGAAATCGACGCAGTTCCAGCGTTGGAATCGCGCGGTCTATTTCGGCATCGTAGTCGAACACCACATGCAGCGCGACGCGGTCGTAGCGCGGATTGTCGGTATGACGATGCTTTGTCCAATCCGACGCGCGTGAGTGAATTTCAACGTCGCCCGACAGGTCATTCCCGTTGAGCCTTAAGCGGGCATTGAGAAAATCTGCGCCTTCGTTGGTGTTCAGGTCGCCGACGGAGAGAACTTCAAGCACGTCGCCGCCGACAGTTTTCAGGTCGCTCAGGCGCAGATACAGATTTCTCCAAATGTGCCGCACGTATTTTTCGGGGAGTCGCATCGCGCTAAAAAGTTTTGTTAGGTTTCTATCCTCAAAGTTCCCACAGAGCGAGACTTCCTCGCAACGACTCGCGTTGTTCCATAGTATCTATTTTGAACGAACCGCCTGAAAACCCTTGTCAAAACAAGCCTCCGCGCAACTATCTACACGACTCAGAACTCCTCGTCGAAGGTAACGGCTTTGGCGCTTGAATCGAATCCTTTTTGATATTCGGTAACGCGCTTTTCAAAAAAGTTCGTGAGCGGCTGCACGTCTTGCAACACCATGAACGGGAACGGGTTGCGTGTCCTGTATTTTTTCTCGTAGCCGAGTTGTTCCAAGCGTTGGTCGGCGCAGTAGCCCAAGTAGTCGCGCATCATTGATTGCGAAATGCCCGTAATGCCGTGATGCAAGCAATCTTCGCAGAAGTTCATTTCAACGGCGATGGCTTCATCGAGCATTTGATACACATGGCTTTCAAGCGTTTTATCAAACAAATGCGGATACTCGGCACGAATCACTTGCACGACTTCCATCGCGCCTTGAATGTGCATGGTTTCATCGCGGAAGACCCAATTCGTTGCCGCCGCAAGTCCGGGCAACAGTCCGCGATTGCGCAGGAAATAGACATATGCAAACGAGCCAAAGAAGAACAAGCCTTCAATGCACGCGGCAAAGCAAATGAGATTCTCTAAAAATTGGCGACGCTTCTCATCGGTATCGAGTTTGTCTAAATGCTGAATCGTGTCCATATACTTGAAGCAAAAATCGGCTTTGAGTTTCACCGACTGGACGTTTTGATACGCGCAAAAGGCTTCTTGTCGCTCGCGAATGTCGGGAATGTAACTGTCGACCAAGAGCAAGTAGGTTTCCACGTGTTGCATTTCATCAAAAAGCACTTTGCCCAAGAACATTCGGTATTCGGGCGAATTGACGTGCTTGTAGAGATTCAGCACGAGGTTATGCCCCACGATGTTATCTGCCGTTGCGAAGAAGGCGACAAGGCGTTTGATGAGGTGCGCTTCTTTGGGCGAGATTCTGTCGCGCAAGTGTTCGTAGTCGAGCGAAAAATCAAGCTCGTCGGTTGTCCAAATGTTTTTGATAGAATCCTTATACAGTTTGAAGAACTGCGGATACTTCATCGGGCGCAGGGTCAGGTCGAGTTCAGGGCTTAGTATCATAGTCGTGTTTATGTTGTTTTTACTTATAACTATTTTTTTGACGAATCTTTCCGTCCCTATTATGAACAACAGGTTCAGTTTTTTGCTCTTTGGCAAACGTTCTGCCAGCCTTCTTGGCGTCTTCCTTTGTTGGAAGCATTCCTGATGCTATTTGCGGCAACCGACGTTGCGGAACGAAGTAATTGTTTGTCAAGAACGTCGCTGGTTTTATTTTTCAGTAGTGCTTCCACCAGCCGAATTACCCGTGATGCAAAGCGTTTTGTTCTTGCCTTCAAATCTTCCGTTGCGCATCAACGAGACTTGTGTTGCGTTCATTCCGCAATCGGCAGTCCGACTTCCGCATTCATGTTATTGGCAGGCGTCGCAGCTATCAGGATTTTCCAACGAACAAGTAATCGCGTCTTTCGTTTGGTTTTCCGAAACGGCGTGTCCGTTGCCGTTGGACGAGAACTGTCCTGACGCAACCGTGTTTGCCAACGTCGCCGTAACTGCCTGTATTGGTGCGGTTTCGCGGGCTTCGGCAATTGTCGTCTTCTGAATGCGCGTCTTGGCTCTCGAGCGCAGATAGTAGGACGTTTTCAACCCGCGCTTCCACAGGTGCATATACATCGACGAGAGTTTG
>JPGV01000025.1 GCA_000724175.1 [Candidatus Thermochlorobacteriaceae] bacterium GBChlB | reverse complement strand
CCCATATATAGATGTTTTCTTCTTATTTATTTTCTTGAAGTATCAAAAAAAGAATAGGATTAACTATTGATTCAAAAACTAAATCGTTGAGCAAAGGCAATCCAACAAGTAGTGATATGCCCGACACGCTTCGGTTGAGCGCCTATCAACCGAATGCAACGGCGCGTAAGGTGGTGCAACTTCTGCCGGGCTTCTCAACGGTGGATGCCAACGGGCAATCGCGTCCGTTCCAAACGAGCGTGGTCGGCGGCACGACTGCGTCAAGCGGCGAGAGCGTGGTCATCACGACGCGCAGCGATTACGAACTCGGCGCGAGCGGCAATCTGCTCGCCACCTACGACGACGGGGCGTTGCAAGCCTCGCGCTACGAAACGGGCTACGGCTATGTCACGGCAAGCGGCGCACGGTTCTATTACCACCGCGACCACTTGGGCAACATTCGCGCCGTGAGCAATGCGTCGGGCAACAAAGTGCGTTGGACGGACTACTTTGCCTACGGCGCCATCCGCGATGAATGGAGCGTGCAAACGGGACGCGACAACTACGGGTTCATCGGCAAGGAACTTGACCGTGAGAACGGGCTGAACTATTTTGGCGGACGATATTTTGATGCGCTTACCGGCGTTTGGAACAGCGTTGACCCACTTTGGGCGAAATATCCCTCGCTTTCTCCTTACACTTACGGCGCACAAAATCCCCTCAAGTTTATTGACACCGATGGCAAAGATATTTTTGTTGTCTTGTCAGGCTGGGCGAATGTTGACGCGGGAAAACCTCTAAAATCGGACAACGGTTCATATGCGCTTCTGAATGAAATCAATCAATGGGCAGCGTCAGTCGGATTGCAAAATTATCACTCTGCTGGGTATGCAAGTTCCTTAGATCAAGGAAGATTTGGGCAATACCCAACAGAGGTTTATGATGCGTTAAATTTTATTCGGCGTAACTACCGCGAAGGTGAAAAAGTTGTTATCTACGGATATAGTTATGGGGGAGCGAACTCAAGTCGTTTGATTCAACTTTTGAAAAAGGAAGGGATACCGGTTGATCTTTTAATTACTGTGGATGCAGCTAAGGGTTTTTGGAACGATGAGACAGATAGAGTAATCGATGATAATGTTAAACTCAATGTAAATTATTATCAGGAGGAAAAAGAGGGATTTACCGGTTCTAGAGGTGGAGAGAATAGACACGCAAGTGGTAACCCTGATAGGGTTAGGAACATTAAAGTTGAGAATACAAGTCATGGAGGTATTCCAAATGCGGTAAGACCAAATGTAATAAATGATATAAAAGATGCGTTGAGACCCCAAAAGACTGGACAAAGTCAAAAAAATCAGAAATTTTGGGATGATGTACTTTCCGGATTTAATGCAGCAGGAAAGGGAAGAACCGTTTTATATCGTGCTAAATAAAGAGCGGAGGATGTTTATGAGTTTCTTCACAATTATTATCCGTATTTTATTTGTAGTAAGTACGATGCTTTTTTTTGCAAACATTTTTCTTTGGATAATAAGCTTTTTTCAAAAATTTACAAGTATAAAAAATTTAATTGAAATAATGGATGGAATGATTAGCAGAAATAACTATTACAATGTTCGCTTGTTTGGACTTTATGCAGGTGCATTAGGTTTATTTTCATTGATAATTTACGGGATTTCTTTTCTATTTAAACAACATAATGAAGTAGGAATAAAATATGTTTTTATCCCAATTCTATATGGTATAATTTGGATAATTGTCGTTGCTATACGAGTTTTTACTTCTCCGATTTAGATTTGTGAAACCAACTATTTCATCGGCAACGGCGCGTAAGGTTGTGCAACTGTTGCCGGGCTTTTCAACGGTGGATGCCAACGGGCAATCCCGCGTGTTCAGCACGAGCGTGGTCGGCGGCAGCAACGAGCCTGTGCCAAACGGCGAGAGCGTGGTCATCACGNNGCGTTTGGAACAGCGTTGACCCGTTGTGGTCAAAATATCCTTCACTTTCTCCTTACACTTACGGCGCAAATAATCCTTTCAAGTTTATTGATGTTGACGGCAGAAAAATCATTTTTGTTCATGGATTTATTGGATTTGGTTCGCCGGCGGCGGGTGCGGACTATTGGGGCGGTGCGAGTGGGGATTTTGTAAAAGGCGCAATGCAAACATTAAATGATTTTCAGAACCCATTCTTCGTAGCAACAAGTTTTGATTTGTTATCGTCTGCTAAAGATTCTTATTTTGATAAAGGCAGAATAAGTTTGGGATATGAATATGCTTCTCAAAATTATGAATCCCTAATTAGTGGAATGGATATTGAAAAAGACGAATTTAATTTTGTTTCGCATAGTATGGGTGGAGCATTTGTATTAGGAATGATTGAATTTTTGGAATCGCGGGGTTGGAAAATTAACACATCGGTCAATATAAATACATTTCAATCTCAGGAAATCGACTATAGGTTGCAGAAAGTAAAAGCAGCATTGAAGTCAAAAAACATGAGAGTTGTTGACTATAAAAATACAGATGACCCGGTTGTTCCACTTGGCGAGAAAAGTCATAAAGTCTCAAACATACAAGGTGCAAATATAATTATGAAAGAGTATTCTGGTATTGATAATATCCTTCAAATACATGCTTCACCTAAATCAAACGGCTCTGCTTTTTGGAATTCTATAAATCAAGCTTTTCAATCCGCAGAATCAGGCATTACGAAATATATTGTCCGAGATGGAAAATTAATAAAGCAATAAATATGAATAAAGTAGCGAGAATTGCATTTTTTATCTTTCTCTGGGTGGGAGTAATAACCTATTCTATAACGGCTTATATGAAATCTTTCGAATTTCTGTTTCTGCTGTTTAATAAATCTCCTAACATAAGTGTTTATGCAGGTCTTGTCCATCAAGATTTACCAAACTTTCTTTGCGTGACAGCTTGTATTTACACCATATATAGATGTTTTCGTCTTATTTATTTTCTTGAATTATCAAAAAAAGAATAGGATTAACTATTGATTCAAAAACTCAATCGTTGAGCAAAGGCAATCCAACAAGCAGTTATATTCCCGACACGCTTCGGTTAAGCGCCTATCAACCGAATGCAACGGCGCGTAAGGTGGTGCAACTTCTGCCGGGCTTTTCAACGGTAGATGCCAACGGGCAATCGCGTCCGTTCCAAACGAGCGTGGTCGGCGGCACGACTGCGTCAAGCGGCGAGAGCACAGTTTTTTTTGTTGTATAATGTAAATTATGTAAAGTAGTTTTTCAGGAGAAGTTATCCGTTTTCTGTTTGCTTGCCGTTTTCAATGCTGGGACGCCAGCCGTTGCCGAATCGTTCCTCGAAGCAAAACTCCGAAATGTCTTTGCGCTGCGTGCTCGACCAATCAATCGTCGGGCGCTTGCCTTCCGGGTCAATGTAGCCGAATCTGAACAATGCAATCATCTCAAACTCTGGGGGCGGACTGACCAAGTCAACGCACTTTTGCCAATACTCGCTGCCAGCTTCCATTGGCAACGAGATAAACTGCACGCCAATCCCCAGCGCCGTCGCTGTAAGCCAGATGTTTTCAATTGCCATGCCGAGCGACAACAGACAATACATTCCTGACTTTTCCTGTGGCTTATATTCGTCTTTTGAAAGCAAAACGCCTAAAATAAGTGGCGCATTAGAGACCAGTTTTTTGGAGTCAATTGCTAAAATCCACGGGACGCGGAGCTTATTCATAACTTCTCCGCCCTTTTCAGAGAAGATAAATTTAATGAACGGCCGCAGCGCCGCCGGCATATTATCAATGTGTATTCCATCGCCCGATTTTTCCGTTTCCTCTTTGCTGAAACGAAAATACTTCAAATAACGCTTCCAAAAGTCGCCTTTTTGCATGACGACTTGCATTGACTGTCCAGCAATTTTTCCTAATGCTTTCCGACGCTCAGCATCACGAATAAGCACGAACCGCCACGGCTGAGAATTAAAATGGCTTGGTGCGCAACTTGCCGCTTCCATAAGCATCTTAATATGCGCTTCCGATAACGGCTTTTTAAGAAAATGTCCGTTAGTCGTGCGCCGCTTTTTAATAATTTTAAAAATATCGTGATGTTCGCTCATCGCTTCGCTGGTTGAGAACTCAATTGATGAAAGATAAAACTAAAACCCTGCATTAGAATTTGTAAATAACAATCGCGGAATAGATGACGAGGCACAGCGTTGCGTATTGCCAGTGTCCTGTGCTCCGCCCACTGAAACGCGTCATTCCAAACAATAAACCAAATAGTCCAATTAAGAGATACGGGATTTCACCTTGATTCCACAGTTCAACCGCAATTGCAGCAAAAAGCGTTGCCATGACTACAAAGTAAATTCCATGATGCGCCAAATGAAATTTCCGAGAGTCAATGATCCGTGCCTTGACCAATAGCCCGAACGTAAAGTTGATTATGAAACTCCCGTAAGCGATTTTAAGCATTTTTTTTACAATAACAGATATTTTTTTTCAGAGGAGATTTAAGGCTTCTTCTTCGGCACGGATACGCACGCGAAGCATAAAGTAATTAAGCACGGTAAAGACCATCGCCGTGATGTAGAGATTAAACATCAGTGGCGCAACGAGCAACTCCAGCCGCACTATCCAGTAGTTCGGGTGGCGCAGGTATTTGTAAATGCCCCGCTTTACCAGTGGCGCGTTGGGAACAATCATAATGCGCGTGTTCCAATATCTGCCCAGCGTTGAAATGATGTGATAGCGCCCCGCTTGTGCCATAGCAAATAATCCACCCCAGAGATACCACACGTCCGATGCTCCGCGCTGAAAATAGAGATGCTCCGCAAGCATTGATACAAACCAGCCTATGTGCATCAGAACCATCACTTTGTAATGCTCTGCTCCCACCTCGTATCCGCCCTGCTCCCGAATCCAAGTTGCATTGCGCTTCGCAATAACCAATTCCGACAAGCGCTGTGCGATTAAACATCCGAAGAAAATCAAAAACCACGTCATTGCCATTTTTAATCCCAGTGAAGCAAGACGACTTCCGACGAAAATCCCGGCCCAAGCGCGCCGATTAACCCATAAGACTGTTGCTCATCGGGCAGTTCGTCTAAGAATTTTTTCAAGATAAATAAAACCGTCGCGGCAGACATGTTGCCGCATGTTCGCAGGATATGATAAGCGTGGCGCAAGTGCTGGTCGGTTAATCCTAAGGAGTCTTTGTAGGCTTCTAATACTTTTGCGCCGCCCGGATGGGTAATAAAATGTTTAATATCTGAAAATGATAAATTCTTACTTTCTAAGAACTTAGCAATTGAATTTTTCATAAATGTTTTAGTAATTTCAGGCACGTCGCGTGATAAAATCACCTTAAAACCATCTTCATAGAATTGCCACCCCATCACGTCCAACGAATCGGGCAGTGTTTCCGTAGCCGATGCCGCCAGACACGGTCTTGCCCCCGACACTTTCGGTTTTACTTTGTCGCCTGTTACCAACACCGATGCCGAGCCGTCGGCAAAAATCGCTGATGACACCAGCGCAGCTTTGGAAAGGTCGCCCCGGATAAAGGTCAGTCCGCAGAGTTCGGTTACGACGATGAGGATTTTTGCGTTGGGCGACGCACACGCGATTTCCATCGCCCAAGATAGCGATGATGCTCCGCCGGCGCATCCGACGCCCCAAAGTGGCATTCGGCGCACGTTTTTCCGAAATGGGAGCATCTGAATGAGCCGCGCGTCCATGCTCGGCGTTGAAAGCCCTGTGGTGGAAACAAACATCAAGACGTCAATCTCGCCGTACTCGACTTGCGCCTCTGTCAAGCAATTTTCAATCGACACCTGCGAGAGTGCCAGCCCGTTTTCGATGTAGAGTGCATTTTTTTCGCCGAAGCTGTGCGGCGCGCTGAACCACTCTTTCGGCACGCAAAACTGCCGCGTATCAACAGCTGCGTTATCGAAGATTGCGAGCAAACGGTCAATATCGTGATAGGCTTCACCGTAAAGGTTGCGGGCAAATTCTTTGGTATCTTCGCGGGAGACACGATACTTCGGAAGCGCAGTTCCGATAGAGACGATTTTTGGCATGTTCAATGATATGATGATTGACGCTGTCGTTTTAAACACGACTTCACGCCAAATTCGTTTTCATTGCCGTCAAGTTCAATTCCATGCACAGCGCGCCCTCGACGGGATTTTTCATATAAGGCGGAATTTCAACGAAGCCAACGGATTGATAGAGCCTGACTGCGGCGCCCATCTCGTGCGGCAGCGTGTCCAATCGTATTGTTTTGTAGCCGATTCGCGCGGCTGCGTGGATCGCCGTTTTCACCAATGTTTTTCCTGCGCCTGCACCACGCGCCTTGGAACGCACATAGAGTCGTTTCAATTCAGCATGGTCTTCGGAGAGCGGACGCAGCGCAATGCAGCCAATTGCAACGCCATTGTTGAACGCTATCCACAATCCGCCTTTCGGCGGTGCATACAGTCCGGGCAGCGTGGCAACCTCGTCGGCGAAACTTTGAAAACACAGTTTGTAACTAAACGAGTTAGCATAGGCTTCAAATAAGTCGCGTGCCGCAGCAAGTTGTTCAGCCGATTCAGCCTGAACGACAAAGGGAGTTATGTTTGACTCAACGAACACTTTTAGCGAAATGAGTGGTTATAGCAACAATTTAACGCGCACGTTGTTTCAGTGTGCATTTTTTTTTTCTATATTGAGACGCAATTAACCAAATGAGAAATTCGCCTCTCAATCTAAACATACAAAGTTGTAACTACAATATGGCAAAAGTGGACATCGTCATGCCCAAGATGGGCGAAAGCCTTATGGAAGGCACCATCTTGAAATGGCGCAAGAAAGTCGGAGACAAAGTCGAAAAAGATGAAAACATCTTGGACATTGCTACCGACAAAGTCGATACCGAAGTTCCCACCAGCGAGGCTGGCACGATTATCGAATTGCTTTTTGAAGAAGGTGCGGTTGTGCCGGTCGGAGCTGTTATTGCCCGAGTTGAAACTGATGAAGCAGTTTCTGCTTCCGACGCGCCTACTGGCGCAGCTCCGAAATCCGACGCGCCCGCCGTTGAACCTGCAAAACCTGCGCTTGCTGTTGCCGACTCGAATGGTGCCTCAAACGGACACAGTGCTGTCGCCGTTGCCGAAGCATCGACAAGTGGTCGCTTCTACTCGCCCGTCGTGATGCAAATCGCACAGGTCGAGAAGGTCTCTATGCAAGAGTTGGAATCCATTACAGGCACGGGCATTGAGGGACGCGTAACAAAATCCGATTTACTTGCCTATATCAGCGCGCGCAAATCCGGCGCCGCCGTTTCCACCACGACCGTTGCACCGACGGCAAAAGTTGCCCCCAAAGTCGAGGCGACACCGCCAGCCATTGTTTCTGCGCCCTCTGTCAAGCATGCCGCGCCGCCCGTTGTCTATGACGCAAGCCGCTCGGAAGTGGTGCAGATGGACAATATGCGCAAACTCATCGCCGAGCACATGGTTCGCTCAAAGCAAACCTCGGCGCATGTTACTTCGGTTTCGGAAGCCGATGTTACCGGTTTGGTGAATCTGGTTAAGAAAAAGAAAGGCGCATTTGAAGCAACTAATGGTGTCAAACTCACCTATACACCATTTTTCATCGACGCGGTCGTCAAAACGCTGAAAAAATTTCCAATGGTCAATGCGTCGGTCGATGGCGACAAAATCATCATCAAAAAATATATTAACATCGGCGTTGCCGTGGCGTTAGGCGAAAGCGGCGCGGGCGGACTTATTGTGCCGGTCGTCAAAGGCGCAGATGAAAAAAACCTTGTCGGTCTCGCCCGCAGCGTTCAAGACCTTGCCGCACGCGCTCGCAACAAAAAACTGATGCCCGACGATATTCAAGGCGGCACTTTTACGCTGACCAATTACGGCACGGCTGGCAACTTATTCGGCGCACCGATTATCAACCAGCCACAAGTCGCCATTTTGGGCACAGGCGCAATTGTCAAGCGCCCTGTTGTGCGCGAAATGCCCGACGGCAGCGACGCCATCGTGGTTCGTTCAATGATGTATCTGTCGCTCTCTTACGACCATCGAATTATCGACGGCGCACTTGCAGGATTTTTCCTACAATCGCTAGTTCAAACATTAGAATCGTATAACGACACAACGGCACTTTAAAACAGTTGAACCAAGTTTTCAAGTCGAAATTTTAAGACGGCACATGGTGAAGGAAAAACGCCCATCGGTTTCGAAGCCGAAAAACGGTCGGCATAAACGCGCGACCATCGACGCGGCGCGCATTGAGCCCGTGTTGCGAATGCTCTCGGCCCTGACCGATACGGAACGCGCCGCCGTCAAGCATGCGCTCGACAAAGCCGCTTGGGAAGAAAAAATTTTGGCATCATCTCGCGCCGAAGGCGGCGTCTCATTTACATTCGCGGAAATCACAGCGATGAATAAAATGTCCAGTTCAGCGCTGTCGGATTACTTAAATCAAAAAGTCCATGCGAAACACACTCTTCAAGCCGGACGCACTCGCACAACTGCTTGAATGGTCTCGTGTTGATGCCAAGATTTCAAAAAAAAATTATTGAACTTGCAGAATCAACTGCAAAAACGCCTTTTGCAGGCATTGGAAAACCGGAGCCGCTCAAAGGAAAATTGAAAGGCAAATGGTCGCGTCGTATTACCGACGAGCATCGCTTGATTTATGAAGTAACCGACGAAGAAATTATTGTGCTGAGTTGCAAAGGTCATTACGAATAAAAACAAGTAACAATCACAATCACCACAAAAAAAAGACAAGACTTATGGGAATCTGGGGAAGCGATATTTTCGAGAACGACGCCGCCGCCGCCGCGAAAGCCATTTTCGACGATGCTCTTTCCGAAGGGCTTTCAGTTGCCGATGCCACCAAGCGTGTGCGCGAAGAATTGGACGCCATTGCGCAGGATGAAAGCGTTGCCGCTGTGATTCATATTGCACTTGCGGCATTGCAGTTGGAGAATAAATCTTTACAGCCCGACATCAAATCGGAGGTCATTAACATCATTAAGAGCGGCAAGAGCCTCTCGCATTGGGCGGATTTAGGTGAAGTAAATCTCACCCAGCGCAAACAAGTGTTAAGCGTTTTGGGTGCGTCGCTTTCCGCCTAAAATCACTTCAAATCAAGTTCTCTTTTTTGCAGTAACTCATTACGATACAAATGATTACCATCGATTCACTCAATGTTTTAGAGCCTGTTTCCGCGCCAAAACTCCCCCGCCCTGATTGGCTAAAAGTCTCAATTCCGTCAGGCAAAGGCTACTCTGATTTAAAGTCGCTCATTGACGCGCATCAGTTGCACACGGTTTGTGAAGAGGCGCGTTGCCCGAACATTGCTGAATGTTGGGCGGCTGGAACGGCGACCATTATGATTCTCGGCGAAACCTGCACGCGCTCCTGCGGCTTCTGCGCCGTTAAAACTGGTCGCCCAAACGAACTCGATACCGCCGAACCCAAGCGCGTCGCCGACGCCGTCAAGGTGATGAACCTCAAACATACGGTCATCACCAGCGTCAACCGCGATGAACTTCAAGACGGCGGCGCGGCAATTTGGGCAGAGACCATTCGTGAAATTCGCAAGGCACACCCAACGACAAACATTGAAATTCTCATTCCCGATTTTCAAGGCGACACAGACGCTTGGGACGTCGTGATGCGCGAGCGTCCGGACATTCTCAACCACAACACCGAAACCGTGCCGCGCCTCTATCGCCTCGTGCGCCCGCAAGCCAAATATCAACGCACGCTCGACCTGCTCCGCTATGCCAAAGCCACACATTCGCTTGTTACAAAATCTGGCTTAATGATTGGCATTGGTGAAACGCCCGACGAAGTTCTCGCCGTGATGCGCGACTTGCGGGAGCATCAGGTCGATATTTTGAGCATTGGACAATACTTGCAACCAACAAAAGCACATCTACCCGTTGACCGATTCGTGCCGCTCGATGAATTTGCGATGTATAAAAAAGTCGGTCTGGAAATGGGATTTCGGCATGTGGAGTCTGCTCCGCTCGTCCGCAGTTCCTATCACGCCGCCGAGCAAGCGCAATAAGGCGTTTTTGATTATGGACGTCGCGCTTTCAATACTCGCAGGACTTGGGCTTAGTGCAGCGTGCGGCTTTCGTGTGTTCGTCCCGATTTTCGCCGCCAGCCTTGCCTCAATGGTTGGTCTCTATACGCCCTCGCCCGATTTTGCGTGGATGGCCTCACCTGTCGCCGTCTTTGCCTTCGGGTCAGCGACACTCTTCGAAATTGCCGCGTATTACATTCCCTACGTTGACCATCTCTTCGACATCGTTGCAACGCCAGCCGCCGTGCTTGCGGGTATTTTAATCGCCGCCGCCGAATTTGGCGAGATGAACCCGCTTCTCAAATGGACGCTTGCCACCATCGCTGGCGGGAGCATTGCGGGAGCAATTCAACTTGGCACGGTGGCATTACGCGGGTTGTCGCTCGGCAGCACGGCGGGCGCGACGAACTTCATTGTCTCTACGCTCGAAATTTTCGGCGCAGTATTGATGTCCGCATTAGCGATTCTCCTGCCTGTCGTCGGCGTTGCCGCAATTGTGTTTCTCTTGGCTGCCTCGCTCTGGACGATTTCCCGACGCAGAAAGCTACCTCCCCCGAAACCTTCCCAGCAATAGCTTTCCGCAGGCCGATTTCGTTTTCACACCTCAGCGATTGCAGTCATGACACGCACATTGCACAAACCATTGAGTTTTGTATCTTCACGCATCACAGTCTACTCATTTGAAATCTAATCATGCAGTTATCACCATTTCATTTTTTCTCACGTTTTTCTCCTCTCTTTTTTGCCGTGTTGCTTCACGCGCAGCCTCAGCCAGCGCCGTCCGCCGCGTTTGATTCCGTGACGTTGCTCTATGCAGGCGAAGAAAAGTTTTTAGCCAATGTCAAACAGCTTACGTTTGGCGGCGAAAACGCCGAAGCCTACCTCTCGTTTGACGAGACAAAACTTATTTTTCAATCGCGCAAAGTCGGTCAGGATTGCGACCAAATTTACATCATGAATTTGGACGGCACGGGCAAAACCCTTGTCAGCACCGGCAAAGGCAGAACAACGTGTTCGTATTTTTTGCCCGACGGTAAAACGATTCTCTACGCCTCGACGCACGCTTCAAGCGCGGAGTGTCCACCGCCGCCCGATTTTTCGAAAGGCTATACTTGGGCGTTATACAAAGGGTATGATATTTTTATGGCGACTGCCGACGGGAAAAATCTGCGTCAAATTACAACCGCAAACGGCTATGACGCGGAAGCGACCGTTTCGCCCACAGGCGATAAAATTGTTTTTACATCGGTGCGCGACGGCGACCTCGAGCTTTACACGATGGACATTGACGGAAAAAATCAACAACGCTTGACCAATCACATTGGCTACGACGGCGGCGCGTTTTATTCTTGGGACGGCAAAAAAATCGTCTTTCGGGCTTCATCGCCCAAAGACAGCGCCGAAACAAAATCTTACTTTGATTTATTAGCACAAGGACTGATTCGCCCAACAAAGTTAGAAATTTTCGTCATTGACGCGGACGGAAAAAATCGCCGTCAAGTAACGAGCAACGGTAAGGCAAATTTTGCGCCGTTTTTTCACCCAAATAACAAACAGATTATTTTCTCATCAAACTTCGGCGATGCGGAACGAGGTCGCAATTTTGACTTATATCTCATCAATGACGACGGGACAGGCATTGAGCGGGTTACATACTGTCCTGAATTCGATGGATTTCCGATATTTACGCGGGACGGCAAAAAAATCATTTTCGCCTCAAACCGAAATGCAAAAGTGCGCGGCGAAACAAACGTCTTTATCGCCGACTGGGTTTACAAAAGTAACAAATAATATCAAAATGATTAGAAAAAGCGTCGGTTTTACAACAGTGTCGGTTTTACAACAGTATCGTTCCGAGCGCAGCGGGGAATCTATTGCAAGTGTAGGTTTTTCCAGGTGGATTCTTCACTTCACTTCGTTCAGAATGAAAGACCTCATTTTATGTCGGCATAATACGTAATTTTTTTTATTATGAAATTTGTCGTCGTATTTTTGTTTTTTATCTCTCCGATTATTTCAATTGCTCAGTCGCGCCAAGCTGCTGTTGATACCGCTGCTCTACGCACGACAGCCAACCGTCTGGCACAAGCGTTTTTAATTGTTGATACGCACATCGATGTTCCCTATCGTTTGCTCAAAAAAATGGAAGATATTTCGGTGCGCACTGCGGACGGGGAGTTTGATTATGTTCGTGCAAAAGCAGGCGGGCTTGACGTGCCGTTTATGTCGGTGTATGTTCCAGCGGAGTATCAAAAAGTCGGCGGCAATATCAAGCCGTTCACAGAAAAAATGATTGATATGGTGCAGAAATTCGCCCTCGATTATCCGGACAAATTTGCGTTGGTTAATTCCGTCAGCGACGTTGATAAAGCGAAGTCGTCAGGCAAAATTTTATTAACGATGGGCATGGAGAACGGTGCGCCATTATTGAAATTAGACGATGTGGCATATTACCATAAACGCGGCATTCGATATGTAACGCTCACGCACTCGCGAGATAATCACATTTGCGATTCCTCTTACGACACAACACATACATGGAACGGGCTTTCCGATTACGGAAAACAAGTCATTGCGGAAATGAACCGCGTTGGAATTATGGTAGATATTTCGCATGTTTCCGACAGCGCGTTTTATCAAACATTGCGGCTTACGAAAGCGCCTGTAATCGCGTCGCATTCCTCATGCCGCACTTTTACGCCCGGCTTTGAGCGTAATATGTCGGACGATATGATTCGGCTGCTCGCTAAAAACGGCGGCGTGATTCAAATTAATTTCGGAAATGGTTTTTTAAGCGCAGCATATCGCGCTAAACTCGATGAGTTGCGTCGAGATATTGAAGTTTATTTGAAGAATAATAAACTTACTCCGACGGATTCCGCCGCGCGAGCCTATATTAAATCGGTGCGTTCAAAAACGCAGATGCCTGCGGTAACGGTTATGGACGTCGCCAACCATATTGACCATGTCAAAAAACTTGTCGGCGTCAACCACATCGGTATTGGCTCGGATTATGATGGCGTTTCGGGCGAATTGCCATTGGGCTTGAACGACGTTTCTATGTATCCTAACTTAATTTATGAACTATTAAAGCGCGGCTATACCGACGACGACATCCGAAAAATCTGCGGAGGGAATTTAATGCGCGTTTGGTCGTCGGTTGAAACAGTCGCAAGAGAGCTTCAAACCAAACAGCCATAACTTTAAAGTCACTTGCTATGACCGTCGCACTTGTAATTTATTGGGCAATCGGCGTGATTTGCGCCATCTTTTTTTTAGGAGAAGAACTGTTGCAGCCAAAGTCGCGTTCCAAAGAGGATTCTTGGAGAAGAAATCTCCTATTTTTTTTCTCGTTGCTTATTGTTTTAGCGAATACCTACATTTATTACAACGCCACGAGCAATGGGGGTCGCCCGCTTGACCTTGTCAGTATCGTGGTTTTCAGCATTTTGAACGGTGCGTGTGAAACATTTATTTTTTTGGCGGTGTTTAAACTTGGCGAGGCGTTGATGAAAAATTTTACGGATAAATCGCCCTATTTATTTATGTCGGGCGTTTTAATGTTCATGGTATTTAGCGGTGCGATTCACGGCTTGTTTTGGATTAACGCACTTCCGCCGCATGTGGTCTCCATCAGCGATTTACCTCCCGATAAAGTTATCTTCAAACAATTATTTTTTCCGTTTCAAATTGCGCTTGTTTTAGTATGGTCTGCGATGTATTTTTTCTTTCGCGACGTGTGGTCGGTTGTGGCATTACATACGATTGTTGACGCAGGCGTGGTTTATTCAATTCATTATTCGCTTTTCACTAACGCAAAATCGTTTCTTTAATACATCTAAAATTTAGAAAACACATTTTATTTATGCCCGACTTAAAGTTTAATGAAACAGTTTTAGTTGCAGGCGCAACGGGACGCACGGGACTTTGGGTTGTCCGGCGATTGCTTCATTACGGCATTAAAACAAAGACTTTTTCTCGTTCCGCCGCAAAGTTGTCGGAATTTAAGAATCTGGAAGTTTGGCTTGGAAAAATTCAGAATAGCTCTGCCGTCGCGGCTGCAGTTCAAGGCTGTGACGCAGTGATTTCGGCGCTTGGTGCGACAGAGCTTATCGGAGACGCTTCACCTGCTCAAGTCGACGGAGACGGCGTTATTCGGCTGGTTGATGCCGCCGCCGACGCAGGCGTGAAAAAATTTATTTTAATTAGCTCAATTGCCGTCACGAAACCGTTTCACCCGCTTAATTTATTTGGCGGCGTTTTATCGCAAAAACTTCGCGCAGAAAATCATATAAGAAAAATTTTTTCCGAGAACGGCAGGACTTATACGATTATTCGTCCGGGCGGCTTAAAAGACGGAGACCCGTTTAAATTTAAGCTACAATTTGATAAAGGCGATAAAATTACTGGACTTATTGACCGCAGCGACGTTGGAGAAATTGCAGCACTGTCACTTTGGATTCCAAAAGCCACTAACCAAACATTTGAGGTTATTCGCACCGTTGCAGAAGACCAAAAAACACTTGAACCTTATTTTAATTCACTTTGATTTTACCCATCAATGCAGATAAATGATATACTCCCAAAAGAGATTGACGCGATTATTTTTGATTTAGGCGGCACACTTCTCCATTTTGACTATTCATTTATCAGCGCGGAACTTCAGAAAGTTAATTTTCAAATTCCGCAAGATGATTTTTATCTCGCCGTTGCTCGCGCTAATCATGAGGTAGAACGGCAAATGTCGTTGGGGTTGGGCGCAACCGACCATGCGCGATTGCCAATTTTCTTCAATGCACTGCTCCGCGAACTCAATGCTCCCGTCGATGCGGAGCATTTTATTCATACAACGCTTATTCCCCGACATACAGAAGTAAACCTCTGGAACTACGTGCCTGCGGGAACGAGCGACCTTTTACAATCGCTGCGTAAAAAATATCGTTTGGCAATGATTTCGAATTCAGACGGACGCGCAGAGCAAAAAACTATTCAATTCAACTTACGGGAGCATCTGGAATTTGTGATTGATTCGCATTTCGTCGGCGTCGAGAAACCTAAAAAAGAAATCTTTGATATGGCGTGCGAAAAATTAGGGTTTCCCGCAAGCAAGTGTGTTTATGTCGGCGATATTTATGCGATTGATGTGGTCGGCGCCAGAAACGCGGGAATGTCCGCAATTTTATTAGATAGAACTCTTCCACAAAAAAATGATTGCCTTGTGATCAAATCCGTTTTTGACCTTCCAAAGTTTTTGCTTTGATTTTTGCAACACGTTTTATTTCAATAGTTTACGTGAAGAAAATTGCAAATAATTTAATTAAGTGGTTCAGGAAACATAAACGCGACTTACCGTGGCGACGCACAAAAAATCCATATCACATCTGGGTATCAGAAGTGATGTTGCAGCAAACCCAAGTCGCCACCGTTGTTCCCTACTATCACCGATTTCTTAAAGAATTTCCCACCATAGAGGCGCTTGCCAACGCTGACTCGCATCGTTTAATGAAATCGTGGGAGGGATTAGGGTATTACGCCCGCGCCCGACACATGCAACACGCAGCAAGAACTATTTTGACTGAATTAAACGGCAAATTTCCAGAAACGCGAGATGCGCTTATGAAATTAAAAGGTTTTGGCGCATACACCTCTGCCAGCGTTGCCAGTCTTGCTTTCGGCGAAGACTGCGCAGCAGTTGATGGAAACGTGTTGCGTGTGTTTGCAAGGATTTACGCTGTGTCCGACGATATTCGAGAACAGGCGACAAAAGATAAAATTGACACGTTAGCAACTTTGGAATTACCAAAAGGTCGCGCTGGGGAATTTAATGAAGCCGTTATGGAGCTTGGCGCAACAGTTTGCACGCCGAAACGTCCCAAATGCGCGCACTGCCCTGTTTCAGAGTCGTGCGATGCCTTTCAAAAAAATTTAATTTCAGAAATCCCATTTAAATCGAAACGCGCAGCGCTTAAACATCATACGATTGCGGTCGGTGTTGTTCGCAAAGGTGATTTAATTTTAATCGCGCTGCGTCCAAAAGACGGCCTGCTTGGAAATCTTTGGGAATTTCCGGGCGGCAAACAAAAACCGGGAGAAACACTTGCTGCGTGCTGCAGGCGCGAAGTTAAGGAAGAAACAGGCTTAGATGTCAAGGTTTTGGAACAATTTGCCGTAGTGAAGCATACTTACACCCACTTTAAGATTACGCTACACGCATTTCATTGTAGCTGGGTTTCAGGAGAAGCGCGTCCGACCGCAAGTCAAGAAATTCGTTGGGTACGGTTACGCGACCTTGAACAGTATGCGTTTCCAAAAGCCAATAAATTAGTTATTGAGGCGCTGCTCCACCCTGCACCGAAAGAGCAAGATTTATTCTCGCAACATCTTTAGAAAATGCTTCCATTCTCTATTTCTTTTCCGCTCAATGCTCCGCTCCATCTTGAGGCGACACTATTTTGCGGACAAGCATTTCGCTGGGAAACTCTTTCCCGTTCCCCTGTTCCAGTTTATCAAGCCGTCATTTGCGACGCCATCGTTCAACTTAAACAACATGGTCAGATGTTGTATGTTTCTTCTACCAGAGAATTTATTAACAAGCAGCCGCTTGATGTGTTTATTAGAAATTATCTTGGTCTAAGTGATTTAATAGAGACTGTTTTTCCTATTTCATTTCAACATCAGTATCCTGATATTTACGCGGGAGCATCAGCATATTTTGGGTTGCGCTTGCTTCGTCAATCGCCCTTTGAAACGCTCATTTCATTTATGTGTGCGCAAGGAATAGGCGTACACTTAATTCGGCGACAAGTCATGTTGCTATCCAAACGTTTTGGACAAATTATTACTTTTTTTTCAATAACAGACTATCAATTTCCAGAAGCGCAGGTCTTGGCAGAGGCTAATTTAGAGGAGTTGAAGGTTTGCACGAATAATAATTCCGTCCGCGCCAAAAACATTCGTGCGGTTGCCCGCGCAGTAGCATCGGGCGCATTGTCGCTGGTGGCACTTTGCGCGCCACAATGCTCCCTTTCCGATGCACGAGAAACCCTGATGCGCTACAACGGCATCGGTGGAAAAATTGCCGATTGCATTTGCTTATTCGGGCTGGGACACTTGAATGCGTTTCCAATTGATACGCACGTGCGGCAATATCTCGATGCGTGGTTTAGCTTGCGTCCGTCGACCACTTCGCTTACAGATAAAAGTTACGACCACCTTGCAGAACGAGCGCGGGCGATTTTGGGGGAGCGCTATGCGGGACTTGCAGGACAAATTTTATTTCACTACTGGCGCAAAGATGTTCGGAGAATGACCGCGTTTTGACGGCATCATTATACAACGCCGCTAAGCCGCCCAGTATTCCCGTCCCGATTGCCATTGCCCAATTACCTGCGTTCCATTTCAACGGGTTGAACTGTCCATTACTTGAACCGACGCCAGCTAAATATCCCGCCGCAATTCCAAATAACAAAGGCACGATGAACTTGCCGCTGGGGTCGCGGAACATCAATGGCGAATTGCCGACGAAAGCGTAGGGCGAATGTTGCTCGCCTGCCGGATCGGTGGCGTAGAACCTGAACAACTCTGAATCGTAGAGCCGTGCGCGGAAGTTATGCAACTGCGTCTCGCTGTCGTATTCCTGTCCCGTGTATTGATAGGCGAAGTCGCCGTTTGCACCGCCGAAGCGTTGCGTGCCAACCACAGTGCCGAGTGCGTCGTAGCTGTAACCCACGACCGAAGCACTGTTTTACAACACTACTTCACCAACATCATCTTCTTCGTTTCAATAAAGCTGCCAGCCGTTAAGCGATAAAAATATATCCCGCTACTTAATTGAGAATTACTAACTGAAAACCGGACATCGTAGCGCCCTGCGTTTTGCCTTGCATTCACAAGTGCCACCACTTCTCTGCCCAATAAATCATAAACAACCAACTTCACGTTGCTACTCGATGGTAACTGATAACTAATGACCGTCGTCGGGTTGAATGGGTTGGGATAGTTTTGTTCCAAACGAAATTCTTTTAGCTTGGTGTCAATGAGTTTTTCCGTGGATTGGGGTCGAAGCGCATTGATGGCAGCAAGCGCATTGACAATTCCCCATCCGATTTCGCGGTTAGGAGCGGCGGCGTTGCTTGCAGTTCGTCGTAGCACGTCGCGGACTTGCACGGGCGTTAGAGTTGGATTGACCGACAACATCAGAGCAACAACGCCCGCGACCAACGGACAGGAAAACGACGTGCCACTTGCAGATACATAACTGGTTACGCTCGAAATTCCAGTTGTGAAAACGCCTTGTCCGATTGCCATGACATCGGGCTTGAGGCGCCCGTCGGCAGTCGGTCCAACGGAGCTAAACGAGACGCGCGCGCCTGCACTGTTTACGGCGCCGACAGTCAGAATCGTATCTGCGTCGGCTGGCGCGACTAAGGTATTTTCAGGTAGCGCAATGTTTCCGCTGTTGCCTGCGCTGTTGCAGACCACAATGCCAACCCTTGCAGCGCGCGCTGCTGCCCGCGTTGAAATCGCCGTGCGCCCGTTCATCTCTTGCCAAGTATAAGCCGCAAACGGTTGGTCGAACACTCTGTAACCCAGCGAACTGGTGATCACATCCGCGCCCAAACTATCTGCCCACTGCGCCGCAGCCGCCCAGTTATCTTCCTCGATAGGCGTTTCAGAGGCAGCGTCTTCTGTGCGGGCGAGTGCGTAAGATGCTCCGAAGGCTGCTCCGATGAGAACCCCCGGCTTATTGGCGGCAAGCACGCCCATCGTCGCCGTGCCATGTGAGTCGCCGCCCAGTTGCTCCCGCTTTGCAACAAAGTCGTATCGCGCCGTCAAGTTCAGCCCTTGAAACGCCTCGTGCGTAAGGTTGCTGAATCCCGCGTCGAAATTGGCAATAAGCACACCGCGTCCAGTAACGCCCAAATCATGCACGGCTGGCACACCGATTTGCGAGAGCTGCGAGAGCGACTGTCCGTAGTCTAAACGATGTGAGTTCGCCGCATTCTGCACCATTACCTGAGATTCCATTGTAAGAAAAGATTCTTCAAAACCTTTCTTTTTTTCAATTTTTTGAGCGTTATTTTCACTTAACTTATCGATATACTTTACACATTTAAGTTTTGATATTTCAACAACTTGTCGTTTTTTAACAACACCGCTTATTAAGTTTAGCTGCGTCAATAAATACCGAACTTGAAATCCTGTTTTTTGTAATTCTCGCACATCTTGCTCGTCAAACGGCAAGTCTTCATCGGTCAGGACGTCCGGCAAAATTCCGGCGCGAACCATTTTTTGCCGTCGCGCAATCGCCCTTGCCGATAAAATGTCTTCGGGCTTGACTGCTTTTCTTGATTTTCGGTTTAGCTCAACGATGATTTTCACGATGGCGTCGTCATCGCTACTGCCAAGGCTTTGTAGGAGTGCCTTGGATAGTTTCTGCTCCGGCAATTGCGCAATCGCCGTTATCGGGAGCAGGAGCAGGATCGGGAGCATCACTTTTTTCATGGTTTGATTAACGGTTGATGTCAGCAGACGGTTTTCCTTTTGAGACAAATTTGTTTTCGTTGATATAAAATCGCCATGGCAGGTCTTTGCTTTGCGAAATGCCAACGCGGGCGGTAACCACGATGTCTTTTCGCGCAATGGTTTCGCCATCGGCAATATAGAGTTCTTTGCTCTGTAAACTTATCCCGTTGAGAGCGCGGTCGATGCCCATGGCTTGTGTGAGTTTCCCAGGACCATTGGTCAGGTCGACGAGTTTCTCGACGCCTCGACGCGACTTCATCTCGTCAAGTCCTTTGAGCGGTTCAAGGGCGCGAATCAGCACTGCTGCCGCTTTGCCTTCGGGTTCGGTAACGACATTGAGCATAAAGTGATTGCCATAGGTGAAATACACGTAAGCGGTGCCTGCTTTGCCGAACATCATTTTGTTGCGCTCTGTGATACCGCGATAGGCGTGGCACGCGTTGTCAATGTCGGCGATGTAGCCTTCGGTCTCGACAATTTTTCCGGCGAGAATTTCGTCGTCCAATTTTCGCACGAGAATTTTGCCGAGCAATGCGGTCGCCACCTCGAGCGTCGGCTGTTCATAAAAAGATGGCAAAAGTTTTTTCACGGATTGATGTGTATCACGTTGACTGTAAATTAACATTGCTTCAAGAACTTTTCGATTTGGCAGCCTTTGGAATTTGGCTATATTCTCGTCTCAAAGTTTTGCATTCCTAACCGTCTGTCTCACATTTGATTCGGACGCTCAAACCCAAGAGTATCGATGGGAAAAGTTATTGCAATCGCCAACCAAAAAGGCGGCGTAGGAAAAACAACGACGGCAATCAACCTTGCCTCTTCGATTGCGGCAGCGGAACTGACCACGCTGCTGATCGACATCGACCCGCAAGCCAATGCAACCTCTGGTTCAGGCACGCATCTTTCTGATGAGACGAAAACCATTTACGAAGTTTTGGTCGAGCATGAAGATATTGAAAGTGTCATTCAGCATTCGACGATGCCGTATATGGATATTGTTCCGTCGCATATCAATCTGGTCGGCACGGAAATCGAGCTTATCGATGTGCCTGAACGCGAAAAGGTGATGCTCAAAGCACTCGCTAAGGTGCGCAAGAAATACGATTACATTTTGATTGACTGCCCGCCCTCGCTTGGGCTTATTACGCTCAATTCGCTGACCGCCGCCGACGCCGTCCTCATTCCCGTTCAGTGCGAATACTACGCGCTCGAAGGGTTAGGACAATTGCTCAACACCATCAGCATTGTGCGCAAGCATCTCAACCCGATGCTCGATATTGAGGGCGTGTTGCTGACAATGTATGACGGTCGGTTGCGCTTGTCGAATCAGGTTGCCGAAGAGGTGCGAAAGTATTTCAAAGACAAAGTGTTCAACACGGTCATTCGACGCAACGTCAAAATTTCCGAAGCGCCGAGCCACGGCAAGCCGATTATTCTTTACGACGCCCAAAGTCAAGGCACGAAAGATTACATCGATTTGGCTTACGAGATGTTCGAGCGCGACGGCATTCAGAAATTTGCCTCACCTAAATCGTCGAAGGCAGTTGTTGCGCCGAGCGCACCACACTTAGGCGATACGGACGCGCTGAACGGAATCGGCAACACCGCCGCGCACGGTGCGCATACAGCAGAACCTTTGGAAGTAGTTGTTCAAAAAACGGATAACGCGACCGAGTCGCAATCCTAACGGTAGTTTCTAACCTTGTAACTTCGAACCGGTTATGGCAAAGTTAGCGCTTGGAAAAGGCTTGAAGGCGTTGATTCCTGACGAATCAATTGAAGTCATTGACCGCAAAGAGCGGCTTGCAGGCAACGTGCGTGGCTATCAATTCCGCGACACGCGCACAGGCGAAGTCGGCACCATCGGCAACATTCCTATTGCGAAAATTACGCCGAACCCGTATCAACCGCGCTTGGACTTCGACCGCGACGCACTCAACGAGCTCAAAGACTCGATTCGTGAAAAAGGCATTATTCAGCCGATTACGGTGCGCGTCAAAGGCGACGGCTACGAACTTATTTCAGGCGAGCGCCGATTGCGCGCCTCGTCGGAAGTCGGCTTCAAAGAAATTCCTGCCTACATCTTGGACGTGAAAACCGACCAAGAAATGTTGGAGCTTGCGCTTATTGAAAACATTCAGCGCGAAAAGTTGAACCCAATAGAAGTCGCAAGCGGCTACCAACGGCTCATTGATGAATGCCAACTCACGCAGGAAGAAGTCGCCAAGAAAGTCAGCAAAGACCGCACGACGGTTACGAACTTTTTGCGGCTTTTGAAACTGCCGAAGGAAATTCAAAAGAGTTTGCGCGAAGGCGAAATTACCATGGGGCACGCGCGCGCCCTCGTTTCGATTGACGACAGCGATGTGCAGCTTGAAATTTGGGAAGAGACCATTGATAAGCAGCTCTCGGTCCGCAAGGTCGAGGAGCTCGTCGCCAAAGCCTCCATCAAGAAGAAAAAGTCGACCCAGAAAGGCAAGGTCGCTGGCGTCATTAAAAAAGACATCAACATCAGCGAAGTGGAATCGATATTGCGCGAGCGCTTGGCGACGAAAGTCAAAGTCAATCATACCGCGAAAGGCAGCGGCGACATTGTCATTCAATACTACTCGCCCGACGACTTGGAGCGCATCGTCGACGCTATCGGAAATTCGGAGGTCTGACGCACGTGCAAGTTGTGCAACGGTCAACATGGTTATTTTTCCTAACGTCGTTTTTTAGCCTGTGCGCCACGGCTCCGCTCTTAGCGCAACCGCTTTGTTTCAAAAAATCCTTCGTTCACCCGCCATCTCTGCCTGTATTTTCAAGCCTCTACGGCTTGTCGTCTTTTTCCTCGTATTCCTTCGATGCTGCGTATTTTCAGCTCGATTCCGCTAGTGTCTTGCTCGACAGCACTCGCAGCAATGTTCTCTCGGACAGTCTCTCGACCGCGCGGGACACGACGCTGAAATACCGACTCGACCCTGGGCTTGTCGCGCTTGGCTCGGCAGTGCTGCCGGGCTTTGGGCAGCTCTACAACCGCTCGTATTGGAAACTGCCGATTGTCTATGGCATCATCGGTTGGTTCGCCTACAACTACATTCGTCAGAACAACGAGTATTTGCGTTGGCAAGGGCTTTACAACGACAGCCTTGCTGCCGCGCAAGCCCGAGGCGTTACGCCCGCGCCGGAAACCACTGCCTATCGTGCCTTCCGCGAGTCGGCGCGCGAGAGCCGCGATGAGTATGGCGTCTACATTTTGCTTGCATACCTGTTGTCGATTGTTGATGCCTATATCGATGCGCACTTGTTTGGATTCGATGTCAGCGACGATTTAACGAGTCGCGCCGCGCCTGCCTCAGGCGTTCCTGTCTTGAGTATCAAATTGAAATTTTAGCACATCATTTTTATCGTTTGTTTTTTATGAACCTTGCATTATTGGGCAATGGAAATATGGGCAAGGCAGTTGCCTCGCTCGTCGAGGAGTCGGGCAAGCACCGTGTCGTTGCGCGCTTCGATTCCAAGTCAGCGCTCTCGCCTGAGGCATTTCAAATGGCGGACGCCGTGATTGAGTTCACCAACGCTGCTGCGTTTTTGAAGAACTTACCTGTCTTGCTGCGGTCGGGAAAGCCCGTCGTTGTTGGCTCTACGGGCTGGTCGTCGGAAGCGGATAACGTTCGAGCGCAAGTTCTGTCGTTAGGCGGTTCTCTGCTCTATGCGGCAAATTTCTCGCTCGGCGTTCAGCTTTTTTTTCGCATGGTCAAACACGCCGCCGCGCTCATTGCGCCCTTTCCCGAATTCGACGCCGCGCTCTCGGAAATTCATCATACCGCCAAAAAAGATTCGCCGAGTGGCACAGGACTTCGCGCTGCCGCGCTGGTCTTGGAATCGTTGCCTCGTAAAACACGTCTCAAAACTGCGGTTGATTCAGAGACGCCGATTGCGCCTGACGAGCTGCTGCTCACGTCGCTTCGATTGGGCAAAGTCTTCGGCACGCATACCCTTTACCTCGATTCTGCTGCTGACGAAATTACCATTTCGCACAACGCCAAGAGCCGACGCGGTTTCGCCGAAGGCGCCATTCAAGCCGCAGAATGGCTGTTGGACAAAAAGGGATTTTACTCCATCGACGATTTTTTGAGCGACCGACTCGCCGCGCTCCACCATGCACGCCCTTGAACCCGCTTGACTGGCTAAGTCTGTTGGCGTAACTTTCCGCTGTTTTCTTCAATTCATTTCTTTCAAATATGGCGGAGGAACTACAACCATCCACGCAAGGCGCAGCGGAGCCGCCCGATAACTTTACGTCCATTCTCATCGGCGCGGGCGTGATATTCATCGTCTCCGTCGTCCCGTTTTTAAATCTTCTTAATGCTTGCTGTTTGGGCATCATCGGCGGCGGCTTTGCGGGCGCATTTCATTACATCAACGCTTACAGCCTCACCTTGACGGGTGGCAACGGGTTCAAACTTGGCGCACTTGCAGGGTTGCTGGGCGGGCTGGCAACACTCGTCGTATCGTTCCTGCTCCAAGCTGTGTTTGACTATCAACCCGGCACAGAGGAAGTTCAACAATTTATGCTTAGGATTCTCGGCACGACCCCTGAAGCAAAAATGGAACTCGAGCAAGCATTTCGTGAGCAGCGGGCCGAAGGACTGACGGTTTCCAGTATGCTTACCGCCACACTTGGCACGCTGATTCTCTACCCGCTTTTTGCAGGGCTTGGCGGCGCGATTGCATCATCGGCCGTTCAGCGCGGCAAAGACAATTCCTAACGTGTTTATTTAAGTCGACGCGCCCAACTCGATGAACTATCGCTTGCTCTTATCGCACGTGCGTGAAGCCTATCAAGAGGTTCGTGCCACGCCGCGTCCTGCCGACGCCGTTCTCTCGCAGTATCTTCGCGCGCGAAAATACTTAGGCTCACACGACCGCCGGTTCATCAGCGAAACGATTTACGGTCTCTTGCGAGAAGAGATTTTTTTAGAGCGCTGCTCCCGCGCCGCACTTTCGGAGCTTTGCCTTCCCGAAAAATTTTTGACGACGTTTTCCATCTACTTCTTTTTGCTTAAATGTTCTACGCTTCCTGCTGCCGAATTATCCGCAGCAATTCAAACACTTACATCGCTCTCGTCAGAGACGCTGGCGCAAACAGCGCAGTATTTTTTGGCGCGTCGTAAGCCGCCTGAGGGCAACGACGTAGATGCCTTGTCGCTCCGACATTCTTTTCCCAACTGGATGACGGAACTGCTTTTACAGGAGCATGCTCCCAAAATTCTTGACGACTTGTATCGCGCGCTCAATGCTCCCGCGCCATTAACCTTGCGCGTCAATTCGCTTCGCACCTCGCCGCTGTCGCTTCAAAAAGAACTTCGGCAACTCGGCATCGAGACTACGGCCGGACGCCTCTCGCCCGACGCGCTGCTCTGCGACGCGCGCAAACAAGTGATGCAAACGCCGCTGTTCAAGCAAGGGTTGTTTGAAGTTCAAGATGAAGGCAGCCAACTTATTTCGCTCTTGCTCAATCCGAAACCCTCGATGAAAGTTCTCGATGCCTGTGCAGGCGGCGGCGGAAAAACCTTGCACTTGGCCACCTTAATGCGCGGCAAAGGCACGGTCTATGCCTACGACGCAGTTGAGCGGCGCTTTGGCAATATCACGCAGCGGATTCGTCGGTCGGGTTTGCAGAATGTTCAGGTGATAGATTCGCTGAAAAAATTTTCACACTTTAACAGTGCTTTTGCGGGTAAATTAGACGCTGTGTTGGTCGATGCGCCTTGCACGGGGTCGGGAACGGTGCGCCGCAATCCTGACCTCAAACGGCGATTGACAAAGGACTCGCTTGAACGCATCTGCGCAATGCAACAAGACATTTTAGACGCCTATGCGGGTTTCGTCAAGCAAGGCGGGACGCTGGTGTATGCGACGTGTTCGCTGTTCAGCGCAGAAAACGACGCGGTTGTCAAGCACTTTCTTGAACGACATCCGGAGTTTTCCGTGAAACCCATTTCAATGCAACTTGGCGAGATGCGCGTCTCATTTGACCTCAGCGCGCTCACGGCAAGGTTTGCAAACAACGATTATATGAAACTCGCGCCGCACACTGACGGCACAGACGGATTTTTCGCTGCCATTTTGACCAAACATTCACTAAAATCCTAACCGATTTATTTATGTCGCCCGATTTAGAACTCGCGCTCGAGGCTGCCACCGCCGCTGGCAAATTGACGCTTCAATACTTTCGCAGCCGCTCGCTCAAAGTAGATGCGAAGCGAGATAACTCGCCTGTTACGGAAGCCGACCGCAACGCCGAAAAAAAAATTGTCTCACTCATCCGCTCGAAATTTCCGAAGGACGGATTTCTGGGCGAGGAGTTCGGCGAGAAGCCAAGTAAAAACCAGCGCAAATGGATTATCGACCCGATTGACGGCACAAAGTCGTTCATTCACGGTGTTCCGCTCTACGGCGTGATGCTGGGCTTGGAAATCGAGGGCGAGATGCGCGTCGGCGTCGTCGATTTGCCCGCGCTCGGCGAGACCTGTTATGCGGAAACAGGCGGTGGCGCGTTCAGAAACGTCTCGCGCTTGGTCGTCTCGCAAGTTTCCGATTTGTCGCAAGCGACGCTGCTTACATCGAGCGAATCGTATTTGACCGACACGATGGGCAAACACGCTTTTGACAGTTTGAAAAAGAAAGCAAAGCTCTTGCGAATGTGGGGCGATTGTTACGGTCATACTTTGATTGCGGCGGGACAAGCCGATGTGATGGTCGAGCCAAAGATGATGCCATGGGATTCCGCCGCGCTTATCCCGATTATCGAAGAAGCGGGCGGCATGTGTTTTGACTACGCTGGCAAGCGCACGATTTATGGCAAAGGCTTGCTCACCGCGAACCGTGCGCTCGGCGAAAAAATTCTGCGCTCACTTTCCGATAAAGCGGTCTGAGAGTTGCTCAATGAACGACTTCTTAATCTTTGGCGTGCCTTTCGACTCGTAGTAGTAGTTATAGTATCGATAGTATTTGTAATACGAGCCATAGCTGTTCGCCACATCAAAGTTGTTCAAAATAAAGCCCAAGAAGCGCCCATCGACCCGCGCAACGGCTTGCCTGGCGCGTTTTGCCAGTTCGACTTGTGTCTGTCCCGCTGCAATGACAATCATAATGCCGTCAACTTGGGTCGCGAGCACTTGAGCGTCGGTAACGGCAAGCACCGGCGGTGTGTCGAAGAGAATCGTATCGTAGCGTTGACGAACTTGAGTAATGAACTCACGGGCTCTGTCGGAGCCTAAGAGTTCCGACGGGTTCGGCGGAATCGTGCCAGATGTGATAATATCTAAGTTTGGAATCGCCGAACTTCGGGTAATGTCGTCCAGAGCGGCGCGCCCGACCAAGTGATTTGTAATACCGGGTTCTTTGTTATAGCCGAAAATGGCGTGAACCACTGGGCGGCGCAAGTCAGCATCTATGAGCAGCACTTTTTGCCCACCTTGTGCGATGGTGATAGCAAGGTTTGAAATCGTCGTTGATTTTCCTTCCTTTGGCGACGCGCTCGTAACGGCGAAGACATTTCCGTCTTCTTTCTCCCCGTTCCCGACGAATGAACTTGAAAACAAAATGCTAGTGCGGAGCGCACGATACGATTCGGAGACGGAGCTTTTCGGGTCGAAGTGTGTCACCAAGTGCGAGGCAATTTTTTTATACTCCAAATCTGTTTCATCTTCCGCTTTAACTTCGGTGCCCGCTTTGCCTCTCACACTCTCGTCAAAGGTTTCAATGACGGGAATCGTAGCGAGCAAAGTGCCTAATTTTTCAGCTTGTTCCGGCGTATGGACGCTTTGGTCAAGGAACTGTAGCAGCATCACCACACCCACGCCCAGCACCAGCCCGACAACAACGCCTAAAATCACGTTCGTTGCTCGATTTGGTCCAACTGGCACCAAGTTCGGCACAGCTAAGTCAATCACCTCAACGCCGCTTGGAATCTGCTCTTCGGCAATCAACGCTTCTTGATAGCGTTTTTCAAGCAGGCTGTATAAATCTTGCAGCGTTTGGTTGTTGCGTTGCAGACGCGCGAACTCGATGTTTTTACCGGGTGTCTTGAGAAACGCACGGTCATAGTCCTGCGCAAGGTCTTTATACGCCTTCAATTTGGTTTGAAGCCCAATAATTTGCAGTTCGGTCTCTAACTTTTTCCGATAAATTTCCTTGAAGTATTGAGAGTTATCGACATTCGCCAAACCTTGCTTGACTTGTCGGTCAAACGCCTGTTGCAGTTTTTTCTTGTAAGACTCAATTTGGTCTTCATATTGCCTAATCCGCTCTTGCACATTGAGGTTGGTTTGGCTTCCTGGGTCAGCAAGCACTTTATCGCGCTCGAACTCCAAGCGCGCAATCTCCTGTTGGAACTGCTTTGTATATGGTTCAATCGAGGCTTGCACCGCTGAGTTGGACAGTTTCGGCTGCAACGCGGCCAGTTCCTCGTTGTATTGCTTGAGCGATGCGGTGAGCGCGTTGAGCAACACGCCTGTTTCGTCCAGCTGCGCCTGCGCTTGGGAATAGCGACCAATCATGCGCGTCGCTTCTTCGTTGAGCGAGACCACACGATTTTCTTCCATATACGATTGGAGCGTTCGCTCGCTCTCAGCCAACTGTCGTTTCTTTTGCGCCAACTGGTCTTCCAAGAATTCCCGTAAGATTCTCGCGGTATTGCTGGACGATTTTTTCTTGCGCTCTTGATAAACGCTGGCGATGGCGCGCGACACTGTCGCCGCTTCAAACGGGTCGAACGATTTAAACGAGATTAATAAAATGCTCGTGGATGTGGCTTTAGGCTGTGCAATGCTTATCCCAGACCTTACGCGCGCGGCAATTGCGTCTATGTTCGAGATTTTGCCATCTTCTTCTCGAATAAGATCAAGCGTATCTTTTTTTGTTGTTTCGTCTTTAAAGACGATTTGGAGCAGTTTGTAGGCGACTTCTTCGGCGACGGTTCGGCTCTTCAAAATTTCAATCTCGTCTGCGTACGACTCTCTTTCCTGTAAATCCAAACTTACCACTACCGAGGCGCTTGACTTGGTGTTTTTCACCAACACGCTGGTTACGCCTTCGTAGATGTTTTTTTGAGAACGGCTGACTAAAATTCCAATCGTGGTTGAGACCAAGAACAAAAACAAAATCACCCACTTTCCCTTCAAGAGCGCTCGAAGGTAGTTGTAAAAGACTACCCCAAAATCTTCCTCTTGCTCAAGTTGTGCCTGCTGGAGCTGTCGGTAGAATTTCGATGCACCGCCGTTGGCAGCGTAGCCGTTCTCCTTGGAATTTTCCATAGTTGATTCTGCGCTTAAAATAATCGTTTAAGTAGCCCGCCGAGCGACGCTCTTTCTTTGCCGCGAAGCGATAAGTATTCCGATGCTTCAACCGCTTGTCCGTCCACCACTTTTCTTGGGTTCTGAACAAATACCGTCTCGACGAACCGCTCGTCTCTTGTTAATTTGAGAACCGCCTCGCGCGCTGCCGATAGCGTCGTTACCGCTCTGGACGACAAATTATGCACGTCTGACGCAACCGCGTGAACTGCTTTGGCTTTCACCAACCGCCGCGCGTTTTTCATTACTTCGTCGCCAAATCCGCCCAAGATACTGCCTGCGTCGAGTTGAAACAACGCCCCAATTTTCAAGGCTTGCTCCAAAATCGCTAGCCCTTTTTCGAACTCTGCATTGCGCTCCGGGTGCGCGACAATCGGCGTTATACCGTCGACTTTCAACTCGAAGAGCGTTTGCAAAAAATAAGGGGGAATTTTGCGCTCCGGCATTTCAATCAAGACATACTTTGCCTTGGCGCAGTAGCTAAAATCGCGCTGGCGCAGAAATCGCGTTGTGTTCTCCGTCAAGTAAATCTCATAGCCCTGATGCAATCGAATCGGAAAACTGCGCTTCTCTGCCGCCTCTTTGAGCAGTTCCATTTGACCACAAATTTTATCCGTCGCCGCTTCCGAAAATTCCATATCAAAGATGTGGGGGCTTGCAGCAATATCGGTTACGCCGATGCTGACAGCGGCATCGAGCATTTTCAAGGATTCGTCCAGCGAGCGAGCGCCGTCGTCGACGGCGGGAATAATATGCGAATGAATATCAACCATCGTTCAGTTTTTTAGTGGTATCTTCTCATTTGACTTGTGGCAGTTCTTTCATCGTCAGGTCGTCCGACGAGGCGACCGGCTTTCGAAAAAAGTTATCCTTGTTTTGACTTAACGCGCAGCCAATGCCGACAACAGCGTTGGTTACAGTCGTGAGCGCAAATGTCAGCAGTGCGTATCCCGACGCCTCAATCAGCGGAATGTCAAAAATCTTTTCCAATGTTTTCGTGCAGGCGTATTGATACGTTCCCGCGCCAGCCGGCGTAATGAGTTGTCCGAACCCCGAAATGCTCATTGTCGTCAAGGCTTCGGGCGCGCCAAAGACATGCGCGTTGTTCAATCCCATAGCATAGAACGGCGTGAGCGTGCCGAGCAAATACAGTCCCCAAATTGCCCAAGACGAGACGACAATTTCCGCATACTTTGTGCGGTTCTTCAACGCTGCCGTGCCTTCGAGGAACGATTCCAACGCCGACGAAATCCGCTCTGCCCATTTTTTCGAGACTCGGTGAATCAGCATTTGCGCAAGCCGAGCAACCGCCGCGGGATAGAGCGAAATCACCGTAAAGACCAGCAGTATGACGAGCGAGACCAGCAAAATCAAATACGCGGCAATTTCAAACGAGAGCGTCAGTCCCCACAGTTTCACGTCGCCGAAGGCTTGATTGATTTTCACGCGGAACACAAACACCGACGCCGCCAAGAGCAATGCAAACATCAGCGTATCCAAAATGCGTTCGACAACGACCGACGCCAAGACTTTTTTTCCGTCTATCGATTCCTGTTTGGCCAAATTGACCGACTTTGTAATTTCGCCGACGCGAGGCAACACCATATTGACCGCGTAGCCAATCATCGTTGCGTTGAAAAGATTCTTCAAACTCATTGTCTCTTTGACCGTCGAGAGCAACACCCCCCACCGCCACGCGCGTAACACATGGCTTGCAATCATCAGTATGAGCGTAAGCGCAAGCCAGCGATAATCAATGTTGGAAAGCTGCCTGCCGAGTTCAATAAAGTCGCTCTCTTTGAAATCTTTGAACGCCAGCCAAAAGAACGTGCCTGCAATTGCAATCGACAATCCGTATTTGACAATGTTTTTTACCATTTGTTTCGGTGTTGTTTTTCGCTCATCCCGCGATGGCTTTTTTTAGCACGACCCAGCCGCCAGCGTTTTTGAAAATATCTCGGTCTCGCCGCCGCCGCAGCTGCTGAACAGCGCGACGTTTCGCGAACGTCTTAAAAAAATTTCTCACATTCCACACAAGCGCATTGACCACATACGCCGTGTATTCCGAGCCGTGCTTGCGGTAATACGCCAACGATGCCAGTTCCAGCATCACGCGTATTGGCAGCAAATACAGCAACCGCAAGAGCGAACTGTTCTTGACAATCATCATCAAGTTGTTTCGGTGATTGAGGTAGATTTTGCGTGGATTTCCAGCCGCAAGCGTTGCGCCGCCGTAATGATAGACAACCGATTTTGGTGCGGCATAGACTTTATAGCCGGCAATCCAAAACCGCCAACACAAATCGATTTCTTCCATGTGGGCGAAGAAGTCATCGTCGAAACCGCCAACGCGGTCAATCGCGCTGCGCCGTGCGAGCATTGCTGCGCCCGACGCCCAAAAAATTTCCGTCGCCGTGTCGTAGCGTCCGTCGTCAGTCTCGGTTTGATTAAACACTCGACCCAGTGCGTAAGGATAACACAGCGCATCGAGCATACCGCCCGCGCCGCCCGCGTAGTCAAACACACGCTCGCCGCGCTCTCGCGCTTGAATGGACAGAAGTTTGGGCTGAACTGCCGCAATCGTCTCGTCGGATTCGGCGACGCTCACCAAGGTCTCCAACCAGTCAGGCGCTTGCTCGGTGTCGTTGTTGAGAAAGACGACGTATTTTCCGCGCGTTTTGGCAAAGCCGAAGTTGCAGCCACCTGCATAGCCTAAATTTTTCCCCGCCTCAATAATGCGAATGCGTTTATATTTTTCTGACGCCAATTTCAGGCTCTCATCAATCGTGCCGTTATCGACAATCGTGATGGTGAAGTTTGGGTAAGTCGTCCGTTCCAAAGCGGCAAGGCACTTGTCGAGAATCTCGACGCCGTTGAAATGCGGAATAATCACATCGACTGACGGATAGCCCGCCGACGGCAGCGCAGTTTGGATATGTGTGGTCGTCAAACTACCGCTCTCAACGGTTTCTTGCACAGGACTTTGCAGGCTGTTTTCGATGGTGTTCGTAAAAGATTACAAATATAGCAAAAAAGTTCAGGCTTTCTCCAACTCTGATGCGCCCGTCCTGACTTGCAGCGCCCTCCAAAACTGTTCTGCCCGTTTTGCCGTTTCATCGGGCGAGGTCGCTGCAGCGATTGCTCTTAGCAACGCTGTGCCAACCACTACGCCGTCCGCTTTTTCCAACAGTCGTTCCGCCTGCGCCGCCGTTTGAACACCGAACCCAACCACAAATTTCTTTTTCACCTGTCGGCGCACTCGCTCCAAATAGGCTTCAACGGCGTTGTCGCTGTTCTGCACAAGTTTCGCTGTTCCCGTGGTCGCATTGACCGCTACGCAATACGAAAAATCCGTTGAGAGGTCATCGATTTTTCTGATGCGCTCGTCGGACGATACAGGCGAGATGAGAAATATCAGCGACAAGTTTCGCTCCACGCATTCAGCTCTGAACCACGCCGCTTCTTCGGGCGGCAAATCGGGAATGATAAATCCATCGACGCCCGCCGCCGCCGCATCGTCTAAAAATTTCTCAACGCCGTAAGCCAACACAGGATTGATATAGCCCATCAGGACAAGCGGCACGGTAAGCGCTTCTCCGCCCTCACCTTGTCGGGCGTTTTTCACGAGGTTAAAAATTCGTTGCAGCGTCGCGCCGTTCCGAATGGCAGTTTGTGCAGCATTTTGAATTACGACACCGTCGGCAAGCGGGTCGCTGTGTGGAAATCCCAACTCAATCAGCGATGCGCCGCTTCGCTGCAATGCCAGCACCGTTTGAACCGTGCTGCCCGCCGTCGGAAATTCAGGCATTACATACGGCACATACAATTTTTCGCCCGAAGCCACTACTCTCGAAAGTCGATTATTCAGCACGTTTTTTTCAGGTTGTGTGAATTACGCTTTTGCCAGCGCAATAGAAATGATGCCTGTCAGCATCGCTGCTTTGAGCAGCGTGTTCATCCGATAAAAATTTTCTTTTGTTTGCACTTGCCAAATTCTCCAAACCACGATGGCGAAAATGCTGTTCGTTAGGAGCATTACCGAAAGCAAATACCACGCGCCGTAATCGCCCGTCCAATAAGGCAGCGTAGATAACCCCATCAGCGCGATGAAAATCGCCGAGACAACGACGAGTGTTTTCGTTGCGCCCAGTTTAATCGGGAGCGTTGATGCTCCGCCCTGTGTGTCGCCCTCAACATCTTCCAAGTCTTTGAGAATTTCACGCCCGAAGTTGAGAGTGAAGCAAAATATCGCCGGAAACCAAATTGCGCTACACCCGCCTGTTGCCGATGCGCCGTAGAAAAGTCCCGCACTCACGCCCGATGCCACAACAAGGTTTCCTAACAGCAACATTCGCTTAAACCACTGGCTGTATGCATAAAAAATGGCAATAAAGGTTATTGCAATAACAGTATTTTCAAGGGAAATCAATGTGCTGAGCGATGCTCCCGTGAGATTAAGCAGCAGCCAAAAGCGCGTGGCATGCTCCGACGTCAATTCGCCTGCGATGAGCGGACGCCGCGGTTTATTGATGCGGTCAATGTCCACATCTTTGACATCGTTGATGACATTCGCCGCCGCGCCAATCAGTGTGCCAGACAGCGCGGCAATCCAGAGCTTCACGTTGCTTAAAACCGCTATCCCCTGCGCAGCAACGCCGCCCAACAAAATGCCGAGAAAAAATAACACAACATTCGACGGGCGCGTGATTTTCAGATATGCCGCAAGGTTGAACGACGGCGTTTCGGACGGCATAACGCTTCTCTCCCCTTTTGCCTGTGCCGCGTTAATTTTCAGGAGACGGCGTGTCAATGTCAATCATACGCACGGTTTCCAAATAGGTCTTGGTTTTGTAGTCTTTCAGGTTTAAGAGCCTTTCGACGACAACGCCAATGCGCTTGCCTTGCTCATGTGTGCGTTCCAACATCTGAACGATTTTCTCGACGTCCGCCTCGCTGAGCGGCACACGTTTGAGTTTGATTTTTGCCAGCTCGAGAAAGCCCAAAAGCCCTGTGAGCGGATTGTTGATTTCGTGCGCCAATGTTGTGATGAGTTCCGAATAGGTTTGCATGCGCTCGAGCCGCACGACTTGACGCTGCAATTCCACAATGCGCTGCGCCACATGAACACGGGCGACCAATTCAGCTGGGTCGAAGGATTTGGTAATGTAGTCATCAACGCCCGACTTGAGCGCCTGAATTTTCTCGTCGTTTTTGCCGTAGCCAGTGAACATGATGAAGTAAATCGAGCGCGTCTCTGGCCGATTGCGCAATTTTTGGCAGAACTCCAAACCGTTCAAGCCCGGCATGGCAAAGTCGCAAATGACGATTTCGATACCATCTTCCAGAATGACCTGTTCGGCTTCTTCGGCGTCCATTGCAGTTACGACGTCGTAGCCGTTGAGCGTGAGTTGGTGCGACGTGGCACGTAGAATCGCGTCGTCATCATCGACCAACAAAACTTTTTGTGGCTTTTCCGCCGACGATGTTTTTAGGGCAAAATTCGTCATAACTCTGTGAACTTGATTTGGAGCGACCTCGGCAACTTAGCGCGGCGGAACAGCATTGCCACGCACGGCAGGCAATATAACCACAGGCGCAGAAAAAAATTGCGGCGTATTGAAGAAAGCAGAAAAAAATTGCAGGGCAGTTCAGAAAAACAAAGCGGCGGTTGAGTTTCAACCGCCGCGCTTGCTCAATCATCGTATATCATCGCGTAACCATGACTACGGAGAAGGTTTTTTCCTTCTCGCCTGAATTATACGAACATTCGAGACAAGCGGTTACAAGTTTAGCGGTTATCTTGCGCCACATCACAATTATTTTCGTTTAACTTGGTCGTGGATTCAACGTGTGTTGCGCTCTTTAGCCTGTCTGGTGGTGGTGTCAGTCGCGGCGCGCCTCTTCGTTATGACAAGCCGTCATTGCGAGCGTAGCGACGCAATCCATTGTTCGGCTGTGCTGACGGCGTTTCACCGTCAACTCACCCTTGATACATAACCTTTAACTTTTTAATGTATGCGTCACATTTTCTTCGCTCAATTCCGGCGTGTCCGTTTCGCCGTTTTGACAGCGCTGCTGTATCTTGCATTGCCAATGTTGTTTGCCGTTCAAGGCGTTTCTCAAACCAAACCAACTAAACCCATGTCGACTGTTGAACAACGATTACTCTCGCTCGGCGTTACGCTGCCGGTGCCTTCAAAGCCGCTTGCCGCCTACATTCCTGCCGTTCAAACGGGAAACTTGGTTTTTACATCTGGGCAGCTGCCACTCGTCGATGGGCAGTTGATTCAGGGCGGCAAAGGCAAAGTGGGCATGATTGTCGGTAAAGAGGAAGCAAAGGCGGCGGCGAGAGTTTGTGCCATTAACGCGCTGGCGGCTATTCGTCAGCTCATCGGCGATTTGGATAAAATCGAGCGCGTGGTAAAGCTAACGGTGTTTGTTGCCAGCGAATCGGGATTTACCGAACAGCCGTTTGTCGGCAACGGCGCATCAGATTTTTTCAACGATGTCTTCGGCGAAAACGGCCGGCATGCTCGTAGCGCGGTTGGTGTCGCCGAATTGCCGCTCGGCGCCAGCGTCGAAGTTGAAGTCGTTGTGTCTCTTAAACCATAAACAGCGCTGGGCAAATCACGACATTACTCAAACGAGATTTTTGCGCCGACCGCGATGCCTTTTTTCTTGAACCAGCCTTGATTGAGTTCAATCGCATACGGCACCGGTTTTGACGATTCGTAGCGCGGAAGTTTATCATCTGGCTCGTTTGAGTCTCCCATCGGTTTCATCTGGTGAATGTCGGTGATGCGCAGTTGTTCATCGACGAAGGCAATGTCGAGCGGCAGATACGTGTTCTTCATCCAAAACGACTGTTTATCGGGCTGCGGGAAGACAAAGAGCATGCCCTCGTCGTCGGGCATTTCACGCCGATACATTAGCCCTTGCGCCCGCGTTTGGTCTTTATCGGCGATATCGACCCAGACGATTGCCGTATCGATTTTGAGTTTGCGTTTCAAGCCGCGCATTTCCGTTTTTTTTGTAGCTGTCGTCGGGCCACTCATCGGCGGCGGGTTGCTGTTGTTTTTCAATCGGTCGCAACCAGCCACAGCGACGAAGACGAGCGCGCAGCAGAGTATTTTTTTCATTGTTGTTTTTGTGTCAACTTTTTTCAAGATACATCGCTTTATTCGTCTGTTTCAAGTTCCTGTTCAGGCACGATGTGTTTTCGGCGTTTTTCGTAATGCGCCTTCCAGAAAAACAGACCGCATGGTTTCGCAGCAGTTCCCGCGCGGCGCACATCTCTGGCGAGCAGCACCTCTCGGAAGTCTTTGACCGACCGTTCTCCCGCGCCGACGTCGAGCATTGTGCCGACCAGCAACCGCACCATGCTATGCAAAAATCGATTTGCTGTAATCTCGAACACCAATTCGCTCTTCCCGATGCTCCGCCAAACAGCACGGCGCACGTTGCACAGATAGGTGCGTTTTTTATTGCCAACTTTGCAGAAGGAGCGAAAGTCATGCTCCCCTACGATGACATCGGCGCATTGCTGCATTGCGTTCAAGTCAAGGTTTTTCAAGGGATAAAATGCCGAAAAGCGATGTTTCAAGGCGATGCGCTCGGTGATGATGAAATATCGATAGGTGCGCGCGGTCGCGCTGTGCCGCGCATGGAAGTCTTCGGGAGCATCGGTGATTTTCATCACTGAAATTTCTTTTGGGAGCATACGGTTCAAAACATAACGAAGTTGCTCCGCGTTGATGCTCGAGGTCGTCTTAAAGTGTGCGATTTGCTCTCGGGCATGAACGCCAGTGTCGGTGCGTCCTGCGCAATGCACGTCAATTGGCTCTTGCAAGACTTTTTTTAGCACCGCTTCGAGGTCGCCCTGAATCGTGCGTTGATGTTTGTTCTGCGGCTGACGCTGCCAACCCGCAAACGGCGTTCCGTCGTATTGAAGCACCAGTTTCAGATTTCGCATACAAGGGCGTATATTCGCCCGCTTAATTTGTTAAATTAGTTTTGAATGTCGTTACAACAGCTTCTTTCGGCTCTCCAATCGCTTCCTAACATCCACGAGACCTATCACATTCCGACGCTTTGGCACAGCGACCGTGTGTCGGTCGTCGCCGTTAATCCGCGCGAGTATTACGCTCAGGCTATCGACCGCATTCTTGCCCAGCCCAACAGCGCATTGCCCGTCGTCGGCAACGGCGAGTGGTCATCGAGTTCGGTAATTTACAACCTTTTCGTCCGCACTGCGACCGCCTTCGACCACAACGCCAACGGCAAACTCGACCTTGACACGACAAGCGGCTTTCGAGAAACTGGCACGTTCTTAAAATCCATCGCGCTCTTGCCGCACATCAAGCGCTTAGGCGCGACCGTTGTTCACCTATTGCCCATTACCGCCATTGGCAGCGACGGGAACAAAGGCACACTTGGGTCTCCTTATGCCATCAAAAATCCGTATAAGCTCGATGAGCGTCTTGCCGAGCCTGCGTTGAACTTAGACGCCGAAACAGAGTTCAAGGCATTCGTCGAGGCATGTCATCACTTGGGTTTGCGGGTGGTTGTTGAGTTTGTCTTTCGCACCGCCGCCAAAGATTCCGATTGGGTAAAAGAACACCCCGATTGGTTTTACTGGATTGATGAGCGCGTTCAAAATCGTCCGCAGGGAGCGACCGACGAAGGGCGATACGGTAATCCGATTTTCACCGACGCAGAGTTGCAACAGATTCTTGCCAAAGTCGAGCGCGGCGATTTTTTGGATTTGCCCGAACCACATGCGATTTACAAGTCGATGTATGTCTCGCCGCCGCACACCGTTGAGTATCACGACGGTCGATACATCGGGCTGACCAACGACCAGCGCGTGTGTCGGATTCCGGGCGCCTTTGCCGATTGGCCCCCACAGGACACCCAGCCACCTTGGAACGATGTAACATACCTGAAGCTCTACACGCATCCGCACTACAATTACATTGCCTACAACACCGTCAGGATGTATGAAGCCAACTTAGCAAAGCCAGAGTATATCAATCAGCCGCTGTGGGAGAAAATCATCGGCATCATTCCCTACTATCAAGATGCCTTTGACATTGATGGCGTGATGATTGACATGGGACACTCGCTGCCTGCCGACCTCAAAAAATCCATCATTCAAACCGCGCGACGTAAAAATCCTGACTTCGCATTTTGGGATGAAAACTTCAACGCGAGTCGGAAGAGCCGCGAACAAGGCTATAACGCCGTCATTGGCAGCATGCCGTTTGTGGCGCACGAGTTGAAAGACTTAAAAAAGTTCATTCGCGACCTCTTGGGCAGCATTGCCATTTCAAGTTTTGCGACCGCGGAAAGCCACAACACGCCGCGCGCGGCGGCGCGATTCGGCGGCGGCGCTGCGGGAAAAAATTTCTCTAAGTTTTTTATTGCGCTTGCCTCGGTGTTGCCCGCTATTCCTTTCCTTCACAACGGCGTTGAACTTTGCGAGTGGTATCCGATTAACACCGGCTTAGGATTTTCGCCAGATGATTTAAAATTTTTCCCGTCGGAACAGTTGCCGCTTTTCAGCGCGCGCGCATTTAATTGGACAGGCGACAACGGTGTTGAGCCGATAACCGCGTATATTTCAAAGGTCATGTCGGTTCGCGCCAAGTATCTCGATGTCATTGCCAATTATCATCACGGCTCGACCACACTGCTTTCCGACGAGCAGACGAATTTGATCATACTGACGCGGCAAAGCGGCTCGACGCAACTCTTGTTCGTTGGAAATGCCAATCCTATTGCATCGGAATCCGTGAAAATTCCATTGAGCGTTTCGGCTGAGTCGCTCTTGGAACTCTACTCGGAACAGCGTTTTGCGGTCGAAAGCCAAACGCTCAGGCTTACGCTCGCGCCGGGCGAAAGCGCGCTATTTGATATTTCCTAACGTTCGGATTTATTTTTTCTTAATTAAATTTTTATCTCGAATGTCTTTACTCGTTATTGGTTCACTTGCGTTTGACGACGTTGAAACGCCGTTTGCCAAGCAACAAAACATCCTTGCTGGCTCCGGCACATTTATTTCCATTTCGGCAGGATTTTTCGCGGAGAACATTCAGCTTGTCGGCGTCGTCGGCGAGGACTTCGGCGAAAAAAATCTCAATCTTTACAGAGAGCGCGGCATTGACATCTCTGGCGTACAGGTTGTTGCGGGCGGCAAGACCTTTCGCTGGTCGGGACGCTATCACTACGATATGAACAGCCGCGACACGCTCGATACGCAGCTCAACGTGCTTGCCGATTTCAATCCCGTCATTCCCCACGCGTATCAACAGGCGAAGTTTGTCTGTTTGGGCAACATCGACCCTGTGCTGCAAAAAAATGTGTTGGGTCAAATCTCGCGTCCCAAGCTCGTTGTCTGCGACACCATGAACTTCTGGATTGAAGGCAAGCCAAAAGAGCTCCAAGAGACGCTGGCGCTTGTCGATGCGCTCATCATCAATGACAGCGAGGCGCGGCAGCTTTCCAAAGACCCGAACCTCATCAAATCGGCGCGCATTATTCGCGCCATGGGACCAAAAATTCTCATCATCAAAAAGGGCGAACACGGCGCGTTGCTCTTTACGGATAGCGGCATCTTCTCTGCTCCGGCGTATCCGCTTGAAACGGTCTTCGACCCGACAGGCGCGGGCGATTGTTTCGCAGGCGGGTTCATTGGCTACCTTGCTAAAGCAGGCGAAGTCAATGACCAAACCTTGCGCCGCGCTGTTCTCTACGGCAGCACGATGGCAAGTTTCTGCGTCGAGAAGTTCGGCGTTGAGCGATTGCTCGACCTTACGCCGCTTGAAGTCGGAGACCGCTTTCAGAGCTTTTTAGACTTGTCAAAAATCGATGACTAACCGTTTGGAAAAAAGCTGCTGTCAATGGAGTTGAAAGCTGGAGATATTGTGTCTTTTGTCGCCAAAGACGCCACGTTTGGAATGGCGAAACTCTTGCGTATCGATACACACGCCGACCTGCCCGTGCCGCAGCCCGTTTATCATTTTCTCATCTATGGCTTGCGAAATCTTTTTCCGCCCAACGCGGCTTACATTCAAGACGCCAAGCCGTTCATCGGGCATTTGCCGATTATGAAAGACGGCGTTGAAAAATCGGGCTGCGTGTTCATCGGCTTTCAAGATGTTGACACCACCGAATTGGACGGCTACCACATTTGGCGCGAGGCGTTCTTCGCAGGCGAGGCGGGCGTCTTTGACCTCACACTCGACGAAGCCATCGCGGTCGTCTTGGAAGCCTTAGGCAAATCGTTTCCAAACGGAAATTTTTAATCTACTTGTGAAGCTCTACATCGGCACATCGACTTGGAGCCAGAAAGATTGGGTCGGCAACTTTTATCCGCCGCATGCCAAACCTGCCACCTTTCTTATGGAGTATGCAAAGCGGCTTCCCACCGTTGAAATTGATTCCACCTTTTATGCGATTCCGCGCAAGGAGCTGGTTCAAAGCTGGCACGACAAAACGCCCGACGCATTTATTTTCAGCGCGAAGTTTCCACAAGCCATCACGCACGACAAAAAATTGCTCAACGCCGCCGATGAGACCACGCTTTTTCTCAATACGATGTCCGCGCTCAAAGAAAAATTGGGCTGCCTTGTGCTGCAATTTCCCTACACGTTTGAGGCGACCTTGGAAACCGTCGAAGCGATGAAGGCGTATTTGGCAACGCTGCCAACGGCGGAGTTTCGCGTCGCATTGGAAGTGCGCCACCGCTCATGGCTCAAAGAGGGCTTTTTCGAGCGCTTGCGAAAGCACAACGTCGCGTTAGTTTTGACTGACCAACCTGCGATGCACGGCGTTTTTGTCGCGACAGCGACCTTCGGCTACATTCGTTGGCTCGGCAATCGGAAACTGTTGAGCGAACCGTTCACAGAATTGAAACTCGACAAAACGGCGGAGATGACCGCGTGGGCGGAGCGCATTCGGTCGTTCAAAGCGGACACTGTATTTGGGTATTTCAACAATCACTATGCGGGACACTCGCCAACATCGGTCGAAACATTCAACAACATTTTCAACCGACTTGTGCCACCATAGAGCCTTTTCTCAATGACCCCGTCGCTCGCTTGAAAATGCACACAGATGTTTTAGATTCCCTCGTCTCGGTCAACACACAACATCATGTCAATGCCATCGGATACGCCCGTCAAAGAGACCTTACAACCCGCCAAAGAATTTAAACGCGAACTCGGACTGCTCTCCTCGACCATGATTGTCATCGGCTCAATGATTGGGTCGGGCATTTTCATCGTCAGCGCCGACATTGCACGCACGGTCGGCTCGCCCGGCATGCTGATGCTTGTTTGGATTATCACTGGCGTCGTTACGCTCATCGCCGCCCTGAGCTACGGCGAACTTGCTGGCATGATGCCCGAAGCCGGCGGACAGTATGTCTATCTGCGCGAAGCATACAACCCGCTCGTTGGATTTCTCTACGGCTGGACGCTCTTTCTCGTCATACAAACCGGCACGATTGCTGCCGTTGCCGTCGCGTTTGCAAAATTTACCGCGGTGTTCATTCCGACATTGAGCGAAAACAATGTGCTGCTCTCGATCGGCTCGTTTCACATTTCGGCAGCACAGCTTTTTGCCATTTTCTCCATCGTCATTTTAACGGCAGTCAATTTGCGCGGCATTCGAGAGGCAAAATTTGTGCAAGATGTGTTCGGCATGTCGAAAATCGTCGCGCTCTTTGCGCTTATTCTCATCGGCATTCTTCTTGGAAGAACTGATGCCGCACGGACGGCGAACTTCGGAGATTTCTGGTCGGCGAGTTGGACAAAAGTTCAGGACGGCAACATTCTCACGCGCGACACGCTCTCGGGATTGGCTTTGCTTGCGGCAATCGGCGTAGCCATGGTCGGCTCGCTCTTCTCGTCGGACGCATGGAACAACATCACTTTCACGGCGGGCGAGGTCGTTCATCCCAAACGCAACATTCCGCTTTCGCTTGCGCTCGGCACAGGCATTGTTACCGCAATTTACCTTTTGGCGAACCTTGCCTACATTTTAATCCTCCCGATTCAAGGAACGCCCGACGGCGCGGATGCGCTTTCGCGCGGCATTCAATTTGCAACCAGCGACCGCGTTGGCACCGCAGCCATGAGCGTTGTTTTTGGCGACGTCGCGCTTTACCTGATGGCAGCGCTGATTATGATTTCCACTTTTGGTTGCAACAACGGGTTGATACTCGCGGGCGCGCGCGTCTATTACGCGATGTCGCTCGATGGACTCTTCTTCAAGCAAGCCGGAACCTTGAACGAGAAATCGGTGCCGTCGTGGGCGCTCATTGTTCAAAGCCTCTGGGCGAGTTTGCTTTGTTTGACGGGCAGTTACGGCGATTTGCTCGATTATGTCATCTTTGCCGTTTTGATTTTTTACATCTTGACGATTGCAGGGATTTTCATTTTGCGTCGAACCAAACCCGACGCCGAGCGTCCGTATAAAGCCGTTGGCTATCCGTTTTTGCCCGCGCTTTATATTTTTCTTGCCGCCCTGATTTGCATCGACTTGCTCATTTACAAACCGAACTACACGTATCCGGGCTTGGGCATCGTCTTGCTTGGGATTCCCGTGTTTTTTCTGTGGCGACGAAAAACATAACCGCCCATGCGACATTTCGGCGAAAAAGATTTAAATTTTCCCGTCTCAAAAACAAAACCATCAGGAGTTCGTATGGGAATCGCCTCGCTTGTCATCGGAATCCTCGCACTTATTCTTGGATTCATTCCTTTTTGCGGATACCTTGCTTTGCTTCCTGCGCTCGTCGGCATTGGGCTTGGCGTTGCGGACATGATGCAAAAAAACAAAGCCAAAGAATCAGGCACAACGACAGAGTCGCCCATGATGGGCATCGTCGGAGCAGTGCTCAACGGCGTCGCCGTTGTAATCATCGGCGTCTACACGATATTTTTCGCGAAAGTCATCCAAGAAGCCGCCAACGACCCAGAGTTCAAAGATGCAATGAAGCAACTCGGCAACGCGCTCGACAGCTTGAAAACTGCCGAGACCGCTCTTGAACCCGAAAAACTGACGCGGGCGAATTTCGACAAACTCAAAAAAGGCATGACGCTCGCCGAAGTTGAATCCATCATTGGCAAAACCAAGTTCAACGCGACGGGCGAAGAAGATAACAAGACGGGCGAAGCATACATCTGGAAAGGCAGCGGCCTTAAGGTTGTCACCGTCGTCTTCGTCGACGGCAAAGTGAGCGACCTGAGCCAATTCGGTTTAGAATGACATCGTCATCAACCTATCGCGCGGTCAATCTGACGATTTTCGGGCTGTGCATCTACGCTTTAACGCTTCCCGTTTTTTCGCCCATGCTGTCGCGGGCGTTTCCCGACGTGTGGCGATGCGCGTATTACTCGGCGACGGGCAAGCCGTGCGTCTTTTGCGGAATGACGCGGGACTTTGAGCGCCTAACCGTCGGCGACCTTGCGCGCGAGCATCGACGCAATGCGCTGAGTTTGCCTGTGTTTACAGGGCTTTTCGCCGAACTCTTTTGGCGCGTTATCGCCTTCGTCGTTGCGTTGAGAGTAACCAATGTCGTTAGGGTTGTTCAACTCGACCTTGCCGTTCATGCTGCGCTCTTGATTGGATTTCTTTTCATTGCGGTTGAGCATGCTGCACGGCTTCAATCGCCGACTTAATTCGCTTTCAAAATCAAAAAAAGAGTCTCTATGACGTGGTTCATCATTCTGCTGGTTCTTTTTGTGTTTATCTTGCTCTCGAGCTTCGTTACCGTGCCGCAAGCGACGGTTGCGGTCATCACGCAGTTCGGCGAATACAAGCGCGTGATGCGTCCGGGACTAAATTTCAAACTGCCCATCTTAGAAAAAGTCGAGCGGCGCATCTCGATTCAAAATCGTTCTGCCGAGTTGGAATTTCAAGCCATCACCGAAGACCAAGCCAACGTGAACTTCAAAGCGTTGCTTGTCTATGCCGTTCTCAATCAAGATGAGGAGACCATTAAAAATGTCGCGTTTAAATTCGTCAATGAGCAGAACTTTATGCAGGCATTAGTTCGCACGGTGGAAGGCTCAGTGCGCGGCTTTGTAGCAACGAAGCGTCAAGCGGAAATTCTCGGCTCGCGGCGCGACATTGTTCTCTATGTCAAAGAGCAAATCGATAAAACGCTCGAGGACTGGGGCTACCACTTGATTGATTTGCAAATCAACGACATTTCGTTTGACGAAGCAATTATGCGCTCGATGTCGCAGGTCGTTGCCTCGAAGAATCTCAAAGCGGCGGCGGAAAACGAAGGTCAAGCGCTTTTGATTACCAAAACCAAACAAGCCGAAGCCGAAGGCAACGCGATTAAAATTGCCGCCGAAGCCGAGCGACAAGCGGCGCAGTTGCGCGGACAAGGCGTCGCGCTCTTCCGCGAAGAAGTCGCCAAGGGTATGCGCAACGCCGCCCAAGAGATGCGCGACGCCGACCTCGATGCGTCCGTAATTTTGTTTTCTATGTGGACAGAATCGATTAAACACTTCGCCGAAAATGGAAAAGGCAACATGATTTTCCTTGATGGCTCGGTCGACGGCATGACGCGCACAATGCAAGAACTCGTCGGCTTGACCAAAGGGAATATGCCGGAAAAGCACACCAGTAAAGGCGTTACAAGCAACCCGCCACCGATGCAGAAATCTTAACGCACCTGCTCTCGCATGCCGACGGAGGAACTAACGCCGCAGCAAAAAGCCGCACGCACCAAAGCACGGATTAGAATGTTCATCATTATTCTGACCGTTCTCGTCGTCGATCTTGTTGCGGCGTCCATCAACGCCTTCATTACCAGCCTGTCGCGGTTCATCAGTCCTTACCTTTTAACGGCTATCGGCATGATCATTGTCGTAATTCTCTTTTATCCCGCGCTGGAGTTTTTGAACCGCATGACAAATTGGGTGCTCGAGGCAACGATTGGATTCACGTCCAACATCGTCGATCGAAAGCGTGCGGTTAACCTTATCTTCGTCTTTTTTTTAGTCTTGCTTTACATCGCTTTTTTCGCCGTGTGGTTTCAGAAATTTCTGCCAACGGAACTCTGGAGCGTCTTATTCAAAGCAAAACCAAAATAATACTGGCTAACGCATTCGTGGAAAATGTCGTAATTTATCGCATCATAAATTCGCCGTATAAACCAAACATCATTATCGTTATGAGACAACTTGCTACACTGTTCCTGATGCTGTTGATTTTGCCTGCTTACTCGAATGGACAAATCAGTATTGCAACAAACCCGCTTGCGAACCCGACGCCGCTCTACGGGCAAACGCAACTTGTTCAAACGTTCAATGCAAACATCCGCTCTGGCGTTGCAGACACCACACTCCTTCGCAACATTATTAACCAAACGGGCGCGAACCAAACTTGGACGCTGACTGGATTGCAATACGGCGCAGGCGTTCCAACGAATGTTCGCTACTCCGCGCCCACAGGCGCACCCGGTGCGTCAAACTTTCCAACGGCGAACCTCGTCAGCCGCGTGATTACAGGACAGGATACCGCCGTTTGGTCGTTCAGCAACACGGCTGCCGACCGTTTTACCTCGTTAGGCTCGGTTGTTGGACAGCTCTCGACCAATACAGCCTTTACAAATAGCGTATTCGCGTTCAATCCCGGGCTTGATGGGCTCCGCTTTCCGCTCAACAACACCAGCGCATGGACGCAAACCTCGCAAACGCTGATATCCGAGCTTGTCTCCGCAGGAATTACAACGCCTGTTCTCTTTACATACGATTTTCGCGTCGACGGCTTCGGTTCAGTCGTTACGCCAGCTGGCACCTCTCAGGTGTTGAGGCTGCGCCAGACCGCATCGGCAACCATCAGCCTTGCCGGAATTCCGATTTCTACCACTGCCTTCAATTATCTGTTCATCAATCAGAGCGGACAAGCGCTTGCCTCGATTATGGAAACACGGCTCGGTCTTCCGCCCGGACTTCCGATTCAAACGCCACCTCCCTTTTCAGCGAGCTATTCAACCTACGGCGCATTGTCGGTTCGTGAACTTGCCGCGCCGCGCCCGACTGATTTCAGCTTGGAGCAAAACTATCCCAACCCGTTTAACCCATCGACGACGATTCGCTTCTCGCTGCCAACCGCGCAGACCGTTTCGCTTAAAATCTACGACCTGCTTGGTCGGGAAGTCGCTTCCCTTTTGAGCAACGAGCGCAAAGCCGCCGGCAGTTACGAAGCCACCTTCAATGCCACAGCCCTAACGAGCGGCATTTACATCTATCGCTTGGAAGCCGGTTCGTTCAGCCAAACGCGCAAAATGATGCTGGTCAAGTAATAAGTGATAGCGAAGGCGTCTCGGTCGGCAGACGCTGTTGCATCAAGGGGATTTTGCATTTACGCGCTTATTCGGAAGCCTTTAGCTCTTTGAACATCTGCAACGCCTTTTCGCGCTGAACTTTGTGGTCTACGATTGGCGCTGGATAGTCTTTACCTAACGTGATTTTCAAGTCCGCTTGTAAGAGCGGGGATGATTGCAAGAGCTCCGTCGGGTCGTGAATGTATTTTTCCGGCACCGCTCTCAGTTCAGGCAGGTAGGCTTTAATAAACGCGCCCTTCGGGTCGAATTTTTCCGATTGCGACGTTGGGTTGAAAATTCTAAAATAAGGTTGCGCGTCTGTGCCGGTCGATGCTGACCATTGCCAGCCGCCGTTGTTGGCTGCCATGTCGCCGTCGATGAGTGTCTGCATGAAATACTTCTCGCCCCAGCGCCAATCAATGAGCAAATCCTTCGTGAGAAAACTGGCGACAACCATTCGCAAGCGGTTGTGCATCCAGCCCGTTTGATGAAGTTGGCGCATCGCAGCATCGACAATCGGGAATCCCGTCTTGCCCGCTTTCCATGCCTCAAAATAATCGTCTCGATTCTCCCATTTCAAAGCGCGGGTGTCAGGCTTAAAGCTTTCTCTTTCGACATGCGGAAAATTATCGAGAATTTGAAAATAGAAATCGCGCCAGATGAGTTCAGAGACAAATGTTTCAATGCTTGTCTTTGCTGACGCTGTTGCACCGCCCAATTTTTTCATCGCCTCAAAAAACACGCGGCGCACCGAGACCGTGCCGAAGCGCAAATGCGCCGAGAGCAAACTTGTTCCGTCGATGCTCGGCTGGTCGCGCTGCTCTTTGTAGCGCTCGATTTTTCTCTCAATGAATGTCTCAAGCGTTTTTTTTCCAACGGATTCGCCGCCGCTCGTTAGCGGTTTAATGGCTGCGTCCAATTCAAGGTCTTTGAGCGTGGGCGTCTCGATGCTTGGCATATCAAGGGTTTTCAGGCAGTTGGGGGCGGCGACGGGCGTTGAGATGTTGCCTGTTTGCGACAGCCAATTTTTTTTGTAGGGCGTAAAGACGGTGTAAGGATTTCCCTGCCCTGTCAAGATTTCGCGTCCCGCAAAACACACTTGGTCTTTAAACGACTTTACGCTGAGCGACGAGAATTCTTTTTTGACGCACGCGTCGCGCAATTTTGCGGCGGGTTCGTAGTCTTCGTTGAAGTAAATGCCGCGCGCATCGCTCTCGCGCACGACGCTGCGTAGCACGTCTAAAAATCTTCCTCTGCGCAAAATAAATTTTCCGCCGAGGCACTTGTAGCTCTCACAGAGTTCTTCGAGGGAGTCGAGCATGAAGCGCACACAGGCGGGCGAAAAGTCGTCGCGCTCTTTGAGAATATCGTCTGCCAAAATAAACAGCGGCACAATTTCGTCGGCGTCCCGCAGCGCGTGGTGCAGCGCCGTGTTGTCGTCAAGCCGTAAATCACGGCGATGCCAAACAATGATGCGGTTCACGGGCGCGCGTAGAAGTTATCGTTAGGAAAGTCGTCGTTAGTAAATGATGTGAATATGTCGCTCGTTGAAACGTTGCATCAGGGCTTCTTCGTTGAGGTTACGCTTTTCTTCGCCTCGAATGTCGCAGACGATGTCGCCGAGATTCATCATAATGACGCGCGTGCCGAAGCGGGCGGCGTAAGACATAGAGTGCGTTACCATCAGCGCCGTCAGGTTGAAGCGTTGAATTAAATCATTGGTAATGTAAAGCACCTGTTCGGCGGAAATCGGGTCGAGTGCGGCTGTGTGTTCGTCGAGCAATAAAATTTTCGGCTTTTGCATCGCTGCCATGAGCAGCGTAACGGCTTGTCGCTGTCCGCCAGAGAGCAACCCAATCGGCGTGTCCATGCGGTTTTCCAATCCCATTTGCAAGGCTTTGAGTTGCTCTTGCAGATACGCGCGCCGCTCTTTGGTCAGACCAATTTTCAGTCCCTTCCGCTCGCCACGCAGCGACGCCATTTGCAGGTTTTCAGCAATTGTCATCGTTGGCGCTGTGCCGCTATACGGATTTTGAAAGACACGCCCAATGTATTTCGCCCGCTTGAAATCGGGCTCTTTGGTTACATCGGCATTATCGACCATGATGCGTCCCGAGTCGCAAATGAACGTGCCTGCAAGCGCGTTGAGCAGTGTCGATTTGCCGCTGCCATTGACGCCGATGACCACGACAAATTCGCCTTCTTCAATCGTCATTGACACTCGATCAAGCGCGACGACTTCATTCGGCGTGTTCTTGCCGTAGTATTTTGAAATGCTCTCGACTTTAATCATAATCGATTTTCTTTCGGACGAAATACATTGTTCATAAAAACTTTATACCAACGCCACCTAATTCCACATCATCACGACAAGGTATTTTGACTTTTGCCAAAAGACCTGCGGGTCTTTGATTTTCAACACCGCTTGCTTTTCACCCAGCGCAGAAAGCTCGTAAGAGGCTTTGCTGTGCGTCGTCAAGATTTCCATATTGTTGATGTTGCGGTCGATTTTGATTTCTTTCATTTCCGTGATGTCGATCTTGTTGAACTTTGTTGGGTCAAAATCCTGATTGACGCTCTTGGTTGAGCCGACGCCAATGACGCCGCCGCGATATTCCAAGATGCCTTTTTCGCGCAGGCTGTTTTCGGTATCGACCACGTAGTAGGCCGTTTTGAGCGACTTATCTTGCTCTTTAATCATCGTTTCTTTTTCTTGCACCGCCGTCGTGAGCGTGGCCACTTGCACATTGAGTTTCGTTACCTCTTCCTTGAGCGCAACGATTTCCTTTTCCTTTTGCGCGATGCTTTCTTGTAATGTCTTTACAGTTTTCTCCAAGCCAGCGATTTTGCCTTTGTAGCCTTTGATTTTCTGTTGCAAGCCGTCCATTTTCTTTTTGTTCTCCGCCATTGCCGCGTCGATGTCGGAGATGTTGCGCAAGATGTCGTCTTTCACTGATTGAGAATTTTCTTTTTGCTTCGACTCGACGTCGCTGGAAACTTTCGTTACAATCGCCTGCTTTTCGCGCACGGCGTTCAGCCCCATCTGAATTTCGTTAATTGCCGCCAAGACCTCTTCTACCTGCTTTTGTTTGGCGTCTGCCTCCGCTTGAATTTCAGCTTTCTCTTTTTCCAAACGGGTGACTTTATCTTCCATTTCCTTATTGGAACAACCGACGACAGTAACAATCAGCGCGCTTGCCGCAAGAAGTTTTGACAGGTGAACGATTTTCATTTCAATGCCTCCGAATTTTTTGCAATCGTGTTAATTTGAGTTTTAGGTTACAGGTTTTAAAATATAATCAAACGCCTAACACAAATTGACATCTGCATCGCGCGCCCGTTTTTTCTATCCGTTGCTCCGATTCTTTCGGCTTGAAGCGGCATTTTTCCGCAACTGCCTCGTGCGCGACCTTCAATATCGCGGCAACTTCCTGCTGGTCTTCCTTATGGACATCATTTGGTATGCGGTTCACTTGGCGTTCTTTCAAGTCATTTATTTCAACACCGACACCATTGCGGGCTACACCAAAGCCGACGTGTTTTTCTTCATGGCGACGACCTTTGTCATTGACGCCGTCGATATGACCTTCTTCGCCTCAGGCTTATGGATGCTGAACGAATTTATCCGCAAAGGCGACTTTGATATGATTCTCTCTAAGCCCGTCTCTCCGCTGATGTATGCCTCGATGCGGTATGTGTCGTTTGGCTCGCTGCTCGATTTGTGTTTCGCCATCGGGCTGCTTGTGGTAGCGTTCCTGAACTTAGGCGCATCGCCAACGGCGCTCGATATTGCCGCGTATTTATTTCTGATGGGCTGCGGTCTCGTGGTGATGTATTCAATGCAGCTTTTTTTTGCATCGATTGGATTTATTTTCGTCAATGCGTCGACAGGATTGCAAATGGGATTTCATCACTTGTATCAACTGGCGATGAAGCCCGAAGCGATTTACAAAGGCGTCGTGCGGTTTTTGCTGTTATATTTTTTGCCGATGATTGTCATTTCTGCGCTGCCCTCGCTGATGATTCTGCGCGGCTTTCAGTGGGAGATTTTTCTCGCCTGCGCTGCGGTCGCCTCGGCAACCTTGTTTGGCGCAATAAATTTTTTTTACTTTGCGCTTCGCCGCTACGAGAGCGCATCGAGTTGAAGATTTGAGAGTGCTTTTTCAACTTTTGAAACGCGCGCGGCGACACTGACAACATCAATCTATTACGCCAATGTCTGACTTGATTTCACTCGACCCAAAACTTTCTGCTATGATTTCGCTAATTGACGACGACGACGAAGCGGTCTTCAAATCCGTCAGCAAAGAACTTCTTGACATTGTTAAGTCCGACCGACCCGAAGCCGCCGAAGTCATGAAACGCATCATCGAGAAAAAAAACGCCGCGCCGTTTTCCGTCTCGGCTCGCATTGAGGATTTCATCGATGAAGTTCAGTTTCAAAAGCTCTCGCCGCAGTTCTTGCGCGGCTTGCTCGATGGCGCCTCGCTCGAGTCGTTTGTTTTTTTGATTATGCAAATTGGCTACCCAGACGCCAACCCGACGATTTACAAGCGAGACCTCTCCCGCCTTGAAAGCGCCCTGCGCGTCGAGTATTTTAATTCGTCCATGACCGAAGTCGATAAGGTCTTTATGATGAGCGTTCTGGTCTTCGAGCGCGAGGGCTACCGCGGCAACTCTGCCAATTACTACGAGCCGGACAACAGCTACATCAATCGCGTGATGGAACGCAAGCTCGGCATTCCGATTACACTCGGCGCAGTCTATTTAATGCTTGCCGAGCGGCTTGGGCTGCCCATCTATGGCGTCAATATGCCCGCTCATTTTATGCTCAAATATGAAAAATACAACCTCGAGCTTTTTATTGACCCGTTCAATCAAGGGCGCGTTTTAGATAAGCAAGACTGCATTCGATTTTTGCAAAATTCAGGCTATGGCTACGTGGAGCAATATCTCTCGAGGGCTTCAACGATTGAAATCGTCGAGCGCATGCTCAACAACCTTCGCAACAGCTACAGCGAACTCGGCAATACACCAAAACTGCGCGTGATTGAACGCTATTTGAATATCATCCGAGAGTTTCGCGGCGATGCGCCAATGCCGCTCGATGAACCGCCCGCCTCGCCCGACGACGATTCCGAAGAAACCGACGTGTAACACCTTTTTATCGCGTTAATTGTCGTCCGTTTCAACAGGTTTTTCTTTTTCCTTTTCTTTGTCGTTGGTCGAGACGGTCAGCGCGATGGGTTTGCCGAGCGGCGCAAGTTCGTTCTTCCTGGGCGTTTGCGCCACAACGGTGTTCGGCACAAGCGACGTTGAGTATCGATAAAAAATCTCGCCGACGGTAAATCCTGCCTCGACCACCATTGCTTCGGCTTCAGCAAGCGTTTTGCCGCCGACATCCGGCACAATGCCCTGTTGAACGCCACTTTCATCAGGCGGAATTTTTCCAATTGTGAACGAGACCGCCGACTCCGTCGCCACCGACGTTCCCGCCGAGGGCGACTGTGAGAGGATCACGCCTTCGTCTTCTTTGCGCGCAGCTGGGGTTTCTTTAATTGCGCCGACTTTTAAGCCTAAGCGTTCCAGCGTCAATTTTGCGTCGCTCAATGTTCTGCCTTTGAAATCGGGCAAGGGCGCAGTGGTTTTGCGCGGCGCATTGACAGACAGATACACCGACCGACCTTCCTTGACCTGCGAGCGCGGCGCTGGGTTCTGCGACAAGACAATGCCTGCCGCGCGTTTGTTATCGGAGACCTCATAGCCTTTTTTCGCATGAAGCCCAACATCTCTCAATCGGCGTTCTGCTTCTTCGAATGTTTTTCCAGACACATCAGGCACAGCCACAATGCCGCCGCCCTTGACATAGAACGGCATCAGGACTTTATCGAAGAGCAAGAGCAATACAAGCGCCACACCCAGTGTTGCATAAATTTTCAATGCAAATGGCGTGCGCAGCGCAACCAGTATTTTTCCGAGCGTCGCATTCATGATGGTACCAATAGTCAATTCGTTGAGGCGGCAAAGTTAGGCACGGCGGTCGTTCAAACAAAGCCGATTATGAGACACACTGGCGAGTAAATTGTAGTTACGGGGATTTGTTCATCCCACATGTTCAATGGGATAGCTTAGGGCTTAAATTCGCCGCGAAAAATTTTGACGGGATCGACCTCGAAGCGCGGTTCGAGTTCGGTTTTTAAGATGGCGTCGAAGGCGTCTTTCTGGTCGTTCTGCACGCGCACCACAGCGACATTTCGGATGAGCGTTTTTTTGCCGTTGGGCTGCGTTTTGGCGGTGTTGTAGAAGAAGTGGTATTCGGTGTAGTGCTGTTTGACTTTGTGGAAGTAGTCGGTAATGCTTCCCCACTTGAGCAGCGCGTTCTTTCGCGAATTAACGCTGAGAACGATGCCCTCGTTGGTAACGGGACGCTGTTCTGCCGCTGCTGCGCCCACAAACCAAAACGCGCTGGCCAGCAGATAGAACAAAAATTTCAAGATGGACTCGCCGTCGCCTATAGCGTAGGCAACCACGATGCACGCCAACTGAACGGCTGCGTAGATGGTTGGAAAGAGCGGGTAGCCCGCCAGCATTCCATGTCGCACGCTCAGGCGGACGTTTTTGATGCGAAGCCGATTGGCAACAGAGATGGTGGCAAAGATGGGCATGACTAACACGACGACGTAGAAAAAGTATCCTTCAATCGTGACCACCACGTTTTTCAGCTCCATTCCCATAGTTACTTCCTTTTATTTGCGTTGATACGGCGATGTTGTGAAGATATTGGAACGTCTTTAAACTTTCAAGCAAAAGTAAAAAAGATTCTGCGCCCTAATTCGTTTCGCTGTTCAGAAATTTTTTGCGCTGCTGCGCGTTTGAGAGTGCGGTGGAAATTGAGTTCATTGGCTCTGTTCCACGATTTAAACGGGGCGACGCCCGCACTTATTTTTTTTCCACGCGATTATCGCTAAATTTCTTTCAGAAGTTTCCAGTGTTTGGTCGCGACGCGACGCCTGACTTTCTCTGAACAATTGGTCAGCTAACTACAACGCAACGTTATGCATCCCGAACAACACATTTTGGACGACGGCGCAAAGCAAGGTGTTTCCGATGTTCCGTCTCCGCTTGTTGAGTCGTCCGCTGTTCGTTCAAGCCGTGCCGATTTACTCACCCCCGAAAAGCTCGCTTATGCCTACGAATACTGCCGCCTCGTCTCGTGGAAACACGCCAAGACGTTCTACTTCGCCACACATTTTCTTCCGAAGCAAAAACGCACATCGGTCTATGCCGTCTATGCGCTCTGCCGTTATGTCGATGACCTCGTTGACCGCTCCGAAGACAAATTTGCACGTAGCTCGCTCACAAAAGAAAATATCGTCTCGCTGCTCTCGCAGTGGCGCGCTGACCTTGATGTCTGCTACACGGGCGAGGTTCTCGATAACCCAATTATGCTGGCGTGGCACGATATGCTCAAACGCTATACGATTCCGAAGTCGCTGCCCATGGAACTCATCGACGGCGTCTGCATGGATTTAACCACCTCGCGGTATGAGTCTTTTGACCAACTTTACGTCTATTGCTACAAAGTCGCCTCGGTTGTTGGCTTGATGACCGCCGAAATTTTCGGCTACGAGTCGCAAGCCGCGCTCGATTACGCCGTCAAACTCGGCATCGCTATGCAACTGACGAACATCTTGCGCGACGTCGGCGAGGACGCTCAGAAAGGCAGAGTCTATTTGCCGAAAGAAGACCTTGTGCGATTTGGATACAGCGAAGCGGAGTTGCAGCAAGGCGTCATCAACAAGAACTTCGCCAAGTTGATGCAATTTCAAATCGAGCGGGCGCGCCGATTCTACGCTGAATCGGACAAAGGCATTCCGATGCTCACCAAAGACAGCCGACTTGCCGTCAGGCTCAGCCGCGTCAATTACAGCAAAATTTTAGACAGCATCGAAAAAAACGGCTACGATGTCTTCTCGCGTCGCGCGTATGTGTCTTTAACCGGTAAACTGATTAACTTGCCGTATCTTTGGCTACGCACCACGCTTTCTTGAAAGGAGAATACTATGGAAGTCGTTGGAATATCTCACGGTCAAGTTCTGCTACACGCCGACTTGCAACAGGTCTTTCCATACTTCGCCGACCAAAAAAAACTGCTGTCGTTTAACCCGTTCTGCAAGCAAGTCGTCGAGACCGAACTGGGCGGCGTTATGCGTTGGGACTTTGAAATCACCGACCCGCGCTCGCACCCGATTCACATCATTTTTTTCGTCGAGCAACTCGAAGAACGTGCCACATCGGCGAAGGCAACAGACGATGTTGTAACCGATAAAATTTTTTGGCAAGATTATCCCGTCGTTGTCGAAGGCGACATGCCTGACGACCACACGTTCATCGGCAAAGCATCTGGCAAAATGGAATTGAAACCGACGCCAACTGGCGACACTGTCGTCGATGTTACCATGCGCGTCCTAGTCGATTTCGATGTTCCCGTCCTGCTTCGCGCCTTTCCTGAACCGGTCATTAAGGTCATGGCAGAGACCGCAATGAGCTTCGGCATGCAGCATGTCTCGCGCAAAATGCTCGACAGCATCAAACAGGATTTTCAATGCGCGCTGGTCTCATCAACCAATAGCGGCTCGGCAAAGATGAATTGAACACCGCCATCTTGAATCTTTCCCCCGTTTCTCTTAACTGGCATGTCGAACGACTTTCAAACAACGATGCTTCAATTCACGCCTTAGAGACACCATCAATTCGTTTTAGACCGAACCTTCGTTATTTACAAACATCAATATCTTTGTTATGTCCGACCTTGAACAGCGACCAACACACGCCGAAGACCTTAACGACCAGATGCGTCAGAGGCGCGAGAAACTTCAAAAACTGCGCGACGCGAACATCAACCCATATCCATACAGCTTCGATGTAACGCACTTTGCTCAACCGATTCTCGATGCGTTTCAAGACGGCATGTCAGACACAGTCGCTATTGCTGGTCGCGTGATGACAATTCGCAACATGGGCAAAGCCAGCTTCTTTCACTTACAAGATTCGTCGGGACGCATTCAGGTCTATGTTCGTAAGGACGACCTTGGAGACGCCGCTTACCAAGCGTTCAAACTTTACGACATCGGCGACATTGTTGGCGTCAAAGGCTTTACCTTTCGAACCAAGATGGGGGAGATTTCCGTCCACGCCCAATCGCTGGAACTGCTCGCCAAATCGCTGCGCCCGATTCCCGTTGCCAAAGAACAGGAAGTGGACGGGAAGAAAGTGGTCTACGATGCCTTCTCGGACAGAGAAATGCGTTATCGCCAACGCTATGTCGATTTGTTTGTCAATCCCGATGTGCGCGATGTCTTTCGCAAACGCTCGAAAATGATTTCATCGATTCGCGCTTTTCTCGACGCGCGCGGCTACTTGGAAGTTGAAACGCCGATTCTACAACCCATCTACGGCGGCGCCTCGGCACGCCCCTTTACCACGCATTACAACGCGCTTGACGCCACGTTCTTTTTGCGCATCGCCAACGAACTGTATTTAAAGCGCCTTATCGTCGGCGGCTTCGACGGCGTCTATGAATTTGCCAAGAATTTTCGTAACGAAGGCATGAGCCGATTTCACAATCCTGAATTCACGATGCTCGAGTTCTACGTCGCCTACAAAGATTACATCTGGATGATGGAGACGACGGAACAGCTGCTTTCGACAGTGGCGACAGCCGTCAACGGCAGCACCACCGTCAGGGTCGGCGACCACGAGATTGACCTTGCGCCGCCGTATCGCCGGCTCAGCATGGCAGAGGCAATTAAAGAACACACGGGCAAAGACATCGAGGGAAAATCAGAAGCCGAGTTGCGCCAGATTGCGCGCGAATTGTCGTTGCATCTTGACGCCAACATTGGAAGCGGGAAAATCATCGATGAAATTTTCGGCGAGTTCGTCGAAGCCAGGCTCATTCAGCCGACGTTCATCACCGATTATCCCATTGAAATGTCGCCGCTCACGAAGAAGCATCGCAGCAAAGCCGGGTTGGTCGAGCGCTTTGAACTTATCGTCGCTGGCAAAGAACTGTGCAATGCCTATTCCGAACTCAACGACGCGCTCGACCAGCGCGAGCGGCTCGAAGAGCAAGCCAAACTGCGCGCGCGCGGCGACGACGAAGCTATGTCGCTCGATGAAGATTTCTTGCGCGCGTTGGAATACGGCATGCCGCCGACAGCGGGCATCGGCATCGGCATCGACCGCTTGGCGATGCTCTTGCTCGGACAAGACAGCATCAGAGATGTGCTGTTCTTCCCGCAAATGAAGCCAGAGTAAGCACAACTCCTGCGCGGCTCAATAAATCGCAATATGAATTATCTGATTGCCTCGTTGGAAGACTTTTCCTTTTTCATCGACAAACGCGCGTTGCGTGTCGGGATTGAGCAGCGTTGCCACATAGCGCTCGATTTCAGCCTGAGAGATGGAAATCGCGCCGCCGTAGGTAATCGCATCGTCGATGTAGGAGTAAATGAGTTTTGGAAATTCTCGGCGAAAGAGTTGGTTTGAAATGAACAAGTCGCAGCTCTCGATTTGGTTTCCGCTCACCGCAACGACGCCCACCACGTCGGCTTGCTGCTCAAACACGTTTTGAAAAAAGTTCAAGTAGGCTGCTTCTTCGCGCCGAAACTCCATGTTTTTTTCGTGTGCGGTGTAAGCGTCGGTTTCGCTGTCGATGTGGTCGCGCTCGTTGCTCTTTTTGACCTCGTCCCAAATTTGAGTTTGATTGGCGCGGTGGTCGATGAGGTTTCGCAAATGCTCATTCGCCATGCCGTAGTATTCTTTGAACTTCGTGTCGGTCTCGCCGCCTTTGTATTTCCATCGCCCTTTCTCGACGCAAAAGACAGGCAGCTTGACTTGTCCGCTCTGCGGCGCAATGAGCATATCGGACGCAATCACGCGGTCTTGTTTGCCCCCCTGAAGAACTTCTCCTGCCATGACGAAAATCGTATCCTGCGATAGATTCCGAATGAGTAATGTATTGACCCGACCGCTTGCGCTTTCTTCACGAATGATAATCTTGCCAGAGTCAATCGCGGCTTGAAGCGGCACATAGTAGCCGACGTTGCCAGCAGCTTCTCGGAAAAAAAGGTTGCCGCGAATCGGCACCAGCCTGAGATTTTTGAAGGTGTATCTTTTTTCATTGGCAAAATCAACGAAGAGATGCTCGGCGTTGAACGGATACAGGTCGTTGGCAACGCGGCGTAGCGATGGGGATTGAATATCGAAACTTATGGCGCTCGACGGCGCGCGCAGGTTTCCAACGATGTAGGCGTAGAACTTATCGTCCGCGCTGCTTTTTGAAAAGCTATTCAAATCGAGCATCGCACGCGCTTCTTTGAGCGACGGGCGCATCATTGCCGCCGTGAGCAGCAGCATAGCTTCGCCTTTTTGGTCGGTCAAATAAACGCCCGACGGTCCTTGCGGCGTTACGGAAATCAACAAGGGGAGTTTTTCAATCGGTCGATTTCTCGCAACGGCTTTCCACTTGAGCGGCACGCTACCCTGCTGTTGGAGCGTCAGTTTCACAACGGGCGTTTCGGCGTGCAAACTGAGTTTATCGAGCAATTGCTGCAAGCGCGCGTAACTCTCGACCGGCAGCGACACCACTTTTCCGGCAACCTGCGTCTCGACGGCTTCCGCCCAATACTCTTTTAACGCCAACAAGGTTTTGATATAAAAGTCAATCGCAGTGGGATAAGCGTCCGACTTTTCCGCGTCTAAGGCTTTTTCGTAAAACTGCACGGCGATTCTCGTTGCCGCGCTCATGCCTTTACCTTTCTGCGCGGCATAATCTTTTTTCGAGAGTTGATAACACACCCAATACAGGCTGTCGGTCTCAAACGCATCAACTTGCTCGAACTCCTGAAGCTCATCGGCAACGCTGGCTCTGATGACCGATTCATACTCTTCTTTGATGCTGCCGTTTTTTTCCATCTGGCTCAGCACCGATGCACTGCTGACACTGATTTTTATCTCGCCGAGCAAATCTAAGAGCGCGTTTTTACGCGCCGCGCTTTGATAAGAAAGCATAGACTTTGACGCCGCGCCAACGCCGATGTAATGCGTTTTACGTTTTGGTTTGGCTTTCACCCACGCTGGACGCTTGTCGCTCTGCACGGCTTGCGCCTGTGCAGGCAAGGCAAACCCAAATGAAAAAATTAAGTTCAGCAGAAGACACCGAGTTAGGAAAACGGTTGTCGCCATTGGTCACTGGTTTGAGTATTCAGAACAAGCCAACACAGTTACGCTTACTGTCGTTCTTTTGGTTTTGTTTCCATCAACTTACTGCAATAGATTTAAAAGCACCAAGCGCTCAATGCCCTTTGGACTCACCGTTGTTTCAGTATTGCAAATCTTCTATCTTCAACCCAAGTGCGGTCTCCGCTCTTTTTTTAATCGCTTAAATGAGGCATCAAGGCATGCGATACTGGTTTGTTTTTTTGTTGTCCCTGTTTCTGTTTAGCTGCAATTCATCAACCCAGTCTGTTGAGTCAGCAGCGACCACATTTGATAAGCCCGGCTGGACGTTTGTCTGGGGCGACGAGTTCGACACAGGCAATACGCCCGACCGCGAGAAATGGCAATACGACCTTGGCGGAAACGGCTGGGGAAATCAAGAGTTGCAGCGTTACACCAATCGCCCTGAGAATGCCCGCATCGAGAACGGGCGACTTCTGATTGAAGCTCGCCGCGAAGCCCTTCAAGGAAATGCTTACACCTCTGCGCGGCTGAAAACCGTGCCGAGTTTTACCTTTGGGCGTTTCGAGATTTCCGCGAAACTGCCGACGGGCGTTGGCACATGGCCTGCGATTTGGATGCTCTATGCGCCGCCGGGCGCCTACGGTGGCTGGCCCGCCAGCGGCGAAATGGACATTATGGAACACGTGGGATTCGACCAAGATATGATTCACGCCACGATTCACACGCAGGACTTCAACCATTTGCGCGGCACACAGGTCGGCGAGAAAATTCGTTGGCGCGGCGTCAGCACGTCGTTCAATGTCTATGCGCTCGAGTGGGCCAATGACAGCCTTCACTTCTTCATCAACGACACCAAGTATTTTTCCTTTTATCGCGAAGGGCGGCGCGCAAGTGCATATCCATTTGATAAACCATTCCAACTGATTCTCAACATCGCTGTCGGCGGAACCTGGGGCGGCTTGCGCGGCGTCGATACCACCGTTTTTCCGCAACGCATGGAAATCGACTATGTGCGCATCTATCGCCGCAAGGAATGACACGGCCTTTCCTTGTCTCTCCAAAGCGGTATAGCTCGACCATCAAGAAAAAACCACTCGTATGAAACTCACCTTTATCGGCGCTGCGGAAGGCGTTACGGGCTCGTCGCATCTCTTGGACATCAACGGCCAAAAAATCTTGATGGATTGCGGCTTGTATCAAGGCAGGCGAGAGGAATCTATCGAGCGCAATCGACGATTTTTATTTCAACCCCAACACATTGATACGCTTGTTCTCTCGCACGCACATACCGACCACTCGGGCAACATTCCGAACCTCGTCAAACAAGGCTTTCGCGGCAACATCTTTTGCACCCAAGCCACACGCGACCTCGCCAGCATTATGCTTCAAGACTCTGCGTTCTTGCAGGAAAAAGACGCCGAGTTCATTACAAAACGCCATCGCAAAAAAGGCTTGCCGCCCGTCGAGCCGCTCTACACCGTTGAAGATGCACAAGCCTCGTTGGAACATTTCATTTCTATGCCATATCACAAAACGCTGACGATTTCCAACGGCGTTGATGTAACCTTCTACGACTCAGGACACATCATCGGGTCGGCGGTCGTGGTGTTAGACTTGCACGAAGGGTCTCGAAAAATTCGCTTGGCATTTACAGGCGATTTAGGCAGACCGCACACGCCGATTCTGCGCGACCCTGAATTTCCCGGAAATGTCAATTATCTCATCACCGAAAGCACCTACGGCAACCGTTTGCACAAGCCAAAAGACAAAGCAATTGAAACGCTCAAAAGCGTGATTGACGGCGCAATGAACCGTAACGGGAAAATTCTTATACCTGCTTTTAGCGTCGGGCGCACGCAAGAGCTGCTCTACTTTTTCTTTCAACTGCGCGAGCAAGACAATTTGCCCGACATTCCGATTTTCGTCGATAGCCCGCTCGCCATTGACGCGACCAATGTCTACAGGCTTCACCCAGAATGTTTCGATGCCGAGATGCGACGCTATATGGCAGAAAACGACAACCCGTTGAAACTCCCGAACGTCGTCTTTGTCAGAACAGCAGAGGAATCTAAGCGGCTGAACGATTTGACATCGCCGTGCATCATTTTGGCAGGCTCGGGTATGTGCGAAGGCGGGCGCATCGTGCATCACCTTTACAACCACATTTCAAACCCGTCGACGACGGTTCTCATCGTCGGCTACATGGCAGAAAACACGTTGGGCAGAAAAATTTTAGAGAGGCAACCGACCGTCAACATCTTCGGCGAAGCCAAAGACGTTCGGGCGACCGTCGTTGTGATGAACAACTTTTCCGCGCACGCCGACCGCAACGAGCTGCTCGCGTATATCTCGCAGTTCAGCACCACCGAGATGAAAACGATTTTCTTGGTTCACGGCGAAGGCGAGGCATTTACAAGTTTTCGCGATGGCTTGATGGAAAAAGGATTTTCCCGCATCGTTGTGCCGAAACGCGGCGAATCGTTTGAACTTATATGACCTGCAATTCTGTCAATCGCCGCACACCGCGCAGCACAGCATCGGGTTCAGTTGCGTCAATGATTTTTTGGCTTGCGTTCACCGCTTTGGCCACGTGCAGCGCATCGCCGCCCGCTGCAAACACCGTAATGCTTTTTTCGCCGCGTTTTTCCAAATCGGCTTTGAGCCGCGTAACAATGCCGCTTATTTCAGCAATCACGCCGAAGTAAAGTCCTGCGGCCAAACACGCTTCCGTCGACGTGCCAATCAGCGAGCGCATCGTTTGAAAATGTGTCATTGGCAACTGCGCCGTATTCCGATGCAACGCCGCCGCGCGAAGCCCAACCCCCGTAACAATCAGTCCTCCCAAATATCGTCGTGTCGCTTCTCCGCCTACGGTCTTGCTGCTCGACATCAAAACGTCGTAAGTAATGGCGGTGCCGATGTTTATTGCAATAACAGCATTTTTATAGCGCTCCGATGCTCGTGCCACCACCGCTAAGCGGTCTGCGCCTAACGTCGTCGGCGTTTTGTAATCAACTCGAAATGGCAGCGTGAGGGTTGCCGACACCTCAACGGCTTTTTGACGATAGGCGCGCTCTATTGAGGCGACAATCACCTTTGCTGCGTTGGGAACAACGCTGCTTGCGCCAAGTGCATCGATTGAACCGATGTCGGTTGAAGCTGCTTGAATGTCATTGATGAACTCTCGCGCAGCGGTTTTGTTTAAGAGCGCATGGGTTGCGCGGCTTGCGTGCCACCGCACGCGCCGCCCTTTGAACAGCGCAACTTTTGTGAAGGTGTTTCCAATATCAACGGCCAGAATGTTCAAAACAAACGTTGTTTTTAAGTGTGTTTCGGGCGAATATACAGAATCTCCGAAGGCGCGGCGACGATGCGCTCATCGACGGTCTCGATTTCAAGCCTGCCGAAGCGGTCAATGTTAATAGCTTTGCCCTCCATTGCTTGTCCATTCCATTCAAAACGAATTTCGCGACCCAGCGTCGTGCATTTTTCTTTCCACCCCTGAAGGAGCAGTTTGTCATTGTCGTCGCGCAAAAACGCATCATATTTTTCATCTATCATTTTAATCATTTTTTCCAGCACGGCAGCGCGGTCGAATGTTCGAGCGGTTAGTTGCCTAAGCGATGTTGCGGTTTCTTGCACGCCCGCATTGAACTCGGTTTGATTGACATTGAGTCCGATGCCAAGCACGACGAACTCGACCGACTCGCCGACACGCGATTCCAATAAGACACCAGAGATTTTTTTTTCATCGACCATGATGTCGTTAGGATATTTTATCATCGCCCGTAGACCGTTGATTTTACTAAGCAATTCGGTCGCAGTTTGAGCGACGGCGTCGGCTGCCAACAGCGGCAATAGCTGCGCACGCTGTACCTCTATTTTGGGGCGTAAAATTAGCGAGAACATCAGGTTATCTCCTTTGGAGGATTGCCATGCTTTTCCGCCTCTGCCTTTGCCGTTGGTTTGACGTTCTGCCGTGATGAGCAGTCCTTCGGGAGCGCCCTCCTTTGCCAAACGATATGCAAGAGTATTTGTGGAGCCCACTTCGTCGTAGCACAAGACGGATTTTCCTAACCGTTTCGTTGCCTGCAGCATCGCGGTAAGGTTATCTGGGTTGAGCATGGCGGTTAGAGCGCGCGCTCGATTTTGCGGTTGCTTTTTTCGGAGAGCTTTTGCAGGAATTGGTCGAAGTTCGGCAATGTTTCTTTGACGCCCAGTGAATCGACGCGAAGCGAATCGACCAGCGCGACGATGTAATACGTTTTCGGCGGATTGAACGTAACAGGCTCTTTGTAGATGCGCTGAATTTCAGCATACTTGATGGTCTTTTGTTTGCCTTGCCGCGATTCGTAGAGCAGCGCATCGTTTGAGAGCGTGAGTTTGTCGCCCTCGTGTCCGTGCTGCGCGAAAAATTTGGTGTTATACATCAGCGGCAAGCCGAGCGCGAGCGTCGTCGAGATAATAATGAGCGCGGTCTTGAACAGGCATCCTAAATCAATGCCGTATTTAAAATTGCCGTATCTAAAAAAAATTCCCCAGACTGTGCCAAGCGCGAGCATGCCGACCGTCCAAGAAATCGTCGCATAGTGGTTGAGGAGCAATTCCGACTGTGTCATCGGATAGGAAAATACCTCGTTCATTCTACTGCACTTACAAAGGTTGATTTTACTTCAAAAATTTCTTTTAGAAACTAAGGCAACTTTTCGACAGCGATGCGCTCATAGTTGCCCGTATTCGTTCGGTCGGCGAAGACAAATTTGGTTTTGATTTCATCATACACCCATACCTCTTGCGTCGGGCGGTTGATGGGAAATTCACGCGAGATTTTACTTGGCTCTCCGAAAAGAATATAGGTTTTGCCTCGGTCGGTGCGCCAGCCAAACTCGCGGTTGGTATAAAAATTGAAGAAGGCGTAATCGACGCGTCGATAATACTCTGCCATCATCTCGTTGTATTCGGTTTGCGGACTTGGGTCGCGCTGTTTCCAATACTCGAGGAATTTCTTTTGTCGCTCCTCATTTGAGCCGCTGAGCATTGCGTTCAACTCTTCGGGTTTTAAAAGGTATTCCATCAAGCGAATGGCAATGTCGATGTCGTAAAGCGCGTAGGGCATATCTGTCCATGCATTGTCGAACTCTTTGCGCGACTCTGATGTTTTGCCGCCCGCTTTTGCAGAGACTTTCAAGAGGTAGCGCGTGTTGGCCAAACGCTCGCCGCGAAAATCAACCAACGCCAAATATCGAGTCGAGGTCGATGCTTTTTTGGCAAAGAGCGGAAACTCGGCTTTCTCACTTGAACTGATTTCAACGCCGTGAATTGGTATGAGTTGTTCCTTCGTCAAGGTTTTTTTCTCGACGAGTTTTTCTTGGCTGTTTTGCTTTTCGTATAGCTCGTAGCTGACGTCGTCGAGCGGCGCATTAGGCGAGTTAATTTCAGCAACCGCCATAAACTCTCTGCCGAAAACACCGTTGCCTGATACACCGAGAAATTTCATGCCGACGGTCTCGCCGTTTATCTGCGGCTTATAGACCAGCACCGGGTCGGAGAGCGCAGGCGATTGCATGGCTCTGGATTTGAGCATCAGGCGTCGGCGGTCGCCTCGCATTTGCTTTTGCAAATCTTCGCTGTAGACTTCCGAAATCGCTTCATAGTCATCGGCTTTGACGGTGAAATCAAATGTGGCTTCGAGAAAGCGTTTGCGGTCTTTGGTTTCGGAAAAACTATCGACGACAGCGATGCGCCGAGCAATGCTGCGCCCGATGCCTGTTTTTGTCGCTGCATTCAGAAACTCCGTCGAGAAAACCAATTCTGATGAGAACTTTCCGTCGGGACGACGCGAGAAGACGATGTTGTCGTAAGAGATTCTCATGCTGGCAATCACACGAGTGGAATCCAGACTTTGCGCAGGAAAGGTCTCGACTTCCAGATAAAATTGCGGGCGACCGTAACGCTGGACAATCTCGATGTATCGATCTTGCGCAGTCCCCTGAGCGTGAATCAGCAGCATCACGCAAACGACGAGCAAATTTTTCTTTACCATAACTGTTGTGAAGCGCACTTAAAAAAGCGCGCACAAGTTACGCGATTTTTTTGCCGTCGTCAAGCCGTTGTAAAGACGCTTTCTCTAAAAAAAAGCGGGCTACCCCCCTAACTAGGTAGCCCGCTGCGGCTGGATAGAAGTAAGATTGGAACACTGATGTCTAACTGCTTCAAACGTTGTGCCAAACTGTTTTTAACTGCGCAATCGTTTCTTGCTCTGCGTTTTTCTTATCATATTTGCGCCCAACGTGCACTTGCATTGCAAGCAGGCGCGGGTAATTTCGGAGATTTTTCAACAAGAATTTTGCACAGTGGCGGAAAAAGTGAAGTCTAAATCGTCGGCAAAAACGGATTACGCAAAAACAATTCACAATCGCAAAGCGCGGTTCGAGTATGACATTTTGGAAACGCTCGAGGCGGGCATTGCGCTGCAAGGCACAGAAGTCAAATCCATTCGATTGGGCAAAGCCACGCTCGACGACAGTTTCGGGCTTGTGCGCGGCGATGAAATCACCTTGGAGAATATGCAAATCACGCCATACGAACTCGGCACGATTGACAACCACGACGCCAAACGCAGCCGCAAACTTCTCTTGCACAAAGACGAGATTTTAAAGCTCAAATACCGCGTGTCCGAAAAAGGTCTGACGCTTGTGCCGCTTAAACTTTACTTTAATTCGAAAGGCAAAGCGAAATTGGAATTGGCATTGGCGCGCGGCAAACAACTTTACGACAAGCGCGAGTCTATCAAAAAGCGCGACGAAGAACGCGCCATGCGACGTGGCGACTAACATCGCTCTGGCTTGTTTTAGATTTACTTGTGTTTAAAATTGCATCATTACGCCGAATGAATTTTCCGCCGCTCAACGAACAGCTCGACTTGATTACGCGCCACACGGTCGAGATTATCCCGATTGACGATTTGGAGCGCAAACTCGCACGCAGCATCGCGACCAAGACGCCGCTTAAAATCAAACTCGGCGCAGACCCCTCGAGGCCAGACTTGCATCTCGGACACACCGTCGTGCTTCGCAAACTGCGCGACTTTCAAGAGTTGGGACACACCGCCATTCTCATCATCGGCGATTTTACGGCAATGATTGGCGACCCAAGCGGCAAGAGCAAAACGCGCCCGCAATTGACATTTGAAGAAACACGCAAGAACGGACAAAGCTATCTTGACCAAGCCTCGAAAGTATTGGACGGACAAAAGATGGTCGTGCGATACAATTCCGAATGGCTCGGCAATATGTCGTTTGCCGATGTCATTCGCTTGGCGAGTAAATACACCGTGGCCAGAATGTTGGAGCGCGACGACTTCACCAATCGTTACAAAGCCGGCGAACCGATTTCCATTCACGAACTGCTCTACCCGCTGGCGCAAGCAATGGACTCTGTCGCGCTCGAGAACGACGTGGAACTCGGCGGCACTGACCAAAAGTTCAACCTGCTTGTCGGACGCGACATTCAGCGCGAATACGGCATTGGCACCAGCGCCGACACGACGCCGCAAGTCTGCATCACGCTGCCGCTGTTGGAAGGCACAGACGGTGTGCAGAAAATGTCGAAGTCGCTCGATAACTATATCGGCTTTAACGACCCGCCGCGCGAGATGTATCAACGTATGCTCAATGTTCCCGATAGCTTGATGATGAAATACGCCTCATACACGGGCGTTCTGTCGCCCAGTGATTTTGCTCACTTTTCTCGTTTGGAAAAAGAGAATCCGCGCGAGGCGAAGCACTTTTTGAGCGAAAAAACCGTCGCGTTTTTTCACGACGCAGAATCGGCGACGCGCGAGCGCGAGGCGGCAGAAAACATTGCACAAGGCGGCGTGCCGGAGGACATCGATGAAATTTTCATTGAGGAAAATTCCGTCGCCCTTATCGATGCGCTGGTCAAAGCCAAAACGGCGACGTCGAAGAGCGACGCGCGTCGGCTGGTCGAGCAAGGCGGCGTCTCGGTTGATGATGAAAAGGTTACAGACGCCAAAGCTATCGTAACGCTTACGGGCAGCGCGGCGCGCGTGGTGAAGGTCGGCAAGCGCAAGTTTTTCAGATTAAAGCGCAAATAATTTTTTTGAGAGTAGACAAAATTTTCACGGTTTGTTTATTTTTGCCGCGTTTATCGCTATCAATTTCGCAGTCAACAAAAACGATTAGGAGCCAAACTTGTCATTCGTTCCAACCAAGATTTTTTTTACCAAAGGCAAAGGCGTCCACAAAGAATACCTTTCTTCGTTTGAGCTTGCCTTGCGCGACGCCAAAATCGAAAAGTGCAACCTTGTTACGGTGTCGAGCATTTTCCCAGCAGGCTGCAAACGCATTCCTCCCGAAGAGGGCTTGAAGTTGCTTGCGCCCGGCCAAGTTACATTCTGCGTGATGGCACGCACGGCGACCAACGAGCCAAATCGGCTTATCGCATCGTCTATCGGCGTTGCCCTGCCACAAGACTTGACCACGCAATATGGTTACCTTTCTGAACATCATCCGTTTGGCGAGAACGAAAAGAAAGCCGGCGAATACGCCGAAGACCTTGCGGCAACCATGCTCGCCACCACGCTCGGCGTCGACTTCGACCCGAACACGGCTTGGGACGAGCGCGAGGACATCTACAAAATGTCGGGCAAAATCGTTAAGACCTTCAATATCACGCAGTCCGCCGAAGGACATAAGGACGGCTTATGGACGACTGTTATTTCCTGCGGCATCTTGCTCCCGTAAGCGTGCGTTGCTTTAAAATCAAAAGGGCGAGAACCACTCGCCTTTTTTGTTTTGCTATAATTTGAAGAAGACAAGGTTCGTCATTCTGAACGGAGCGTAGCGCAGTGAAGCATCCACACTTGCAGTGTGCGCCGGCAGTTCGGCGTCGCTACTGACCGGCGGCGATTCCTTCCCGCGAAAGCAGGACTTACCGCACTTTCGCTCGGGATGACACCGTTGTAACATCTACTCATGCTCACGCTGCTTCCGTATCACTTTACTTGCTCGACCACATTTTTCTTGAACCACTCGTCAGCAGATTCCGATTTCAGGTCGCTTGTTGCAGACGATTTTATTTTTTCCTGCGCCTTGAAAAGGCTGTTTGTTAGCAACTCATGTTCAATCGGGTCAGTTTCGCTGCCGCCGAGTTGTTTGAGCATTTCAATCAGTTGGTCGCTGCCGAAGCGTTTCATCAAGGCATCGTCGAGTGCAACATAATAACGCAATGATACGCCAAACGAACTGAACAAGTCTTGAAGCGCAAGGTCGCGCTCCGGCACGGGATAGAGTTCTGCGACTGCAACATTGATGGAGAATTTTTCGGGCAATGCAGCAGACGCTGTCGTCGGAAACACGTCGGACAGAGCCAGCGTTGCCTTTCGCGCCGTTGCTTCTTTCAAAAACGTCGATAAGCCGAAAATTTTGCCCAACGACATTACCTCGGCGGCGATGTTTTTTTCGGCAAACGCCTGTTCTATTCGGCGCAGCGTTTCTGGAAAGTGGGCGACGACAAGGGTCGCTCGAGTGCCTGTCCCAGCAACGTCGGCGAGTGCTTTAAGTTTATAGTCTGCTTTCATCCAAACCGTTACGGGCGGGCGCTCTGGTTTCTTTTTGCCAAACAGTCCCATTGCGAATTGATTTACATTCTCAACTGACGCATCGGTGAGACTTCCCGATTAAACGGGTTAAGGACAAGTCCTAAACTCTCGAGCGTCGTTATACCTAAAAGCGGTTTGTCGCCCTCGATGCCGAAAATGACGGGTGCCACGCCGCCAACACCATCGGTTTCGAAATAAGCATCGCCGATGCCACGTTTAATTTTCGTGCCGTCCGCTAAAATAAAATTCATCTCGCGGTGCGCGGTGATGCCCAGCGTTTTCAGAATCGCTGACGGAACCAAGCTATACACGGCGCCTGAATCGATCAGAAACTCAATCTCTTTTTGCTTCCGAGATTTGCGCGTCGCCTTGACGAGTATTTTTTTGTATGTCAGCCCCATTTACTTGTTTTTTCACATAAACATTTGCGGCGTCAGGCGGCGCGTGAAGTAGTGCATGGCGACATTAACCGCCCACACCCAATTGAGCGGCTTGCCGGCCATTCGATGCCAAATGCTTTTCCACGAATAAACTTCGCGTTGCACTTTGATGAAGGCGTTCAAAAATTCTTCACGCTCCATTTTTGCGGGCTTGTAGGTATAGTGATAGGTGTCGTATTTGTCCCAGTTGAAATGCTCAATGCGCGGCTTCATCTCTTCGAACCAAGGCGTTCCGGGAAACGGCGTTGCAATAGTGAACACTGGAAACTCGATTCGGTTCTGCATAATAAAATCAAACGTGCCTTGAAAACTTCTCTGGGTGTCGGTATCGAATCCAAAAATGAAATAGCCTTGTATGCCGATGCCTTGTTTATGCACATTCGCGACGACGTCTTCATATCTGCCAACGCGGTTCGAGCCTTTATGGACATATTGAATCGTTTCAGGCGTTACAGATTCGAAGCCGATGTTCAGGAGTTCGCAGCCCGATTCCTTTGCCAGCGCGGCGATTTCGGGCTTTTCCAAAAAGTTCATCGAGATGTTTGCGTTCCATTTGACGCCCGTGCCAATCATTGCGCTGAGCAGTTCTTCCATGAACGCGGGCTTGAAACTGATGTTGTCGTCCATAAACGAAATGTGAATACCTTTTTTGCCCAAGCGGTTTTGGTGAACGGCAAGCTCATCGACGACTTTCTGAGAGTCGCGCGTGCGGAACGATTTGCCGTAAATCGTCGGCGTTGTGCAGAAATTGCATCCGACGGGACAGCCTTTGGTGGCGAGAATCGGCACGCGGAAGCTGTAGTTTTTCGCGTTGGGGGAGGACAAGACGATGCTGAAATCGGGCATGCCCATTTCGGTCATGGATTTGAACGCGCCCGCCTTGTATTGCGGTTTCATGGTGTTGTTCTTGATGTCGGCGGCGAGCGCATCCCAAACCGATTCGACTTCGCCGAACACGACTGAGTCGGCATGTTCTTTGGCTTCGTCGAAGAGCATCGTTGGGTGTGTGCCGCCCATAATGACTTTCGCGCCGTGCGCGCGAGCACGGTCGGCGATGTCATACGCTTTCGACACGTTCAAGGTTCGAGCGGTAATGGCGACGACATCGTAGGCTGAAAGGTCGTCGGGGACTTTATCGCCAATGCGCTCATCGACGAACTCGACATCGAATTCTTTTTTGGCAAGCGTGCCGACCATCATCAAGTTGAGCGGAATGCTGACTTTGCCTGAATCGACCATTAAGTTTGTTTTGCTCTTCGGCTGAACTAAAAGCCACTTTTTTCGTCGACCTGTTGAAGCGGAAGGCGAGACAGACGTTGCCGAAACGGCGAGTGCATCGGAAGAGACAAATCCGTTGGGCGCGTTCATTTTTTTACTCCTTTAAATGGTCGTTCATTTAATTTGCCCCAATTTAAGCCTTTACGACCGCAAAAAGAAACCATGTTTCACATCAGCCGTTTCTGCGCCGTTGCATAGACGCACGCCCAATGCCCTACAATTGATGACTTTCGGGCTGCAAGACGAGTTCGTTCAAGACAAATTGAGCAGGCTGGGTTGCCGCCAGCAATATCATCTCGGCAGCGTGATGCACAGAAATCATTTTTTCGCGCTGTACTTTCATGGTGATGTTGTCCCAAAAGGGCGTATCGACGCCGCCAAAATGCAATAGTGTAAATTTCACCCCATCTCGCGCAAAGTCTTGCATCATCGCTCTCGTCAAGCCCGTTACGCCATATTTCGACGCAGAATATCCCGACGACATTCTCATAACCGCCTTGCCCAAGATGCCCGGCAGATTGATGACCAGCCCGCTCTTTTGTTTTGCCATGGCCTCCGTCACAAACTTTGACGCATAAAACACGCCTTTGAGATTCACATCAATCATTTGGTCGAATTCCTCGACCGACAGTTCAGTTACGGGTTTCAAATGCCCGACGCCAGCCGCGTTGAGCAGGATGTCGATTTTTGCAAATGTCGCAAGCGCGTTCTCGACAGCCGCTTTGACCTGTGCAGCATTGGTTACATCGCACGGCTCGACCAGCGAATCGGTGTCATAGAGTTCAAAGAGTTCTCTGGCAAGCTCGTCCAACTGATGTTTCGTGCGGCTCATCAAGACGAGTTTCGCGCCTTCTTTGGCAAAGCGTTTTGCGGATTCACGCCCAATGCCGCGCCCCGCCCCTGTGATAAAAACAACTTTATCTTGCAGCTTCATGATGTGTTTTTCCTTTCGATAGATTGCTCCTTTAACCCTGAACACATCTCACATCGTTTCATCGTATATTTCAAATAAAATTTCGTATGCGGATATATGCGCCTGTAACCTTGTGAGCCGCCCAATCCGCGCGCGCTTTTGGCTTAATTGGCTTATTTTTTATGACTGACGCTACGCACATCAAATCGCACATTGCCACCGAGACCGACAAAACTTTTTCCGAGCTGGTCGAGCTGCGGCGCGACATTCACCGCCACCCAGAACTTGCCTATGAAGAACATCGCACGGGTAACCTTGTCATAGAGTATCTTACTCGTTTAGATGCTGAGATTGACATTGAGCGTCATGTTGCACAGACAGGCGTTGTAGCGCATCTCGTCGGTAAAAAAGCGACGCCGTCCTCGAAAGTCATTGCGCTCCGAGCTGATTTAGACGCGCTGCCGATGCCTGAAGAAACAGCTCACCATTTCAAATCGACCATTGAGGGAAAAATGCACGCTTGCGGACACGACGCACACACCGCATCGCTACTCGGCGTCGCCAAAGTTTTGTCGTCGATTCAAGACGAGCTTTCGGGAACGGTGAAGTTTATTTTTCAGCCCTCAGAAGAGAAAATTCCGGGCGGCGCCAAACCCATGCTCGACGAGGGCATTTTTGAGCGACGCAAACCCGACGCGGTGTTCGGTCAACACTGCATTCCGCAAGTGCCTGTGGGTAAAATTGGATTCTATTCGGGCGCAATGATGGCGGCGGCAGATGAACTCTACATCACAGTGCGCGGCAAAGGCGGACATGGCTCCGCACCGCATCGCACTGCCGACCCGATTGTCGCCGCCGTGCAACTTGTTACGTCGCTTCAAACCATCATCAGCCGGAACTTTCCGCCGGGTGCGCCGGGCGTCGTTACCATCGCCGCCATCAACGGCGGCAGCGCGACGAACATCATTCCTAATGAAGTCAAGATGATGGGAACACTGCGCACGATGGACGAGTCGCTTCGCACACTTGCACATCAGCGTCTTGAAGAGATTGTTCACTTCACAGGCAAAGCCCTGGGCGTTCAGGCGGAGATTGAGATTCGCAGAGGCTACCCGGTTCTCATCAACGACAAATCTATGACCGACTTTGCATGGAACGCCGCTAAGGAATTTCTCGGCGACGAGAACGCCATTCAAGCCGAGCCAATTATGGGCGCGGAAGACTTCGCCTATTTTCTGCAAGCCTGTCCTGGGTCGTTTTGGCAACTCGGCGTTGGCAACGCTGCGCGCGGCATCACGCATAACATTCACTCGACGCTTTTTGACATCGATGAAGACGCATTGCGTGTCGGCACAGGCTTTACCAGTTATCTTGCATGGAAGTTTTTACACGAAACCTCTTTATCGTCATCACCATGTCAAAATTAGCACTCATCACGGGCGGCGCGGGCAATTTGGGTCGAGCAGTTGTCAAAAAATTTTACGAATCAGGCTACCGCATCGTGATGTCTCAGGAACCCGGTCAGAAACTCGACAAGGCGTTCCTCAACGATTTTCCCGAAGTTGAGCGACATGAGGTCGATGTTACCCACGAAAATGACGCAGAGAGATTTGTTCATCACACGATTAAAACTTACGAGCGCATTGATTCGGCGGTCTTGCTCGTCGGCGGGTTCGCTATGGGCGGCATTGATGACACCAATGAAGACGCGCTCGATAAAATGATTCGGTTAAACTTCAAATCGGCGTATTTCATCGCGCGACCGATTTTCAAGCAGATGCTCTTGCAGGAATCGGGCAATTTGATTTTCATCGGCGCCCGTCCCGCCCTCGAACCAAAAGCCGGTCGCCTTACGGTCGCTTATGCGCTCTCAAAGTCGCTCTTGTTTCGGCTGGCAGAGATGCTCAACGCGGAAGGTCAGGCGAAAAATGTCAACTCCACCGTGATTGTGCCGAGCGTGATTGACACGCCGATAAATCGTGCCTCTATGCCGACAGCCGATTTTGCCACATGGATTAAACCCGAAGACTTGGCGGAGACGATTTACTTTGTCTGTTCCGACACCGGCATGAAGTGGCGCGAAACCGTTTTGAAAGTCTACAATCGAGCATAGCCGTTTGTTTTCGTCAGCGCCTCGCGCACAGCCGCCAGCAGCCGTTCTCCCGAATACGGCTTTGCGACGGTTTTATCGACGCCGATGTGTTTCAGCCGCGCGACTTTGTCGCCGTCCATCACGCCGCTCATCGCCACGACGGGCAAGTCGGGATTTCTTTTTCGGATTTCCCGAATACACGCCAGCCCGTCCATCTTTGGCATCATCAAATCTGTCAGCAACAGTTGAACATCCGCTTGTCGTTGCTCATAGAGTTCAACCGCTTCCACACCGTTTCGCGCGGGAATAACGGCATACCCTGCGTTCTTTAAAATTTCGTGTGCAATTTCGCGCACCAACTCTTCGTCCTCGACGAGCAAAATCGTCTCACCGCCGGTTTGGACTTTTGCGTCGTCGATTGGCTCTTTCTCGCTTGTCGATTCCGTATTTTTCAAGGCAGGCAGATAAATCGTGAATGTCGTCCCTTCCCCGACGCGGCTCTCGACGCCAACGAACCCACCAAAACTTCTGACGATGGAAAACACAATCGCCAATCCCAATCCCGTGCCTTTGCCGACAGGCTTCGTTGTAAAGAACGGGTCGAAGACGCGTTCCAAATGTTCGGGCGCAATGCCGCTTCCTGTATCGCTCACGGCGAGTTTCAAATACGCGCCAATTTTCGCATCGACATGTATCTTCACGTTTGTTTCATCAATTTCAACATTCTCCGCCGATATGCTGATACTGCCGCCGTTGGGCATGGCGTCGCGGGCGTTGACGGCGAGGTTCATCAACACTTGGTGGAGTTGTACCGGGTCGCCGAAGAGCGACCACAGCCCTTTTTTCGCAGACACCTTGAACTCGATGCTCTTCGGGAACGTTTGCGCCGACATCATCTCAATATCTTTGATGAGGTGCATAACATTAAAGACAGTGCGCTCCGTGCTTTCGCCGCGCGCAAAACTCAAGACCTGCCGCATCAGTTCGGCGCCGCGCTGCGTGTTGGATTCCAGCATCTCAATCCACCTTAAACTCTTTTCATCCATCTGTTTGGACTTCAGCAGCATCAGGCTTGCGGTAATCGGCGAGAGGATGTTGTTCATATCGTGCGCAATGCCGGAGGCAAGCATGCCGACGCTGTCCATGCGTTGATTGCGCAACATTTGACTTTGCAGTTGTTTCGACTCGGTGATGTCGGTATTGACGACGAGGATTTTTTCCGGCTGACCATCTTTTCCTTTGATAACGGTGCGACGGCTATCGACAATAATTTTCCGCCCGTCTTTGGCATATTGAACCAGTTCGCCGCGCCATGAGCCTGTTTGCAACGCCTCACGGTGAATTTTGTCGAAGTAAAATGCTTCATTGCCGCGATACACCAAGTCTTTTTTATGTTTGCCAATCACCTCTTCCGATGTCCAGCCATACAGTTTTTCCGCACTGCGGTTGAGGTAGAGAATACGATTTTCAACATCAAGCAACAGAACAGCGTCGCGCGTGATGTCCAAGAGCGCCGCTTGCTCGCGCAGTTTTTCTTGCGCGGCTATCGTCTCTGTGATGTTTGTAAAGGTGCAAACTACCTGATGAACATTTCCAGATGTGTCTATCTGTGGCACGGCATCGACGAGCAACCAGACACGATTCTGCGTTGTTGGACGATAGACACCCATCACCACGCCGCGCACCGCCTGTTTCATTGCAATTGCTTTTGGCACAGGGAGGTCTTGATTTGGGAACACCGTGCCGTCTTCTCTTACCACATTCCAATCTGGATCAAATGACGTTTTGCCGAGCAGTTGGTCTTCGGTCAGTCCCAAAAGTTCCCATGCAGCCGGATTGGACTTTAAGATTTCGGCGTTCGGTCCTTGCAGCAAGATGCCCACATTTGCGCCCTGTAAGAGCGCGTTGAGTTGTTCTTGGCTTTTTCGGTCGGCTTCTTCAGCTTGCTTACGTTTGGTGATGTCAATTCCGACGAAGACCGCTGCATTGCCCTGCATATATTTTTGCGCCGCCACCAGTTGCGTCGCCGCATAGCCATCTACCTCAAGGCTAACTTCGCCAATTGCATTTTGGCGCTCACTCTCGATAAATGACTTGACGAACTGCGTGAACTTGGAGTTCATAAAGCCGACTTGCTCACCGATAAAGTCTTGCGGCGCGCGGTTGAGCGCGTGCGCCAGTTGACGATTGACGCCTAAGTAGCGCATACTTTTATCAATCCACGATACATAGCCGGGCATGGCTTCCAAGACGGCTTCCAACTGCTCTTTTGCCTCGCGCATTTCTTTGTCCGATCGCTCTCGCTCGAGGCTGAGCGACAACGCCGACGCCGCACCGCGTAAAAATCCCAATTCTGATTCCCCCCACTCGCGCTCGCTGGTGCAGTTATCGAACCCAATAAACCCATACAATTTTTCATGTGCGATGATTGGAAAGACAGCAAGCGTTTGGATTCCTTGCGATTCCAAGACGGCGCGCTCTTCTTCTGGAAACTCTCGCACCGCGCCTGTAACAGCTTGTCCGCGCTCAAAGAGTTTTTTCCATCGACCAAAGTTTGGCTTGTATGCCAGAACTTGCTGTTGCGGGTTGTTTAGTTCAGACTTGATGCCCACGTTGCACCATTCTGCTTTTTGGCTCGTGCAGAGTTCGCCCGTTGCGTCGACGAAGTTTTCAAACACATACACACGGTCGGCATTTGCAGCTTTTCCTAAAATTTCTAACACCCGATGAAGGTTCTCCTCAACGCCGCGCCCGCGCAAGAGCCGTCGCTCGACTTCCGCTAATGCCGACACATACCGCTCTCGCCGTTGCAGCGACTGTTCGGCTGTCTTTCGCTCCGTGATTTCAGTGATTGTTCCATCAATAAATGCAGGCTGCCCTGCCTCATTGGTTACAACGACACCTTTTTCAAACACCCATCGAACTTTGCCGTCTTTGTGCCTCAGCCGATACTCAACGCCAAACGGCTCGCCGCGCTTGGCGCTTTGCTCAATTTCGTTCCGAATAGCGTCTTTGTCTTCGCTATCGATGAGGTCGGCATAGCATCTCGACGCGTTCTGAATCAAATCGGTGGCAGCATAGCCAGTTATCTCTTCAATTTTATCCGTCAATACTTCCATTGTGCGCTCTTCATCCATTCGGCAGCGATAGACGGCGCACGGCAAATTGTCGAGCACTGATTTATAGGCAGCAGCAAGGCGGGTCGTCTTCTCTATAGGCGTGTGCGTCATACAGTTCGAATCGATAAAGTTGGACTTTTTCTCGTTAAAGTAAGATGTATTATCAGTTAGCTGCGTGGCGCAACTCACAGCCTGCGTATTTGCGCAATCGGTCGGGTATCCCGTATATTTCTTCCGAGCATCAACCATTCTAAACGCCTAAGGAAATTACACTGTTGCCTGTCGCTACAAAATTTAATCAAAAGACAATGCCGCTCGGGCGGCTCACTGCTGCTGCCACTGAAGCGATGAACCACGCGATTGCGCCGTATTCACAGTTTCATGTCGGCGCGGCAATAGCGACGGCGTCGGGCAAGATTTATTCTGGACATAACATCGAAGCCTCGTCGTATAGTCTAACGATTTGCGCCGAGCGTGTTGCCTTGTTCAAAGCCCTCTCTGAAGGCGAGCGCGACTTTTCGGCAATTGCCATTACGGCAAGTTCTGGCGACTACTGTCCGCCGTGCGGCGCGTGTCGACAAGTTCTCATGGACTTCGCGCCAAACCTTCTCGTTGTGCTTTCAAACGCGCGCGGTCGCCAAAAAACATTCAGTCTTTCAAGCCTTTTACCGGAATCGTTCAGTGAAAAATCGCTTCAAAAACATGCCGGTGGAACAAAGCCGCGCCGAAACCGCTCGTCCAAAGTTACGCGCTCGAAAAAAGCATAAATCCATCAAGTTACTCAACGGCTCGTTGGAGGTTATTGCTGGCTGTATGTTCAGCGGCAAGAGCGAAGAGTTGATTCGCCGTTTGCGCCGCGCGATGATTGCCAAGCAAAAGGTTGTTAGTTTCAAACCAGCAATAGACACTCGATACAGCAAGACCGACATCGTCTCGCACAGCTCGCTAAAGCTCTCGTCCCGCATCGCGCGGCATTCGCGTGAGATATGGGAACAGTCGCAGGAAGCGGATGTCATTGGCATTGATGAAGCCCAGTTTTTTGATGAGGGCATTGTCGAGGTATGCGACACGCTCGCTAACAACGGCAAGCGCGTCATTGTCGCCGGCCTTGATTTGGATTATCGCGGAAAGCCCTTCGGTCCGATGCCGTTTCTACTTAGCCATTGCCGACAGCGTTCTCAAAACCCAAGCCGTGTGTATGCAATCGGGACTTCCCGCCACGCGCTCTCAACGGCTCAAACAAAGCGACGAACTTGTCTTGCTTGGTCATACCGACATCTACGAAGCCCGACACCGCGCTTACTTTGAGCCGCCCGACGATGTGTAAAAAAAGATTTTCAAGAACAGAAAAGGGTGTTATATTTGCGTTCTCGTTTTTGCGAGAGTGGCGAAATGGCAGACGCGCCGGTCTTAGAAGCCGGTGCCGCAAGGCGTGTGGGTTCAAGTCCCTCCTCTCGCACGCACCATCACTGTTCATCAGCCGAAGTGGCGGAACTGGCAGACGCGCCGGACTCAAAATCCGGTGTCCCTTAAAGACGTGTGGGTTCGAGTCCCTCCTTCGGCACAGTAAAAAAGCGACGCTCACCCGTCGCTTTTTTGTTTTCACATTGCCTTCTCTTCGAACTCAACACCGTCGTAACAGTCGTTCAAGATGAGCGACGCGTTCAGCGAGCGCAATGCAATCTCCCTCTTCGGGTCTGTGTATATCTCCAGCATCCATCGTTCTGCTTCCAACTTGTGATACTTCTCTACCCGCTTCTCTTTTTGATGCACCAACACGTATTCCTGAAAACTTTTCAATGTTCGGTAATCATCAAACTTTTCGCCTCGGTCGTCGCTCTTCGTTGACTCCGACAACACCTCGACAATCAGCGTTGGGTTCGTTATCAAATCTTGACGACCCAGCCCAAACTCCAACGCGCCGCACACCACCATTGCGTCAGGATACGTAAATCGGTTCGCGTCCGCTATCCATATCCGCATATCGGCGTTAAACACTCGGCACGACGTTTCCTTCAAGGCGATTTTTAGCGCCGTTGTAATGTTGACAGCGATGATATTGTGAGTTGCTGTTCCTCCCGGCATGGTGATAATCTTTCCATTGCGATACTCGTGTTTTTCCAGCGCAGCTTCTTCCATTGCGAGATAGTCTTCCGCCGAGTAAGTTTGTTGTTGCTCCAGCACGTCTGTCGTCATCACCGTCTCCTTGTCTCTGTTGAGTTGTCGCCTGTACGCGTCTTACGCCGTTTCAAAATCGTAGAGCGGGAATTTCGCTGTCAGTTCTTTCACCTCTTGCTTGACCGATGCACAGATGCGCTCAATGTCTGCGCTTGCTGCGTTTGAAATGACCTTGTCAATGAGTTCTGCGGTTTGTTCAAACTCCGTTTCTCGGAATCCGCGCGTCGTCATTGCCGGCGTGCCAATGCGAATGCCGCTTGTAACAAAGGCGGACTTGTCGTCAAACGGCACCATGTTTTTATTGAGCGTAATGCCCGCCTCGTGCAAGAGATGCTCGGCGTCTTTGCCGCTCACGTGTTTGTTGCGCAAGTCAATTAGCATCAGGTGATTTTCCGTGCCACCCGAAATGATGTGGTAACCAAGCGAGATGAATTTTTCTGCCATTGCTTTGGCGTTGCGGCGCACTTGCTCGGTGTAGTCTTTGTAATCGGGCTTCAAGTCTTCGCCGAAGGCGACGGCTTTGGCGGCAATCACATGCATCAACGGGCCTCCTTGAACACCCGGCATCACTTCCGTGTCCAAGACTTCCGACATCAGCTTCAGACGCTCGCCCGTTTTGGTTTTGAGTTTAATTCCAAACGGATTCTCGAAGTCTTTTCCCATCAGAATCATGCCGCCGCGCGGACCGCGCAAAGTTTTGTGCGTCGTTGTCGTTACGAAATGACAATGCGGAAGTGGGTTGTTCAGAAGTCCTGTCGCAATTAAGCCCGCCGGGTGAGCGATGTCAGCAAGCAAGAAGGCCCCGACGCTATCGGCAATCTCACGGAAGGCTTTGTAGTCCCAATCGCGCGAATACGCACTTGCGCCGCAGATGAGCAGTTTCGGCTTAACGGCTTTGGCTGTCTCGGCGACTTTGTTCATATCGATGCGCCCTGTCTCTTTCTCGACGCCATAGAAATGTGCGTCATAGAGCTTGCCCGAAAAGTTCACGGGCGACCCATGCGTCAGGTGTCCGCCGTGCGAGAGGTCAAAGCCGAGCGTTCTGTCGCCCGGCTTGATGACCGCGAAAAAGACCGCCATGTTTGCGTTTGAACCCGAATGCGGTTGCACATTGGCATACTCGGCGTTAAAGAGTTTCTTGGCTCGGTCGCGGGCAAGGTTTTCTGCTATGTCGACGAATTCACACCCACCGTAGTAGCGTTTGCCCGGATAGCCTTCGGCGTATTTGTTGGTCATCACCGAGCCGCAGGCCTCCATTACGGCGCGGCTGGCAAAATTCTCGGACGCAATGAGTTCAATCGTGTCGGTTTGTCGTTCCAGTTCTCCTTGAATCGCGGAAAACAGTTCAGGGTCGGACATGCGAAGTGAATCCATAGTGATTGGGATAAATTGATTAGAGTTTTCTCTGACGGGATTGAAGATACGGCAGCCTACGACGATTTACAACATTAGATGCCTACGTGCGCAAATAAAAAAGGCGGCACTTCTGCCGCCTGAGGTTTAGATGCTCTATTTCCTTATTTCACCAGCAGCATTTTCTTTGCTTCCAAGAATGTTCCCGCTTGGAGTTGATAGAAATAAGCGCCGCTCGCGAGGTCGCCAGCCGTAAAGCGCACGTTGTAGGTGCCTGCGCCTTGTCGTTCATTGACCAGTGTAACGACGACTCTGCCGAGCGCATCGTAAATCCGCAGTGTAACTTGCTGCGGCGTCGGTATGGAGTAGCGAATGGTCGTCGTCGGGTTGAACGGATTAGGATAGTTTTGCTCCAGCTTAAAGTCCTTTGGCTGTGTGCTTTCGCGCTCAATTACGCTTGATGGCGCTTGTCCATTTGCGCGGAATAACGCAGGAAAGACGCCTGCGCCAAGACCGATGTTATCAGGGTCGTTGGTTGCAAAAATGAGCGTATCGACATTCACGCCGGTCGCGCTGGGACGGAAAACAACGGGCAATTGCACCAAGCCGCGCGGCGGAATGCGTATCGGAAATTGAATGATGGGCGGCACAATCGCTCTTGCCGCAGGCCCTCTGGTATTGGTTACAGCGTTCACGGCTACGGTGTCAATCCCATTGTTGATGAGCAGCACGCCGGCGAGCGAGTCGCGTCCGACCGTTACGTTGCCGTAGTCAAAACCTTGCGGCGCAATGGTGAGATTGCGCGTGGCCACTCGATGTCCCGCAGGCTGGGTGTAGCTCGCCAGCAGCGTTCCTCTGTCGTCAAAGTAATCGACGCGCACGGAGTCGTTGCCGAACACGGTTACGCGGCCGTAGTGGCTGTTAAAATTATTCACTGCACCGAACCCGGGAATCGCCGACTGACGTGCGCGATTCCAGACAAAGATGCCGAACGTTTCAAACGCGTTGACGTTGCGCGAGTTATTTTGGTCTAAGCCGCCTGCCATGAATTCGGGAAAGAGCGAGTTTGCGCCGTTGTCCGTGCCGATGTTGTGCGAGTCAGCACTAAGCACAATTACATTGGCAATGTTGGCTTGGCTGACTGCCGACACCAACTGTCGCACGCTTTCATAAAAGCCGCACCAGCCGTCGGAGATGTCGACAGCAATTTGCGCGGCAGTGAAAACGCCTTCCACAACCGTGAGCGGGTCAACACCTCTGACACCTTGCAGTGAGAGCGCCACTTCCATCGACGCGCGCTGCGCAGGGTTAAACGCTTCAGCAGATACAATGAATTTCCACGTTGCGGTCGAGTTTCTCAGCCCGTTGATGAGCCACGTCATCTGGTCGTCGCTGATAATCTTGTGCGAAGTCGGCGGATTGAATTGCAAGCGCGTTCCTGTCGGATTGGTTACCGAAAGCGGATTTGCAATCCACTGCGCTGCGTTAGGAAATCCATTGAGGTTTGGGTCTCTGGTCGAGCGCGTATCCAGCAAGAAAAATTCAGCGTTGCCATAGCGGAAACTTTGCCAAATGCCTCTTTGGTCGACGAGCGGATAGTGTGGGAACATCCCGCGATAACCGAGCTGCGAGAACCGGTTTGGTCCGTTGAACGTGCTATCGGTATTATTGTTGGCATGGTCGTGGTCGCTCCATGTATAAGCAACGGGCATGACACGAAAGACCGAATCCATACGGTAAGCGCGGTTATAGCGCCCTAAGAACGCATTGCGGACATTCGTAAAGTTCAGGTTAAAATAGTTCGTCGATCTGCCCGGTTGGTCGTCGGTCGTGTCGGGGTATCCCCAATCGCCCATTTGGAGCATAAACCGAATCGTATTATCGGCGGCGATGCGCGGAAACACATTTCCAACATTCGATGTGCCTGCTGGCGCATTCCCGTCTTGCTGACACGAACCAAAGGCAAACGCAAACGGCACAGTTGAACTATTGTCGGGCGCCGTCCTAAATCGCCGAACCTCTGATGGAGTCGTAATCGCTACACCGTTAATGACTGGACGGTAAAAGTATTCCGTGTTGGCAGAAAGCCTAAGCACCTCTCGGGTGCCAAAGAAGTTGGAGTCAACGGGCGCAGATTCAACTACACCGACGAGTGTTGCAAATGTTGTTGATGTGCTGACTTGAAAGGAAAGCGTTGCTGCCGCGCTGGTTCGCGCTGTGATTCGTGCAGAAGTTGGCGTTACCGCCCCAACAATCGGACCGTGCGTAACGGTAACCTGTCCTTGGGCGGCTGCCGTAACGACAAGCAGTAACAGGAGAGTTGCTTTTTTCATCGCTGCATTCGTTAAGTTTAGGATGTGACAGGCAAAATTAAGAATTACAGCACTTTTCGGGTGTTAAAAGTGTGTAAAATTTTGGAGGGCATTATGGCTTTATCCATGCAGCCAAGTGTGTTCCTGCCAAGTGATAGACGCGCGGGTGTATTTTGGCAAATTCGTTTACATACTTGAAGACATCTGTCCATGCAGACACATCATAGTAGTAATCATGCCATAAAAGTAATCCTCCGCTCTTCAAACGATTGCAGGCTTTAATCGTATCGTTTTTTACGAAATCGTATTTGTGGCAAGCATCGACTAAAATAAAATCGAATGCTTCTGGCAAGCCATTTGTATCCCAGTTGAATTTCAGAGAATCTTGAAAAATTTGTCTCACTTTATGAACTTCTGATGTTTGCTTGTATGCCCAACCTGTCTGCGTTTGATTCAACACCATCTCTGCTAACTCTTTATCTTCTTGCAGGTAGCTATCTTGATACATTTCTTTACAGATATCGAGCGTCCAGATTTGCGCAGCGGTTGGAGAGTTTAATGCCAACGATGCAGTTGTATATCCCCAATTGGTTCCGAATTCAAAAATTGTATTAAAGTCTATGTGGCACAATATCATCGTCAACGCAGCAATGTCTTCGGGAGGCATCGGTCCTGCATCAAAAGCGACATCGGGCTTGATGTCGACATACTTTTCTTGGCGTATTTTTTTATTGCTCCTGTTAATAAGATAAATCAATGATTGCGTTGTGATAGTCTGCACAGGAGGCTTCAACGAGCGCGAATACACTTTTGATTTCAGCCCGCTTTTGCGGTAAATCCAGCTAAACGGGCTCCAAAACGGTGAATTTTTTATTATTTCCAACATATCAGAGTAACTTTAATTAAATCAAAAAATGCTGATATATATTTTTTCACAATTTTCTCACCTTTTTACCAATTTCCTAATTGTTCTCCCTCATCGAAACGCGTAAAAAACCGATCCAGATATCGTATAAACCGTCGAACATGGCGAATTCCCATAAATTCGGGCCTCCAACGCTGACCACTCTTTCTAATTACTGACTCAATTGTTTGTATTTCGTTTTTCTCTAATGCTTGAATTGATATTGCCTTCTCGAGAGCTTCAAGTGCGCAATCGTAGTAGTGATATTGTAATAACAAGATGATACAGCGAATAAATTTATCGCGCTGAAAAAAAATGTTTATTTCAGGTGTTGTCGCTAGGTCTCTAAAATAAATCGCATCGCCGCAGACCAATTGGCCTCTTGGACCGCCTAACTCCTTTCCGGTTTTTCGTTTGAGCGACCAATTACTGCGCGCCACGTCGAACAAAACAAACCCTTTTTCTTCCATATATGCGTCAACATCGCGAAAAAGTGGCGCGCCCTCAAACATTCTATTAAACCACACTTCCAGTTCTACGGCGAAGACATTTTTCAGAACGGTGGTTGCTCCATTTAGAATCTTGATCTCGTATCCTTCCGTGTCGATTTTAAGGTAATCTATATCGTCAATTTTTTCCTCAGCCATCACTGCATCGAGCGAGCGCGTTTGAAGCGGGATGCTTTTCGCGATTTCAAAATATCCTGCTTTATGGGTTCGGTTCATTAAGTCATAGTTCGGCTTGTAAATGGAGCTACTGGCTTCTCCGACGAGTAAATGAAGCATTGCAGATTCGTCTTTCTCGCCTAATGCAAAAGGAAGATATCGCACATTTTCTTCACTGATGGTGTTCAATCTTTTACATTCAGTTTCGTCGGGCTCAAAAGCAATCACATCGAGCGGCAATTCGCGCATTAGTTTTTTCCATCTTGGATGAACGCCGTATCGTGCGCCGACATCGACGACGCGGAGCGGTTGCTTCATCATTGCACTCCATTCTGTCATTTCTCTCACGATTGACTTTTCAGAAAATTTTCCGCTTGTTCTACAATCATCGCTTCATCAACAAGGTGCATGCAAAAAGGACGCTCTATTTTTTTTAGTTTTTCAGTTTGCTCTGCCCTGCATATAATATCATCACACGGCATACAAGGTAATGCGGCTTTTACTATCACCGCATTCGGGTTTCGATATGGCGTAAATTGCATGTCATCAGTTGGACCAAAAATAACGATTTGGTTAATTTGTAGGGCGCCTCCGATGTGCGATATTCCAGTATCATTTGAGATTAACAGTTTGCAATTTTTTAACAGCTCTGTTGATTCCAGCAACGATAACTCTCCACATAAATTTATTATTCTGGAATTTTCTGCCCGAATTACTTCCGCATACTCGCGTTCCGATGAGGCCCCCAGAAGAAAGATAAGACGCTCAGCATCATTTTGGATTAATTTCTGAGCTACTGTCTTCATTTTTTCTTGCGGATAGGTCTTCAGCATGGCCCCTGCTTTTGTTGCATTCCCTGCGGTTGGCGCAATAGCAATCCAACTGTAAGCTCTGTTCCATTGACGAGATAAAATCAGCGCTTCTACTTTCAGTTTTTCTTTTTCAGATGTAAAAACTTCTGTCCCTAAATTATCTTTTTCGTTTTCTCCTGTTAGATTTTCTAAGGATTTCAAAAAGAAATCAGCGTATGGAATAGACATAGGTTTATCTCGCTTGACCACTACAACACCATCATACATAAAGTTATCTTTTGTCATGCGTTCAGGAGAATCGTAAGAATATCCAATCTTAAATACTTCTTGGAAGAATAACATTTCCAATTTTAAGGATATTCTAAGCCCTGCATATAAGTGGAACGCTACATCATATTTTTTTCTTGAAATTGATTTCATATATTTAAGCCTTTTCCATAACTCACTCCACTTAAACTTCGTTTCACCTTTTACATACCATTCATAAAAATCATTGATATGCAATTTATCTACGTTTGGGTTATAAAGTAAAATTTCTCTGGCAAAGTTCGCCACTAAACACTCTACTTCTGCCTTTGGAAATCGTTTTTTTATTACCCTCAAAAATGGCGTGAGGTTCACAATATCTCCAATGGAAAGCTCTCGTATCACTAAAATTCTCTTTATGTCGCTGTAACTCGGTCGCTCTCGGCGTCTACTTCTATTCAGAACAAACAGGATAATGCGGTTCATATTCACAACTATTTCTCGTTTTCTTAGCACCTTATTAGCATTCCAATAACTTCTTCTGCGCGCCTGATAGAATGATCCGCAAAGTAAGCTTCATAATTTGCATCTTTCAAAAATGGCGCTCGAAGCGCGTTTAAGTAATCATCTTCGTTATTTTCCCTTATAACCGTGCCTGTTTTAAATTTTAATATCCGTTCCTCCATTAAACCGCCCGATGAAACGATTACGGGCTTATGAAGCAATGCTGCTTTTGTAAGCGTATTACTACTGAATGGAAAATTTATATAGGCTGCGTGGATTATGTCGCATATTTTCATCAAACTATTAAACTCTACTCCATCTTGAAGACGCTCACAGTGAATAAACGTGTTTTCCAAGCCATCCAGTTCTTGAATATGAGAGGACGGGATATCCCCCAACTCTCCCGCCATTAAAAAAAAGAATGACTCCCCTTTTAACTTTTTAGCCGCTTGCATAAAAAGAGATGCGCCTTTTCTCAAACTCAAATTTCCAAGCAGAGCGATGATTTTTCTTTTTTTTGCTTTTTCTAACACGTTTCTAACCAGCGGCAATTCTAGATTTACCTCTGCTTCATCAGTTATATCAGGGAAATGAATAACTTGCTTTTTTAATGCTTTCATTAAGCCCTTCATGCTGTTTTCATCGAGCGTTGCAACAGAAGCAAGTCGTCTTGACATCAATACAGCATGGGGACTTTTCAACAGACGATTCAGATATTTTTTATCAGGCGTTCGTATTCCTTTTGGGTTAAAGTAAACTCCAGACCATTGATAAGGGAAAATTTTATCAACTATGTAGCCATGCATCGCACCGCCCATCCAACTGTCGAGCGTAGGGAAAAACACAAAATCTATCGTTTTTCTTTCTTGCCTTGCAGCTTGCTCAAGGTGAATTGCAGTATGTATCCATAAATAAGCTGTCAATAATGTAGCTGATGGCGCATAGCTTGGAAACGCTGAACCAGATGTTGAAACAGACGAAAATAGAAAAGCTAGAAAGCGTTTGCATTCTGATTCGTCGCAATTTTCATATACCCAACACCTCACTTCATCAGGCTTTGGACAGAATGCCCAAACATTCAGTCCTCTCTTGAGCAACGCTCTTACAACTATTTTGAAGTAAGTCGGATGATGTCCTATCCAACCGACGTCCACAACCGCAATTATGCTGTTTTTCTTAATTTCCAACTCTCTACAATTTCTTTAATGGTTTCCTCTACGCTTTTTGTAATGTTCCAATTTGGATAATGCGCTCTCATTTTGCGCAGGTCGCTGTAGTAGCAAATGTGATCCCCGATACGATTTTGGTCAATGTAACTATACACCTGAGCCTTACCGCTGCATTTCTCCGTAATCTTGAAAGCCTCTATGATAGAAACGCTGTTTTCTTTGCCGCCGCCTAAATTATAGACTTCGCCCGCGCGCGGGGCTTTGTAAAATTCATACATAAACCGAGCCACGTCAAGGGAATGAATGTTGTCTCTAACTTGTTTGCCTTTATATCCGAAAATTTTATACTCTTTACCCTCTAAATTGCATTTCACTAAATAACTTAAAAATCCGTGCAACTCTACGCCGCTGTGGTTTGGTCCAGTCAAACAGCCACCACGGAGCGCACAGGTTGGCATATTAAAATATCGTCCATACTCTTGAACCATAATATCCGCAGCGACCTTAGATGCTCCAAATAATGAATGCTTAGATTGGTCAATCGTAAAAGTTTCGGCGATGCCGTATTCATAATTTGCATCGTCATAGTCCCAGCGGGTTTCTAATTCTTTTAATTTAATGCCATTGGGTGCGTCACCATAGACTTTGTTGGTTGACATATGGATAAACGGCGTCTCAGGACAGAATTGACGCGCGGCTTCAAGAACATTTAATGTGCCGACGGCATTGGTATCAAAATCGTCAAACGGAATAGCGGCGGCGCGGTCGTGCGAGGGTTGCGCGGCGGTATGAACAATCACATCGGGTTTGATTTCTTTTACGAGATTTAATACGCCCTGCCTATCTCGGATATCTAACTCATGATGATGAAAATGCTTGAGCGTTTCTTGTAATCGTTTTTGGTTCCACCGCGTATCGCCTTGCGCTCCAAAAAAGACGGCGCGCTGATTATTATCTACTCCATGAATTTCAAAATTTTCTTGCGAGAAGTATACGCAAACTTCCGAGCCGATTAAACCCGACGAACCTGTTACTAGTAGTTTTTTCATTTTTTATCATGTTGCTAATTCCAAAAATTTTTCCATTTCATTCGCATTGCAGAGACAGATGTTTCTCTCTGTGAGACTAATAGAGCATTATCAAGTATTTTTTTTCGGAATGAGTATTCCTTTATTTTTTTCAAGCTCTCCCACTGACTTTCATTACTGGGGTCATCAATAATAATCGCGCAGTCTCGTTCACGTAAGAAGCGAATCATACCTGCGTAAGGTGGCCCAATCGCAAGTACAGGCACACCTGCCGCAAGACATTCGCTCATTTTTGTTGAGTAGTTAAGTTCCGATAAATTACGACAGCTGTCATCAAAGCTGATGGGAATAATTACTGCGTCATATGTTCGCATTAGCCTTTGAACCTGCGTTGCTTCAACGGGGGACTTTTGTGATACTTCCTCACACCGCATTTTCTCTGAAATCTTTTGGAAGGAATAAATATCAAGCTTTGCAGCATTTTTTTTCAGATGGGGAACCATTCTCTCAATCGCATCAGACTGCCATCCCCAAAGAGCTCCAAAATAGCACAGTTTAATTTCTTCACTTTCAGTTAGTTCATACACAGGAGAATCATACGGGTCGGCAGGTCCGAATAACACTTCAGAAATTACACCAAAACGCTCCTTGTAAAACTCCCTCATTTGATAACTGATTACAAATACACCTTTTGCGTGCTTCAAATGAAAATTCATTTCTTGCTCGAACCCATCTTCATAGAAAAATCCTCTTTCCCTATCGTAATGTAACGGGTGGTCATCCATCATCCATGTCCAATAGCTGAACGGCTGATGTTTAAAGAGTAAGTTTGATACATAGATTGAAGTATGATGCTGTGGTACAACTAACACTCTGAACTTGTCAATTGATATTAATTTAATAATTTCTTGGGAAATTTTTTTTGCTCCATATAAAAAAGTAGGTTTTTCTCTGAGCAAGAACCGCTTAAAGAGGTATGTGGAATATGATATCACGTCTTTTCTTGCAGGCCTGTGCAGCGGAAGATGTTTTTCTGCTGCGTTCCACGCTTTTTCTTTTAAATTTGAAATAATTGGATACTGCTCTGCAAAAGTTGACAAGTGGATGAATTTCTCGAAATTATAGAGGTCTTCAGCAAGAATTCTCTGAAGCGTAATCCCGCCTCCGTGCGTATTACTTACTGACATTTCTGAGATGTATATTCCGGCTTTCATTGTATCATTTTGGATATGCATAACGTTCAGTTAATCTATGAATCATAGTCAGCAGTATCTTAACCCTGTATTTTACCTCACCAAATAGACCTGTTTCGTATTTTGGATACTTCTGTGCCTTTTTATGCTTAATTAACAGACAAGGCTGTTTAGAAATTTGTTCATGGCCGTTCTCCAAAAATTTTTCTCTATATACTGTAAAAAGCTTTTTCAAGCATTCGTCGTTCTGAAGTGAAAATTTTTCACTCCAATACCTGCCGATTTTCTCCGGTTCAAACGGATTATAAGAGCTGAAATGAAAAAATATGAGCGGCACACTGTCATTCACAATAAACTTTCCTTCTCGCAGAGTTATTTTCCTTTCCATTAAATTCCAGTATGCTACATTATGCCCTTCATGTAGCAAAATTGGATTACCAAAAAAAACAGGAACAAAATCTATCCAAACTTGATCAACGAAAAATCCTCTATAGCGTGTTTGATTTCCTAAATTCCTAAAACAAAATTTTCTCAAACGCTTCATCCACCAATTCAAAAGACTATTCGCCACATTTCCTCTTTTTAAGGCTATAAAACCGAGATTATACACACCAACCCAAAGACACAATTGCTCAAGAGCAATGAAGGACTCCTCTGAAACAGGCTTAAAGAAGTGGGGTGTCAGAAATACATCATGATGACACATCTTATTTTCTAAATCATCTAACTTTCCAAAAAACATAATGTCTGGGTCAAAATATGCAACCAGTTCCACATCTTTATCGCGGTTAAACAAGTATTCCATATAAAACGGCTTGACAGATGTATTAAGCTCCACAATGTCATATATTTTGCACATCTCTTCAAACCCTTCAATGTTAATTTTTTCTACCTCAATTAGTTCATATGGATGCCAATAGGATTCAGGTAGTCGTCCATTAACTCTGTCTACTAAGCCGATGACGAAATGCCATTCAGGGTTATACTCATGGAAGGAGTCTGCTAGCGTTTTAGCTTGCGCCATATAGTTGAATGAGCATAGCGTAAAAGCGATTTTCATGTTATCTGGCTCTGAAAAAATTTATTAAAATTCTAAATGGGCTTAGTATTAATCTTCCTATGCGGTAATCATAAGTTTGTTTTATGCGCATTTGGGCGTCCGTAGAGATTTCTCTCAATAACTTGTATCCATCGAAATAGCTAACCTTACTTAAGTCGACCGGATAATCTGAGGCGATACATATATTAAACCAAGGAACCTGTATCTTATCATATTCATTTATAACTTGATAATTTCCAGTGTACTCAGCAAAACCATTGTTTTCGTCTACCGGAGCAATCAAAGAGCCATACACAGTTCTTTGAAAAAGCATTCTTCGAAATTTGAAAAAATCAGAAATGAGAGACTCGAACTCGTCCTGATATAACTCTTTTATGTGATAATCTATTTTGAATCCCATAACCTCAGTATAATTTTTTTTATCAGGAGAGGATATTATTAATATTCCATCTTTCTTTAGAACACGTTTAATTTCTTTCATCATTTCTACATGTTTATCATGATGCTCTATGGTCTCAAAACTTACTACCACATCAATCGTGCCATCTTCTATTGGAATATGGTCGGCAGAGCCAATCATAAATTCTAAATTTTCCCTTTGATACTTTTTCTTGGCATGATTAACAGCTTCCGTTGATACATCTACACCTTTCACTTTTTTCGCATGTAAAGCAAGTAGCATCGAACCATATCCCTCTCCAGACGCTATATCAAGTATGGTTTTATCTTTGACATATTTTTGTGCAACTGCGTAACGGTGTAAGTGTTCTATCGCGCCGAAATTAAAGATTTCAGGAACCATTCGCTCTCCGGTCCAGGGTAGATTATTATGTTCTTCATTAAATGAAGCCATTTTGCATTTTATTTTTAAGTTTTCTAAAAAAAACATTAGCAAGTGCAAAAAAAAGTATCCCAGCCATTTGGAATCGGCTTGCTCCGTGTTCTATACCAAGTTCAAAATTAACAAGTTTACGTTGGTCGTCAGTGATTTCTGTATTTAACCCAGAGAACATTTCTGTAACCTTCCTCATCTGTTCCCATTGTTCCAAGGGTTTGAATTCTTTTCCTAAAGGAATTCCTTCTTGACCTTTGTTATTAAAAACAGGCTCAATGCCATATAGAAAATGCGGTATCCCCATTTCAACAGAATAAAATAAGCACGACATGACAACATTCGATGTTGTGTACTTGAATTGCTTCAAAGTCTCGTAAAAACGTTCGACAAACCGATAGTCGGCATAATGACCTGCTGTGTAAACGGGGATTTTATGCTTCATAAAAAGCTTATGCTGACCTTTATTCACATCGTGAACATGTAACTGCACTGAAATCGGATGAAATTCTTTGGGTAGGGACATTAATTGTTCGATATATTTTTCGTAATCTACCTCGTCGTCTATGAGCGGCGTTGTATGAGACGGATATGCTAATGTGCCCTTTGCATCTCTATTCTGTACGATTTTACGTGTTTTCCTATAAAATACAAATGGAGAAAATATCGTGTAGCAAGGCTTTTTCGTAATTTTTTTCCATTTTTTTACCATGCGAGAAGAATGATAAAATTGTACAGGGGCGTCGGATTCTAACTCATGCTTCAAAGGCGAGTCTGCTTGAGAAGGTCCGTGGTCGGTATAAACAAGAAGGGGCAGCCATTGCGGAAAGTACCCATATTCCCTCAAATATTTTCCAAAACTGTAAATTTCTGCAGTCCAATATCCAGGTCTCGGAGCACAGATAAGATTTTCGCTAGCACATCGCCTTAATATCTCCATCTCTGTTAAGCCGAGAATCTGTTCTGCCTGGTTAAGCTCTGTCATACGCTTTTTGCAATTATCCACATGTTGGACGAAAGTCCGTTTTCAGCAATAAATTTTTGAAACGGGATTTGTAAAGTATCCCAATTTTCAATTAGAACTTGTTTTAGAAAAGGTTGGGAAGTAATATCAAATTCCCCTGAGAGAATCTTATTTCTAACCAATTCTGCATCTAATCTGCCGGGTGTTTCCGTTTCCAATACTTCAAAGCCGCACGAGGATATTAAATCCGATAGAGATTTCGGATTAAAATAGTTCAAATGTTCGTGATCAATCGCAATACTTTCTTGTCCTAAAACGGTTATATCAAATCCTTTTCCATTTGGGCAGGTAACTACAAACAAACCGCCTTTTTTCAACACTTTCTTGCACTGAACAATAAAATCTTTGGGTGAAAATAAATGTTCGATAACTTCAAAATTAACAACCACATCAAATTTTTCTTCATCTAAAAATTCTATTTGTTCAATCGTTTTTTCAATGATTTCAATACCTTTTTCTCGGCAAGTTTGAGCCAAGTCAGGCGTTGGTTCTACGCCGATGACTTTCTTGAAGATATTTCTTGATTTCATCTCGGAGCAAAACGTTCCGAATGCAGCTCCGACTTCTAAGAGTGAATCTGTTTTCACTGAATATTTTTCGCAATACTTCAAGATGGCGTCAACACGTGGCACAAAAATTCTCTCTCTTCGTTTTTCTTCTGAAGCCGGGAAAATATGCTTATTCCAATATGCGTAGTTCACAGAATATTTATAAAACCAATTCAAAACTTCCTCAGTCGGTCTTGGCGTGATATAAATTGTATCGCATTTTTTGCATTGGTAGTATTCCATTCCATACTTTTCAAATGCCTTTTGTCGCTGATTTGAATTACAGGCAGGACATACCACGTCAACAAATTCTTTTCTACGTCCCAAAAGCCGCCCAACATCTGTAAGCATAGCAATACGCTGACCATCCATTAAATTCTTAGGACGAATTTCTGTTTCTTTTAATTGCTGCATATTAAACTTTCAGTGATAATTGCATGTGTATTTTATTTTACTAATCTTTACATTAAACTTGATACTTCTTCCACATGTCTCTATGCAAGTTCACTCTACCGTAACTTGATGGTTCTCCCCAGACATTATCTTTCCACCATTCGCCGTTTTCAATCCACCAGACTCGCGGGTCGCGGAAAGTATCAGCAACTTCGTCAAACTCCTGTTCAGACCAGCCAACATATGGTAGCCAACGATAAAGATCTTTGGGTTTAATATGGTCCATTTTCTTCACAATTTCCACGCCTTGCTCTCGGGTCATTAAACCAGCGCGAATATCTTTACAAACATGGTCGGTGGCTCTACCGTAACCGAATTTTACCCACTTCATATAATCGTGGATTCCGTTTTCATGCATATCATCTAAATTTGACATTCGACGATATGTCCGCTCAAAAGGCTCGTCAGAGCCTCGAAAATTATAAAGTTTTTCCATCAGAGGTCCGTGTTCATTTGCGTCCCAATGAAAATAATTCGAGATATAAATCCCTCTCACGCCAACCTTATCAATTTCACTGTCGCTTGGATACATCCAAGGAATTAAATCTTGTTTTGTAAGCGTTTCATTATACTGTTTAGCTTTCTCGAGAAAATCATACCATTCATACCCTCTAAGTCCATGCTCATGGCGGAAGCGATAAGTAAATTCGACAAGATCATTGTAGGAATGCATTCCGCCTAAGTCCATAAAACCGTGCTCGCCCCAGACCATGAGAGGAACATTATGATGAACAGACGCTCGAATTGGATATGTAAAAATGCCTGCATGGGCATGCCAGTTCATATCCCCCATCATTCGCATTGCCATACGGTTCATGACTTTAACAACACGAATACTAGGAGTAAAGAAGATATGATCGACATTAAAAGCCTCGCGCATATTAACTAGATTACGCATTCCTGACGGCGTGTAATTATTACCATTATAGGTTACCAACAATGGATTTAAGCCGTAAACAGTTTTAATGATATGTGTTTGAAAATAACTATCCTTGCCTCCGCTGACAGGAATAATACAGTCATAATTTGAACCATCTTGGACACGATATTCATCTATTAATTTTTCAAACCTCTTGCGCCGTGCATCCCAATCAATCGAGGTTCGCTGTTCAGCAGTTCGACAGCCCGAGCAAATCCCGCGCTCATCAAAGGCTAGTGGTGCCGCCGAACTGGCGGGGTAGACACACTTAGCACAGTAACGCATTTTACCACTCCTTTTGTGATGAACATTCTTTTCCTCAGCGGACATTAATTCCATGTTTCTTTAAGAGTTGTTTGGCTTTTGAATAACTACGTTCTACAAAATGAAACCAATTTCCTGCCGCCAGCGCAGATACCCTTGTCTTTTTTGCGAGTTCAACAAAATCAGATGCATCCCCTACACCCCCGCATGCAATAACAGGCAAGCGGGTTGATTCTACAATTTGACCAATAGTCTCTATATCATAGCCCATTGCTGTTCCGTCGCGCTCAATAGAGTTTAGAAAAATCTCTCCTGCACCCAATTTCTCGCATTCATTTACCCAATCAACTACTTTGACGCCGGTATTTTTTTCTCCAAACTCTGTAAATACGATTGGTTTCCCTTCTACTGTTCTATAATCAATTGATAAAACGATACATTGCGAGCCATACCGAAGGGATGTTTCTTTAACCAATTCAGGATTATTAAATGCTCCTGTATTCAGAGTAATTTTGTCCGACCCGCTTCTAATTATAAAATCAACTTGCTCAATTGTCCGAATGCCACCGCCGAATGTTAATGGCATAAAACAGACCGATGAAATAGCAGAAATGATTTGTTCTATAGACTGAAAAGATTTTATTTTGTGATCGTCACGACGCGCGTCGTATTGCTTATCACGACTAATATCAATATAAATGAGTTCATCGACATCCCACTCATTATATCGCTTCGCTTCGTTAATTACATTTCCAATGTTCTGGTGATATGAAAAACTCTCACTACGAACAATTAGTCCATTTTTGATATAAAGAACTGGAATTAACCTTATTTTCAACATAACGCAAATTTTTTCAATAACTCCAATCCATTTTTCTGACTTTTTTCAGGATGAAATTGAGTAGCCATCACATTTACATCTTCAACGACCGCATCAAACTTGAACCCGCCGTATTCAACCACTCCCGATACAATCCCGCTCTTTTTCGCTTGACAATAAAAACTATGAACAAAATAGAAGCAATAGTCTTCCGCTTCGCTTGCTCTCAATAAATTTGTTTCTCTAGGAGAGAAAACAGAGTTCCAACCAACATGAGGAACAGGTAAAGAGACTTTTTCTCCTAAATACTCAACCGAACCTTTTATCAATCCAAGTCCTTTATGTTGACCATGTTCTGAACTTTTTTCATACAAAAGCTGCATACCCAAGCAAATACCTAAAATCTTCTTTCCTTTAACGCAAACTTCTTCAAGAACTGCATCTGAAAACCCAGACTCATTTAGCCGTTTCATTGCTAAACCGAAAGCTCCAACACCCGGTAAAATTAGTTTATCATATTTTTTGAGTGATGGCGGAGAGTCCGTGACCTCAAAAGGCACATTAATAAACAGGAGCGCATTTGATAATGACGCCAAATTACTCATTCCATAATCAATAACTCCAATCATATCAAATAAAATTCTCCCATTTAAGAGGCGTTCCCTTTTCTATTGGCATCGTTGCTTTTTTACCAATTACATCTTTGTAATGTAATGGAGATAGTCCATGACCTGGACGAATAGAGCGAATATTTTCCTCTGTTAAAATTTCTCCGGGCGATATATCTTTAACAGCAAATAATGAACGTGAAAACACCCGACTTTTCTTAGTTTTTTCAGTTAATTCATAACTGACGCTTCCTAATGCTTTTTCAGTTTGACGAACAGCGTTCACCATTGCCTTAAATTCGGAAGCGTTGAGCGAGAAGTCCGCATCAGGACCGCCAATGCTTCTATCGAGGATGAAATGCTTCTCAATAATCCTAGCTCCAAGTGCTACAGAAGCAACAGGAACAGCAATCTCCATTGTATGATCCGAAAGCCCGACAACTGTATTGAAAGTCTGAGCCAAATTTGGAATCGTATTTAAATTTGCTTCTTCAACTGGCGCGGGGTATTGCGAAGTGCATTTTAGCAACGCTATTTGATGATTACCCATTTTTTTACAAGATTGAACTGCATTTTCTATATCTGCGAGTGTTGCAATTCCCGTAGAAATTATTACAGGCTTGCCTTTTGAAGCAACATATTCAATCAACGGTATATCAACAATCTCAAAAGAGGCAATTTTATAGGCTGGAACATTGATTTTTTCCAAAAAGTCGACTGCCGACCTATCAAAAGGCGATGAAAAACACACAAGGCCAAGCGACTCCGCAACCTCCTTTAGTTTAGGTTGCCATTCCCAAGGCGTATATGCTTCTTGATAAAGTTGGTATAAGCTTTTTCCATTCCAAAGTGTTCCTTCAATCTTGAAAAAAGATTTATCTGAATCAATTGTAAGCGTATCAGCAGTATAGGTTTGCAGTTTGATTGCGTCTGCGCCCGATTCTTTTGCTGCCTGAATAGTTTTTACGGCAATATCAAAGTTTTGGTTGTGATTAGCAGATAATTCAGCTATTATAAAAGTTGCAGAATTGGGTTCTATTAAATGATCCGCTATTTTTATTTTATTGCTCATCATATTTGTAAATGTATTCCCAAGATTTAAATCCGTTAAATAGAATCTCTTGCACGGGCAGAAATTTACAGGATTGAAAGTATTTAATTGATGGTATATTATCTTCTTTTATGTATGCAAAAACTGAGATAATATTCGGCCTGCTTTTTTTTAGAAAATCTAAAGATTTTTTCATTATAATTTTACCAAATCCATATCTTCTGTAATTTTTCCTGACGCTCACTCCAACAACTGCTTTATTGTTTTCGATTTCAAACCGTATCTGCCCTAAAAAATCATTATTAATCTCCGCAATCAAGAACACAGTATGATAATCTTGGATTTTTTTAGCGAACCATATTTTATGATTTTCAACAGAAATAGGTTCGCTGTTGAATGAATTACTACGCACTTCATTTTCATTTGACAACTCCAGTACTGACATTACATCATTGGCGGAAGCAGTCCTGACTAAAATGGATTTTTCTCCAAATATTTCAATAAACACTTCGACATCTTTCTTTGATGAATTATTGACTACCAAAGATTTTCCAATTTTATACTTTTTCTCTCGCTCTTCCTTAGACATTAAAACATTAACATTAGAAATTATCTTAAATATTAACCCTTCATCGTCCCACTCTCCTGCAAACTCAATGACTCCTAATTTCAAAGCCCCAACGATATTATTTTTTTGATTGTCAGCTACTTGGACTGCAATTGCCGGAACTCCGCAACAAGCAAGTTCATAAAGTGTTTGGCCACCCGCCGTGATTGCAATATCCGATTCGAGCATAATCTTTTTCATGTCATCCGCGTCAGGAGAAAAGATAAGTTCTACATTTTCATTTGTGTATTCTTCAATTTCTTTAACATGATTAAACGCACTTCCGATGATAACTTTTTTTCTTATGTTTGGATATGCTTCATTGAGACCTTTCAACACTTTGGGTGTCATATTTCTAAAATCTTCCCCGCCAAAAGTTATCATCAAAACTTGAACGGTATCGCAAATCTTTTTTTCAGGAATATTCCAAAATGCTTTACGAAGAGGCATATACTGACTACCAAATAAGTAAGCAACGCCTTCAATTTTATTAAACTGCCAGTTCTCAGATTCAAAAGTTCCATTGACAACAACCCCATTAGGATAGGGTAACCTAATATTGTCGTCCATAGACACCAGCAAGCCAACCATTTCCGAGAGTTTTTTATAAAATTCTAGATTTGCCAGATATGAATCTACAACTGCAATGTCTGCATCCTTAATCTTTTCAAATAACGATGATTCATTTTCAATCCAATTAATAATTTCAACACTTTTTCCAGAAAGCAAGGAATTAGTCGTATCATCGCCGTTGACATAGAACTTCGGCATAATTCCTTTTTCCTCGAAAGCCTGGTATATCCCCGTAAGGCGAGTAATGTGACCAAAGCCAATTGTTCGGCTTCCTTCTGTAATAAGAACGACTTTCATTTGTTTTTATGTAGCCACTGAAATTTAAATTCCGCTAACTCCCAATCAGTTGGATTATCTATGTCCTGAGCTTCCATTTCAGATATTTCTATTGCCCCTGTATTTTTAGTCATTAAAGATTTTTCTTTAATAACAGGAGGCACGTTAAATGAATAAAACTGACCAGCATCGTGATAAGCTGGAATTAAATCTTGCGTACGTTTATTGATATTTTCATCATATATCATGCTAACTTTTCCACTTTCTATTTTCAATGCCCTTTGGATCGGAGAATTGAAACGGACGACAGGGAAAACAATATCAAATTTTCTTTCTTGCAATAATGTAAAACTGTCGTGCAGTATTTTAACACTTACAAACGGCGCAGTTGGATATATGCAACAAGCCTGTTCTACTCTAAAACCAAGATTGTGATACTCTAAAACTACTTCTTCAATCACATCATAAGTTGTAGCAAAGTCATCAGAGGTTTTTGTGCTTCTCATGAAGGGAACAACTGCGCCATAACGGGTTGCTATTTGAGATATTTCGCTGTCATCAGTAGACACCATAACCTCATCAAAGATATTTGACTCTATCGCAACGCTTATAGAGTAAGCAATAATTGGCTTGCCTAGGAACAGCTTAATGTTTTTACGTGGAATTCTTTTGCTTCCACCGCGCGCTGTAATTATACAAAGTCTCATATAAAGTCTCACAATTGTTTCTCGATAAGATACATACAATCTATGTTTCCCTTTTCTGTATCAGATAAATAAGGAAAAAACTCTTTTTTTGTGATACGCAAATTCGGAATGGATTGTACAAAAATATTGGCATAATCAGCTTTCCATAGAAAACCGTTATTTCCTCTATAGGAAATTTCTTGAACCGACTCAGCATAATATTCATATCCCCAAATATATTTTTTTGTACATCTGGATATTTCGCTCATAATTCTTTGGTGATTTATCGGCGCAATGTGAATCAAGACCCCGCTGGTATAGACTATATCAAAATACTGATCCCGAAAAGGTATATCGAACCCTGACCCTTGAATAATATTAATATTTCTTGTATGCCTTTTTGCTTGTTCAACTGCATAATCTTGCAGTTCAATTCCATATAAGTTTTTGAATCCCATTTCTTGCAGAATTTGAAGCTGAGAGCCAATATTGCATCCTACTTCTAAGATATTGAGGTCGTATGGCATATCAGATAAGAACTTTTTGTTCATATCAATCCGCGATATTCCAAAATTTTTCAAGTAATACTCGTTCATTTCGAGAGAGTTTTGCGGATTTCTATCTGTGTAGTCTTTTCCGAATTGCCCGTTCCAAAATTTTTCTTGCTCAGTAGTCATTATCTTGAAATTTAAGAACTGTTTGAATGATGAATTCTTGTTCTTCGTCTGTAAGAGTTGGATATATTGGCAGGCTTAAACAATTTTCGTAATATTCTTCTGCATTGGGAAAGTCCCCCTTTTTCCAACCAAGATTCTTGTAATAAGGCATCAAATGAACCGGAATATAGTGGACTTGAGGAAAAATATTGTTTGACCGCAAGTAATTGTAAAGTTGTAACCTGTTTTTAACTTGAATAATGTATAAATGGTATGCATGGCAAAAATTTTCCTTTGGGCGTATTATTTTAATTGGTGCGTTTAAGAAGGCGTCATCATATCGCTGAGCAATTTTTCTGCGTCGTTTTAGCCCGTCTTCAGCATGAGTTAATTGAGAAATACCAAGCGCTGCTTGGAAATCCGTTAAGCGATAATTGAAACCAAGGTCATGCATTTCATAGTACCAACCTCCATGATTTTCTGTGAGTAAATCAGAATTTCGCGTAATTCCATGGGTTCTTAGCAAAAGTATCTTCTCGTATAAATCTTTTCGATTAGTAGTTATCATACCGCCTTCACCAGTTGCAATATGCTTCACTGGATGGAATGAGAAAATCGCCAAGTCAGCAAGCGTTCCGTCCCCGCATCGGCGTTTCACATTATTATCATCAATAAAATATCCGCCAGGTGAATGACATGCATCTTCAAGTATCCATAGATTATATTCGTCCGCTATTTTCCGCAATTTACTTAAATCAACCGGATATCCTGCAAAGTTTACCGGAATTATGCCTGAAATTTTTGATTTTTTTTCTAAAATTGATTTTAATTGTTGCAAGTCAATTAAAACAGTTTCAGCGTCAACATCACAAAATATCACATCACCTCCGCAGTAACGAACACAATTGGCAGACGCGGCAAATGTGATGGGTGATGTAATGACTTTCTGGCCTGCCTTAACCCCTAATGCCAGCGCTGAAAGATGCAATGCTGCGGTGCCGTTGGATACTGCAATAGCATATTTTGAGCCGATGTATTTCGCAAACATCTCCTCAAACTCAGAAATTTTCGGACCCTGTGTTAAAAAGTCCGAACGAAGAACCTCGATAACAGCTTCAATATCCTTTTCTGTGATGTGCTGCCTACCGTATGGAATTGGTTTCATGCTCTTCTACAATAAAGTTAGGGTCAATATGCTTACGAACTTGCTCCCGAATTTCTGACACAGTCAACCACTCTGTATTTGTTCCAGAGTTATACTTGAATCCAAGAGGCATTTGTTTTGCATTAAATTTTCTTACTATTTCCTGTACATTCGAGATCGATGTATGCGGAAAAATAACATAATACTTTCCAAAATCAAATGTGTTGACAGAGTCATGTTCCGTAATCATTTCCTCATGAAGTTTTTCGCCAGGACGAATTCCTACAATTTCATGTTTGCAGTTTGGAGCGATAGCTTGTGCTACATCAATAATACGATAAGAGGGAATCTTGGGGACAAATAATTCTCCGCCCTGCGAGTTTTCAAGAGCATACAACACCATTTCTACGCCCTCAATAAGCGAGATATTGAACCTTGTCATCTCTGGATGAGTAATAGGAATTACACCTTCTTTACGCTTTTGCAAGAAAAAAGGCATTACCGAGCCACGAGAGCCAATTACATTGCCGTACCTCACTATAGAGAAACAAATGTCATGATGACCCTTCATATTATTTGCAGATATGAACAGTTTATCTGAGCATAACTTTGTTGCTCCGTACAAGTTAATTGGGGCTGCAGCCTTATCAGTTGACAAGGCAACTATTTTTTTTACGCCGCAATCTATTGCGGCATTTATTATATTTTCGGCGCCTAATATGTTCGTCTTAATAAATTCTATCGGATTGTATTCGGCAGCTGGAACTTGCTTCAGTGCAGCCGCATGGACAATATAATCTACTCCCTCAAATGCACGGTAGAGCCGTTCTTTATCACGGATATCGCCTAAAAAGTAACGGATAGGTGGATATTTACATTGTGGGAATAGCTGAGCCATTTCAAATTGCTTTAGCTCGTCGCGAGAAAAAACTACAAGCCTCGAAATATCAGGATACCGTTTGAGTAATACTTCAACAAACTTTTTTCCAAAAGAGCCTGTAGCTCCCGTTACCAAAACTGATTTGCCAGTAAGCATTATTATTAATTTAGTGCGTAAATTCTTGACTTAATACTGCCCATTTACTTCGCTGAAAAACGCCCAAGTGTTTATAAGCTTCAAAATACGGGTTAAACCCTGTAATATCCTGGCCTATTACCTGAAAATCAATAGGCATATCAACCTCATGATCAACACCTTGACCTTGCTCTTTTACCCATGGGGTAATACTATAAGTGTTTGGTAATAAACTCAAAGATGGAATTTCGCAGACAATGTAATGTAGACTTTTATTAAAACTTGCTTCCATACCTTCCCAACTTGACACAAAACCAGTTAAAGGGCTTCCTAGATTGTTAACGATTACAAACCCGATTTCTAAACTTTTTGAGTCTTTTTTTACTTGGATACCTATCTTTACCTTTAGAATATCACCAATTCTCACTTCGCTGGTTGGTTCGTTATATTCATTTAATATCTCTATGCTTGTTAGCTCAGCAATATTTCGTCCCCCCCAGTGACTTTGTCGTGAATTGTTCGGATTAAGTTCAATAAATGAGGACGTAAAATTCTGACGTTGCAAGTATTTATTTACACCGCTTTTAGCCTCGCCAAAGAACTCGATTTTTCCTTTATCCAACAAAATAGTACTCGCGCATAAGCTTGATATAGCTGTCATGCTGTGGCTGACGAATAAAACTGTTCTTCCTTCTTTTGATGCTACATCGTTCATTTTCCCCAAACATTTTTTCTGAAATTCTGCATCTCCAACTGCCAAAACTTCGTCAATAATCAGAATTTCAGGCTCCAAGTGCGCGGCAACGGCAAACGCCAAGCGAACATACATTCCCGATGAGTAATGCTTAACCGGCGTGTCAATAAATTTTTCAATTCCAGAAAAATCAACGATTTCATCGAACTTTCGTTTGATTTCAACTTGCTTCATTCCCAGAATTGCGCCGTTCATAAAGATATTCTCGCGTCCCGTGAGTTCAGGGTGAAATCCCGTGCCAACTTCCAAGAGGCTGGCAACTCTGCCGTTAATCGTAATTTTCCCCGTTGTCGGTTCGGTAATACGAGAGAGAATTTTTAGTAAGGTGGACTTTCCTGCACCATTTCTGCCGATAATGCCAACCGCTTCGCCTTTTTTAATTTCAAAACTGATGTCTTTCAACGCCCAAAACTCTTCGGCTTTATCAATCGCGTCTTTTTTGCCAATCAATTTGTTGAACGAGTGTTCTAACGTCTCTCTCAAACTGCCGCTTTTTTTCGCGCCAATATGATAGAGCTTGGACAGATTTTCTACTTTAATTGCAATGTTTGACATTACAGTTATCTCATTTTTAACTTCGGAAATATTTTTTTTCTAATCCGAGAAATACATTCTAATTCCACTTATCATTTTTTATCTCTGTCTTTTAGACAATATCTGCAATTTCGCCTTCGCTCTTTTTGAAGTAATAAACACTTGAAATAAACAAAAAGACAGAAGTAACGAAGGAGATTATGCCATAATTATTCAATGGTGATGCAAACAATGACCACCTAAATCCATCAATAATTCCTGCCATTGGATTTAGATAATAGAATGTCAGATACTGTTCTGGCACGAGCGATGATGGGTATGCAACTGGTGTTGCATACAGACCTAACTGCACAATAAATGGCAATACATATTGTAAATCACGAAATCGTATCGTCAGCGCGCTGAGCCAAATCCCCACACCGAGACCTGCCACAATCGTTAAGGCAATAAATCCAATTGATGCAGCGACATTGAGCGACGGAATAAATCCATAAAATAACATCATTCCGATAAGAAACGCCAATGCAACTAGAAAATCGACAAACGCGGCGATTGCTTTTGAGAGCGGAATAATGAGACGAGGAAAATAGATTTTCTTGATCATGCCCTGCGCGCCAATGACTGAATTTCCTGCTTGCGACATCACATTGGAAAAATACGACCATACACTCATGCCGGCCAGCGCATAGAGCGGGTAAGGCACGCTTCCCGTGTCGACTTTTACAACTTTTCCAAAAACGAGCGTGAAGATTAACAGTGTCAGCGCTGGCTGTAAAAACGCCCAAACTACGCCTAAAACTGTTTGCGCATAGCGAACTCTGATGTCTCGGTATGCTAACATCCAGAGCAGTTCGCGATACTCGAAGAGTTCTTTGATGTTAAGCGCAAAAGCACTCCTATTTGCGTCAATGACGATTTGGCTCATTTTTCCACCAATGCTCCGTTTTCATTCCAGATGAGCAGCGCACCATCGGCTTTTAGTTTTTCTTTAAGCCGTTGATATTCGTCAGCGTTGAGTGTCAAGGCGCGGATTTTTCGATGAATCATTTGCTCTGTTTTCACCACCAACTGGTTCAAGTAGTCTCGATTGATTTCTCCTACAATGACAAGGTCAATGATGCCCGAGTCGTTTCCCTCTGCATAATCTCCTGTGATGAACGCCATTTCCACTTTACCTAAACGCGCCAACACCGATTCAATCAGTTGGTCAATACCGAGATATTTTTTAACAACGCTATTGAGTTCGGGAAAAAGCGCGTGCTTGACATTGGCGCGATACAACACTGTTCTGCCGTCGCTGCGCGATTCCAACAGCCCTGCTTTCGTCAATCGGTTCAGCTCGACGCGCACCGCGTTGGTCGATTCGCCAAACTCTTCCGCCATTTCACGCAGATAGGCTTCCGTTCCGTGATTCAAAAAGAATTTCAACAGAAGTTTGACTCGTGTCTTCGATGTAATCAGCGAATCCAGCACATTTTTGTCTATTTGTTTTCGCATCAAATATAGCACATCTTTATGAGTAAAAAAAATACTCAAAAACAAAAAAAACGTAAGATGCATTTAGTAAATGAATGTTGCCGTGAGAGGATGTTCAATCACTTTGGTTTCCAGTTCAAAGTTGTGGTTGTGTCATTCTGAACGCCGTGAAGAATCAACGCGTTCAACTTAGCGCGGCGCTTTTGTTGCTTGCGTCGGCAGCCTTTTTGACTGAAAGGAGAAAGGCGTTCAGTTAGAACGCCTTTTTTATCGGGTATGCGGTCAGTTTTTCATCATGCCGCGCCCTGCTCTGCCCAGCGACTTTTCCAAGTTGGCTTTGGCGACCAAGTAGTCATACACGGCTTGCAAGTAATTTACTTTGGCTTGATTGAGCGCAAGTTCTGCATCGGTTAGTTCTAACGCCGAGCCGACGCCTTGCACACGTCGACTGCGCGTGATGGCATAGCTGCGCTCGGCGGCCTGCACCGTTTTGGTTTGAACTGCAACGCGCTGCTGGGCTTCGGCAACGTTGGTGAGCGCGACGTTTATTTCGGCGCGAATGTTCTCACGGACGTTTTCGAGCTGTGTTTCAGCTTTCAGTTTGTCCAATCTGGCTTTAGAATACTTTGCTTCGTTTTTGAAGCCTGTAAAAAGAGGCACCGAAAGCTGTAGCGCTGCGGAGACGTTCGTTCCCCATTGGTATGAGCCGATGTTGAAGTTTGTTTGCAGTGTCAAGACCTGTGCTTGCGCGACGAAATCGAGCGTTGGCAAAAAGTTAGAGAACTCTGCTGCAATTTGCTCATCGCTTGCCTGCACGTTGAGCTCGAGCTGTCGAATTTCCGGTCGGGTTGATAGCGCTTCTTGATATGCCTTGTCAAACGATAGGTCAGTTGATGTCTCATCGTAGCTGAGCGAATCGGACAGAATCAACTCTTCGTTGGCGGGCAAGCCGATGCGAGTTTTGAGAACGGTTTTCGCCGTCTCGACGCTGCTCTGCGCCTTGATGAGCGTTGGACGTTGATTCTCGACGGCGACGAAGGCACGCAGTGTGTCGATGTCCGATGCAAGCCCTTGCTTGTAGAGCAGGCGCACATCTTGAAGTGCTTGCATATTTCGCGCAATGCTCTGCTCCAAGAGTTTCACATTTTCTTGTGCAATCAGCACGTCGTAGTAGGCTTTCTTGACATCGGTAACGGTCGCTGCAACAGAGGCATCGTAGGATTGACGGGCAATTTCATCGACGACGCTCGAAGCACGGATGCCAGCGAAAATCGCGCCGCGATAAATTGGTTGCACAAATTGAAGTGTTGCATTGACGCTGTTGATGTCAGTAGCGACGATTTGTGTTGGCGTGCTGCTTCCTCCCGTTGGCGCGCTGCCCGGAGGACCGCCAAAGCCTGCCGGAAAAATGAAGAAGTTGGTATTGCGAAAGCTATGCGCAAATTGTCCTGTTAGGTTCAGCGACGGATAGACGTTCCCCCATGCTTCGCGGACGGATTGACTGGACTTTTCCTGTTCTAATTTTGCCACCTTCAAGTCGCGGTTGTATTCCATCGAGAGCGCCAGTGCATCGTTCAGGTTCAGCCGCCGCGTCTGCGCCTGCGCTGCGCTTGCAAAGAGCGCGGCAACCACTATCGCCGAAAAAACGCCCAAATTGTTCATCTCTTTAAATTTAAGTTTAAATTTTCCTGATTTTTATTTTTCAAAAACGACTAAAAATGACTGCGAGTTAGAAAATGACTCGCGGTCAGTGTAACGCACAACCGTCGCCCAAAGTTTCAGCCTTTCCAACTTTTGATGTCTCTTATTTGATTTTAGTTGTCTCTGCGGATTGAATGGCGGCTTTGAGCGACGCCAGCTTTTCGTCGGCGTATCGACCGTCGCTTTTCCACCACACTTTCCCAGATTTGTCGACGAGCAGCACGTAGATACGGTCTTCGCTTGGCAGGAGAAGCGGCTCTCGGAAATTCTGCGTGTTGGTGTAGAGCGTGATGGTCGCCTTGCGCGCGTTCATATCGGGAATGCCGGCTTTCATCCAATTGTCGATTTGCCCGCGCATCAGCGTCCAGAGCCCGCCGATGGTTGGCAGTTCATAGTATCGAATCGTCGAATTTTCCCTAACAATTTCTTTTACTTTCGGTAGCCAAGTATCGACATCGTATTGCTGCTCCATTCTAAACGCAATCAGAACAATGTTGAGGTCGCCCTGAAAATCTTTCGGGAGCGTGAATTGCTCGTCGGCAAGATTGCTTGCAATGATGGTCGGAAATTGCCCAAGCGATGGTTGGCCTAACGGCGATGTTTGTGCGCGAGACGCATCGGGCGTGAGCAGTGTTGAAATAAACATAACAGTGATTAGAGTTTTCATTGTTGTTCGTTTTGAAAAAATTAAGCGACTATCCTCTGAATACGCTGGCGGGCTCGAGTTTCGTGATGCGGCGAATGGCGAAGATTGCGCCGATGAGCGCAAGCAACATCGTGCCGCCGAGCAGCGTTGCTCGAAACGACACACTGTAATCGAACACCAAACCGGCATTGGCGACGCCGCTTCGGAAGCCTTCCAAGAAAAAGGCGCTGACGTGGAATCCGATCACGGCGAACATTACGGCTTGCGCGGCGATGAGGTTGGTCACGTAGCGATTCGTTGCGCCGATGGCTTTGAGCGTGGCGTAATCTCTGATGCGGTCAATCGCCGCTGAGTAGAGCGTGAGCCCGATGATGAAGAGTCCGGCGATGACGGCGAAGATGATGAGCGTTCCCGTTGACGCCGCGATGCCCGATGTGCCAAGAATCGTCTCGATAGTTGATTGAGCAAGGTCGTCTTGTGTCCATGCGCGCACGCCGAAGATGACGTGGTTGATTTGATCGCGCACCCGCTCGATGTCGGCGCCCGACTCGACTTCGACCAAAAACGCGCTGGCTTTCGTTGGCGAAATTTTCCCCAACGCTCTGGCGCGCTCGATGGTGGTAAAAACGTAGGCGCCGGCAAAGCCTCTGGCGTTGCGGGTTTCCGCCGCGACATAGACGCGCTGCCCTGCGATTTCAAACGCATCGCCGAGTTTTGCGCCGCCCAAAAGCTCGCTGTCGAACACATCGACCGTTACCGCACCGTCGGGCAATACATCGAATTTTGTTCCGCTTGCAATGTTCCATGCGCCGCCTTTGAAATCGGGCGCGCTTGCGCCGACGAGCGTTACGGGACTTGATTTGCCGTTTTGAAACTTTGCTGTGCCGACGGAGACGACAACGGGCGAAACACGCCTGACGCCTGAAATGGCCTCGAGTTCTCGACCGATGCGCACATCGAGCAGCCCAAGCACGTTGGCGTCGGTCGTGCGATTATCGACCACCCAAATATCTGCACCCGCGTTTTTTACATAGCCCGCCATCAGTCCCGTCAGGAATGAAAGGATGCCGACTTGCTGCCCGATGAGAAAGACCGAAATGATGATTCCGACCAGCGCGCCGATGGACTTCGGCTTATCGAATTTGATGAAATCAAACGCTGTTCTAAGCATAAATTTTTTCGTTAGGTGTTTTTAGTCATTGATTAAAATCACGCACTCAACGCGCGAATTGAGCAAAAGTTTTTCCGCATTCAAAAGCCTGATGCGCACCTCGCGCACGCGCCGGTCTTCGAGGTTTGCACTGTCGTCGGAAAACAGCGATTTCTTTTTGAGATACGGCGCGACGAACATCACCTCACCAACGGCGAGCGTGTCGCTGCCGCCTTGCGTTCTGACAAACGCTTTTTGTCCCAACTTGACACGGCTTGCGAAGAGTTCATCGACTTCGGCGAGTGCGGTAACATCGCCCGTCGGTGCAAAGTCCGCGACCTTATCGCCGCTCTGCACCGACTCGCCGAGCGATAAATCCATGCTCAACACTTTGCCGTCCAAAGGGGCTTTGACGATGCGGCGCTCGGCTTCAACGCTTGAAATTTTCGCGTCCGCCGAAAATTCGTTCAACCGTTTTTGTGCCGATGCCAGACTTGCTTCCAAGCGCTTCACATCGACCGCAGCGGCGTCGTAATCGGTTTTGGCGTCGTCCAATTTTTGCTGCGTCTCGGCGCCGGAAGCCGCCAAGTTTTTCACACGCTCATATTTTTGTTTGAGGTTTTCCGCTTTGAGCATCGCGCTTTTGAGCGAGGCTTGAATCATTCGGATTTCCTCGACCTGCGTGGCGACTTTGGTTTGCGAGAGTCTCACCCGAGCGCGTTCCAAGTCGTTTTGAAGTTCCAAAATCGGTTCGCCCTTTTTGACCGCGTCGCCCGCTTGTTTCTCGATTCGCTGAACAATGCCTGCTACATCGACCGAAAGTGCTGCGATTCGCCGTTCAGGCTCGACTCGACCGACCGCGACGATTTTTGAAATTTTAAGTGCTGACGGCTCAACCGTCTCAGCTTTGACCGATTCTGGCGACGCGCTTCCGCCGCAGCCCTCATTTATCACGGCGAAAGAGCCGATTGCGAGAAACAACCACAAGAGATTTTTCATTTGTAGATGATGTTTGATGTGTTTGAAAAAACTGCGTTTGATGGTTTTGATTCACTGTGCCGCCGACGAGAGCGTTTCGCCGACGCGGCTTGCTTACCTGACGATTCCGTTCTCGACTTCAACCACGCGGTGCGCGTAGTCTCGCAGCCGCGCATCGTGCGTAACGACGGCAAGCGAGCGACCTTTGTCGGAAAGGTCTCGCAACTCTTTCATCACCGTGCCGACGGATTTGGAATCGAGCGCGGCGGTCGGCTCGTCGCAGAGCATCAACATCGGTTCGCTCACGAGCGCGCGCGCGATGGCAACGCGCTGTTGCTCGCCGCCCGAGAGTTGCTTCGGCAGCGATTTTTTTCGGTGCGAAAGCCCGACAAACGCGAGCGCATTCTCGGCTTTCTCTTTGACCTCGCGCGCTGATTTGCCTTGCAGTTCCAATGGCATCATCACGTTTTGAAGCGCGGTGAGCGGCTGAATGAGATTAAAATTTTGAAACACGAACCCAAGTTTATTGAGCCGAAGGAATGCGAGTTCGTCATCATTGAGGTCGCTGGTGTTGATGCCGTCGATGAGCACCTTGCCGCTCGTTGGATAAATCACGCAGCCTAAGAGTGAGAGCAACGTAGTTTTACCCGAACCGGACGGTCCAACGATTAAGAGCAATTCGCCTGACCGAATTTCGAGGGTCGTCGGCTGGAGCGCGACGATTTCGGTCTCGCCGCTTTTATAGACCTTTGAAGCGTTTTCAACTTTTGCGATGACTGTCATCTATCGAGAAGTTATCGTTATGAAAAGTGTAGCATTTTGGAAACGACAAAAGATTTTTGCGCAAAACCACGCAACCGTGCCAGTTCCGCTTAAACAACTTTTTTGTTACAAATTTACTGTTTTTTCGCAACAAAAGCAACTTTGTTACAACTTTTTTGTAATTTTTTTGTATAATTTGAACCGTTTTTGAACCATTTTTGAACCATTTTATTCTACAAAAGTGCAATAAGCGCAATAACCTTTTAAGTAAATGCAGGAGAAGTATCAACAGTTGGCGGACATTGTTCGCCTTTGGGGCAAATACGAATCAGAGACCTCGTCGCCCGATATTGGCGACTTTGGACGCTGGTTGGCCGCGTCGCATCTGTCGAAAAGTGGCGAACCAGCGGAGCCATCATCCACGCAACCGCCCACGACAGACACCCTTCCGCTTTCGCAATTGCCGCAGATTAGCGACGTCTACGACCAATCCGACCCATTGCACATTCCCATTGAGGCGGTGATTTTTGCGCTCATTCGCCGGCTGTATCGATTCAGTTCAATTTATGCCAAGAAAGCGTTGGCGGAATTCGAGTTGGGCAGCAATGAAGACTACGTGTATTTGCTCACGCTGTTTTACGATGTGCGCGAACCGCGAAAGAGCGAACTCATCGAGGCACACTTGTCTGAATTTTCGAGCGGAATTGAAATCATCAAACGGTTGATGAAAATGGGCTTGGTCGAGGAATTTGACGACATAGAAGACCGGCGCTCAAAGCGTGTGCGAATTACACAGAAAGGGCGCGAGGTGATGTATAGGAGCATGTCATCGCTGAAGGATATTTTGGTAACGCTCTTTACGGGAATGCGCCGCACGGAAAAAGAACAGTTGGCGAAACTGATGATGACGATAGACGAGCGGCATACCGCCGTGCTTGATGTGATTAAAGAGGGCGATTTGAAGGATATTCTCTCTGCTTTGAAACAGGAAGTCTATAAACGCGAAGTTATGACCTAACGTCGGTATAACAGCTTTGGATGCTCAATGGTGAGCGGTTGAACAAAATCGTCGGTTATAGACATAAGGAAGAGTTTTACGAAAGTTTAATTTTTTTTCTTCGCAACAGGCAGTTCCTTGTTTAGTTTTGCGAAAAATTTTGAATAACTTAAACCGCAGCCGTCACAAACCCAACACGCTATGCACAAGGTGCAAACGGCAGTCGGGAGTTATCAGGGAGACGTCAAAGTTTTTTGAAACAGTTCGCTCCTGCTGGATTCCTCGCTGCGCTCACAATGACAATTGCGTTCATACAATCTGAAACCCGAACACACTCTTAGTCTTTGCCCACTATGCCTGTTCTTTAAAGCGCATTTCGCCCAAGTCCGGAGATGTGGAGTTTCTCGAGACTTAGGCGACAGTGCTTGTTTGTCGGCTCTGTTAGTTTTCGTCGGTGAAGTCAAACGGCACGATAACGGCTTGGTCGGCTTGAGCGGCGATTGCGCTGAACTTCATTCGGCGAACTTTGGCAAGAATGTCGCGCTTGAAATTGTCGCTTGTGAATGTTGTTTTCACCACTTGCACATCGCCAACCGCGCCGTCTGGTCTGATGACGAGTTTGACGGTCATTGAGCCTTTCAGACTTCCGCCTGATGCCATGCGCGCTGCGTTGTAGGCGTCCATCACGGCTTTCTGGTTAGACTTGACAACAGCGAGAATTTCCTCTGCACTTCGTCCGCCTGCTGTAACACCTCGCGCAATCATATTTTCGTTCAGCATCAGTTTGCCAGTTCTGGCGACGTTCAATCCGCTTGTCGTATTTCCGGTTAAGCCATTGCGGCTTAAGCTCGCGTTGATTGCGTTTCCTGAGTTTGACATTCCAAACGAAAGGTTTTCGCCTGCATTGCCCAAACTCGTTCCCAATTGTTCGCCTGTGCCTAAGTTTCGCAGACCAATGTTGGTTGTGCCGTTCAAGATGCTTGATTCGGTTGCACCTTCGGTCGGCATCGGCAAACCGCCGTTCATTTCCGCAAACACGCCAGAGTTCAGCGCCGCATTAATTGCACTGCCGACACTGTTCTCCACGCTTTGCGAGAGTTGCTGGCGACCTGCGCTTGTTTTGATGTTGGCGTCCGTTGCGCCATCGCCGCTTTCTTCGGTCGGCGTATCAAGTTTTTTGACTTCCGTCATCGGTGGCGCTGGAATGATTTCAGACCCAATCACGATGCTGCGCTCTGGCTTGATGTCCGCCTTCGGCTGAATCATGTCGCTGATGAAATACGAGCCGATGCTTAGCGCGTAAATAGCAGTTGCTACCGCCAATCCCAGTGTCATACGCTTTTGATATCCTTCGCGCACTTGGTAGGCGACGGGTTTTGCCGCATACCACAAGGTTGGTTGTTCGGCGCTCAAAACGGTTGCTGAAGTTTTCATGTTTCTGCCCTCTTTTTGTTTTAAGGTTGCGTTTGTTTGATTGCTTGATTCACGATTACAGGGCAATGATGCGAAACTATTGGGCTTAAGTTGTCAGGGAGATGTCAAGAGTTTGCAAAGATTAGGCCAAGCCTGACAGAGCTTGATTTTACAGGGGTTTAGAGGAGGTTTCGGCGAGGCACGGGGCGCTACTTGACAAATTTGTAGCCGATGCCGTGAACGGAGATGAAATGCTTCGAGGGTTTGGCGTCGACTTTTTTGCGCAGCGAATCGATGTGGGAATCGACGGTGCGCGACTCAATATCGGCGGATTTTTTGTATCCCCAAATTTCGGTGAGCAATGTGTCGCGCGAAATTGGTTCGCCCTCATGCTCGATGAGGTATTTGAGCACATCGAACTCTTTTGGGGTAAGCCGGACAGCGACATTGCCTTTTTGGACATCGCGTTTTCTAAAATCAACGATGACGTCGGAGAAGCGATATTCCTCGAGTTCTTTTTTCGATACTGCCACATTGCGACGCAAGAGCGCTTTGACGCGCGCTTGGAGTTCACGCAGGCTAAATGGTTTTGTTAGGTAATCGTCCGCGCCAAGTTCCAATCCCAAAACCTTGTCGAGTTCGTCAGCCTTGCTAGTGAGCATTAAAATTGGCGTTTGGATTCCCAATTGTCGCAGGTCGCGGCAGATGTCTTGCCCGTTTTTTTTCGGCAGCATGATGTCGAGAATCACAATATCGGGCGACGCCGTGGTTGCTAATGAAAAGCCTGTTTCGCCGTCAGAGGCGCAGCGTACGCTGTAGCCTTCGGCTTCAAAACTTGCTTTCAGTCCTTTTTGAATTGATGGGTCGTCTTCGACGATTAAAATATGTTTCATTGGTTGTTATTTGGTGTGTGTCCCGGCCAGCGGGAGCGTGAGTGTAAAACAACTTCCGTTGCCAAGGCTGCTCTCGACCGCTATTGTTCCTCGATGCGCTTCAATGGTATGTTTTACCAGCGAGAGTCCTAACCCTGTGCCGCCGACCTGTTTTGCTTTTTCATCGGTCGAGCGATAGAACGGCTCAAAAATTTTATCGAGTTCATCAGAGGCGATGCCAATGCCTTTATCTGAAATTTTCACGACGGCTGCGTTCTGCTTTTGGCAAAGTTCAAATGAAATTTCTTTATGCTCGGGCGAATACTTGACGGCGTTGACGAGCAAGTTTTCAAGTGCTTCAGTCAGGCGGTCGGCGTCGCCGTTAATCAGGAGCGGCGACGTCGAGATTTGTTTGTAGAGCGTTACTTTTTGAGTCTCGAAATAGTATGCAAATCGCTCTAAGACTTGTTCGGCCAGCCGAGCCACATCCAACTCTGCCATTTGATACGACTTCATGCCGCGCTCTTGTTTGGCGAAGGTCAAGACATTTTCAATCAGCCGTTCTAAGCGCTCCGTTTCACCTTGAATGATGCTCAGGTAATCTTTTGCCTGTTCTTTTTCCAACCCGTCCGACTCGAGCAATTCGGCAAACAGACGGATGGAGGTCAGCGGCGTGCGCAGGTCGTGCGAGACGCCTGAAATAAAATAGGACTTCATTTCGCTTAGTTCTTTCAAGCGTTTGGCTTCTTCTGATTTGAGCAGCAGTTCTTTTTGCAACTCAATGCGCTCGAGTGCCAGCCCGGTTTGTGCGGCAATGAACAATAGTAAATCCACATCTTCTTCGGTGTAAATCGCTTCGGATTGTTTTTCGCCAACTGCAAGCAGTCCAAGCAACTGTTTTTCCTCTGAAAGCATTGGACAGGCTAAGACAAGCTGCCAGCGCTCGAAGGTGCGCGTCTGTGCAGGTTCAATCGGCACGCCCTGCTCGATATAGCGTTCCAATGCGGTTGGCTTTTTCAAACAAGTTTTCTCTGTCAAGTCAAGCCGAGTTACTTTGAAGGCGATGCCGTGATGCGGCGCGAGTTTGAACCCACGCTGTGCGACTGCGTGCAGACGTTGTTTCTCCGCATTGAGCGTAAAGACCGCGACACGCTTCGACATCAAAAATTCGTTCATACGCTTGACGACCAGACTTGCCAGCGCTTGAACATCGTAGCAGCTTTTGACATCATCCAAAAACTGTCGCTGCGCTTCACGATAATTATACTGAACTCTGAAAAATTGTTTATCGACGATTTGTTGCAAACGCTTGCGCGCTGGCTCAAAGAGCAAGGCAACCAGCACTGCTGCAATCACCGGTGTTAGGAATTTTTGCTCTTCCGCGATGTTTCCGACCAGCACAGCCGCAAAGCTGACAAATAGCGCATAGACGCCCACTGAAAACGCCAATGCCATGCCATAGACTGCGCTTCGACTGAACAGCAAATCAATGTTCATCGCTCGATAGCGCACAATTGCAATTGCAAATGTCAGCGGCGTGAGCACAGAGAGCAGCAGCATTATTTCTCGGCTGACGGCGGGCTCTCCCGTCAAGAGTTTCGGCAACGCCCAGAGCAGCACAAATGAGAGTGGGCCAGTTAGAAGTCCCAGCAAAATCCACCTCAATTTTCGACGTTCAGTTTCATCGTCGGCTTCAATATAGGAGCGCACAAAGTTTCCAATGCCCGCCAGCATGCCAATTGCAAAGCCCCACCGATTGACCGACCAGATGAGGGCATATTGCTGAAATGTTTGTTCTGTCAGTGATGCGCGCATCAGACAAAATGCAGCTGACGAGCAGACTGATAGTGTCATACTGATGCCATAGAGCCATTGCCAATTTCGTCGCTCATCCGCCAGTGTCTCACCAAAGAGTTTTCGGCTCGGGAAGAGGTAGGTAAAATGAACCAACAAGACAGGCGCGAGCATAAACGCCAGACTCGAGACCAGATGCGCTATTCCCTCAACGGGTAAGGAGAACACCTGATACTGACTCGATGCGGCCACCGACACTGCTGCTGCCGCCGTTGTCCAATGAAACATCAGCGCTGCCTGATCATTTGGGCGCTTAATCCATACGAAGACGCCTAAGGCTAAAAACAACATCGACGCTAACGCCATCACGATAGCATCTTTGGCATTATACTTCGGCGTTAGTTTCACCGACACGTTCTTTTTTGAGTCCGCCGATATTTGGCTGACCTCACCGTGTCCGCCGCCCAAGGGCGTGATGAGGGTTCGCAACACGGTATCGCGCCGAATTTCAAGTGTAGCGGTTTCGCCGATTTTTTTTCCGTCCAGCGCGATTTCTATTTGAGAGACCGTAGCGACAGGCAAGCCGTCAATGGTTGAAATTTTATCGCCGATTTTCAACTCGCCGCCTGCCATTGTGTCAACTGCGATGACGACCGGCAGATAGTTTCGCGAGCCGAGCGTAACAGGCAGTGTTGCGCATTTCAACAATTGCCACGCATGATACACACACAGCAGGGCTACCGCTGCGTCTAATGCTAAAATCAAACTCGATCGAGCTTCAATGCGCATACCGATTTATTTCCTCAATATCATTTTCTTAGTCTCTGAAAATGTTCCTGCTTGCAGCCTGTAAAAATAAATCCCACTGCCGAATGAATTGGCGGTTACCGTAAATGTGATACGATAGCGTCCTGCCGATTGCCTTGTATTTACAAGCGTTTGCAGTTCCCGTCCCAGCACATCATAGACCACCAACTTGACATGACTGGTTACTGGTAACTGGTAACTGATGACGGTATTCGGGTTGAACGGGTTAGGGTAATTTTGTTCTAAGCGAAACTGTGTGGGTTTTGTTGGTTCGTCCCGCGCAACGCTAACAAGGTTTGCACTTTCTTTCAACACCCATTCGTCTTCGTCGAAGGCAACGCTTTGCGGTTCGGCGTTGAGCGTCAGTTGCACGGTCGTATCGCGGCTCTCGATGCGCCTTATGAAGAGTTGTTTTCCCAAGGCGGTTTGCACAGCGAATTCTATCGGCATGGCGAAAATCGGGTCGGGCTGCGTTTGACGGACGCGCAGTGCAACGGTCCATACTGTTCCGCTCTGCGATTTGGTCCAGCTATAGTCGTAGCGCGGCACGCCCGTTCCGAAAATCCATTGATTAAAAAACCACGACAGCGTGCCGCCGTAGACCTCCTCCGCTGTTTGCTGAAACTGCGCTGTATTGACAACGCTGTATTTGTATCGATTGCCATAGACACGCAGGAGTTCCCTGAATTTTTCTTCGCCGAAGATTTTGCGAAGCATCTGTAAAACCCATGCGGCTTTGCCATAGACCTCGTCGATAAACAGCGGCGCGGGCGGATTGTAAATCGGATTGCGCCAACTTGAAATTCTTTTTCGCCCAAGCATATAGCGCTTGAGTGCCGCGCGGCCGCCCAGATACTCCTGCCAAAGTGCTTCGCTGTATGTGGCGAACCCTTCGTTGAGCCAGAGGTCGGCAAACGATTCGCATGTGGTCATATTTCCCCACCAATGATGCGCAAGTTCGTGCATTACAAGCGACTCGTTGGACAGCAAATTTTGATTGAGTGTCGTCATCGTTTGATGCTCCATTCCGCCGAAGGAAAACGGGCGCACCGCCGCTTGACCATATTTCTCGAAGGGATACGGAACGCCGAAGACGGTCTCGAAATGCCGAATGCCTGCCGCAATGTTTCTGAAATACTCGCGCGCCGCTGCCGAGTCGCGTCGCCACACATAATTGACAATCGGAATCGTGTCGTGCGACGGGCGAATGTATTGGTCTTGAAGAACCGCGTAACGCGAGACAGTTACGCACATTAGATAAGTTGTTGTCAGGAACGGCGTCGCCCAATGAAACGTCGTTGTTCCGTCAAGATTATCGACTCTGCTTTCAAGTCGTCCGATAGACGCAGCTGTAAAGCCTTGTGGGACAGTAATTGACATCTCAGCCGTCGCCTTGTCGAACGGCTCGTCGTAGCATGGCATCCAATAGCGCGCATCGTAGGGTTCGGACATCGTGTAGCCGACCGGTTCTGTGCCGCTCTCTTGCGCAGTGTAGAAATAATACCCTCTTCGGTTGGTTGTAGTCCGATAGAACACTGCAACTTCGCCCGTATCGTTCATCGCGTAGGATTTACCTAACGTGATGTAAAGCGAATCAGCATCGAGCGAGAACGGCAGCGCGGCGTTGGAGAGGGCGTCTTTGACCGAATCAACCGTCATGCTTTTTGCCGTCAATGCTATCCGCGAGAGCGCGGACGTATTGCTCCGAAATCGAATGCGGTTGTCGCCTTGCAAGCGGCTATCGGTCATGGACAGTGAGAGTGCAAGTTTATACCGTAGCACATCATACTCGTGTGATTTGGCGCGCGTTGCACGTTCAACAGAGCCGAGCAGGTGCGAGCCGCACCGATAAGCGTTTTCATCACGCGCGATGTGCTTATCAACCCATTGCGCGCCTACGGGACAGCACGCCAGCACAAGCGACAATCCGACGACTACTCTTTTGAACCACATACTTCGGACTCCTTTTCAAAAAGATACAACGCGGACGCTTACAGTTTCAATCCTCTGTTGCGAATGCTGCCTTCACTTGCTCCATCGGAGCACTCGATTCTTTGCTTGCCGTCGGAGACAACGATTTTTTAACAAGCGTCTTCTTTGCTTTTCCACGCTGCCGCGCTTATTTTTGCGCATTCTCATCAGTTTTTAAGTTCCTATGTTTCTCATTGCCATCAATTCCTAACTCTCTGTGCAAGTGCTGTTAGGCTTATGACAATTTTTCTCACTGATTTATGATTACATCTCTACGCTTTTTTTACTTGTCATTTCTCTTGATATGTGCTGCATCGGCGGTTGCGCAAACTGGTCCGGGCGGCGTGGGTAATGCCACGGGTTCGAGCGGACAGCCACAAAACCGCCTCTGGCTTCGCGCCGACGCAGGAACATCGACGTCAGTCAATAACGCCCCGGTTAGTTCTTGGAGCGATCAATCGGGCAACGGCAATGTAGCGTCGCAGACCGGTGCGGCGCGTCCGACTTATCAAAGCGGCGTCGTGAACGGCAAACCAGTTTTGCGTTTCAACACAAGCGGCGGCACGGCAAGCCAAAGCATTCGCGTCAATTCGGCGTTGGGCGTGGCGCAAACGGGCGGCTTTCACTATTTCATCGTCACCAAACGAAACGGCACGCTCAACAGTTTTGGCAGCTTAGGAACGGGCGGCGGCCCAACGGGCGGCGTTTATCTTTTAGACCGCACTACCGCTACCACACCGCTTGCAAGTTTAAAAGCCCTTCCGGGAAATTTATACGGCTTTCAAAAACGCGACAACGCTAGTAGCATTGGCGGCGTTAGCTCGACTACGCAAATCGACGGCACAAATTTTCAAATCGTCAATTACCAGCGCCAGCGCGGCGTCGCTTATCGCTTGTTTCTCAACGGCACACAGGAAGGCGGCGATTTAACCGATGCCGACGGCGACCTCCTGCCACCTTTACCAGCATCGGCAGCCACCAGGACGCCAATCCGGGCGGTTCGTTCGATGGCGACATCGCCGAAGTATTGATTTACGGCACCTCGCTCAACGCGGCGCAACGGATTATCGTAGACAACTACCTTAGCTCGAAATACGCAGTCACCATCTCCGGCGACCGGTATTCTTTTGATGCAACTCACGGCAACGATGTCGCCGGCATCGGCAGAGTTGATGCTTCGAATACGCATACAAACGCAAGCTCGAGCCGCTTGAACCTCAATACGCCCTCGACGCTAACGGACAACGGATTTCTTCTCTACGGACATGACAACGGGGATTTGACGCTCAACAACACGAACGCGCCCAGTAATCGCCGTCGACTCAACCGCGTTTGGCGTGCAAACGCAACCGGGGGCGGGGTCGGCACCGTAACGATTAGTTTTGATGTAACGGGCATCGTGTTACCGACAGGCGAGACGTTTCGCGTGTTCGTCGATGCAGACGGCGATTTTTCGAGCGGCGCAACAGAATTGACGGGAACGCTGTCAGGGAGCACTTTCACGGTTACAACCGCAAGCATTCCCGACGGCAGTTACATCACGCTGGGGAGAACTTTCGCAGGACCGTCCGCCCCCATCTCACTGGCTTACACGCCAAGCACTCTGACCTTAACATTTGGCACGAGCGGCGTTTCACCTACGCCCATCGTCGATGACGGTGATTCGCCGATTACAAGCTATGCACTTGTCTCGCCGCCATCGGGCATCACCATCAATCCAACGACTGGCGTCATTACGGTTGGGCCTGCAACGGCGTTAGGCGCTTACAATTTAACGGTCGATGTAACCAACGGCATCGGCACAACGACCTTCACGAATGTTTACACGGTAACGATTAATCCCGCCGATGCAAGCCAAATTGTTTATCAAAACTTGCAGCAAACGACAACATTTGGAACGGCGATTGCACCTGCCACCAGCAATTTTCCAGCGGGGTTTACATACAGTTTATTTTCAGGGTCTCTGGGCGGCTTGACGCTCAATACAGACGGCTCGGTTACGGGAACGCTTTCCGCCGAAGGGTCGACGAGCGGCGTTATTCGCGCCGTTGGAATTGCTCCGAACACAGGCACGAAAGATTTTCCCTTTACTTTTGCGGCAGTTGGCTCGACGGGACCAGGAGGTGTCGGCGCGGCGGCCTCGAACAGTGTTTGGTTCAGAGCCGACGCGGGAACCAGCACAACAACTGACGGCGCGCCGGTTGATAGTTGGAACGACCAATCAGGCAATGGACGCACGGCTGTCTCAATCGGCACAAATCGTCCCGTTTATCAAGGCGCGGTCGTTAACGGCAGACCTGTCTTGCGTTTCAACGGCAACCAATTCATCGGACCTTCCGCCCCAATGGGCTTGCCTGCAGCGGGCGGACATCACTACTTCATCGTCTTGAAAGCAAATGCCTCTGTTACCGTAGGAGGCGCAGGCGACGGTTTCGGAACATACATACTTGACCGCAGTACCGCTGGCAATCCACTTGCCAGTTTGAAAGCTGGCACAGGCGGCGTTTACGCGTTTCAAAAACGCACCGACGCTGCCACCGGACTTACTTGGGTTCTCGGAACCACACCGATTTCAACAACGACCTTTCAGATTGTTGATTACGCCCGTTATCGCAACGTTGCCTATCGTTTGTTTGTGAACAGCGTGCAAGAAGGCGGCGACCTTGCAGACACTGACGGCAACACAACGCCTGACCCAATTCGAATCGGCAGACACTCCACGAATCCAGGTGGGGGATTAGACGGAGACATCGCCGAAGTTGCCGCCTACGGAGCGGCTTTGAACACGGCGCAACGACTTATCGTTGAAAATTATCTCAGCGCAAAATACAACATATCGATTACCGATGATTTCTACGCAGGAACCAGCCCCTACCTTGAACAAGTGCATGGCATCGGCACTACCGACGGCAGTGCCAAACACACCCGCGCGCAAAGCAGCGGCGGACTTGTGCTTGAAGAACGCAACAATTCTCTAAACGGCACTAACGAATTCCTGCTCGCTGGTCACAATGGGGTCGATGCGACACCTATTTCCATCGCAGACCTGCCCAGCGGCGTGCAGCAGCGCTGGTCACGTATCTGGTATCTTGACAAAACCGGCACCATTGACGCGCGCATCGCCTTTGATTTCAGCGACGCCGACGTGAGCGCTATTCCCGCAAATCCGACCAACTACCGATTGCTCTACCGCGCCGGCACAAGCGGTCCGTTTTCAGAAGTTACCATCGTTGGCACCCCCTTCATCCAAAATACCGACCAAGTTGCCTTTGACGTCAACGACGCCAACCTTATCGATGGATACTATACCATTGCCACCACCAACCCTGTGGATAGCCCTCTGCCCGTTGAGCTTATGAGTTTTACACTCACGCCCAAAGACAACGGCGTGCTGGTTCAGTGGGAAACTGCTTCCGAAACCAACAATGCAGGCTTCATTCTCCAACGCAGTCTTGTCAGAGATGGTGCGTACACTGAAATCGCTTCTTATCAAACCCACGACTCGCTCAGAGGTCTTGGCACTTCGCCTACCGGCAAAGCATACACCTACTTTGATAACGACCGACTGCAAGCAGGACGCACCTACTTCTACAAACTCTTGGATGTAGATTTCAGCGGCAATATCACGGAACATCCAGTCAAGGAAATCACGCTGCCAAATGAGTATAGTTTGTCGCAGAACTATCCGAACCCATTCAATCCGACGACGACTATTGAGTTTTCGCTGCGTCAAGATGGGCGGACGGTGTTGGAAGTGTTCAACATCTTAGGGCAGGTGGTAGCGACGCTGGTCAATGGTGAGCTCAAAGCGGGGGCTTATCAAATTCAGTTCAACGGCGCACGCCTGTCGTCAGGGCTGTATTTTTATCGGTTGCGTAGCGGAGCGTTTGCGAGCATCAAGAAGATGATGCTTGTCAAATAAAGGCTCACATCGCATCACGTCTCAAGGTGTCTCGATTTTCGGGACACCTTTCTGTTTTGCTCTCTGCTTTGAGTAAGTTTTCAAAACTCCAAAACCCGATTGTATGAAATCAATTTGCTGTTTTGTTTTACTGCTTTGCGCCGCCTCGGCGTATGCGCAATCGCCAAAAGGAATTGTCAGCCCAGACTTTAAAGGCGTTTTCCGACGAAATGTCATTTGTCAATCCCGCTGTCATGAAACCATTTGGATCACTCGGTCAGGAGACAGTCTTTGCGCATTTGTTGAATACATTGCCGATATATCGGAAATTGGCGACTACTCGCGCTCCTTAAATGAGTACTACAATCTGATGATTTCACGGGATACTTCTGACACCAAAGCAAACTATTTTCTTCTTGACAACGATTCCAAACTAAGACCTGCTAAACAGAGCTCCTACGAACTGGTTGAATACGAAGCGGAACCTTTTACCAATACTCTGCTTGCTTCCAGCGAGCATTATGAGCGCAAAGAGTTGAAGCCTCCGCCGGGCGAAGTTAGACCTGAATATGAATTCACGCATTATCGCGCCGAGCAAGCCGCAGATTCAAACCCCAAAACGGCTTGGGTTGTTGACGGTAAGGAAAAAGCCTATATCACTTGCGCTTTTCAAAACGGCGTTTGTGCCCAAGAAGCTGGTCATTCAAAATGGCTATGCCAAAACCCCAAAAACCTTTGCCAACAACAACCGCGTGCGTTCAGCCAAACTTATTTATTCCGACGGCAGCGAAGAAATGATTTCCCTAAGCGACTCGCCCTCGGTTCAAGTCATTCCACTGCGCCGAACACTGCCCACTGACTTTGTTAAAATGGAAATTTTGTCGGTTTATCTGGGCAAAAAGTATAACGAAACTTGCATTTCTGAATTGAGCTTCGAGTAAATGCCGCATTGCACGGCAAGAAAGGCTTTTGAGCTTCGGCAATTTGGCGTAAATTGCTCTTGACCAAGAATGAACTTTCCTAACTCAATCTTTATGTAGTATGTCAGCCCTGAAAGAGTCCATTCTCCAACTCATCACCGAAACATCGACCAATTTGCCGAGCGATGTGCGCCGCGCGGTTGCACGCGCCGCCGAACGTGAAGAAGCCGCATCGCGCTCTGGTCTGGCGATGTCGACCATTACGCTCAACGTTGATATGGCGTGCGAGCATGTCTCGCCGATTTGTCAAGACACCGGCATGCCGACTTTCTTCATTCACACGCCGATTGGTGTCAATCAACTTGAACTCAAAGCCGCTATCAAAGAAGCCACCATAGAAGCGACAAAGACGGGCAAACTCCGCCCCAACTCCGTTCACCCGATTACAGGCAAAAACAGTGGCACGAATGTTGGCGCAGGTGTGCCTGTGATGCACTTCGAGCAATGGGAAAAAGATTACACCGAAATCAAACTCATCTTGAAAGGCGGCGGCTGCGAAAACAAAAACATTCAATACTCGCTTCCCACTGAACTTGAAGGCTTGGGCAAAGCCGGGCGCGATTTGGACGGAATCCGAAAGTGCATCATGCATGCGGTTTGGCAAGCGCAAGGGCAAGGCTGTTCAGCAGGCTTTATCGGCGTCGGCATTGGCGGCGATAGAACTTCGGGCTACGAACTCGCCAAGCATCAACTCTTGCGCCCCGTCGATGATGTCAATCCTGATGAAACCTTGCGTGCGTTAGAAGATTATGTGATGGAAAACGCCGATAAACTCAACATCGGCACCATGGGCTTCGGCGGCAAAGTTACCTTGCTTGGCTGTAAAATCGGACTGGCAGAACGCTTGCCCGCCAGTTTCTTTGTGAGCGTTGCTTACAACTGTTGGGCGTATCGCCGTCTCGGCATTCATCTCGATTCAAACGGAAACATTATCAAGTGGCTCTATCGAGAATCCGATGAAATCAAACGACTGGCGAAAGGCGCAGGCATTGCGCTCACAGGTAAAGAAGTGGTGCTTCAAGCCCCAATTAGTGAAGAGCAAATTCGCAAAGTAAAAGTGGGCGATGTGGTTATCATCAACGGCGCGATGCACACCGGGCGCGATGCGTTTCATCATTACATTATTCATCACAACCTTGAAGCCAAAGATATGCCTGTTGAAACACGCGGCGGCGTGCTGTATCACTGCGGTCCTGTGGTCTTGAAAGAAAACGGTAAGTATAAAATCATGGCGGCTGGTCCCACGACTTCTATTCGTGAAGAGCCGTATCAAGCCGATGTGATTGGGCGTTTGGGATTTCGTGCGGTGATTGGCAAAGGCGGTATGGGCGCAAAAACCTTGAAAGGATTGCAGGAACACGGCGCAATTTATCTCAATGCCATCGGCGGCGCGGCGCAATACTACGCACAGTGCATTAAGGAAGTCACCGGCGTGGATTACCTTGACGAAATGGGCGTTCCCGAAGCGATGTGGCATTTGCAAGTCGAAGGCTTTGCCGCGATTTGCACAATGGATTCGCACGGCAATAGCCTGCACAAAGAAGTCGAAGAGGAATCGCTGGCGCGCTTGAAAGAATTTGCCGAGCCGGTTTTCTGACCTTGCTCTTTTTTCGTATGACGCAGCATCGTGGTTCAACTTTTTAAGCCCATACCAAAGTTGAACCACGCTCGTTACACTAACTGCATTTTTTAGGCGCAACTGCTAACCCCAATTCTTTTCAAAACGCGGAATGCTGTGTCCCAAACGACATCAGACGAATGGAGATGATGTGTCCGTCCGGCCTTGGCGTAAGGTAGAGTTAGAGTTTTCGCATATCTTTGAATTATTTGCATGTTGTTTTGATAGCGCCAGTAGCCTTATCGCTGCGAACAGCTTGTCAACCGCGTTTTCTTTTTCACCGATATGATTTTTCTCAATCCGGCGATTTTGTTAGGACTTTTGGCGGCGGGCGTGCCAATTCTCATTCACCTCTTGAATTTGCGGCGCAAACGCCAAATGGAGTTCAGCACGCTTGCCTTGCTCAAACACATTGAATCGAGTTCACTGCGCACGTTCAAAATTCGGCAATGGATTCTTTTGCTCATTCGCAGCCTGATTATTTTTTTTCTCGTCTCGTCGTTTTCGAAGCCGATTTTTTCAGGCTACTTGGCGGGGTCGGATTTTTCAAGCCGCACAAAAACGTCAGCGTTTATTTTGCTCGATAATTCGCCCTCTATGGGCTACAACGACCGCTTACGAAACGACCAATGGAAACAAGCCAAAGCCGCCGCGCTTAAAATCATAGACAACCTTTCGGAGAACGACGAGATTTTTCTTATGCTGTCAAGTATGAGGGAAGCGCCGCCATCTCTTACTGCGTCAGAAGCCAAAAAGCGCATTGCGCAGTCGGAGCTTTCCTCGCTGCCCTTTCGCGCTGAGCCGAACATTTACAAGGCGATTGGCGCACTTGTCTCTGCCCAGCACCTCAATCGCGAGATTTACATCATCTCCGACTTTCAGCCGAAAGATTTTGTGCTTGCTGATTCAATGTTTACTGTGAAGCCTCGATTCGATGTCAAACTCTATCTCGTCAGCATTGCGCCGAAGGACAAGAAAAACGCGGGCATCTCCGACATTGATGTTCTCACAAAACTCTTCGAACCCTCGAAGCCAGTTCGCACCGAAACGCGCATCAGTCTTTACGGCGAAACGCAAAACCGCCCATCAACCGTCTCGCTCAGGCTCAATGGAAAATTAGCGTCGGAAACCGCAATTGACCTTGCGCCCTCGCCGACCAACTCGACAATCGCACTTGCTACACCAACTGAAACCGGATTCATTTCAGGCGAAGTCTCAACTGATTCCGACAATCTCGATGCAGATAACAAACGTTTTTTTTCATTCTACATTCCCGAAAAGCTCAATGTCCTTTTGGCTTATAGCGACCTTTCCGACGTTGCGTTTTTGAAATTGGCGTTAGAGAGTTTTCAGAACGGACGTTTTTTTGACCTCACGTTTGCGCCAGAACAAACGCTCGATGCGCGCGATTTTTCAAAGTTCGACGTCGTTGTTCTCTGCGGGCTAACTCGTTTGTCACCGACCGCCATACAGAAAAGCGAATCGTTTGTCTCCAAAGGTGGCGGACTGCTCTACTTTGCCCGTCCCGATTTGTTTGATGTCTCGTCGCACGCTCAACTTTTGCAATCGCTTGGCGCGGGCGACCTTCGCGCGGAGGGCGTCAAGCCCAGCGCACCTGCAACCGTCGAGTATGTCGATTACCGACACCCGATTTTCGACGGCATCTTTTCAGGGGAAGCCTCTCGCCGAAAAGCCTTGTCAACACAGGCGAGTTCAGCGGAAGACATGACTACGATTTACAGCGGCGCGGAGCTTGTCAAGTCGCAAAGTGCGCTCGGCGTGATGACGTATTTCGGGCAAAAAGCCTTTATGAGCATTGGCAAGCATGTCGGCGGCACCGTGATTGTGTTCAGCACACTGCCGAAGCCCGAACAAACCAGTTTGGCGCTTCAACCGATTTTTGCGCCGCTTATGTTTCGCGCGCTGCTTTATGCCAGTTTGAAAACGCAAGCTGCTTCACCGTCATTTGTCGCTGGCACAACGGGCGAAGTCAAACTGCCGCCGTCTGTTTCGGCGCAAGGGGGGTTGATCGTTCAAAAGCCGAGTGGGAAGACATTTGTTCCCAGCGTCCGCGAAAAAAATAGTGAGAGCTACATTATCGTTTCGCCTGTCGAGTTCGATGAGCATGGCGTCTATGATGTGCAAGAGCGCGGCGCGCCCGCCAATGTGGTCTCGAAAATCGTCGTCAACCTTGATGCGTCCGAATCGGAAACCGCGTCGCTCGACCAAGCGCTATTGCAACGCTTTTTCACCAAGTTCGGCATGGCGGCGGATAAACAATTTTTTTATACCTCGGCCTCCGAATCGGTTGAGCCTATCGCGGAAATGATTTCCGGCTCGCGGTTCGGGTTCGGCATTTGGAAATACTTGGTCGCGCTCGCACTCATTGGGCTGGTTGTAGAAAGTTTGTTGGGAAAGCGAGAATCTGTATAATTACGCCAGACCTCGAATTTTAAAAGCCGAAATGAACGAATCGATTTCAAGTATAGACGCGCTTTTAAACCAAGCCAAAGACGACCGCGAAAAAGTCGACCTCCTAAACGATTTTGCTTGGGAACTCAAAGACAATCATCCGCAACAAAGCATTGAGGTCAGCCAGCGCGCCTTGGCGATTGCAGAAAAAAATTTTTATCAACGCGGCATGGCACAAAGCCTCTACCACCGCGGCGTGTGTAAGTACCTCATGTCCGACTACGAAGACGCGCTTGCAGAACTGCTGCATGTGCTTACGCTCTTTGAAAAAATTGGCGACCGCGCCGTCGAGGGCAGAATCCTTAATTGGATTGGCAACATTCATTATCGTTTGGGCGATTATCCCGCTGCGCTTAACTACTACCTCAAGAGTTTAAAAATCAAGGAAGAGATTGACGATAAGATCGGGCAGGCGTTTTCGCACAACGACATCGGCAGCGTTTATGAACGCTTGGGTGATACAGGCAAAGCGATTGCGTATTATACCAAAAGCCTTGCGCTCAAAGAGGAACTCGGACACATTCAGGGACAGGCGTATTCGCTCAATGAACTGGGCGGCGCTTACGAGCGCATCGGCGACGACAAACGCGCGCTCTACTACTACAACAAGGCACTCGAACTGCGCGAGCAAATTCAAGATAAGCGCGGACAAGGCGTCTCGCTCAGCAACATCGGCAGCTTGTATCAGCGCTCAAATAACTTCGAACAAGCCGAGAAACACTACCTTCGCAGTTTAGATATTTCGCGCGACGTTGGACACAAATACGGCGAAGCCTCAACGCTCGTGCGGCTCGGCACGCTGCTCTTGCACAACAGCGACCACGCCAAGGCGTTTGAGTATTTGATGCCCGCGCTGTCCATCGCTGAAGAAATCAAATCTAAGGAGTGGATTTACAAAGCACATGCTGCGCTTTCGGAGGCTTACGAACAGCAAGGTGATTTGCAAAACGCATTGATTCACTTCAAGGCGTACCATCGCCTCAAAGAGGAGGTCTTCAGCCGTGAGGTCTCGCAAAAAATGAAGGGCTTGACGATTCAATACGAGGTGGAAAAATCGCAGCGTGAAGCAGAAATTTATCGGCTTAAAAATGTCGAGCTGGTGCGCGTCAATAAAGAACTTCAAGACCTGACCTTGTCGCTTCAAGAGGCGAACAAGCACAAGAGCGATTTGCTTGCCCAAGTTCAACACCAAGCCAAAGAGCTGGAGCGCCAAGCCCGCGAAGACAGCCTGACGGGACTTTTCAATCGACGCTATCTTGACGCGCAACTCGCCCGTGAATTTGAACGCGCCGACCGCTATAAACGCCCGTTTTCATTAGCGATTTCAGACATCGACTTTTTCAAAATGGTCAACGACCGCTTTTCGCATCAGGTCGGCGATGAAGTCTTGCGTCGACTCGCCAACATTTTTCGGATGTCCTCGCGCAGCAACGACGTTATCGGGCGTTACGGCGGCGAAGAATTTTTACTGTTGATGCCTGAAACCAACCTCTCGCAAGCCATTGCCGCGTGCGAAAAAATCAGACAAGCCGTCGAGCATTACGAATGGGAGACGGTTCACCCACAGTTGAAAGTCACGATTAGCATGGGCATCTCAGACATGACGCATCTGGACAGCGTGGAAAAAATTCTCGCCGACGCTGATGCCAAACTTTACGTCGCCAAAAGCAACGGCAGAAACCAAGTGCGGTATTGAACCGCGCTGGTCAAGCAGCCTCGTTTTTTCGCCGCCTACAATGTCCACTCATGCGCATTGATGAGAATGGCGACCATGCTTACCTCGACATTTTTCACACGCTTGTTGAAGCCCTCCAATTCATCGAAGTAATACAAAAACGTGCGCGGCTGCTCTTCGTTCAAAATCGTCTGAAACTCGCGCCAAAGTACGCGTTCAATCTCTTTCGGCTGCGGCACCGCAAGTTTTGAAATTACATCTGCCAGCTTCGGATGCTGAAAGCACGCCGAGTTGAACGGCATTTTTCGAAAATCGTCCCAAATGATAAGCTGAAATGGCAGCGTCTCTGCTGAAAGTCCTGCAATCGCCGCGTCGTATTTGAGATCGTTTTGACTTTGATTAAAAATCACCTGTTCGTCGTAGCGCAAGTTGCATTCGATGCCGAGCTTCTTTAAGTCTTGTTGGACAATCGCCGCCGCGTGGCTTCGGCGCTGATTGCCGTTGGGCGACGCAAGCACAAATGAAAATTTGCGACCGTCTTTTTCAAGCACGCCGCTCTGTCCCATTTTCCAGCCTGCTTCGGCAAGCAACGCTTTGGCTTTGTCGGGATTGTATTCAAAGGCAGGCGATGGCTCAACGAGAATGGATTTAAAGGCGGGCGAGAGCGAGGTATTGACAAGCGTTGCGCGGTCTCTGCCCATAAACCCATCGATAATCGCTTGACGGTTGATGCCATAGCTCATCGCCTGCCGCACGCGCACGTCGCCGAAAAACACATTTGGTTTCACTGTGCCGTTTTCTCGATACGCGTCGCCGTCGATGTTGAGCCAGACGACGCTGTCGAAATTTCGATGTTTCACAGGCTTAATATCGATGTTTGGATTCGTCGCAGCAATCTCATCCGCGTCTCTCGGCATAATGCCGCCTGTTGCCATCACGACATCGACTTCGCCCGCTTTCAGCGCAGTCAGGCGCGTGGCGTATTCGGGAATGACGCGAAACACCAAACGATTTAATTTAGCGGGGTGCGGCAAGACTGATGTTGGATTTGAGACCAACACAAGTTCGCGTTGCTTCTCCCACCGCTCAACCTTGAAGGCGCCGCCGCCGACAATCGGCAACGCTGCCGCTTTGGCACGAATGTCTTTCGGGTCGATGCCTTCAAAGATATGTTTAGCAACGGGCATTAAATCGTAGAAATGGTCAAGCACGATGTTCGGCGCAAGCGGCTTTTGAAAGTTCAAAATGAGCGTGGTGTCGTTTGGCGTTTGAACACCGTTCTCAAAATCGAGTCTACCTTGTTTGTCGCGCACAAAATCTTCTGCGTAACTCTGGCGCGTGCTGGCAACGAGTGGGTTCGCGTAAAGTTGATAGGAAAATTTCAAATCGGCGGACGTAATTTTTTTGCCGTCGTCCCAAACGGCATCGTTCCTCAGAAAAAATGTGGCGCGCTTGCCATCGGGCGAAAACTCCCAGCGCGTCGCCAAACACGGCGCATAAACGGACTCGCCTTTCGCATCATCGAATTTTGAGACGATGAGTTTCGGATAAATAAGAATACAGGCTTCGCGCGAAATGGAAAGTTGAATGAGAAGCGGATTGAGATGGTCGAAGTCGTTGGCAACGGCGATGACGACCGCGTCGGCGGGCGACGATGTCGGCTTCTTTCGCGCGCAGGACACGCCCGAAATTGCCAATAAAATCAATAAGAGACGGGCGACGATGTTTTTGAGCATATCTTTTTCGGCTTTTTACGCTGGATAACTGTTGCTTGCACTGTTTCAGTAAAATACATCGCCCTTGTCCAAAGAGAAAGACCGATAGACAAAGCGGGCGCTCGTGGAGTGAGTGGCGGCAAGTTGGGTGCATAAATAAAAAAGGCGCCTCAAATGAGACGCCTTGACTTTCCATTGTTGATTGCGCGTTTATTGAAACAGCACAACGGTTTTGACGATGACCTGCCAAACCGCCCAGAGCGATGGCACTCCAACAATCAACCAGCTAATCACGAGTTTAATTACATTGCTGTTTCCCCGCAGTGATGCGCCGTTCATGGATTCATTCATCTCTATGTTCCTCCGATTATTTCTTTTTGGTTAAGCACGCTGCATTTGCATCGTTCCCGTTGGTTGCGGTTGCGACTGCGACTCTTCCACATGATGATATTTTGTCGCCACCTCTTTGACCATATAGTTGGCAATAAACCCAACCACGAGCAATCCTGCCATGATATACATTGTGATGTTGTATGCTTCGGCTTTTGGCACGCCGTTGTTGATTTGGTATTCGCGAATGTAGTTGACAAGCACGGGACCGAGAACGGCGGCAGTTGACCATGCCGTCAGCAAGCGTCCGTGAATTGCGCCGACTTGCATCGTGCCGAACATATCGCGCAAGTAAGCAGGAATCGTAGCAAAGCCGCCGCCATACATGCTCATAATGATTGCAAACAGCACGACAAACAGCACAACACTACCGATTTGTCCTGTGGTTGGAATGAGCGCGTAAAGCACGGTGCCGAGACCGAGATAAATCATATAGTTGGTTTTGCGTCCGAGAATGTCGGAGAGCGACGACCAGAAGAAGCGACCGACAAGGTTGAAGAGCGAGAGCAACGCCGCAAAGCCACCACCTGCCGCCGCCGCCATTTTAATGACTTGCTGTTCGTCCATGCCCATGTCGCGGAATTTTTTGAGCAAGAACATTTCTTGAATCATCGGCGAGGCTTGACCGAGAACGCCAATCCCTGCGGTAACATTCAGACACAGAACGCCCCACAAGAGCCAGAACTGCGGCGTTTTAATTGCCATATCGGCGGTTACATTTGCGGTTGTTACCATTTTCTTGGGTTGTGCGCTGGGTGTCCAACCTTCGGGCTTCCAATCAGGTGCAGGCACGCGTGCCGTAAATGCGCCGTAGAGCATGAAGACGAGATAAATAAGCCCCATTGCCACGAAGGTTTCCCATACGCCCATTGAGGTTGGTGTCTTAAAGAAGTTCATCAGCTCAACGGCAAGCGGAGAGCCAATCATTGCGCCGCCGCCGAAGCCCATAATCGCAATGCCTGTCGCCATTCCCGGTCGGTCGGGAAACCATTTCATCAGCGTTGAGACGGGCGAGATGTAGCCAAGTCCAAGTCCGATGCCGCCAATCACCCCGTAGCCGAAATAGACGAGCCAGAGTTGATGCGTGGCAATGCCGAGCGCACCGACTAAAAAGCCTACCGCCCAACACACCGCCGAGGCAGCCATCGTTTTGCGCGGACCCGACCGCTCGACCCACTTGCCGAACACTGCCGCCGAGATCCCCAGCATCGCCAAGGCGATGGAGAAAATCCAGCCGAGTTCTGGAATCGTCCAATCGACACCCTTCTGCGGCTCAGTGATGCCGACGAGCTTCGTCATGGGAATGTTGAACACACTCAGTCCATACACCTGCCCAATGCACAAATGCACAGCAAGCGCGGACGGCGGAAAAAGCCAACGACTGTAGCCGGGCTCCGCAATCGATTTTTCACGGTCTAAAAATGAAAGCAAAGACATGAAGCGTCCCTCCTTGTTGTTTGTTGGTTGTCATAGTTAATCTTCTCGCGTTTTGGCGGCGCGATAGATTGTCAAAAACTCGAGTATTCGTTTACTTTTGGATTATATTACAAACGCCTTTTGGCATAGTTCGTTCTCTCAACACATTTTTTTTGGAAAACACACTGAAAAAGTATATGAGCCTCTTCGAGCGCGATTCGCAATTCAAAGGACTAAAAAATTCTTTCGGCAAAGACAAAATGCCGCAAGGCCAACATGTAACACTGAAATTTCCCGTTCTCACCTACGGCGCAACGCCCACGATTAAAACCACTGAATGGGAACTTCGGCTTGATGGTCTCGTCGAGCAGCCCGTAACACTTGATTGGCAAACCTTTATGGCACTGCCGCAAACCACGCTCACGGCGGATTTTCATTGCGTTACGCGCTGGTCAATGCTCGATAAAACATGGACGGGCGTTCACATCTCGGAGATTCTCAAGCTCGTCCGCCTTACACCCGAAGCGAAGTTCGTCATGGCACATTGCTACGGCGGATACACCACCAATATGTCGCTTGATGTTTTAAACGACGATGATGTGCTGCTCTGCCACTCATGGGAAGGCGCGCCGCTCACCGTTGAGCACGGCGGACCGTGCCGCCTGCTTGTGCCGAAACGCTATGCGTGGAAAAGCGCCAAGTGGATTCACCGATTGGAATTTATGGCAAACGATTCGCCCGGCTTCTGGGAACAAAACGGCTACTCCATGACCGCCGACCCGTGGAAAGAAGAACGCTATTCCGACGACTGAACGACGACCAATTTTGAAACGCACTTAAACAAGCGCCGACGATGCCAGAGATGATAACAGAGCGTCAACCTGTTTCCGATTACGAGCTTGAGCGCGGAAAACCAATGCCCAGCAGAAACCATTCCATCATTCAAGCCAATGTTGTGGTCGCGCTGAACACCCGCTACCGAAACGCATACTCGATTTTGAGCGAACTCTCGCTTAAACTCGGCGACGTGTCCGTTACGCCCGATGTTTGTGTGTATCCAAAACTGGCAATTGATTGGTCGAGCGACGTTGTTAAAATGACCGCGCCACCGCTGTTGGCCATTGAGATTTTGAGCGCGACACAAAGCACTCAAGACGTGGTGGACAAAATTTACGCAATGCTTCGAGTGGGCGTCAAAGCCTGTTGGCTCGTGCAACCGCCGATACAAGCCGTAACGGTTTTTGTGGACGGCGCAAAGCCAAAGACCTTTACAGACGGCGAGATTTCCGACGCGCTCACGGGCATTGCGCTTCCGATTGACCGAATTTTCAGCGCAGAGCAACTATGATTTCCGTAACCGACGCCGACGCGCTTTTGGCGCAACACTGTCCAGCGTTTGCCGACATTGCCTTTCCGATTCAGCATGCGGTCGGAAAAGTGTTGCGCGAAGACCTTGTCGCCGACCGCGACTTTCCCCCGTTCAACCGCGCGGCAATGGACGGCATCGCGCTTCGTTACGCCGCCTTCACCACGCTCGACCGACCGATTCCTATTGAAGCGACCGCATTTGCAGGCGCCCCACAACTCGAGTTGCAATCGCCTGACGCCGCCGTTGAAATTATGACCGGCGCCGTTGTTCCGAAAGGCTGCGACACTATTGTTCGCATCGAGGACATCGCGCTCAGAACCATTGATGACCAACGCTACGCTACCTTGCTCGTCCCGCCTGAACCAAACGCTCACATTCACGCGCAAGCAAGTGACCGAAAACGCGGCGAGGTGATTGTTCCCAAAGGGCGGTTGCTGACGGCTGCTGACATCGCTGTCGCCGCCACGATTGGAAAATCGTCGCTGCGGATTTCTATGGCACCGCGCCTCTCTATCATTTCCACTGGCGATGAACTTGTGCCTATTGACGCCGAGCCGCTTCCGCATCAAATTCGTATGTCAAACGCGTATGCGCTGCAAGCCTTTCTTTCCGCTAACGGGTTCAGCGCCGCGCTCTTTCATTCGCCTGATAGCGACGCGATGTTTTCGGGGTTGCTCTCGGAGTGTTTGGCAGAGTCGGACATAATTATCTTGACCGGCGGCGTGTCGGCGGGCAAAGCGGACTTCGTGCCATTGGCATTGGCGGCGCTCGGCATCGAGAAAATTTTTCACAAGGTCAAGCAGCGTCCGGGCAAACCGCTATGGTTCGGCAAACGCGCCGATGGAAAAATCGTCTTCGCCTTGCCGGGCAATCCTGTTTCAGTAATCGTGTGTTTTTTACGCTATGTCTTGCCGTTCCTCTACCGCGCGTCGGGCTTGCACGCGCCAGCGCCACTTTCGGCTGCACTACAAGAATCGGTCGAGTTCAAACCCGCGCTCACGTATTTTTTGCCCGTTAAAATTTCCGTCGTGCAAAGCATGCTTGTTGCAACGCCGCTCAAAGGACACGGGTCGGGCGATTTCGCCAACCTCGTCGACTGCGACGGCTTTTTAGAACTTCCCGAACAAGAGGTCTCTTTCCCAAAAGGCGCGTCATTCCCGCTCTTGCTGTATCGCGCCTTGCGTTAACGACGTGGGCTTGCATCGCTTGCTTCAACATTGACCGGTTCAATGTTCTCGGCGGCGTTGGTCGAGTCGTTTGGTGTTGCGTGGCGGCTTTCGTAGTAAAACACCAGCGCGGCGGCGATAAGATTGGTGAATAAGATGATGCAAAACACCACCGGCAAGAGTTGCTCTAATCCTGCAATGCCTGTTTGCATCGCCACCAACGCCATCACGGCGCAGGCCAATCCGCGAGGCAGCATCGCTACACTTGCCGACGAATGTGTTTGCCGCAGCGCTTCAGAAAGTGGCATGATGATTTTTACGGACGCCCATCGCAGGAATACCATCGCTGCCAACAGTGCCGCTGCCGCCAGAGCAATCGGCTCGCTAATGGTTGAAAAGTCAATCAGCAGACCCATAAACGCGAAAAAATACGTGCGAATGAGAAACGACAACTCTGCGTTGATGTTCTTGATGACCTCATCGATTTCGAATTGGGCTTCCTTGACGTCTAAATTCGTTATTGCTTGCAGCTTCGGAATCGTTTTTGAAGCAAGCCATGAGGCATTTCCGAGAATCATTCCGAAGAACAGCACCGTAATCGCCGCGTCGCCGCCGAGCATCTCCGCAATGGCATACAGAATCATCACGAACCCCAGCGTGAGCATATACGACAGCGGCGTCTTGCTGAACACGCCCAGAAACCGACTCCAGACAACGCCAGCAGCTAAGGCAATCGCAAACGACACAACCACCGATGTAACAATATGCCCGACAACCGCGCCCATACTTGCAGATTTAGGTTCTTTCAACACGTCAAAGGCAAGCACGACAGATACAACGGTCAACACTTCGGTCAGCGCTGTTTCCAAAGACAGCAACGTTTTAAGCGTTTTTCCAATACGCATTTTAGAGAGCATTGGAAAAATGACAGCAGGGCTTGTGCCTCCCAAAATAAATCCGTAGAGCAGCGCAACAGGAAGCGGCGCATCGAGCAGCATGTTGACAACCAGCGTTACGGCGCCGACCGCCAACACAAAATACAGCAGCCCCAAGAGCATCGCGGTCTTGAACTGTTTGAGCGCCAGCTCGAATTCCAATTCCAGTCCGCCCTCGAACATAATGAGAATCAGCGCGACGGTGCCGAAATACGGCGCCACTACCAGCAGCGCGTCACTTTTTATCCACCCGGTTGCTGGTCCCAATACGATTCCGACCGCCATTAAAATCACGGGGTTGGGAATTTTCGTTTTCTCAAAAAAGAAACTTCCAACGAAGCCCAACACAATCAGCCCGCCAAGCACCAAAAGAAAAATGCTAACCGTCATCGCTACTTTTTTATTTTTCAACGATACGAAATTACGAGCTAACTTCCCGCCTGCCAAACGAGGCTCGCGGCTCTTCATCCTATTTTGTATCGCGCTGAAAAGCCGCTATCTTTCGCGGTCAGTGGTTGCAGTTCCAACTTGGTCAAGAAATCTGACAACGCAAATGGTCTTCGAATTTGATATTTCAGAAGCGGAGTCTCTGGTCTCGATTCGCGTCGAGGGTATGGGCGATTTTCACAAAGGGATTGCGAACGTGTTGGCGGTCGCAAACGACGCCCGCTTCAAAGACGGGTTTAATATACTCGTCGATTTGTGCCGCTTGAACTATCATCCGTCGCTCTCAGAATTGCGCGACTTTGCCGACGTGCTTATCTCGCTCAAAGATAAATGCTCTGGCAAAACGGCAATCGTGGTGAGCAATTTCTTTCACTTCGGCTTTGGAAAGCTCTTAGGTGGTTTCTTGGAAATCGCGGGCATTCAACTGCGCGTCTTTCATCACTCGCTCGATGCCATAACATGGTTCAAGGCAGAACGGTAGTTTTTTTCTTGCGCTGAATTGACGCTGAACCGCAGAGCGCCCCATACCTGTTTGAGGCATATTAAGGCGACATCTCTGTATGTCCAGCGCCACTTCCGCGTATTTCAATTCCTCTGCCGCCAGCAATGCTATTCAGAAAATTCTTCTTGAAGCGCTTTTACTTCGTCCGCAAGGTCAGCGTCGGCATATTTCGTCGGCGCAATGGTAATGACGATGGACTTTGAGGTTGGCGTTCCGCTTTTTTCAGCGACGCTCTGCACAGGCACAAGCACATTGGATTCAGGAAAATAGGTTGCGGCGCAGCGCTTCGGAATATCAAACGGCACGACCATAAATCGCCTGCCGAGCCGCGTCTGTCCTTCAAAATGGCTGGTCAGGTCGACCCACTGTCCTTCTTTGAATCCAAACTCGTCTATATCGCTACGGTTTAGCATCACCACGCGCCGTCCGTTGTAAATACCGCGATAGCGGTCGTCCAACCCGTAAATTGTGGTGTTGAATTGGTCGTGTGTGCGAATGGTCATCATCAAAAATTGGTCTTTCGCCAAGTTCAATTTGGGCAGGCGATGTGTGGTGAATCGCGCTTTTCTGTCGGGCGTGTCGAACCAGCCGTCCCGAACACAGTTCGGCAACACAAATGTTTTTTGGTCGCGGATTCTTTGGTTGAAGTTCTCGAAGCCCGGCACGACGCGCTCAATCAAGTCTCGAATATGGTCGTAGTTGCTTGCAAGGGTGTCCCAATCGACGGCACTTCGTGAACCCAAGGTGGCTTTGGCCAGTCCAGCTACAATCGCCACTTCGCTCTTCAAATGCGGTGAGACAGGCTCGAGAACGCCTTTCGACATACTGACGACGCTCATAGAGTTTTCAACTGTAACAAATTGCTCGCCCGACGCCTGACGGTCTTTTTCCGTGCGCCCTAAGCACGGCAGTATCAACGCCGTTTCGCCTGTAACCACGTGCGAGCGGTTCAACTTTGTGGACACTTGCACGGTGAGTTTGCAATTTTGCAATGCTTTGCCCGTGTAGTTGCTGTCGGGCGTGGCAGAAAGAAAATTGCCGCCCATACAAAAGAACACGCTCACTTTGCCCTCTGCCATAGCGAGAATAGACTCAACGACGTCGTAGCCGTGTGCGCGCGGCGACATAAAATTAAACGTTTGGTCAAGTTTCGCTAAAAAGGCTTCGGCAGGTTTTTCGTAAATGCCCATCGTGCGGTCGCCTTGCACATTGCTGTGTCCGCGCACGGGGCAAAGCCCTCCGCCGTTGCCGACTTGTCCCAACAGCAGGTGCAGATTGACGACCTCTTGAATGTTATCGACCGCATTTTTATGCTGTGTCAATCCCATTGCCCAACATGTAATTAACCGTTTGGCGCTCATGGCAAGGTGTGCCGCTTCTTTGATGCGTTCTCGCGCAATGCCGCTCTGCTCTGTGATGTCGCTCCAACTCTCGCGCGTAATGTTTTCGCGCAGTTCCTCAAATCCGATGGTCTTTTCCGAAATGAACTTGTGATTCAACACCTGACCGGGGCGGCGCTCCTCTTCCTCAAAAATTTCTTTCAAAATTCCTTTGTAGAGCGCCACATCACCATTGATGCGCACTTGCAAGAACATATCCGAGAGCTTCGTGCCTTTTCCGACGACGCCCACGACCTCCTGCGGATGCTTGAAACGCTGCAGACCTGCTTCGGGCAGCGGATTAACGCTGACAATTTTCGCCCCATTGCGCTTAGCTTCTTGTAGCGCAGTCAGCATTCGCGGGTGGTTCGTTCCGGGATTTTGCCCGACGACGAAAATGACATCTGCATGCTCAACATCGTGCAGCGAGACGGTGCCTTTGCCAACGCCAACCGTTGATTTCAGCGCTACACCGCTCGACTCGTGGCACATATTCGAGCAATCGGGCAGATTATTTGTGCCGAACTGCCGCACAAAGAGTTGATACAAAAACGCCGCCTCGTTGCTCGTCCGTCCCGATGTGTAGAACACCGCTTCGTTTGGAGAGCCAAGTGCATTCAATTCTTTCGCAATCACCTCGAAGGCGTCGCCCCATGAAATCGGTTCGTAATGACTTTTGCCTTTTCGCAGAATCATCGGCTCGGCAAGTCGCCCTTGTTTGCCCAGCCAGTAATCGGATTTGCGCGAGAGATCCTCGACCGACCATTTTGCAAAAAAGTCTCTGCCAATGCACTTTTTCGTCGCTTCTTCTGAGACAGCTTTGACGCCGTTTTCGCAGAACTCGCCGATAGAGCGGTCGGCGTCTGGGTCAGCCCATGCGCAACTTGGACAATCAAACCCATCTTTCTGATTGACGGCAAGCAATGTTTTCGCGGTGTTTGTTACCGTCATTTGCCCAAGCGCGTGCTTCATCGCACTTGTAACAGCTGGCACGCCGCCTGCGTAGGATTTCGTTCCACCGAGTTTGACATCCGTTTCTTCAACGACGGGCGGCTCCGCTTTCACATCTCGCTTGGAAGACGTTGCGGTCAAAGGGGCGTTGCCGTTCAAGGCATGCTGGTTATCATTTTGCTTACTCATGGTTCGTGGCTCTGTTGAGTTAGGTAAAATATTGACAGTTAACAGCTCTGTCCCTGCATTGGGTTAGCATAAGCATCGGCATCGTCTTCTCCAACGCGCGGCTTGAGGCAGGCAAAATCTTTCTCGATAAGCAGTCGAAGCGTCTCGCCATTGCCGACAAACTGGTCGTGTTCGAAGCCCACCACGTCATTTTCCGCCCACTCGCGGAGCGCTTGACTTGCGATGCTGACCGATAGCCGATTATGTTCAAATGACGCACTGATGGGTGCATTGGTCGGACTTGGGCAAATGGCGTAAGTAAATGTTGTCGTTTGGGAAAATCGCGTTGACTCTTCAACCGTTTCGCCGTTTCCTAACGCGTGGACTTCGCGTTGCGTCAAACGCAGGCGGATAGAATTTCCTTTGATGCGCAATTTCATTGTCGTTCAGGTTGTTAATTGAGAATGTTTGTTTTGAAAAAGGTGCTGGCAGGCTTTCCTATCGCTCAACGATTTCTGAATTATCCCTGCGCGATTAGTTGAGCCTTTTTTCCATATACCACTCGTCGCCGTTGTCGGCATTGTCGCAGTGCGTAAAGCCGTTTTTCAGATAAAATCGCTTGCCGACTTCGTTGTCTTTATGCACAAAGCAGAAATAGGCTCGGTTGCCTTTGGAGCGCGCAAACCGTTCGCCTGCCTCCAAGAGATTTTTCCCAACGCCCTTGCCGATGTAGGCCGGACGCAGGTAAATTCGCCGAAGTTCCATGCCTTTTTCGCAGTAGCCGAAATTGCAAAACCCTACAACTCGGCCATTGACGAGCGCGACTCGAAAGAACATCTCACCTGAGGCAATTTTCGGCAGCAATCCCATAAGCACGTCGGGCGAATAGTCTCGACGCACCATGGCTTCAATCATGGCTGGCGTAAAGATGTTCTTGTAGGTTTCTTTCCATGAGTCGTGCGCTGTTTCAAAGACGCCCTGCACATCGTCGGCAGTAAGTTCACGATACACCACAAGGTCGCAGGCATCGCCGTTCAGCGGCTGCGCGTTAATTCGCCATGCGCCCGCGTAAATGTTGAACCGATTGTTACGCACAAAGCCCAAGAGCGTCATATCGAAATCATCGGCGAGTTCTGCCGCAAGGCTCGATGGAGCGCCGACCGCTGCCAGCGCAGGGACGCCCGCCATCAATGCTTTTTGAACCAACTCGAAACTTGCCCGACCACTTACCATCACGATGAATTTATCAAGCGGCAGCGCGCCGTTCACAAACGCCGCACCAATGAGCTTATCGAGCGCGTTGTGCCGACCGACATCTTCGCGCAGGGCAATCAATCGTCCGCTCGCATCGAACAGTGCAGCAGCATGTAGCCCGCCCGTTTGGTCGAATGCACGTTGCGCTTGACGCAGCGCCTCGGGCATGCCGTGAATCGTTGTTGCCTCGAAGCGCGGGCTGTTTTTGGAAAACACTGGACAGGCGCCCGTGTGAATCGCCTCAATCGACGCCTTGCCGCACACACCGCAACTTGATGCCGTATAAAAATTTCGCTCCAAATTTTTTACGTCGATGTTCACCGATGGGTTGACATCGACGCGAATGACATTTTGATGTAGCTTTCCTTCGATGGGTTTATCGGCATACGCCACAGCGGCAATATCGTCTGGATATTTGATGATGCCTTCGGTGAAGAGAAATCCCACAGCGAGTTCAACATCGTTGCCCGGTGTGCGCATTGTAACGGAAACTCGTTTGGCGTCGCGCTGCCCTTGCACGCCGAGCCGAATTTCCAATGGCTCCTCGACAGCCAGCGCATCTGTGGCGTTCACCACGCCCGACCCGACAACTTTCTGAATTGGAATTGAGATTACGCCGCGGCTTGAAACAACGTCTGCCATACTGCGCCTCCTTTGATGTTGATAATCGTGAAGATAATACGCTTTTGCGAAATTGTTCGTTCCGCGTAACTGCGCTTGCAAGTGCCGGCAGTTTGACGGCGGCGTGCAGTTATGTTGGGGCTTTCGTCCTCAGTTACACCTTTTCGCCGTGATATTTTGCGCTTTACTGCTTGCGCCGTATATTCGCTGTTACTTTGATGCGCCATTAGGTATGGACACGGCATCAGAGGCTTCGGGAACGGCGCTTTCCGAAGAGAGTTCCGAAACGGAGTCGTGTCCAAAATTTTGTAACGCCGCACGACAGCCTTTCCATCGGAGAGGCTTTTTTGTTTCGAGCCATCGTGATTGATTTTGCAGTCCAACATCAAACTTAACGATATGTCACAGCCGACCATACACGAGTTACTCCAAGAGCGCATTCTTGTCCTTGATGGTGCCATGGGCACGATGATTCAACGCCATAAACTTACCGAAGAAGATTATCGCGGTGAGCGGTTCAAAGACTTTAACCCCGCCCAGCCGCACGATGCCGTCGCCGAAGCCATAGAGCGTAAACTTGACGACGTGCTGCACGAAGCGCACGCCCAGTCTGGCACAGGCATTGAGCGCAACGATGTCGGCAATGGTTGCGCAAACCCAGCGCACGGACACGCCGCCGCGCCCGTTAAAGGCTCGGTTAAAGGCAACAACGAGCTTCTGTCGCTCACGCAGCCACAAATTATCAAAGAAATTCATCTGCAATACCTGGAAGCGGGCGCGGACATTATTGAGACCAACACGTTCAGCGCGAACCGTATCTCACAAGCCGATTATGTAATGGAGCATCTCGTCTATGAGATGAACTTTCAATCTGCCAAACTCGCCAAGGAGGTCGCGCGACTGGTTTCCGAAAAAGCGCCAAACAAACCGCGCTTCGTGGCAGGCGCGATTGGGCCGACGACAAAACTCGCCTCCATGTCGCCCGACGTCAACGACCCGGGCTTTCGCGCGATTACCTACCAACAACTCTTCGATGCCTACTACGAGCAAGTCTGTGGGCTTATCGACGGCGGCTCCGACCTGTTGCTCATCGAGACCATCACCGATACGCTCAACACCAAAGCCGCACTCTCGGCCATTCAACGGTATTTCGATACAGTCGGTCGGCGCGTTCCTGTGATGATTTCAGGCACGATTGTCGACCAGAGCGGCAGAACGCTTTCGGGACAGACCACCGAAGCGTTTTGGGTGTCGATTGCGCACGCGCCGAATTTGCTCAGCGTCGGCTTAAACTGTGCGTTAGGCTCGGCGCAAATGCGACCATTTATCGAGACGCTTGCAAAAGTCGCCTCGTGCTACACCAGCTTGTATCCCAACGCGGGCTTGCCAAACACCTTTGGCGAATACGACGAGACACCCGAGTATATGGCGGCGCAATTCGAGGACTTTGCAAGACACCATTTCGTCAATATCGTCGGCGGCTGCTGTGGCACGACGCCCGACCACATTGCGGCTTTCGCCGACGTTGCGGCGCGCTTCAAGCCGCGCCGCCCGCAGCCGCGCTCGACCTTCATGCAGCTTTCCGGTCTCGAGCCGCTCGTTGTAACGCCCGAAACGCGATTTCTCAACATCGGCGAGCGCACGAACGTAACAGGGTCGCCAAAATTCGCCAAGCTCATCAAGGAGCAAAAGTATGAAGAAGCCCTCGGCGTGGCGCGACAGCAAGTCGAGAACGGCGCGCAGGTCATTGACGTGAACATGGACGAAGGCATGCTCGATTCCGAAGCAGCCATGACGACGTTTCTGAACCTCATTGCCTCCGAGCCGGACATCTCGCGCGTGCCGATTATGATTGACTCCTCGAAGTGGTCGGTCATTGAAGCCGGCTTGCGGTGCGTGCAGGGCAAAGCGATTGTCAATTCTATCTCGCTCAAAGAAGGCGAAGAAAAATTTAAAGAGCAAGCCAAAAAAGTCTTGGAATACGGCGCGGCGACAGTCGTCATGGCGTTTGATGAACGCGGACAAGCCGACACATTCGAGCGCAAGATTGAAATCTGTAAGCGCGCCTACGATATTCTCACGAAAGACGTCGGCTTCCCGCCAGAGGACATCATCTTCGACCCGAACATTCTCACGGTTGCAACCGGCATTGAGGAACACAATAACTACGCCATGGACTTCATCAACGCGACACGGTGGATTAAAGAAAATCTGCCGCACGCGAAAGTCTCTGGCGGTGTCTCGAACATTTCATTTTCGTTCAGAGGCAACAATCCCGTGCGCGAAGCCATGCACTCGGCGTTTCTCTATCACGCCATTCGCGCTGGTCTCGACATGGGCATTGTCAACGCCGGCATGATTGAAGTCTATGAAGAAATCGATAAAGACCTCTTGGAGCGTGTCGAGGACGTGCTGCTCAACCGACGACCAGACGCCACCGAACGCCTGGTCGAGTTTGCCGAAGAGCTCAAGAAACGCTCCGAAACGAAAACCGCCGATGTCAAAGAAGAGGAATGGCGCAAAGGCTCGGTCGAGGAACGCCTGAAACACGCACTCATCAAAGGCATTGATACATTTGTCGTCGAAGACACCGAAGAGGCGCGGTTGAAATATCCGACGCCGCTCACCGTGATTGAAGGTCCGCTGATGGACGGCATGAATGTCGTTGGCGACCTTTTCGGCGCAGGCAAAATGTTTTTGCCGCAGGTCGTCAAATCGGCGCGCGTGATGAAAAAATCTGTCGCCCACCTTATTCCCTTTATTGAAGCCGAAAAAGCCAAGAATCCCAACGCGAAGGCGGCGGCGAAAGTCTTAATGGCAACCGTGAAAGGCGATGTTCACGACATCGGCAAGAACATCGTCGGCGTGGTGCTGGCGTGCAACAATTTCGAGGTCATCGATTTGGGCGTCATGGTTCCCGCCGAAAAAATTTTGGAAACCGCCCGAAAAGAAAACGTCGATGCCATTGGCCTATCGGGCTTGATTACGCCCTCGCTTGATGAAATGGTTCATGTTGCAAAAGAAATGGAGCGGCTTGGATTCACAGTGCCGTTGCTCATCGGCGGCGCAACCACATCGAAGATTCATACAGCAGTAAAAATCGCGCCGAACTATTCGGGCGCGGTGGTTCATGTGCTTGATGCGTCGCGCAGCGTGCCTGTGGTGCAAAGCCTTGTTACGCCCGAACAAAAAGACATCTACGCCGCCCAAATCAAAGACGAGTATTCGGACTTGCGCGAGAGTTACCTGAAAAAGAAAGTTACACGCAAATATGTCTCTCTTGACGAGGCACGCGAGAACCGCACCTCGATTGAGTGGAAACCGACCGACCTTTATACGCCGAAGAAACTTGGATTGACTGTTTTAGACAGCGTCCCGCTCGCCGACCTGCGCGGCTACATTGATTGGACGCCGTTCTTCCAGACATGGCAACTTGCCGGACGCTATCCGAACATCTTGCACGACGAGGTCGTCGGCGAAGAAGCCACCAGACTCTTTCACGACGCCAACCGCCTGCTCGACCGCATCATCGCGGAAAACGCCCTAACGGCGAAAGCGGTATTCGGCCTCTTCCCTGCCAATTCTGTTGGCGACGATATTGAAGTCTATGCCGACGAATGGCGCGAACATGTCCTTACAACTTTTCACACGCTTCGCCAACAAAATGAAAAAGGCGCTGAACGTGCTAACCGTGCGCTTGCCGATTACATTGCGCCAAAATCGACGGGGCTGGCCGACTACATCGGCGGCTTTGCAGTAACAGCCGGTATCGGCATAGAGAGGCTCGTTCAAGAATTTGAGGACATGCACGACGACTACAACAGCATCATGACAAAGGCATTGGCCGATAGACTCGCTGAAGCCTTTGCGGAAATGCTGCACAAAAAAATCCGCACTGAGTATTGGGGATATGCGCCAAATGAAGCAACTGACAACGAGTCGCTTATTGACGAAAAGTATCAGGGCATTCGTCCTGCGCCCGGCTATCCAGCGTGTCCCGACCACACAGAAAAACGCCTGCTGTTCGACCTGCTTCAAGTGGAAAAACACACGGGCATTTTCCTCACCGAAAACTTTGCGATGTATCCTGCGGCATCTGTATCGGGAATGTATTTTGCACATCCCGAAGCCGTGTATTTCGGATTGGGCAAAATTGGCAGAGACCAAGTAGAAGATTATGCCGCGCGCAAGGGGATGTCGGTCGAAGAGGTCGAGCGCTGGCTGGCACCGAATTTGAACTACGACCCGTCGGCAGTCGCAGCGGAAGTTGGAGCGGCAGCGTAGCTGTCCTCCATCGCCAAAAGGTCAACTCAAACGGGCGGAACACCTCCGCCCGTTTTGTTTTCTATTCACATTGAGTTATGGTTATGCGTCAGCGGGCTTTGGCGCGTCGGCAGGCGGCAACATTCCCATTTTGCGCTTCAACTCCAAGAGCGAATCAGACGTCGAAGAGGCGGACGGTGCGGAAAGCGCTTTGTTGATTTGATCGTCGACGCTCGTCGTTGCATCAGCGATTTGTCCGTAGGCTTCGGCTTCGGCTTCGGTTTGATTGACGCGGTCTTTCATTTTTTCAAGCATTGCGACCGTGCCAGAGGAATCGACGCCAGAGAGCTGTTGATTGATTTTCTTTGTCGCTTCGGCAGCACGGGCGCGACCTTTCAGCGTCACCATTTCGTTCTCGTAGCGCGTAATGGTCGATTGCAACTTTTGCACTTTGGCTTGCAAATCGTCGGTGAGCTTTTGCTGCTTCTGATAGTCGCTCAGAAGTTGAGCGCCGCGTTGAGCAAACTCTTCTTTTTTGTTTAAGGCTTCGGTTGCAAGTCGCTCGGCTTCTGCCATATCGATATCGCCTTTTTGAGCGCGTTGCAACAGTGCCATTGCCTTGCGCTCGTATTCCGCCGCTTGCAACTGCTGCGCTTCGCCGTCTTTCTTCAAGCGCACCGTAACGGCTTTGACCTGCGCCAACGCTTGAATTGACTTCGCCAAGTCTTCACGCAATTCACGAATGCCTTGTTCGGTCATTTTAATCGGGTCTTCGAGCTTATCGACCACCGAATGCGCCTCCGACTGCGCCACCCTGAAAATTCTTCTAAACAGACCAGCCATAATTTTTTGCCCTCCAAATTTATGTTGTTAGTTCTTTGCAAATTTCAAGAGTTCCGCACTATGCTCCGCCATTGCGAGCGAGAGCGCCTCGACCGACGCTTGCAGTTCATTGGCATCGAGATTTTCGAGCTGCAGTGTATCTCGGAAAATGATATTTTTGCCGTCTTCGCTCAACACAAACGCGCCGTGAACCAGCGTGCGGTTCATTTGCAGCAGCCGTTTGTAAAGCTCCATGCTTTCATTCGCAACCGGCATAATCAGTTGCTCCAAAATAACGATTGGGTTTTCGCAATCGACAACGAGATTTTTAATACCGTATTCTTCATCTTCGACAACGACAAGTTCCGCTGCCTCGTCCTCTTTGACAATCTTCAAATCCATGTCCAAGAGGTAATTTTTAACTTTGTCAAAATGTGCTGCCATGGCATGTTCTCCTATGGTTTTAAGTTGTAGTTGTTACAATGATTGCTTTAAATGTTTGGATAATTCTTCGTAAGCATGATTAATGCCTTTGGTCAGTTCAGTAGCGATTTTTTGTTTTTCAGGGTCGCTCGAAAATTTATCGGGATGATACTTTGCGACCATCTTGCGCCAAGCTTGCCGCACAGTCTCCAAATCTGAGCCATAGGGCGCCTCGAGATTGGCGTAGTAGCCCGCAAGTTTAGCGTCTTTGCTGGTCTGATAACTTGAGGTTGAAGACGACGAATTCGAGTAGGACGAGTAGCCGCTGTTTTGGTAGGATTTTTTTTGGTAGCTGTGCTGCGACGACCTTCTCGCGTTGAACTCTTCCGACGCTTTTTTTCGGGCGCGGTTATATTGCCGCTCCGCTTCTTTGAGCAAGTCCTCCCAGCGCGTATCCGATAAATCCACTGCGCCGCCGCGCACGGTCGTATAAGCTTTCAACACGCGAATGAGTCTCGACAAGACGCTCATAACTTGACAGGGCTTTTACAGAGAAAGTTTTTTGTTACTACGAAAACTTTTGTCAAAGAGGTTCGTTAAAATACGCATTTTCCGCTTTTTTAAAAGCGTCGGTCAAATAATCCTTGTTTTCATCGTGATAGTGGGAAGCGCAAACGTGCATCTTTCAACTGTTTTGCATGCTCTCCATGTTCCAACACGATTTGACGCCCGCTCAGACACCGACACGGTTTCAACGGCGATTTCGCCTTCAACTCGCTTTTTATGATGCGCTCAGTTACCGTTTTTCTTTTTCTAATGTGGGTTACGTCGTCGGTGCTTTGGGCAAGACCGCTCGACTCGAGCGCGACCTACCGCTTGCGCCTGAAACGCGCGTCGGATAAAATCATCATCGACGGCAAGCTCGATGAAACGTCGTGGCGCGAGGCAGACGCCGCCAAAGATTTTTTTCAAAATTTTCCGTTCGACACCTCGCTCGCCCGCTCCAAAACCGAAGCGTTTGTAACCTACGACGAGAGCCATCTTTACATCGCCGCCGTTTGTTACGACGACGAACAAGAGTTCATCGTCCAATCGCTTCGGCGCGATTTTAGTTTCAACGAGAGCGATAATTTCAGCGTTTATATTGATGCGCTCAATAACAAAACATCGGGCTTCACGTTTCGCGTCAGCCCAGTCGGCGCACAGGGCGAAGGCTTAATCGCCAACGGAGACAATGTCTCGCTCAATTGGGACAACAAGTGGATTTCCGAAACGCGCATTGAGCCGGGCAAATGGATTGCAGAGATGGCAATTCCGTTCAACACGCTTCGCTTCAACAGCAACGGCTCGGAGTGGCGCATCAATTTCGCGCGGAACAATCTCAAACAAAACGAGCGCTCGTCGTGGATTCCGATTCCTCGAAACTTTTTCGTGTTGAACCTCGCCTATATGGGGACGCTCGTGTGGGACGAACCGCCGAAAAGCGCCGGCGCGAATATCTCGCTCATTCCCTACACCATCGGCAGCAACAGCGCCGACTATTTGAACCGAAATTTTCCAAACGCAACCTTCAATGCGGGCGGCGACATTAAATTCGCCGTTACGCCGTCGCTTAATTTAGATGTAACGCTTAACCCTGACTTCTCGCAAGTCAATGTCGATCGCCAAGTAACCAACCTCGACCGGTTCAGCATTTTTTTTCCCGAACAGCGACAGTTTTTTTTAGAGAACGCCGATCTGTTTGCCAGCTTTGGCTTCTCGCGGATTCGCCCGTTTTTCTCGCGCCAAATTGGGCTTTCCAACGGACAACAAATTCCAATCATTGCAGGCGCGCGGCTGAGCGGCAACCTCGATAAAGACTGGCGCATCGGGCTGCTCAATATGCAAACAGGCGATAAAGCCGCGTTGAACTACAAGGGCAATAATTACTCGGTGGCGGTCGTGCAGCGTCAGGTTTTGGCGCGCTCGAACATCTCGGCAATTTTCGTCAATCGACAAGGCAACAATTTCGGCGGCGTCGATGGCAACAATTTCAACCGCGTCGCTGGCGTGGACTTCAATTTCATTTCTGACGATAGCCGCTGGCTCGGCAAACTTTTTTACCACCACAACTTCACCCCCGTCTCGACACCTTCTCAATACGCGACTGCGCTTTTTTTGCGTTACGACCAGCCGGAATTTCGTTTGGAGTGGAATCACGAGTTCATCGGGCAGAACTACAATCCCGAAGTCGGGTTCGTGCCGCGCAAAGGCGTGTGGCGATTTGAACCCATCGGCGAATATCGTTTTTACCCGCAGTCCGACGTTTTGAACAATCACGGCTTGTTTATGCGCGGCGATATGTATCGCTCGCAGGACTTTTTGCAAACGCTCGACCGCACGATAGAAGTGGCTTACTTTTTCAATTTTCAGAACACGGTCGAGACCGGCGTTTTTTACAACGACATTTTCACGCGATTGACCGCGCCCTTCGACGCGACGGGACGCAACCGCACGCCTCTGCCCATCGGCGATTACAACTATCGCCTCATTGGCGGCTGGTTCAGCAGCGACATTCGGGAGCGGTTTACGTTCGGCGGTGATGCGTTCTACGGCAGCTATTTCAACGGCAGTCGCGTGCAATACCTCGCCCGCGCCGCCTATCGCTTTCAGCCGTTTGGCTCGATTGGCGTGAACTTGCAACAGAACTTCATCACCTTGCCTGCCCCTTACGAGAGCGCGACACTGACGCTCGTTGGTACAACGCTCGATCTTTCGCTGACGCAAAATTTGTTCATCACGACATTCCTTCAATACAACACGCAGATTCAAAACATGAATTTGAATGCGCGTATGCAGTGGCGGTTTGCGCCAATGAGCGATGTATTTTTGGTTTATACCGACAACTACGATACCAATGTGTTCGGCATTCGCAATCGCGGCATTGTGATGAAAGTAAGTTATTGGTTCAATGTGTGAGTAAATTTCGTCGTTAGGATTTTGAGTCAGAAATCCCTCTTTAAAAATCCCTTTGCGCCAAAAAAGAGCGGCGCGAGCGTCCAAAGCGCCATCAGCGACAGCGCGACCGCAACGCCGACTGATTTTGAAATAATGCTGATAGGTCCGCTATTTCCAATTCGCATCGCTCATCAATTGACGCCAGCATGGAAGCAGTTTCTATTTTGTATATTAGTGGAATGGAAACCAGTCGCAAAAAGATTGACCGCGAAGTCCTAAGCAGTATTCCGTGAAACAGTTTGTTCACATACTCACGCTCGCACTGTTTGTTTGTTATGCAAACAGTTCCCCTCTTCTTTGGAGTGTTTACTTCGCCTTTGAAGATGTAATTGCCGAACAGTATTGCGTCAATCCAGAGAACGACCAGTGTAACGGCAAATGTCATATCAACTCGATTGATGAAGACGCACCGATACAAAAATCCGATGTCGTCAAGTCTGAACTTCGGTTCCCGGAAATCAATGAGTTTATTCAAAACCATTTTGTTCTTTTTGTTCTTTGCGAGGCTACTCGCTCATTCAATTTGGTTGACTCGCCCTCTCTCCTGATAGGATTTTCCAGCGATGTTTTTCGCCCACCTACAACCGCATAAGTCTCCATACTCAATTTTTCGGCGCCTCCTTTTGAAACGCTTTCGTCTTTGCTCGCCAATCGCGTGGCGTTTTGAGTATTAGCACGTCTCTGGACGTTGTTGTAGAGAGTTCACGTTCTTCTGCGCGTCCCAGCCGTTTCAAAGGCAAGTCGCTTTGTTTATGAATTGTCTTTTTTTCAACGCTAATTTCAATCATCAATATGAAATCCACTGTTTATTTGGCGGTTTTTATCTGCCTATCTGTTTTTATTTCTGCCTGTTCTCGAAACGCGACCGACCCGGCGCCAACCAGCGAGCGGGTGTCGCTGCGCCTTGAGCCTGTCATCGGTTCGCAAGCTCTCGATACAAATGTGGTCGTTCAACTCAACGGGCGCAACGCTCGCTTCAACCAAGCACGGATTTACATCAGCGACATTGCGCTCATCCGCGAAAACAACGAAGAGGTTCGCTTTACCGACGAGCCGCTGTCTGTGCGTTTTGTTAGAGGCGCGGGCGATACGGCAATTTTGAACGTCACGGATAAAATTATTTTGTTCCGTCACGACGCTGGCAATCGAGACGCCGCGTTAGGAACCGCCTTGACGGGACGATACAAAGCCATTCGCTTTACGGTTGGACTCAACGACCAACTCAACCGAATCGATGCACTGGAAGCAGCGCGACTGCGTCCGACACATTCCTTGGCACGGACAAGCTCACCTGAACCAAGCAACTGGTGGTCGTGGAACAGCGGTTACATTTTCACGCGCGTCGAGGGTTTCTACGACAACTCGCCGGCTGGCACTGGCGCGCCGAATACTCGATTTTTCTACCACATCGGCGGACCGACAGACTTTGCGTCGAGCATCACGCTCTCGCAGCCGTTTGAAATTCGCGCTGGGGAAACCAATGTCATTTCGGTTCAAGTCGACTACGCGCGGTTTTTCGCTGGCATTGATTTGGCGACTGCGCCGAACTGCATGGTGATTCGAAATCCCGCGCTGTTCCCGAACGACCGTCGACTCGGAGAGCAGTTCCGCGATAACCAACGCACCGCCAACGCATTCAGATTCAGACCATGATGTTCAAGAGTCTGTGCCATCACGACCGCTTGCCTTATCTGCAGGCGGTCGTGAGCTGGTTTGTGCTGCTGTCGCTTGCGGCATGCAAGTTGCCGAATGAACCTTCGCCGGAGCGAGACGCGCCGTTATTCTTATCGTTGCCACCAGGGTTTCCCGCTCCGCCGATTCCGACAAGCAATCCGCTCAGCGTGAAGAAAGTAGAGCTGGGCCGACGTTTATTTTTTGAAGGACGGCTTTCAAGCAACGGTCAAATTTCCTGTAGCTCCTGCCATTTGCCTGAGCGCGCGTTCAGCGATACGCTTCAGACATCTGTCGGCGTTTCAGGCGCAGCCGGACTGCGCAACGCGCCCTCGCTGACGAACGTCGCCTATAACGGGCTTTACTTTTGGTCGGGCGGCGCGCAAACGCTTGAAGCACAAGCTATTTCCGCCATCGAGAATGAAGATGAAATGAACGGACATATCGCCGAGATTATCGCTTGGCTCAACGCGGACGAGTCGTATCGGCGATTGTTTTACGATGCCTTTCAAAGCCCGCCGACGCTTCTGCACATTCTTGATGCGATTGCGTCGTTTGAACGCACCTTGATTTCAGGCGACTCACGCTACGACCGATTTCAACGGGGCGCCGCCACGCTCAACGACTCCGAGCAACGCGGCATGCGCCTTTTTTTCAGCGAGCGAACCAACTGTTCTCAATGCCACGGCGGATTCAATTTCACGACAAATGCCTTTCATGACAACGGCAGCCAACGCACCTACCTCGACCTTGGTCGATATTCCATGACGTTTCTTGACAGCGACAAGGGCAAATTCAAAACACCGACGCTGCGCAATGTTGGGCTTACCGCGCCGTATTTTCATGATGGCTCGCTCCCGACCCTGCACGATGTGATTGATCATTACAATCGCGGCGGGCTGAAATCGCCCAACCAACATCCGCTCATCAAACCACTTGGGCTGACAGAACAGGAAAAACAAGACCTTGTTAATTTTCTTAACTCCTTGACTGATGAATCGTTTTTGCAAACGCACCGTCGCCGATAACACGTGCCGCTGGTCAGCACAGTTTTTTGTCACGCTGCTGTTTATGAGCATGATAGGCTGCCAAACCTATCGAAACAATCCCTTACGCGCGGACGCAGAGCCACAGCCCGTTTCTATTCCGGTCTATGATGCTCAACGGAACGGCGTCGCGGTCAGCATTATCGCCGCCGATTCATTACGCACAGGCACAGTTGCTTTGGACATCGAGTTACGCGATGCAGCGACTGGCGAGCGCATTACGCCCGATGAACTCACCGTCAACGCCTCGCTTGCGTCAGACACGCTGTTTATTGCGCCGACCACTGCGGCAACTGCCGTTGAGGGCAAACTTCGGAGTTTTGTTTTCCTGCCGCGCGCTGCCCTTTGGAATTTCTCCATTCGGTTTAAACGACACGACCGCATCGACAGCGTCGGCTTTGTTCGGTCTGTTGGTTCTTCGTGGCGTTGCGCAGAAATGAGCGGCACAGATTCCAAACGATATTTCTTGTTTTTTTCAGAGCCGCAATATCCGCAGGTTGGTGTGCAAGATTTTCTTTGGTTTATCTACCAAGAGCGGCTCACACGCGACGGCGATAACCTCGTCGCTCAGTATTTCCCCGTTTCGGATTTTACCGTCGTCTTCGAGACCTTAATGCCGTCAATGGGGCATGGCTCGGAAGGCAACGAAAACCCGCGTCATACCCAGAACGGCGCATACAGAGGACGCATCGGATTCAATATGAAAGGCGATTGGCGAATTGATGTTTGGTGCACCAGAGGTGGCTCCGAGATTGGGCGCACGTTTTTCTTTTTCATCTTATGAACCCGGAGGCGCACAATGGTTAAAAAAGTAATTCTCACCGTTTGTTTTTTTGCGGCAATGTTTGACGCCGCTGCGCAGTCCGGCGCAGTCGTCGATTCGCTGCAACGACGCGCGAAGATGGCATCGACACGCGATTCGCTTTCAGCGCCGCTTGTTTTGAGCGAAGAAATTGTCGTCTATGGCGATGTCTCGTTTCAAGAGCGAATGCGGACACTGAACTCGACGGACGACGCCCTCTCGCTCTCGCAAAGCGTGCAACTGATGCGCCGAGCAAACTTTGCACAAGAACCAATGATTCGCGGTATGAGCGGCGGACAAATCGCCGTAACGATTGACGGCATGAAGATGCACTCGGCGTGCGTAGATAGAATGGACCCGGTAACAGCGTATCTTGAAATTGAGAACATTGAAAAACTCGATGTGGCTGCGGGCGCAAAAGATTTATCGTTTGCTCAAACCATCGGCGGTTCGTTGAACTTTGTAACCACCAAGCCTGATTTAGAGCGTGCGTTCTTCGGAAAACTCGAGACAGGCTATGAGGCGGTCTCGGGCTTATTTCGGGCGCGCGGTGACGTCAATCTTGCGCCGCACTCGCTTGTCGGCTGGGCAATGCGCGGGTCGTTTTCGGTCAAGCGCTCCGGCGATTTTTATGCTGGACTCGGCGAGCGGATTTTAAATTCCGGCTACTCGAAAGAGAATGTCAAGTTTAATCTTGTCAAAGCGTTTGGCACGCACAAGTTTTCAGCCTCATACATTGGCGACTTTGCGCGCAACATCGGGTATCCCGCGCTGATTATGGACGCCACGCGCACCGACGCCCATATTTTCAGCCTTGATTATGAAGCGCGTGCGCTTGCCGACTGGCTGCCGCTCCTGAGCGTGAAAGTTTATACCAATCAAGTCTTGCACTGGATGGACGATTATTCGCGGACGGTTCGCGAAATTCGAGAGCGCGTGATTATGCCAGATATGTTTATGCCGATGTATGGCGATAACCGCACCAGCGGGTTGCTGCTGAACGCGACCATTCTCGGCGCTGCCGACTTGTTTAAAGTCACGCTCGATGCGCATCATGTCAACGCCTTCGCCGATATGGAAATGCGAAGCATCTTTCCCGATGTTGCGCCGATGTATCTTGTCAATCTCGGCGACCTAACCACATGGAACGCAGGCATCAGTGTCGATTACACTCGCTTTATTTCGCCACGCCTGACGCTGCGCGCAAACGGTCGGCTTGATTTGCTTCAGCGCGACGCCGCCGACGAACTTTCCAAACGACAGTTTCAAGGCTATGTCTCGTCAGCATCATTTCGTTTGAATTATCTTCTCGCCAGTCTGATTGTCGAAGGCGGCTGGCAACTGAGCGAGCAGGAAAAAATTTCCGTCTCTGTTGCGCGCGCTTCGCGGGCGCCCACCTACATTGAAAACTACGGGTTTTACCTCTATAACCCGCTCGATAATTCCATCTACATCGGCAATCCGAACTTAGAGCCAGAGCGAAGTTGGCAAACCGAACTTGCTTTTGAACATCGGAGCGGCGCCAGCAGCCTTAAAGCTAAACTGTTTTATACGCAGTTCGACAACTACATTGCCGGACTAACATTCATCAACGCGAATCCGAACAATCGGCAGTTTTCTCAGGCGTTCAGACGCTATCAGAATATGGGCAGCGCTGTGATTGCCGGCGTTGAAACCAGCGCTCAACTTGCCATCTCGGAGACGGTCGATGCAGCGGCAACGCTGGCTTATCAATTCGGCGAATCGCTTCAGCTTGGCGAGCCGTTGCCGTTTATGCCCCCGCTTTCGGGAAATGTGCGAGCGACCATGCGCCAGAACGCTTGGCAACTTGAACTTGCAACGCGGTTTGCGCTCCAACAAACTCGAGTCGCGCAGGCCATTTTAGTTGAAGATGTTACGCCGGCGTGGATTGTCTTTGATGTGCGGTTCGGTGTTCAACCCTTTGCGCATCTGAGTGCGCGCTTTGGAATTGAAAATCTTTTTGATGCTCGTTATCACGAACATTTTAGCATCAACAACTTGCCCGGTCGTGGCAGAAATTTTTATATCACTCTTGGATATGAAATTCTCTGAACGGGTGCTTGCCGTTTTCAGGGCTAAGCACCGCCGTTAGGTTTTTGGGTCAAACAGCTTAAATTTCCCTGCGCCGAGTTTTTGCAGAAAAAACGAGAGCGAGACGCGCAAGACACCAAAGCCGTATTTGACGCTGCGCTGAAAATTGATGGACGACGCCTCCGGAAAGTATTTCGTCGGGCAAGTAACTTCGGCGATTTGAAATCCAGCGAAACAAATTTGCGCCAGCATTTCGTTGTCAAACACAAAATCGTCGGAGTTCGCATGATAATTCACCGTCTGCAGCACATCTTTTGAAAACGCTCGATAGCCTGTATGATACTCCGAGAGTTTTTGTCCCATCAACACGTTTTGCACGAAGGTGAGCGCTCGATTTGAAATGTATTTGTAGAGCGGCATTCCGCCCTTGCGCGCGCCGCCGCCCAAAATACGCGACCCCAATACGCACGGATACACCTCGTTTGCAATGATGCCCGCCATTGGCGCAATCAACTTCGGCGTGTATTGATAGTCAGGGTGCAGCATCACCACAATGTCCGCGCCGAGCGACAGAGCTTTGTCGTAACAGGTTTTTTGATTGCCACCGTAGCCCTTGTTTTTCTCGTGCCGAATGACATGCGCAATGCCGATGCGTTGGGCAAGCGTTGCCGTATCGTCTTTGCTGGCATCGTCCACCAGAACGACATCGTCGACGACGTCGAATGGAATTTCGTTGTAAGTTTGTTCTAACGTTTTGGCAGCGTTGTAGGCGGGCAGAACAACGACGAGTTTTTTTCCTAAAATCATTCTTTGATGCTTACCAAAAACGTTTCACGCCGTAACGATCGAAGGTTTTGTCTCTGCTTACGACCGTCCAGCTGCGTTCCAACGTCGGCGCAACGCGCATTCGGTCGAGCGGGTCTCAATGATGAAATGGCAGCGTTGCGCCTGATTTATTTTTTCAACAATGCCAAAATTTCTTCCGCGTGTGTCTCTGGCTTGACCTTTGGAAAGACATGCTCGATTTTCCCAGTTTCATCAATGAGATACGTTACGCGGTTCGTGCCGAAGTATTTTTTTCCATACATGCTTTTTTCGCCCCAAACGCCGTAGTCTTGCACGATTTTCTTTTCGTCATCGACAACCAATCGAAACGGCAGGTCGAACTTTTCTGCAAATTTTTGATGCTTTTTTTGGTCATCGACGCTCACGCCTAAGACTTCCACATTCAGTTTTTTGAACTTCGGAAAATTATCGCGGAACGCGCAGGCTTCTTTGGTGCAGCCCGGCGTATCGTCTTTCGGATAAAAATACAGCACGACTTTTTTGCCCTTGAACTCCGTCAGCGAAATCGGCTCGCCGTTCTGGTCAATGGATTTAAACCCGGGCGCTGTTGCGCCGACCTCCAACAATGCCATACTTTTTCAGTGATGTTTTTTTGAAAGATACATTTTGTCAACTTTTCAAAAAGTTCCACAGAAACGGGATCGTGATGAACGACAAGACGGTCGAGACCGCGATGGTTTGTGCCAAGAGTTCTGAATCTAATTTGTATTTATCGGCAACGACCATCGTCAAGACCATTGTGGGCATAGCGGCTTCAAGAAGCGTCGCCGCAAAGGCATCGCCTGAAAGTCCCAATAGTCGCGCGGTAAAATAAGCGACCGTCGGCGCGAAGAGTAATTTCAACCCCACTGCTGGAACAATCCAAACGACCGTATTTAGGCTTGAAAAGCGTAGCGCTAATCCAACGGAAAATATCATCACGGGCGCCACAGCGCTCCCTGCGATTTTACACGCATTTAAAAATACTTGCGGCAGTGGCACATGTAACGCATTGAGCAACACCCCCGCGACCGCAGCCCAAAGCGGCGGCAATTTTAAAATAGACCGCGCTGCCGACGCCAAATTACTCTGTTCATGTGTCTCGCCGTAGTATGCGCCCACGCTTGCGCCGAGCGTCAGCAGCAACGGCGTAATAGCGAGCAAGTCATAGAGAATCGGCACGCGGGCATAGGCGTCTCCCAAGAGCAGCGTTACCGTCGGCAATCCCAAATATGTCGCGTTACACCACGCTGCGCCAAGCAACATTGCGCCGAACGACGCTTTCGTGAATTTCCCTTGCGATGCCTTGAACCAGCTTTCATATATCACCCATGCAACGGCAAGCGTCGAGAGACAGACGACGACGGACACGGTTGGCACTATCCACAGCTCTTCGTTGAGCGGCGCATTGTAAAGCACGTGAAACGAGAGCGCAGGAAGAAACACATTTAAAACAATCGCGCCAATTGCAGCGCGAATTGCCACGCGGTCGGGCAACTGCGGAAAAAACTGCCACGCCGCGCCAAAGCCCATCACGATGAGAAATGCGCCAAAAGTATTCTCCATTGGTGAATCGTCATAAATCGCGGCGTTTGAAAATGAGATAGGTCGCGCCAAGCAACGCTGCGATATAGAGCAAGGCAAGCACCAGCGCCTGCGGCGTCTCGTTTGCGGGGAGCATCTGCATGACTTGGTCGGGAATCGTCTGCCCTGCTTCTTTGGCTTTCTCAATGTTTTCTTTCAGCGTTGTCAGTTTGTCGTTATCGTAACGAAGCGGATTGAGCAGTTCGTCCAGCACTTTTGTTGGCAGATACTTTACAAACGATTTTAGTGTATCACTTAAGCCCATTGCAAGACCAAGTAAGTTTTCAATGATGAGCGTATAGAGCAGCGCAAAGGCAAGCCCAGAGCCAGAACTCCGCGTAACAAATGCAAAGAACAACGCGATTGCGCCGTAGCCGACGAGGACGATGAAATACATTCCGAAGAGTTGCCACTCGGAGGCGCGAATCAGGGCTTCAGCATTTTCTTTTTTTTCTGTGCCGATGTATCCAAAAATCAAAACGGTGATAAAAAAGATAAAAAAATACGTTAGGGCAGAATAAAGCACGAGAATTACCTTAGAGGTAAAAAAGGCCTCTTTGGACAGCCCATCAATGACGTTCTGCCGAGCGGTCTTGAAGGTAAATTCGCTGGCGGCGAGAATAATGACGGTGATGGGAAGGTAAATCGTGCTAAACTGCTTGAACATGCCGAGCATTTGCGACCAGCTTTGCGGCAGTTCCAAGCCAACACGCTGGTTGTTGATATTGACGCCGTCCGTCACCCTAAGAATAACCGTTAGGAGTAAAACAGCAAAGAGCGTAAAAACGCCCGCTGCCACCCAATACGCAGCGCGGCGCGACGTTTTAATCAGCTCGATTTGAAAAAGCGATAAGAGATTCATTTTTTTACTTAATATTTTCATTAAAAGAGCAAATTTCAATGTTTGGCATGTTTAGATACTTAGATATTCCTAAATCTCTGTCTAAAGTTGCAATAATATAATTTTCATTATTTTTTTTGTTTCCTATGGCAACAATTTTGTCATTTACTATTTCTTCAAAATAAGAAAACATATTTTCAAGATTTTCTTCTTCACTTTCTAAATCAAAATGATTATGAAGAAAGTTTATTCCAACAATACATCCTTTATTTTCTTGTTTTAGCCATACAGAATACCTCGGATTCTTAAATAAAATTTCAATTGTCAAAATTCCCTGCTCTTCATTGAAATGAGCTTTTTTAGCTAAACTCGGATACCTGAAAAGGAATATTTTCTTTAAGTTTATCACAGGGTATAGGCAGATAAAAATGAACGATGCTTAACATTTAAGTTGTTAATTCAGAACGAATTATACAAATCAATCTATATTTTTATTCTTTCACGCTGCCCAAAGTTAACCCGCTCACCAAATAGCGCGAGAGTGCCACAAAGAGCAACACAACTGGAATGCTGACAACAATAG
>JPGV01000024.1:30515-90515 GCA_000724175.1 [Candidatus Thermochlorobacteriaceae] bacterium GBChlB | reverse complement strand
AGTGCTACATTCGTGTATGCGTTCTGCATGGGCGCTTCTATCAACAACATCAAATAAACTCTTACTTATTTGGGACTGCGTCGCTACAAGATGCAACTGTGAACTTTTTCAAACAACAAAACAACAGAACACCATGCCTAAACTTTTCAGTGTAGTAAACATTCGGGCAAGGGCAATTTTACACCTGCGACATCTTGCCGCCATAGGTGCAGGGTCAATCTTGTCGCTGATGTTAATGGCTCAATTTGCCGTTGCTCAACAAGCCTCTCAGGCGCAAACGATTCAAGGTAAAGTGATTGATGCGGAAACGAAGGAAGCGCTGCCGGGCGCAATCGTGTCCGTTCCAGCGCTGAGAATCGGTAGTGTTACGAATATCAATGGTGAGTATAATTTCAAGGCACCTGTCGGAACCCACACGATAGAGGTAAAATTGGTTGGCTATGAAACCAAAAAGCAAACTGTAACAGTCGAAGCAAACCAAACTGTGACGGTAAACTTTGAGATTAAGGTTCGTGCGACGCAAGGCGACGAAGTCGTTGTATTGGGTCTTTCGGGCGAAGTAGATAGAAGCAAATTAGGCGCAGCGGTCGGAACCGTGTCGGGCGAGCGGATTAACAATATTGCCACGCCGGCTGCGATTGACGGTTTATCTGGACAAGTAACAGGCATTCAAGTTACGCGCGGCTCAGGCGTGCCGGGCGGCTCGACCTTTATCACCATTCGTGGACCGAAGTCCGCACGCGGTTCATCGGAGCCTGTGTATATCGTTGATGGCGTCATCATTGACAACCAGCAGACAAGCCCAAACACGCCTGCCGTTGATGCTGGCGCACGCGCGATTGATATTAACCCGCAGGATATTGAGTCAATGGAAGTGTTGAAAGGTCCTGCGGCGGCGGCAATTTACGGCGCAGTCGCAGGCAACGGCGTTATTATCATCACGACCAAGAAAGGCAAATACAACAGCACCGAGAGACCAACTAAAATCAGTGCCGCAGGATTCTACGAAACGGCAAGCCCGCTTGGCTCTATTGATTTACAAAAAGAGTATGGACAAGGCATTAACGGCGTAGGTGGGACTAACGCTTATCAAGAGCCTCGTGCAGGTCAAACCAGAGGCACTCCTGGTGTAACTCTCTCTTGGGGACCAAGACTTCCTGCTGGCGCGCAAACCTTCGACCAACTTAATGGGATTTTTCGCACCCCGAATACGCTGCAACAAACCGCGAGTGTCTCGGGAGCAACGTCGTTCTTTGACTACTACGTCGGTGGAACATTTGACCAAAATCAAGGAGTGTTTCGCAACTCTGATTTGAACAGAAATAATTTCCGTGCCAACGTTGGATTTACGCTCTTGCCGGGCGTCCGATACAGCACATCAAATAACTACATCACCTCTCAAACGCTAATTCCGACCGTTGGAAACAGCATCTCTGGCATCTATCTGAGTGCATTGCGCACGCCGCCAGATTTTGATAACACGCGCACCTTAGAGCCGGACGGCACGCAGCGGCGCTACGCGGCGTATGATAACCCGATTTGGACTCAAGAGAACAACTCCTATGTGTCGCGCTTATCTCGGTTTATTCACAACTCGACGCTCTCGTGGGATATTTACCAGGATGCGGCATCGGGATTTTTCGCCGGGGTTAGAGGACAATTGGGTGTCGACCGATATGACCAAACCAATACATACACTTTGGCACGGGGCGCAAGAGACGCAAACTTTGGTCCGGCAGGAACAGGCGCTGTGCTCTCCGACCCACGCTTCGACAACCAGTTAAATTTGGAAGTCTCGGCGACAGTGAAATACAACTTCACGAAGGATATTAAAGCTACGTTGGTTCTTGGCGGTCAATCCATTTCATTGCGACGTGATTTGATTGGAGCCTCAACATCAGATATTTCACCGTTCTTCAGCCAATTAAACTCGGGTGCAACGCAGGTAGCATCGTCGGCAGCGGTGGAGTCGCGTTTGGTGGGGCAGTTCGTTCAACTCACCGCCGACATTTTCGATCGTTTGGCAGTTACGGCGAGTGTTCGTCGTGATGGCTCATCAGCATTCGGTACGAACCAGCCGTTTGCCTTTTTCCCGAAGGCCAGTTTTTCATACAACCTCACACAAGAGAGTTTTATGGAAGGCTTGAAGGGCATTTTGGACAATGTGGTTATTCGCGCGGCCTACGGAGAGTCTGGCTCGCCAACTCAGCCCGACCCATATGCGACAAACTTTCTCTATGGCTCCGGCGGCGTAGCCCCACCGTTTGCCAGAGGAACATGGGCAAACCGACTTGGAAACACTGGCATTAACGCATCGACAGCAGGCGGCGCAACACAGGCAATCACGCCTGAACGGCTGATTGAACGTGAACTCGGCATTAACTTGGGATTCTGGAACAACCGCATCAATGTGGAAGCAAACTACTTTGTAACGAATGTCTTCGACATTATCGTTCTCTTCCCAGTACCTGCATCAACCGGGTATAACTCGGTGTTAAGAAACGCAGCGTCAATGACTAACAGCGGATTTGAGTTGTCTATTCAAGGCAATATCATCAATACGCCCGAGCTGAGTTGGAATGCGACAATTAACTATGCGCGCTTGAACAATGTTGTAAACTCGCTCTCTGGTGCAGCACCAATTTTACTGGGCGGCTTTGCAGGGTCAGCGGCATTCATCAACGAAGGGCAACCTTTTGGCGCGCTCCAAGTAACAGGCTGGCTTCGCGACCAAAACGGCGAGGTCGTTCGTTCTGGTCAAACGTGGGTTCAAGTTGGCCCGAATGGACTGATGCAACGCAACTCTGACGGCAGAGTCATCAGTGTCGCGCCGAACTCGCCGAACTCACGGTTGGTAACTGCTGGCGCGTTTGGGTCGTTTGATGTGGCGAACAACGGCGCAATAACTGGGCTGGTTGGCGCACCTGTGCAAGACGGACAACCGATTTTCGGATTCGCCAATCCATTTCCTGCCTATACGCTCTCGGTTCGCAACGACTTTAGAATCTTCAAGAACCTCTCCGTTAGCATCTTGTTCGACGGCATCTTTGGCAACCGAGTCTTTAATGGAACGCAGGGCGGCTTGATTAACTTCGGCACGTGGGGAGCAACGAGAGACCGAGAGCAGCCTGCAACATTTGAAGGTCGGCCTATCATTGTTGACCCGAACCGCACATCGCCGCTTAGTTCCTTCGGCGTTACCTATCAGCCCGGACAACAAGTGCAAATGACGACGCTGTATCGCGGCTTTCTAAGCGGGTTCGTGATTGCTGAGCCGCACATCCAAGATGGCAGTTTCTTGAGACTGCGCGACGTGTCTATTCAGTATAACTCGGACATCTTGAAAGATTTTGGAATTGGTCAACTCTCGTTCATTTTCTCTGGTCGCAATCTGGCGACATTCTTCAGCCAATACACAGGCTATGACCCGGAAGTGAACTCTTTCGGCAACCAAAATGCGAGAGGCATTGACTGGTTCCAATTTGCACAAGTTCGCACGCTGCGTTTCGGTCTTCAATTGACTTACTAAGGTCAATGAAACTGTCATGCAGAAGTTTACTAACTAATTTTTTTATATCAAACACTATGAAATCCAAGCATCTCTTGAAACTAAGCGCGCTCGCCGTTCTGGTAACGGTAAGCCTTTGGGTACAAAGCGGTTGCAATATCGACCCGAATTTGAATAACTCGCCAAATGCGCCAAACGAAGCGGTTATTGGAACAATCGACGGACTCAACGCGCTGACCGTGGGGTTGATTTCCGGTGCTGGAGATTTTTATTCCGGCGACCGTGCGATGTTTTCATCAATTTGGACATGGCAAATCATCAATGCCGACGGGCGGGCGCAAATTTTGCAATGGAACGACTATGTTGAGTCAACATCGCAGGAATACAACGGCATTTGGTTGAGCGGATTCCAAGTCGTCAAACTAGCCAACGACATTTTGCGCATCGCGCCCAATGTGTCAATGCCAAACGAATTGCGCAACACCTACATGGGCATCGCCTTTTGGTATAAGGCATTGGCGTTAGGAGAACTTGCGGCGCTGTTCGGATCCATTCCGATTCAAAGCCTTGCCGACGCGGACGACTTCACCAATCGCTTCAACGCGCCGCCGTTTGTTAGCCAAGCGGAAGCCTACGCGACCGCGCAAGCCAACTTGGACTCGGCAATTGCGCGCTTCACCGCAGGAACAGTAACCTTGACGCAAGACCTAATTTATTCAGGCAACCGCACGAACTGGATTGCTGCCTCTCGCTCGCTCAAAGCGCGATTTTTCTTGCATGTGAAAAACTACGCGGCCGCTTTGACGAACGCAAACGCCGGACTCGCTGGTGCAACTCCAAGCGTGCGCGCAATTGCCAATGCGTCTAACCCTAACGAGCAAGCGAACTTCGGCACATTTGCAACCAACGAGCAAGGCTTTCCAACGCGCGCCGATAAGTATTTCATGGACATCTTGCAAAACATTGATCCTGTAAGAGCCAATTCACTGACAAGAGCAACAGGCGACGACGGAAAAGTAGATACCCGAATTGCGCGGTATTTCGAGGCTCCAACATCATCGCCTGCCAGAGGCTCGTTCTTCGGGTTTGCATACGTCCCTGTTCGGTTTTCGGCGCGCACTGGCGCAACACAACGCGACTCATCGGAACGCTCGCCAGCAGGCGCGGCATTTCTGAGCCGAGCGACAGGTGGTTACGGCAATATCGGCACGAGTTTCCCCATCTTGAGCGCCTTAGAAAATTCATTCATTCGTGCCGAATGTCAAGCGCGCACAGGACAGCTTGACTCCGCAGTGATATTGCTCAACGGGTTCAGAGCCGCTGGCGGATTAGGCAACTACGGCGGAACCGTTGCCCAGCTCGATGTGGTGCGAGAAATTCTGCGTCAAAAGTATATCGCGCTCTTCCTTGAAGGACAGGCTTATCATGATATGCGCCGAACCAACACGCTGCCAAGACGCGACGACGGCGGCGGCAGAGCGCCTCTCCGATTCTCGTATCCGCTCAACGAGCGCCAACGCCGCCCCGATGTGCCTGCCGATAACGACGCGCTCGTCTCCACACTGGTCGGAAACTCGATTTTGTAGCGATTGAGAACCACGACAAACAAAACGGCGTCTCGATAATTCGGGGCGCCGTTTTTATGTTATCCCGCCAACTTCAAAGGGAACAACCCATGAACATACGGAAGAACATTCTGCTCGTTTGTGTTGTAGTCTATACGAACAGCCTAAGCGCTCAAACCCCAGAGGAACTTTATGCGACAGGCATAACCGCCATTGAGAAAGGTGACTACGCCGCAGCATTGGTTGCTTTCAACAAAGCGGTTGCAAAGGACACAGCGTATTGGCAGGCGTGGATTCAAAAAGGCTACACAAGCCTAATTTACTTTCAGGATACGACCGGCGCACTTAGCGACTACTCCAAAGCCATTGCGGTGGCGCCCAGCGTTGCGGAAGGCTATTACTATCGCGGGCTGTTGAGGCAAGAAATGCTGCAAAATGGGCGCGCCAACATTGATTTCACAAAAGCGATTCTCCTTAATCCAAACAACACTGACTTTTACTTTCAGCGAGGCAGAAGTCGTTTGGCAATCAACGAGTTGCAATCGGCGTTAGAAGACTTTGACGAGGTTGTTAAGCGCTTGCCCGAATCGAGCACGGCATATTTTTATCGTGGCTTCGTTAAAGCGGACATAGGCAATCCTGCCGCCGCGTTGGAAGACTTCACCGCATCGCTCTCGTTGCAAGAATCGGCGGAAACATATTATCAACGCGCGAATGTCTATCGGGAATTAAAGCAATATGCCAACGCGCTTGCCGATTTGAACAAAGCGTTGAAATTTCGTCCGGGCTATGCCGATGCATATTTTTTGCGCGGCGTTATCAAGACTGAAATGGGAGAAAAAAGCGATGGCATTGCCGACGCCGTATTAGCAAGGAAATTAGGCTTGAAGCCGGGAAAAAAGACGAGACGAACTGCAAAGTTTGAAGATTCGCTGTATGTGTATGCGGCGCCAGAACTGGTGGTAGAAGCAGAAACGCCCGAATACAAGGAGGCAATTCGAGACAGCAAGCAGCTTGCGTTACGAGGCAAAAATGCGCTGGCAACGAAAATCATTAGCGTCTCTGCGCCGACAACATTCTTGCCCTCCACACCACCAAGTCCCATCAATTCGCTCAACACGGTTGAGTGCAACAAGCAAACGCTGTTGATGCGCCGATTGACAGAGGTGAACATTCTTTGTGTAGCAAGATTGCTTAAAGATGAGATTCGAGTGTTGAGAGACCCAATCGCTGACAACATCGTCGCGCAGATTTCAGACATAGCCAACGAACTGTCTGTCTTGGAGGACAACCTGCTACGTGGCGCTGTTTCAGACCTTGCGGCGACGGCAGACCGTCAGCGACGGATTCAACTGCTGGTGAATGTGCAGCAACTTATGAACGACCTACAGGAGCATCTCGACCAAAAGGCTGTAAGAAAGGCAGAGTAACCAAATTGCCACATGACTTCTTTTAGCTCACTCTTCATTCCCACCTGGGGATTGAGATAGAACGGACATATTTTGCTGAAAGGACGCGTATATCGCATCGGCAATGAATTGGTCTGCGCCGTTGACTGCCGAGAGCATCGCCGACCACTCTAACCTGCCGAGTCCGCTTAAACTTGAAGAGTTGTATCGGGCAAAATCGTGCGATTCGGAGCGGGAGATAAAGCGAGACCCGCGCTCGCCCGACTTGAACGAGAGCATGATGTCGTAAAATGAATTTGGATTTGTTGACGCGTTGAACGGCATGGTCAGATAGTCTTGTGTATTAGAAAGAATTCGTCCGCTTCGTGCATTGTTACTGGAAGAGCCTGTCGTCGCCGACACACGCGTCGGCGTAATAACAATCGTCAGATACGTGTTGTTTGTATCGTTAACTGAGCCTTGCTCAAACATTCCCCCGACATCGCCGAATCGTGCTTGAATCCGTTGCATGATTTGGTCTCGCTGCGTCAGGTTGAGCGACGGCGCAACAAGCCTAATGATTAATCGACCTTGTGGCTCAGCAGAATTGATGGTTTGCGAGCATAAGTCGCTTGAAGCAAGCATAAATAAGGCGATGAGGAGCAGGACGGTCTTCTTCATAGTCGGACGGATTATGTTCAGGCACAGATAAGTAATGGCAGATATTAGCAACAATTGCGTTGAAAAAAAACATCATTTGCTAAAAGTATCTCCACAGGAAGGGCGTGGAAAGTTTGTAATTTTCCAATGATTGTTTTATCTAACACTACCAGAACAAGCCTACTTTTCATGATTAAAATCATCAAAGGGTATGGCACGCTATCAGAAACACAACAAAGCAAACAAACCTTAACAGAGGAGAAGCAATGTTTATTGATATTTTTTACAAGTCATTTAGAGCATCGCTTAGGGCGGGCAGGGTGCTACTGCTATTGATGATTGCGTTTAGCGCGCCTCTACGCGCTCAAGAGCGAACCGTCACTGGAAATGTGAAAGCTGCGGAAGACAATTCCGCGCTCATTGGCGCATCAGTGGTTGTCAAAGGCACCTCGATTGGAACTGTTACCGACATAAACGGCGGCTACAAAATCAGTGTGCCCGAAGGCAGAAACACGCTTGTGTTCCGATACATTGGATACAAGACGCAAGAGGTGAACATTGGTGACCGCACGGTAATTAACATAACCATGGAGATTGATGCAAAATTACAATCAGAGGTAATCGTAACCGGCGTTGCCGAAGGCACATCAACAAAATTGCTCACCTTTTCCGTTGGGAAAATTGACGAGCAAGTGCTGAAAGAAGTGCCTGCATCAGATGCTGCGACAGCCCTGCGCGGAAAAGTCGCCGGTGTGCAAATTGTGCAGCCGTCGGGCGTACCAGGCACTGCCCCCGAAATTCGACTGAGAGGTGTAACCAACATTCAAGGCACCTCAACGCCTCTTATCATCATTGATGGTATTTTAACGCCACCCGGAACAAACTTGGCCGACATTAACGTCAACGACATTGAGACAATTGAAATTTTGAAAGGGGCTGCGGCAGCGTCGCTGTATGGTTCGCAAGCGGCAAACGGCGTCGTCCAGATTATCACCAAGCGTGGCGCCGATACGCCAAACAAAACTGAATATACGCTCCGAAGTGAATGGGGATCGACGAGTTTACAAAGGTTCTTTCCTGTCAACAACTCACACAGATGGAGATTAGATAACAACGGAAACTTCTTAGATGGAAACGCCACAGCTCCTGGCATTCAGCGCACGTTCGAAGCCGACCAAATTTTTGACAATCCATATCCAGCAGCGTTAGGTGGCACACGAAATCAGCAAGCCGAACTCTATAGAAATTTCGTGGTTAGCTCGAACTATGCCTCTATCGGCTCGACGCTGAAAAACACAAACTTTCTGGCATCAGGCGAGCGGTTTGACCAGCCGGGCATTTTGCCATTAGCGCCTGCATTTCAACGATACAATGCTCGCTTGAACATTGACCATCGAATTGACAAACTGAAACTTTCAGGGTCAATGTTCTACGCTAACTCAACTGGTCCAGATGCGACGGAGCGCCAACAGGGCGGACCGTTCTACGGCATTTTGTATCTCGAGCCAGATTTTGATTTGAACATCAACAATCCTGATGGTTCGCCCTACTGGGCATATCCGGGACAAGTGGCGGCACCCGGTAGGCAAGGCGTATCGGGCAATAACGCGATTAACCCGCTGTATTCGCTTAACCAGACGCGATTCGATGTGCGCAGAAATCGGTTCTTAGGAAACGCTTTACTGAGCTACCAATTTGCAGATTTTCTCCGTGCAGAAGCACAACTCTCTTACGACCGTGCTAACGAGGGCTTTCAGGTAACAACCAAGAAAAGCACATATAACGCCAATATGTCCGCCTATACCAACGGTGGTATGACCATTAGCGACTTCTTGGAGGACGGATTGATTGGAACAGGCTCGCTCTACTTTAACAGAACGTTCAGCGATGTGAGCGTGAAAGCAACGCTGCGATACCAATACGAGAACTACACCACCCGCTTTGACCAAACGAGCGGGAGTAGCTTTGCTGTGGAAGATCTGTTCCAAGTCCAAAACTTAGACCGAACGACGCTGAATGTTGTATCGTCAGCAACGGAAGTCCGCGCGGAAAATATCATCCTCAACGCGATGTTTGATTACAAAGAAAAATACATTCTCGAGGCATCCATACGGCGCGATGGGACATCGCTTTTCGGGGCAGACCAACGCTATCAAAACTTCTTCCGCGTCGGTGGCTCTTGGCGCATCACGCAAGACGTTCAAATTCCAAACATTCAAGAGTGGAAGATACGCGCAACTATTGGAACAACCGGTCAGCGTCCGCCATTTGCCGCACAGTATGAGACATTCAGCATTGCTGGTGGCGTGCCTCAAAAAGTGGCGCTGGGGAATAGGAACTTACGCTCGTCGAGGGTCCAAGAACTCGAGTTAGGAACAAACGTGCTGTTCTTGAATCGATTTAACTTCGAGTTCAACTATGCTGCCTCGTCAATTGATGACGCTATTATCAATGTGCCTTTACCAGCGTTCTCGGGTTTCACACAGCAGTTCCAGAACATTGGTCAGTTGAGAACCAACACGCTGGAGTTCCAACTGGGCGGTGAACTGTTCAAAGAGAACGACTTTGCCTTCAATTTAAACATCACCGCAAGCCGTACACTGAACGAAGTAACTCGGCTTGGTAGAGCGCCATTTTCAACCAACGGTCTTTTTGGAACAGCAGGCAATATCGCTATTGCCAACGATATGTTCCGCATTCAGGAGGGTCAGCCGCTCGGCATTATGTTTGGAAACATCCACGCGACGTCGCTTGACCAACTCATTACAGATGCAAACGGAAACGTGATTAACCTCCGCGCGCCCGTCGGCGCACAGCCCACAGGCCTGAAACGTGAAGACTTCACGGTAAACTCTGACGGCTATGTGATTCGCCGATTCAGACCAACAAGCGCAACGGTTCCAGCAAACACCCCAGCCGAAGGCACCGTCGACGAAATTGCACTTCTCTTGCTTGACACAGAAACTCAGCAACCGCTCGTTGCTGAAATTGGCAACGGCAATCCCGCATTTATTGCTGGCTTGAACGGAACATTCACTTGGAAAAATCTGTCGCTCTATGTTTTGGTAGACTTCCAATTCGGCGGAAATATCTATAATGCAACACGTCAACTGCTTTACTTCAGCGAGCGACATGCCGACCTTGACCAAGCAGGAAAGCCAGAAGAGCGAAAGAAAACAGCAACATATTATTCCAGCCTTTACAACGGCAATAGCTCGACCAAGCACTTTGTAGAGTCTGGTGCATACACATGGATTCGTGAAGTGAATTTGTCCTACACCTTTGGAAAGGAATTACTGGAGCCGATTGGTCTCGGATTTTTCAGAGATATTCGCCTCTCGTTGATTGGAAGAAACCTGTTTGTCTTTACACCTTACTCTGGCTACTCGCCCGAAGTGGCGTTGGCAAACAACTCAACAACCTACCGAGTGGATCAATTTGCATACCCGTTGTTCCGTTCAGTGACAGGAACACTGCAAGTGAGATTTTAACGGCGAATTTTACAATCTTAACACTTCAACAGGAATTATGAAGAAGAAGCATTTTATTTACCTATTCGTCGGTGCGCTGCTGCTCACCGCTATCGGGTGCGCGCGATTAGACGTGCAAAACCCGAACAACCCCGACACTGAGCGAGTGCTGGCGAGGGATAACGACCTCATTGGCGTAACAGCAGGTTCATTTGTGTCGCTGTATGCACCCTTTGGGGCGTATTTCATCAACGTAAACTTAGAATGGACAGCAGACTACATCACGATGACAAACAACGTCGGCGGATGGTGGTCGGAGTTTAAGCAAGAGCCCAGACCGCAATACAACAACACCGTTGCAAACTCAAACTTGAGTTACAATCGCGTCCCGTATGAACGATGGAATGCCGCAATCTCGAGCGCAAACGACGTGATTCGTGCAATTGACGTTCAAGGCAGACGGCTCTCGACGGGAGCGCAAACCGAAATGGTGCGTGCAGGAGCCTATTTCGTCAGAGCAATGGCACTGGGGTATCTGGCAAATACATACAATCAAGCTCCGATTGTTTCCGAAACTGCCGACGTAACGCAGCGTATAGAATTTTCGGACTACCGCGCTGTGTTGAACGCCGCATTAGTTAATTTTGACACGGTGATTGCAATTTGCGGACGTTCAACTTTCACGCTCGCAGCCAACTTCATCAATACGCCAATACCCTACACCAGCGCTCAATTACGCCGATTGGCAAGTACTTACGCGGCCAATTTTATAGCGCAAAACGCCCGAACTGCCGCTGAGAACGCTCAAACGAACTGGGCAAGAGTGCTTGCATACACCGATAACGGTATGACACAAGACTATGTGATTACACTCGACGGCATCAACTGGAACAACGGGATTCAAGGCATCGCTGGTTTGAGTTGGTATTGGAGAGTTGACCATCGTGTCATTCGCCTTTTAGATCCAACCTATCCAAAGCGTTATCCTGCAACAGGCACGCTGAGGCAAGCCGACAGCAGTCTTGACGCCAGAATGCAACCATCGTCACGGTATTTCCGGTATGAGAACGACCTCTCGTTCTTCAACCCCGCCCGCGGTCCGCAGTTGCGTAGTCATTATCGCTTTGCCCGTTATGACAATCTATACAATTTGCCGTATCCGCAGCCTTGCACCTTCTTGTATGCCGAAACCAATCGATTGCTACGAGCTGAAGCGCAAGCCATGACAGGAAATTTAACGGGCGCAATTTCAATCTTGAACGATCCAACTGGCAGAAGAAAAGCGATTGGTCGCTTAGACGACATACCTGCATCGGCGACAAGAGATCAAGTGTTGGACGCGATTTTCAAAGAGCGAGAATTGGAGTTGATGCTGACAGACTTTGCGTTACACTTCAAAGACAACCGACGTAGAGACATTCTGCAGCGCGGCACGGTTACGATGATGCCAATTCCCGTAACCGAACTCAATACGCTGCAGCTGCCAGTGTATACTTTCGGTGGCGCGGCAAATGCAGGACGGCCTGGAACAGCGAGCGGCGCACGCGACTGGCTCAACGTATTGCCATAAACCAACATACAGAAAATGAAAAAGGCAGGTAAAAACCTGCCTTTTGTTTCTCGAGTCTATGCCGAGTCTCAGAGTTCGCCGCTTTTTCGCTGGAATGAACCGCTGACTTTTGAAAAATTTATCAGTCGCGTTCTTCTAACGACGTAATTTTCTTGATTGCGTTAATCCGCGCTTGCAGTTTATTGAAAATCGGCTGCATCATAATGAGCAACTCGCGTGTTCTCTGCGTGTCCGAGCCGCCGGGCGAAATGCGAATATTGTCAATCTGAACGACCAGATCCTCCAAATCTTTCATATATCCTTCTGCAATATCATCTTTCAAAAGATTAACCTGCTTTCGAAGTAAAAAGATGATGCAATAGATATTCACTTGGGAAGAACTTGCATTTTGAATGGTCCGCTCATTGCAACGAGTTTCATCAACAGTCGTCATACCGGGCAGACGAGCCGCAATGGTATTATCGCCAAGGTCGCTATCCGGTTTAAGAAGTTTGCTGCGATTGAGTGCGTCCGAAACAGGGCTGCCAATGAAAAACGACAGTGCCGTAACGGCAACCTGTGAGGTTTGCAGGGTAATGCGGAGTGCCTGTTGATATTCAGGCTTCATGGCTTCAACAATGATTTCTGGTGCTTGATAAACAAGCATGGAGTCGAGCGAAGAGTATTTATACATTTTCAAGGCGGTGGCTGCAGGTTCATAGCCGCCCAAAGCTGCTTTTGTCAAGTCTTTGTATCCTTCCTTATTTCCTACGTTGACACGCAAAATGCCGCGTTCATAAATCGCCACCGTATAGTCAGGGTTGAGTTTCAAGGCTTCATCAAAATCGAGCAGTGCGTCAGCATACTTTTTGTAAAACTTTTTGATTAGGCCGCGCTGGTAATATGCCTCTGCACTGGGATTGATGGAAAGAGACAGGGTCAAGTCTTTGACAGCAATCTCTGGCTTTTGGAGTTGAAAATAACAATACCCTCGGTGGTAGAGGGCATCGGCATAGTCAGGCGACGCTTTTGAAACTGCATTGAAATCATTGATTGCTTTTTCATACTCGTTGAGCCCAACCCAAGAAATGCCGCGCTGATAGAAAATATCGCTGTTGTTGGGCTTCAAACTAAGCGCCTTTGTAAAATCAAGGTTAGCAAGCACATAATCGCCCCTGTCGCGCTGAATCATTGCGCGGTAGTAGTAGCCATCAACGCTGTCAGGCGCGTAGCGAATAGCTTGGGTGTAGTCGTAGATAGCTCCCAACGTGTCTTTGCCGGCTTGTCGCACCCGACCACGCTTGAGATAGGCTTGTGCGTTAGATGGCGACTTGGAAATTACTTTGGTAAAATCGACAAACGCTGCATTGAGCAATCCACGTGCAAAATTATCAGAACCAGATTGATAGAGACTATCAATACTTTGTGCTACACAAAACTCGGAGAACAAAACCAAGACGAGAAGAGAATAGCGCCCCATAGCCAAAGAATTAAAAGTTGGAATACGTAAATAGAAGCGAAAATAATTTCTTTTCTCGATAAGCTACAAGCGATGTTGCCTGAATTGCGCAGCGCGGCAACGACTAACTGACGCGCAATGTCTTAATCGCAACATTATTCCCGCGGATGCCTCGCTGACGGCGCCACAGCGCCAAAACGCTTTGGCACAAGCGCGTTTCTACAAAGGGCTGGCAATTTTAATGTTAGCTGAAAACCATGCATCTTTCCCCCTAACAGAACGCGGGCCAGCTATTCCTGCACGTGCAGCATTAGAAGACCGACCAATGTGAATCGTCTCGCGCCGTTCCCGCTTGGCTCGCCAAACCCCGCAGCCTACGGCGGCGCGCCGCTCGCATACAACGCATTCACCCCATACATCGGCATTGAGGCAGGAAACCGAAATTTCAAAGTATTTGCCTCGCCGGGTGGAAATGCACCGCGCCCAAATGATTCGCCGGCGCCAACGCCCGTTGCCGATATTAACGTAGATGCACCAGCACAGCGCGCTACAACCATCTTCATCTCTGACACGGTTGGCACAGCAGGAGGCATTAACCCAATTGTTGTCTTGGACAATGTCCCGGATTTTATTGACCGCATAACGACAAACGGCGTGGTGCGCTTTGCGCATCTTGTTCCAAATGCGCCCGGCGTCAGAGTATTGGCAACGAGAACCAGCAGCGCAGGAATTACAAACCGTGAACTCTTTGGTGAAACAACCTACCGCCAAGTGCGAGAGTTCGTGCCGCTGGATTCTGGCACATTCAGAATTGATGTGGTCGTGGGCGCAAATACTGTGGCAAGCGGAACACTTAGCGTCGTGCCGCGTCGCGCTTACACGGTGTTTGCCAGAGGACTGGTCGGAAGAACCGCACCCGACCCAGCCGCCTTAGGCCTTACCAGTTACCTGAATAATTGATGTAAAAAAGTTCAACACAAAAAGTCCTGCATCTGCAGGACTTTTTCATTTCGAGCCGTCGGTTTGCACGTAAATGCGTATTTTTGCGTCCAGAAATTTGGAGAAAATGAACGCCACGATGACGAACCTAAGTTCAAAATACCCTACGGCTTTCAAAGCAGTGCTGCTGTTCCTTGCGCTCTACATTGCTGTTGCCAAAATCGGCAATGTGGTGAGCATCTTTACATCGCCGACCGATGAGAATGTTTTTCAGGACAGCAAAGACGGCGTAAAGGTCGTCTCAATTGTCCCCGATGGCGCGTCGGAACGCGCCGGCATGGAAATCGGCGATGTGATTCTCTCCATCAACAATCAAGCCTTTCAAAACGCCAAAGAAGCGAACGCGATTTTAAAGCAAACCAAGCCGGGCGACTACATCACCTATGTTGTGCAGCGCGGCAACGACCAACTAACGCTCAATGTCTTAATCGCCCGCGTCGGAATTGACTGGGCGATATTGCTCTCGCTTGGAGTGATGCTGGCAACCATCGCCGTCGGCGTCTCAGTCGGCTTATCGAAGCCTGAACAATCGGGTGCACAAATGCTTGCGGCGTCACTCGTTGCACTTGCGCCCACGTTTGCGATAACGGGCGCCGGTGGCTCTGGCGTTATTGGCGGCTTGTGGTGGATGTCGATGTTCTTTGGGCTGCCTTTTGCCGTCCACGCCTCGCTTTACTTCCCAAAACAAAGCAAGAACTTCAAGAAGCAACTCGCCCTCGTGAGAGCGTTTTACATCGTCGGTGCAGCCACATGTGTCGGATTGCTGGCGTTTGATGTAACGAGAACGCCACTGGCGATGTGGAACTGCGCATATCTCAGCATCGCTATCGGAATACTCTACGGCATCAAATGGCTGCAAGAGCCCGATATTCAAAAAGCGCAACGATGGATTTTCTATGCGCTCATCGTGTTTGGTGTCTCAAACGGCATAGGGTGGTGGCTTTACAACGAGTTCGGAAAAGTCGCCCTCTATGTCTTGCTGCTCGCGGCGGTTGTGCCAGCAGCATATTTTTACAGCATCACGAAGTATCGGTTCTTCGGCATTACCCGCATTGTCAAACGCAGTTTGAGCTACCATGTCACCAATGCCGCCATTATGTTTTTTCTTATCGTAGCGTTTATCAATGTGGTTTCTTGGCTCACACGGCTTGAATGGACAACGCCCGTTGGTGTGCGATTTACAACGATGAGCATTCAGATTTTTACAGGGTCGGAAAATCCAGCGGCGAACAAAATTGGCGAGCGGTTTATCTTCATTCTGTTCGGCATTGGCGTGATGTGGGCGTTCAAGCTCCTGTCCGAAAAAGTGCGTGACCTCTTGGACGCCTACTTCCATCGGCGCAAATACAATTATCGAAACGCGCTCTCGGAAATCTCAGAAGTCTTGGCGGAAAAAATTACGGTCAGCGAACTCGCCGAAAGCATCGCCAATGAAATCATTGAACTGATGCAACTCAAAGGCGCAGCGATTTGTCTGGCAGTGCGTAATGGATACCGTCTGGAAACCGCCAAAGGCAGTTGCGCGGTGCTGACGGCGGACGATGCCGAGGAACTGTATCGTCGTGGCTCTGAACTGCTTCTGCCTGTCCCTATCGTCGATTTGCTCTTGCCGAATGAAGTGCCACCCGATGCAAGAAATCAAATGTCGAGAATCCAAGAAGCAGGAGTTCAACTCGTTGCGCCGTTGGTGATTAAAGACAAGTCCATCGGAATCATTCTGCTTGCCGAAAAGCGTTCCGAAGAAACTTACAAAGAGGACGATGTAAAGTTCATTGAGTCGGTCGCGCGCCAAGCGGCAGTCGCATTTGAGAACGCGCGGTTGAACAAAGAAGAAAGTGAAAAGCGACGACTGAAACGCGAGTTGGAATTTGCTCGAAAAGTTCAACAGGAAATTTTGCCGCAAGAAATTCCTGCGATGAAAGGGCTGGTGGTCGCTGGGTCATACATTGCAGCCGGCGAAGTTGGCGGCGACTACTACGATGTGATTTTAGAATCGTCGCGCCATGCCAAGCCGTCGCTGGCTCAACACTTGACCGTCCTCGTGGGCGACGTCGCCGGAAAAGGGATTTCGGCAGCAATGTATATGGCGCGCGTGCAAGGCATTATGCGCACACTCAACTACGGCGGCACGCTCTCGCCCAAAGCACTCTTGGAACAAGCAAACGCCGTCTTGTTCTCGCGCGATATGCGACGGTCGTTTGTTACAATGTTCTGCGGACAATTCGACACCGAACAAAAAACGCTCGTGGTAGCCAGAGCCGGACACCTGCCCATGCTGTGGTATTCCACCGCCGATGACCGCTGGCACATTGTAAAACCATCAGGTATGGGCATTGGACTGGACGCCGGAGAACGGTTTGCCAATGCGCTCGCCGAAGAAAAACTCTGCTACCGTGAAGGCGATGTGTTCATTTTCTTCTCCGACGGTGTAACCGAAGCGAAGAACAGCAACGGCGATGAGTTTGGAATGGAACGGCTGTTAGAACTGATTGAGCGCGATAAACATCAGCCGGCTTCCGAAATGCTTAGCCGAATCGAGAACGCACTGATTGACTTCGTTGGAAACGCAGAACAGCACGACGACATCACGCTCTTGATTGTCAAAGCCGAACCCGTCGAGGTTCGCCCCGAAAACAGCATCGATCATTGCGAACACGATGCAGAAAATGCAAAACTCGTGTGCTAACGTCCTGCGTTGCCGATGAGCCACAATAGACTTCTCGTGATTCGGTTGTCGTCCATCGGCGATGTAGTGCTAACGACCCCACTCGTGCGTCGGCTTCGCGCAAAATTCCCTAACGCCGAAATTCACTTTTTAACGAAGCCCGCTTTCGCGCCGCTCGTTCTTTATAATCCAAACCTGACGAAGGTATTTACGCCAGAGACATTCAATAAAGCATCGTTCTACGACATCTGTATAGATTTGCAGCACAACAGACACTCGGCGCAACTTCGACCTTACGCTCGCACAACACTTCGCTACAGGAAAGAAAACTGGAAGAAGTTTTTACTCGTCAATTTCAAAGTGAATCTGTATTCGGGCTATACATCAACGGCGGAGCGATACATCAATGCGGTCGCGCCGCTTGGATTGGCAGACGACAACGAAGGCTGCGAGATTTTTTTAGACGACGCCTCAAAGGCGTTTGCGGCAAAACAGGTTGAGCAAAATAGCAATCGCCCGAAACCGTCTGTGTTAGCAGTCGCTTACGGCGCGCGGCATTTTACGAAGCGATTTCCAGCAGAGCGTTTTTCGAGCGTTCTGAATCGGCTGCTTGAAAAATATGCGTTGGAAATTTGGCTCTTGGGCGGAAAAGAGGACTCGACCATCGGTGAAGAAATTTACAGGAGCATCGCGCAAAAAGAGCAGGTGAAGAATTTTGCAGGCACATGTTCGCTCTTGGAATCAGCAGCCTTGATTGAACGCGCCGATGCAATGCTCTGCAACGATACAGGGTTGATGCACATCGCCGCCGCGTTTCAAAAACCGATTGTCGCGCTCTTTGGCTCGTCGGTCGCCGAGTTTGGATTTCTACCGTATCGCTCGCCGCATAGTATTTTAGAAGTAAAGAACTTGACCTGCCGACCTTGCTCGCACATTGGGCGCGACCGTTGTCCCGAAAAACACTTTCGCTGTATGACCGATATTGACGATGAGCGCATCATCGCTGCGGTCGAGACCATGCTGAGAATTGACCAATCAACTTTGTCAAATCTTAACAACAAGTAAATACGGAATGCAGTAAATTCATGGTTCAAACGCTTTTTTTAACCACTGTTCATAACGCATGAAAAAAGCCGTCTTTGTAAGCGTGTTGATGTTGGTTTCAACGCTTGCGGTTGCGCAGGGAAGGCTGCTCGGTTTGATTACAGACGACCAAGGAAATCCACTGCGTGCAGCGGTTGTCTCACTAAGCAATTCAGATTTAACGCAGGCAGCAGTAAGTAACGCGAGCGGATATTATGCGTTTATTTCGGTGCCGTTGGGGAGTTACACCCTCAAAGTCAGCAAATCGGGTTTGCCGCAAGTGTCAAGTTCCGTCACATTCGAGGCAAGTATTATGAAGCGGCTTGATGTGCGTTTGGCATCTGCTGCGCCAGCCGACCTTGCCGAAGCAAAACGTGCTAAACCAGAGCCGAAAGACAGACGCCCTGAACCTGCTGAAAAGAAACCCGCTGACCTTGCCAAAGCTGAACCCGCAGCGAAGCCTGCGGAAACAAAACTGCCACAGCCAAAACCTGCGCCTGTGCCAGAAAAGCCGGCAATTATTGCCTCTACCGATACATCGCTTGCTGCCAATAGCCGCCTGAAGGAAGCGCTCCAAGATGCAGAAGACGCTGAAAAAAGCGAGAAACTAACACTTGAAACCAAGCCTGAAATTATCGGCGGTATGAATGCGCTATACGAGAAACTCATTTATCCCTCCATTGCACGTGAGCAAAAAATCGAGGGCGATGTCGTCGCAAAAGTGTTCGTGGATCGCAATGGATTTGCAAGCAAAGTAACTCTGGTCAAAACAGCAAACGCGATATTGAACGACGAGGTCTTTAGAGTCTTGAGCGAAGACTTACGATTCAAGCCGGCAACCGTAGGCGGAAAACCCATTGCAGGTGTGGTAACCATTCTGGTTACGTTCCGCACTGAACGAAGTTTGTTGCCGCTTCAAGCCGCAATGTTTACTAAAATTTTTGGCTACGAAAAGTCGCTTGCTCAAAAACCGAAAGTGAAAATCGGTGTGGTCTATGCAGCCGATGCAGACATTGACGGCAATGAACTAGTCAAGCAATTTCAGACCGCAAAAACAGAGGCCGAATTTGTGCCAGAGTCAAAATTAGCTGAAACAGCCAAAGCATTTGATGTGCTGTATCTATTGCCAAGCGTGAATGCAAAGTCCATACAAGCAATTGCGCTGAAAGCGGGTGTGCTGACGGTAACCTCGACCGAGCGATTCGTTGAACAGGGATTGGTCTCGGTTGCTATCGGCACCGATGAACAAGGCAAATCTAAAATCATCGTCAATCGGAAAAATTTGGAGCGCGAGCAAAAATCGTTTAACGATGCTTTGATGAAACTGGCAACCGTAGTCGAGTAATCAAGGGTTCTCCGCAGCCCGTGGTATTGCCTCATATCGTTAGCCAGCGGTATGCTGCGTGCTAAGCAAGTTCAGTTTAAGCCCAAAACCAAAACAGCAACGACAATGAATCACCTACTACGATGTGTTTTTCTGTCTATTCTGGCTCTTGTAATACTGTGCGTCGCTAAAAGTGCGACGGCGCAGACAAAGGACACGACGAAGTTTGTGCTCGAGGAACTCTCACTCGAGGAACTCTTGAACATTCAAACAATTAGTGTTGCAACGAAAAAAAGCCTCACCACTCGCGAAACGCCGGGTATTGTTACCGTTATCAGCGAAGACGAAATCAAAAACAGTGGCGCACGTGAATTAATTGATGTGCTACGATTGGTGCCCGGCTTTGAATTCGGGCTGGATGTGGTTGGCGTGGTAGGGCTGGGCATTCGCGGCAATTGGGGACACGAGGGCAAAATTTTAATGCTTATCGACGGACAAGATTTCAATGAAAATCTCTATGGCACCTTACAGTTCGGAAACAATTTCCCGATTGAACACATCAAGAAAATTGAAATTGTGCGCGGTCCCGGCTCGGCAATCTACGGCGGTCAAGCTGCGCTGGCTGTCATGAACGTCATCACGAAAAATGCGGACGAGATCTCTGGCATGACGGTTGCAGGACAATACGGACAAATGCAGCGCACATTTGGGCGCAGAAACCTCAGCGTGGCTTTCGGTAAAAAATTCGGCGACCTCAACATAACAGCGATCGGTTTTATTGGACAAGGTAATCGCAGCGACCGCACCTATATGGACTTCGCTGGAAATACATTTGACATGTCCAATGCCTCATTCCTCGACCCGATACATTTTAATTTTGGCTTGTCATACCAAAACTTAGATGTGCGGTTTATTGCCGACCGTTTCTCAACCACTACGCAGGACGGGTATGGCGCAATTACCGAGAGACCTGTACCGCAAAATTTCAGCACCTACATCGCTGATGTGAAATATGACATTGCCGCCGGCGGCAAATTAATTGTAACGCCGCGCCTAACCTATCGGCGGCAACTGCCTTGGGACGTCGTTGAGACATTTGAGGGCGCGAACCCGGGCAACAAAATCACTGAACGCATCACGGCAAACGTAACGGCCCTCTGGGATATTACGAAGGAAATCAACGTGCTGTTCGGCGCGGAGTGTTTTAACGACGCAGCAACAGTTGGCTCAGCTGACCCACAAGAAAATTTTTTCGGCGTCAGTCGAGACCAACGGAGCATTAGCTATACCAACATCGCTGGGTTTGCACAAGGCGTGTTTGCGCTGCCGATTGCCAACCTTACTATTGGTGCGCGCTTCGATAATCAAAGCGCATTTGGGTCGGCGTTTGTGCCGCGCATCGGTCTAACGCGGGTGATTGACCAGCTGCATATCAAGTTTTTGGCAAGCCGCGCCTTCCGCGCCCCATCATTTGAGAATATTCGTAGTGGAATAATCATCTCGGGCAACGACACGACAAGCGGCATTAAGCCTGAATTTACAACCGTCTTCGAGGCGGAGGTTGGATATGAAATCACGAAGACAATGTCGATTGCGCTCAATGTGTTTGACATAACAATCGACCAGCCAATTGTATATTTTTCCTCAACAGACGACGACGTAGAGAACCCTGATGGCTATCGGAACTTTGACCGCACTGGCACGCGCGGTCTCGAGGTCGAGTATCGCTTGAAAGAACGGTGGGGATTTGTGAATTTGAGCTACTCATTTTATTCAGCGGCAGGAAAAAATTTGGTGGCTTCCTACACGGTGCCGAGTAACCCCGATGTCTTGCTGGGATTTGCCACACATAAAATCGCGCTCAACAGCAGTTTCAAAGTTACGGAAGGACTGACCATTAGTCCGTCGCTAACCTATTTAAGCGAGCGCAATGGCGTAAACGGAAACGAAGTTGACTCCGATGGCAACCCACAAGTGATAAAATTTCAGCCGCTGGTTCTGGCGAACGTATTTTTGCTTTACAAATCGCCCATCGGACTCGATATTGGCGCGGGCGTTTATGACTTATTTGGATCGAACTACGTGTTCATTCAACCTTACAATAATTTTTCTGCGCCCTTACCCGCGCCCTCTCGAGAGTTTGTGCTGAAAGCATCGTATCGCTTTGGGCTAAACTAACAGCTGAATCTGCTGGGCGTGTATCCAACTTGTGTTTGATTTCACAACATCGAGTGGTCGTCATTCCGAGCAACGCGAGGAATCCATTGACAACGGAGATTCTTCACTTCGTTCAGAATGACACAAACACCACTTTGATGCGCTACCGAATCCGCGCATAGACCAAGGTTTTTTAGGCGTCTATCAGACATCATAATCCAAAGTCGACGCCAATCATGGCAAAACCAAAGCCGTAGCCAAGCCGCAGAAAGCCAGCGATGTTGGGCGTGAAGAAATATCTTGCGCCGATGTTAAGCCCTAAACCTGCACCGCTCGCAAATTCATTGAATGCAAACAAAAGATTTAAGCCAGCAAACAAATCTAAATTTTTCGCGGTCGGAATGTCAAAGTGGTAATTGCCTTGCGCACCTGCGACGACAAACGACCCGCCCGTAAAGAAATATACGCCGCCAAGTGCACCGACGCCGAAGTAGCCGACGCCAAGTTTCGGGCTAACGCCGATTTCCCACTGTACGCCAATCGGAATGCCTGTATTGAACGCCAAGCCCGAGCGATTCACGCCGCCGTAACCGCCAAAGCCGAGCCCAACGCCCAAGATGTTCGTGCCCTGACGAAATTGCGCCAAGACCCCGTCAGAAAAAGTAGTTGCAAAAACAAGCGCAAGCAGTAAATAACGAAAAGTGTTCTTCATTGATGAACGTAGATTGATTAAAAAAATCAGCGAAGACCAATACATGCCATCATGCGTCCAGTTTTGCCGCCCGTGTGGTGGGTCGCGAAGCGATGTGAGAAAAAGTGTGCCGAATCCGCATAAGTGCAGTATGGCGAAACTTCAATTTGGTCGTCGGATAAGCCAAACGATTTTAATTGCGCCACATTGGCAAGTTTTAAGTCGAGATAAAATTTGTCTTCCGGTGCGCTGTATACTTTCACATCGCTATTGAAATGAGCCGCGACATCTGCATCGACCTGATAGTGTGCGGCGCTGATGCATGTGCCGATATACGCAACACAAGTGTTCGCCGTTGTGCCGAAGGTCGCTTGCAATGTGCGCATCGTTTTGTAGAGAATCTGTTTCGATGTGCCACGCCAACCCGCATGAACCGCCGCGACCGCCTGCGCCGCATGGTCGTAAATGAGAATTGGAACGCAATCGGCTATTGAGACGGCAAGAAATACATGGCGTTTGTTGGTGATAAGCGCATCGAAACCATTGTATTTGCCGGGCGACTTGGCGTATAGCACAGCATCGCTGTGAACTTGATGCGACAGTGCTACTTGGCTGATGTCAATCTCCTGCTCGCCGAAAAAAACCTCGCGGTTGCGATGAACATAGTCGTGCGCGTCGCCAGTAGACAGCCCGAGGTTGAGCGAGTCGAATGGCGCGGGACTTTCGCCGCCGTGTCGCGTGCTTTGCGACGCAACGAGAGTCGGGAACGACGAAAAAATCTCCGGCGCGACAAAGGGGTCGCGCAGCAATGGTTGTCCCATAAAACTTCGCGGTAAGAAGTGTTAAATTGAACACAAAAATAACAATTTTACCAGCTCTCGAATGCTCTATCGCATGACGCTTGCGTGTCTGCTGTGCATAGTCTCGCTGCCGATGTTCGCGCAAGGCATCGGAACTTGGAAAAGTTTTACATCATTACAAACTGCCACGTCAGTCGCCGCTGAGCGAAATCAAATCGTTTGGGTTGGAACAGAAGGTGGCTTGTATCGATTCAATCGGGCGACGCGCCAAGCGCGAACATTTACAAATACAGAAGGACTGGTTGAGACGCGCGTGACGGCACTGAAACTCGATCGGCTACGAAACCAACTGTGGATTGGATACGAGAGCGGCGCAGTGAGCGTTTTGGATACGGAAAACGAGACCTTCACAAACTACCTCGACCTTGCGCGAGTAACGCAATTTCCAAGTCGAACCATTCGAGATTTTTCGATTCAGTCCGATTCGGTATTCGTTGCCTCTGACTTTGGAATTTCGCTGCTTGTGCCGTCGCGCCGCGAGTTTCGAGAAAGCTACACGCGGCTGGGCGCGCTGCCAAGCGGAACGCGGGTGAACGCCGTTCTCTTATCGGGAACGCGCCTTGTGGCGGCAACGGTGCAAGGCGTGGCAACCGCGAGTCTAACATCGAGAAACTTAGTCGCACCGACAGAATGGACGGCGATAACTGCGCAAGGGCGTGCAACATCGCTGGCGGAGTTTCAACGAGAGGTGGTCGTCGGCACAGAGCGCGGTGTGTTCTCGCTTATCGGAACCACGCTTCAGCCGCGTCAAGACATTGGAGCTGCCGTCATCTCGCTGTCGGCAAACAGCGCAACGCTCGCCGTTCTAACCTCTGACGCCTTGATTTTACAGGGAGCGACAGGCGAAGCGCGTCGCATCTCGGGAGCATTGTCGCAAGCATCGAGCGTCGCTATTGACGACCAAAGCGGCGCATTTATCTCGGACAGACGGCAATCGCTCATCGAGTTCAACGGAACAGCGCTGGCGAGTTTTGCGCCGAACTCGCCGCTATCGAATCGATTTGAAGTAGTCGTAATCGACGCGCAAAGCCGCGTTTGGGGAAGCTCGTCTGTAACGAGCAACGGCGCCGCAGGATTCTACCGATTGAGCAACGGACAGTGGCGGAATTTTACAAACATCAACTCGCCGAACACCGCGCCCGCTAATCAGTTCTCTGCGGTGGTTACGCGCAATGGAAAAACATTCGTCTCAACGTGGGGAAGCGGGCTTCTGGAATTTGACGAGACTGACGCCGTGCGCGTCTATAATCGCTCCAACTCCGACTTTGTCGGCATTCGCACAGCGGAAAACTTCGTCGTGCTTCCGTCAATGGCCATAAGTGAGACCGGCTCGATTTGGATTGCAAATTTGCTGACCGCGCTTAACCCGATTTATGAATTTTTGCCGAACGGTCAAATTCGAAAATACGGCACGACGGGCTTCGGCGACGGACGCGAGTTCCCACGAGGTGTCTCAGCCTCCAAAATTGCTCTCGACGCAAGCGGACGAAAGTGGATTGCGATTACAGGCGAGAACGATGGAAGCGGACGCGGCGTCGTCGTCTTCGATGATAACCTCACGCCAGAGAACATTCAAGACGACCGATGGATTTTACTCGATGAACGGTCAGGGTTCGGCGCGCTGCCCAACAATCGAGTGAACGATATTCAAGTCGATGCAGACGGCGCGATTTGGCTTGCTACCGATAGAGGTGCGGCGTATGTCTTCGACGGTGGCAGCGTATTGCAGCAGCGCATTCCAAATGCCACAAACGTCTTTGACCTACGCAATGAATTTCTCTCGTCGCTCGCCATCGACGCGCTCAACCGAAAATGGTTCGGCTCTCAAAACGGCGTTTGGGTGATGAACGCCGACGGCACAAGAATTTTAGAACGATACACCGCTGACAACTCGCCGCTTCTCTCGAACAATGTGCGCTCCGTTGCCTATGACCGACGGACGGGCGTGATGTATTTCGGAACAGATAGGGGGCTTTCATCGCTGACGACCAACGCCGTTGAGCCAAGAGAGACTTTCGGCACGCTGAAAATTTTTCCAAATCCGTATCGAGCGCCCTCGACCACACGGCTCACCATTGAAGGCTTAACGCGCAATGCGTTTGTGAGAATCGTAACCGTGTCTGGTGCGCTGGTGCGCGAACTGCCTGCGACAGGCGGCAGCATCGCTGAGTGGGACGGCAAAGATAAAAATGGAAACGATGTGGCGTCGGGCATTTACATCGCTGTGGCGATTAGCGAAGACGGACGCGAAAGTGCGCTTGGAAAAATCGCGGTGATTCGTCGATGATATTACTCTTTTGAAAGTTTCGCCGACCCCCATTCAAAGCCGGTTGGTTCGCAAATAGCGACTTCGACGGAGCGCAGTGCGACGGTCGGATTTTGTGCTGCGAATTGACGCTGCAAGACATCGCTAAATGTGCTGAAAAAAAATGCACCAAGCGTCTCGCAGGTTGGCGCGCGTTGAGCGTCGGCGTCAAGCAAGCAGTTGTCATTGAGAAATGTGTGTTCGAGCGGCGCGAGAATCTCTGCAAAAGCAGCACGAAGGTCGGGAAGGCTAATAATCATGCCGTTCTGCGGCTCACCGCCAAGCGCAACCACGACACGCCAGAGATGCAAATGCGGTTCTTCTCGCACGGACAGCGAATGCGATGCGAGAAACTCGAAGCGTAAAAAAAGTTCGGTCTTCACAAACAGTGAGTTCGTTTCAAAGAATCGCTGCAAAGATGCAACGACATGTGGCGCTTTACAAGCTGCTTATGGCGCAAGTGCCTTTTTAATGAACCCGTCAGCTGAGGCAAGCCGCTTAACCGCGTCGGGATACGCCAATCCCGAAAGTCTCATAAGAATGGCGAGTTTCAATTTGCCTTTGGCGGCAGCAAGATGGCGCTCCGCGCTTTCATAATCGTCGCCCGTTGCGAGCATAAAAATGCGTTTGGTGCGCTCGACGAGTTTGGCGTTGGTTTGCTGCAAATCGACCATCAAGTTGCCAAATGTTTTTCCCGATAAAATCATCGCGCCCGTTGAAATCATATTCAACACCATTTTGTGCGATGTGCCGGCTTTCATTCGCGTCGACCCCATCACGACTTCCGCGCCGACTAAGGGTCGAATGACCACCGTGGCTTTTTGTTTGACGTTAGGATTAGAGGTAAGGAAAATGGTCTTTGCGCCAAGCGAGCGTGCGTAATCAAGCGCGCCCAGCACAAACGGCGTGCGTTTCGAGGCGCTGATGCCGCATAAAACGTCTTGTTTGGAAAAATGAATTTTTTTGAGGTCAGCGACGCCTGCAGTCGCGTCGTCCTCTGCGCCTTCGACAGAACGAAAGACTGCCTTTTTGCCGCCCGCAATGATACCTTGCACAAGCGAGGGACGGACGCCGAATGTCGGCGGACACTCGGAGGCGTCTAAAATGCCTAAACGTCCCGATGTCCCCGCGCCGATGTAAATAAGCCGTCCGCCCTGTTTGAAGGCTTGAACGACGAGGTCAATCGCCCGCGCAATGTCGGAAAGACAGGCTTCGACGGCGAGCGCGACTTTTTTATCCTCATTGTTGATGAGCCGTGCTACTTCCAGCGACGAGAGTTCATCAATGCGAAGCGTATCTGGATTGTGCTGTTCGGTGAGCAACTGGGAAATTTCTTTGAACAGTTTTTTTGAAGACGACATAAATTACGCCGTTAGGTTTTAAACAGAATTTTCCAATGGCAGCTCGACGAAGAACGCGCTGCCTTTGCCCCTGCCTTCGGATTCCGCCCAAACTTTGCCGCCGTGTAAATCGACAAGCTGCTTGACGATAGAAAGCCCCAAGCCCGTTGAACTCTCGCCGCCCGTTGGTTTCGCCGAAAGACGCTGAAACCGACCAAACATTTTTTTAAAGTCGTCTTGGTCTAAGCCTTGTCCTTCATCTTTGACAATCAGCCGAGCGACTTCATGCGCGCCGCCAGACGTGCCACGATAAACGGCTCTCTCGGTTGTAACGGTAATGGTGGTGTTGTGCGGGCTATATTTGATGGCGTTGCTGACAAGGTTATCGAGAACTTCCTTTATTCGCTCTTGGTCGATATGCACTATCAGGTTCGAGGCAAACACGGCTTGAATGCGTTGAGATTTGGCGCGGGCTTGACTTATGTTTTGCTCAATAACAACTTCGGCAAGTGCGGAGAAATCCATCAACTGTCGATGAAGTTCAAGTCTGCCTGCGTCGATTGCCGCGCTTTCCAAAAGTTCGCCGATGAGTTTTAGCATTCTTTTAGACGCGCGTGTAATCACTTCGGCGGCCTGTGAAACCGACTGTATAGGCGCGTCTTCTTGCAAGAGTTGGGCAAATCCCAAAATACTTTGAAGCGGATTTTTCAAATCGTGTGCGGCAATGGAAAGCAGTTCGCTTTTAAGCTGATTAGCATCACGCAGTTCACGATTGATGTGAGCAAGTTCGGCATTTTTAGCATCGGTCTCTGCTTTGGAAATCTGAATGGATTGAAATGCCTGCTCGAGCGCGAGGTTCTTTTCTTGAATGGCGTTCTTTGCCGATACCAAATCTTGATTGAGTCGCGCCAACTCTTCGGTGCGCGTCTCGACGGCGCGTTCCAATTCTTTTTGGCGCGCACGAAGCAACCGCGTGCGATAGTGCACTGCGCCGACGCTCCCGCCAATCGTCGCAGCAACGCACAGCCCGATGAACCACCATGTCTGATAAAAGTGCGGGAGAACTCGAAACGCAAACGCCGCGCCGATGTCGTTCCAAACGCCGTCGTTGTTGCTGCCTACGACTTTAAAGACATATTCGCCGGGAGCAAGATTGGTGTAGGTCGCTGTCCGAAGCCTTCCGGCGTCAACCCATGATTTATCGAAGCCCTCGAGCTTATATCTGACGCGCATTTTTGCAGGCGCAGGAAAACTCAACACGGAAAAGTGAAATTCGTGGCGCTGTTTGCCCGGTGCAATGGCTTGACCGTTGATTATCGTGTCTGCGTCTGCAAGATAAGTTGCAATGTAAATCGGCGGCTTGTAGGTGTTTCGCTGTAGCTTGCTTGGGTGAATGCCGACTGCGCCTTTGACCGTTGGAAACCACAACCAACCGTCGCGGGTTTTGCAGGCGGTGGCAGGCGTCGTGCCCCCTTCGGTCGGCATACCGTCGTCCGTCGTATAGAGTTCTGTTTCCACGAATGGTTCTGCTTGTTCCGCCACGCGGTTCAGCGCGGCGATTGAAACGCGCATGATGCCGTCGCTCGTGCTTATCCAAAGAGATTCGGCGTCGTCTTCCAGAACGCAATACAGGTTATTGGTTGGAAGCCCATGCGATGTAGTGAATGTAAAAACGGAGTCGTTGGCGATGCGACTTAATCCGCCGTTGGTGCAAATCCACATTGCGCCGCGCTTATCTTGATGAATGCCGAAGACGACATCTGCCGCGAGTCCGTTTTTTGTCGTGTATTTTTTTACAATGGAGTCGCCGCGCGCCGCGTAGAGTCCGCCGCCGTCGGTGCCGAACCAAACCAAGCCCGATGCGTCTTCATAAAGCAACTCGCCGCGTTCATTTTCCAACCCGTCTTTCGCCGTGAAAACTTTGAGCGAGTCGTTGCGACAGCGTCCAATGCCGCCGTTCATGGTGAACCAAAGAGCGCCAGTGCGGTCTTCGAGCAGCGCGCGCATAGACGCCGATACAAGCGATGCGAATCGGAACGGTTGAACGACGCCATTGTCAAAACTGAACAATCCCTTCCCGTAAGTTGCAACCCAAAGCGTGCCATTTTTGCTGCGATGAATGGCACGCACGGAATTAAACGGCAGTGTTGCGCTGGCAGGATAAGTAGCTACAATGTTTTGCTTGACGAAGGCAATCCCGCCCGTGCCACCCATCCAAAGCCCGCCGTCTGGCTCGGCAAAGACACAATAGACATTTCCGCTCGCAATGCCTTCTTTGGTCGTGTAGTTGAGAAACTTTCCGTCAGAAAGGCGTTGCAATCCGCCTTGATAGCCGCCAATCCAAATCCCGCCTTCGCGGTCAAGAAAAATTTCAAAGATGACATTGCCGTTGAGTCCGTTCTTTTCGGACAGCGACGAAAACCCGACCTGTTCATTATATCGAAAGAGCCCATTGTCGGTGGAAATCCAAACGTTGTTATCTGGGTCAATTTCAATGTCCCACACGTTTTCATTTCCGATGACCGATGCGCCGAAAGCCGCGAGACTGTCGTTCTTCAAGGTGAAAACGCCTTTGCCTACGGTGCCAATCCATAGAGTGCCGTTGCGGTCGTGATACAGCCGCGTTACGACCAGACCTGAGACCGCCTGATGTGGCACAAGTCGCTCGCCGTTGAACCGATATAAGCCCGATGAGCCAAACCAAATCTGACCATTGCGGTCGTTCAGCATGGCTTTATACGGAGAGATGTGTTGTCCGTCGATGGTTGTAACTGGGACAAACTTGCCGTTTTCAAAGCGCTGAACGCCAAGGTTTGTTGCTACCCAAAGTTGGCGCGAGGCATCAACCAGCAAGCCCAAGACGACATTGGAGAGCAGGCCGTCGGCAGTCGAGTAGCGAGTGAACAAGCCGTTTTTGTAAGAGAGCAGTCCGCCGCCATTGACGCCAATCCAAAGCGTTGAGTCGGGCGTTTCACAGAGACGGCGAATATCCTCGATGACAATGGCAGGCGTATTGGCGCGATGGAAATGCGTGAAGACCACGCCGTCGAAACGATAGAGACCTGAAAAGGTGGCAATCCAAAAGTAGCCATCGGATGTTTGAAGCAAATCGTTGATGCCAGACGTAACCAGCCCTGCGGACTTGTCCCACGAATCCAATTTATACTGCGAGAGCCGCTTGGTCGGGTCGAGCGCTTCTGCGGCATAAGCAGAAAAAAGCATCACGAGGAAAAAAAGAGGGCGCATACATTGCTTAGGTTTTCGGCAATGTGATGATGAACTCGGCGTATTCGCCTGCAACGCTCTCGACGGAAATCGCGCCGCCATACGCCTTAATAATATCGTTTGAAATTGACAATCCTAAACCCGTGCCTTCGTTTCCTTTTTTTGTGGTGAAAAACGGTTCAAAGAGTTTCTTTTTGACATTTTCATCAATGCCGATGCCGTTGTCGCGGATACGAATAACGACCTTGCCGTTCTGTTGAGCCGTTGTAATGCTAAGTTCCGGCGCATATCCGTTGAGTTTTCCCGACGATTTGAGCGCCGTCACTTTTTGATGCGCTGCGTAAAAGCCATTTTGGATAATGTTGAGAAAAACGCGCCCAATATCCTGAGACGAAATTTTAAGCGGTTGCAATGTCTCGTCAAACGCTGTGGTCATTCGCACATTGAAGTTACGGTCTTTCGCTCGATAGCTGTAATAGGAGATGGCAAGGTATTCTTTAATCAGCGTATTGAGGTCGGTTTCCGTGCGCTCGTTGTGTTCAACGCGGGCATGCCGAAGCATAGATGTGACAATCGATGACGCGCGCTTGCCATGATGCGCAATGACATGTGCGTTATCGGCAATGTCGTGCAAAATCTCATCGACGTAGGTTTTATCAATGTTGTCAGGACGTTCCAATTCTGCTTTGAGTTCCGACACGAGTTTTTTCGAGACCTCCGAAAAATTATTGACGAAGTTCAACGGGTTTTGAATCTCGTGCGCGATGCCAGCCGTGAGTTGTCCCAACGCAGCGAGCTTTTCTTGTTGAACAAGTTGCTCCTGTGCGGCTTTCAGTTCCGACAGCGCTCTCGCCAATTCAACATTTTTGAGTCGCTCGATTTCAGCTTCGTCTTTGGCGCGGTCGCTTTCAAATTTGGCTTCAAGCTGTCGACGAAGGGCAAGGTCTTTTTCTTTTTTAAGTTGGTTGAACCGATCAGCAAGCGCGAGAGACAGCAAAATGACTTCCATCGCCGAGCCGATTTGCATCATATAGTTGGTCAGCGGCGTAATCGGAACAAGATTAAACGTCTTGAGTCCATAAACCACTGCGCCGACGAAAAATGTAACAAACGCCAATGTATAAAATGCCGCCGACGCATAGCCTTGTCGCCAGCGCAGCACACCAGCCCAAAAAAGTGTCGGCATCAAGAGCATCACAAGTGTTGCGGCGACGGCAAGGCTATAGATGCTTGGATACAGTATCGAGAACGCCATGCTGACGATGAAGCACGCAACAAATCCGTCAAGAACACGGTGCATGGTCGGCAAGTTTGGCCGGGTCGACAAGAAAACTTGAGCGAATCGAGACCACATCACCCCAGCAAACCCAATAGCAAAGCGTCCCCAAATTTGATGCAGCGTCGGTAAGTTGGGCGAAAAAAATTGAAAGAGATACCCGTCGATGAACATCTGCACGCACACAAACCCAGTCGCATACAACACATAGTAGAGGTAGCCGACGTCGCGTACCGAGATGAACAGAAACAGATTATACAGAATCATCGCCGCCATAATGCCGTAGTAGAACGCGAATAAAAATTGCTCCCAATACGCATTGTCGCGGAACACGGCTTGCGGAGAAATCGATAGCGGGACCTCAAAAGCGTTTCGGGTGCGAACCTTCAAATATACGGTGCGTGTCACGCCCGTCGGCACGTCAATGGGAAAGACAAGCTGACGATGCAAAACCAATCGTTCTGAAAACGGCACGTCTGTCCCAGCGCCCAATTGTCGTAATACATGGGTTGAATCGATGACGTAACAGTCAACCCAATCAAGCAATGCCCATTTCAGATGCAAGAGCCACTCGTCGGCGTGCGTCTCATTTTTGACGGCAAATCGAAACCAAATAACGTCGTTTGTTAATCCGAAGTTCGGCGCATCGACCAGCGAGCGTTGAAATCGCGAGGAAACATCGGGCGAGCGCACGTCGTCAATCGTCAATTGTCGGTCGGCATCAATGAGATACTCAACCCGCACGCCCAACTCATACTCGGCTCGTGCATCGTTCAGGAGAACCGTCTGCACTTGCCCAAAAACAGTGGGTGCAACGGCGAGTTCAAAAAAAAGACAAACAGCAACCAAACGCACGCTCATATCGTCACGGTTTAAATTTCGGGTAAACTTCCTCTCGGAAAAGTTTTTCAATCAACGGATTGTTCGTCGCTGTAACGCGCGGCGCGAAATCTTCTTCGGGCGAAATAAAATACGACGCCTCGCGCGGTTGAATTCTCGGCAGCCATGCGGTGTGCAGCGAAAATCCGTAGAACAATTTGTCGTGCGCGAATTTACAAATTGCGCCCTGTTTCAAATTCGCGGCATCGAACACCCAAATCTGCTGCCCATCTTTATCCGACGCGACGAAACAAACGATGTAGCCATCGGTGGATAGCTCAACAGTCGTCGCTGGCACGCGCGGCACGAATTGCGGCGAAAGCGCCATATACGGATTCTCGAATTGGTAGTAATCTGCAATCTGCATCGTCTTTGTATCGAGTCGGCACAAATTACAGGGTCTGCCCTCCGACAAAAGTTTGTGTATGACATCAAGCGGCACAGTTCGATATTCGTAGTTTTTGTATGTGTCGTAAATGAATGTCGTCATTAATTCTTTGTAGTAGCCGCCCGCTGTCCAAAAGATGTTATCAATCGTTGGCATGGGCGTCCCGTCGGGCAAAGTGTCGCGGTAAGCGTAAAGCCCGACGTTCAAGGTGTGCGGCACGTCGATTGAGGACACGGTCGCCGAACTTTTAACAGAGCCAGTGCTGCCGTCAATAACATACCGGCCGTATCTGCCCACGTCCATTTGCCCGACGGCGACCATGCCGCGAAGTTCAGGAGGCGTTGGCTCATTCGGCGGCAGCACAGTTGTATCGTATTCCCGAACCCACTCGGCGAAATCTGCCGCGCAATTATGCGTCAAGTGAATCGTAATTTCGTCGTTAGGATTTTTGTAATTCGCCAAAAGATGAATGGCTTCGGGCGGCAGTACAATTTTCTGAGCCACAATCGCGGGCGCGTCAGCCGTACCTTCCGAGCCAAGCGTCATCTTTTGACCGTGCTTCAGATCGCTTCGTTTGACGAGGTAGAGCGTTGTTTCATTTTGCTGCGCGCCTGTCAAAAAGCCGCGTACCAGCCGTTCAACCCAATCTGTGCGCAGAAAAGGAATCTCGTTAAAGAGTTGGTCAGCCGTGAACTTGAACGCCGCATCGAGCAGAACGATATAATCTTCTGTAACCGCCAGTTGATGCAATGTCTGAATGATAACCACGGGCTTGCCGTTGGGCAGAACCAATTTCCACCGCTCAAACTCCGTCTCGCCGTCCCACTCCATCAAATACGTGTAATCGACCGTCTCGTTGCTGCCGAAGAGCGTGCGAAGCCAACGGAAAATCAAAAATGGAACATCAACGATGGCATAGAAAAGCAACTTTGGAAGATTTCGCAATAACAATGATGCTGCCTCCCAAATGTTGTCGGCATCTTGCGCCGTCGTCAGAATTGCTCGCAGCGCATAGGAGAGCGCGCGACCGTAATTGACCGTAATGAATTTTCCTTTGACGGAATCAAATTGCGGATGCGCCGGCGTCATCACGAGCGGAAACGGTTGACTGAAAAACGACCGACCGAATAGCCTAATCCCGTTGCCCAACAGCTCGCGCCATTCATCCAATGAGCCAATCGGGGTAACGACTTCAAGCGACGACACATCGATTTCGTAGGGCCGACCGTTATCGGCAGCAATGACCATACGATACATCTTGTCGTTTGGAAATTTCATCACGGTGAACGCCGTGTTCGCCGTATCGCGTATGCCGAGCGGAAGCGAGAGCCGTCCGATGCCCGCGTCGTTGAAGCGCAGCGATGCGTATTCCGACTTAAAGTGCGTTGCGACATCAGCATAAAAACTCGGCGTTTTGACGAGGCGAGAGGTGAGCTTGACTCTTCCGTTCTCAAAATCCAAACGGTAAATCATGCCGTCGCCGCCGAGCATCACATTGTTCGGCTGCGACGTGGCGCCTTCCTCGACGGTGCCGCACGGCGTGAGCAAAAACAAATGACCTGTCAGGTCTGAGGGAAAATCACCATCGACGGTTAACTCTATGTCGAGTTCTTCGCGGCTCGAGGTCATCAAAGTTCTTGGAAAGCGAATCGGCTCTACGCTTAAATCGACAAGCGGAGTAGGTTCAACGCTGACGGAAACAGTGGACATAGCAACGGTGGTTTTGTGGTTGAAAAGCATCATTTGCCCTTAAAGCAGCTACATACTGGCTGGCAACTCGACGATGAACGTCGAGCCATGATTGCGCCCCAGTGATTCAGCGCGAACTGTGCCGCCGTGCAGTTCGACAAGTTGCTTGACGATGTGCAAGCCAAGACCGATTGACGATTCGTCGCCTGTCGGTCGTGCCGAAAGCCGTTGAAAGGCGCCAAAGAGTTTCTCTTTATCCCCGTCTGTCAGCCCTTGTCCTTCATCTCGGATGGACAACTGAATGCGCGGCGGCAACCCGTCTTCGGCAATACGCCGCACATCGACCCAAATGTTTTTGTCGCTGGGCGAATACTTGATGGCATTGGAGAGCAGGTTGTCGATTACTTCCAGCATTTTGCTCCAATCGACGTGTGCGATGCAATACTCCTCAGCGGAGAGAAAGATGCGCTGATTTTTTCGTGATGCCTGAAGCTGGCTTTGTTGAATCACAGCAGCGGCGATTTCGCTGATGTTGCGATGCGTTTTTTTGAGCGCAAGTTTGCCGCTTTCCAATTCGGCGTTATCGAGCAGTTCCTTGATGAGGTGAATCATGCGCTCTGCTGCGCCCTGAATCGTCTCGCCCATTTGACGAAAGTTCTGCATCGCTGGCTCAACATCACCGAGCGTTTTAATTGAGCAGTTTCTCGTTGCCTCGATAATTAAACTCGAGAAACCCAATACAATTTGAAGCGGGTTGCGAAGGTCGTGCGCCGCAATGCCCAAGAGTTGCGATTTCAATTCATTGGCTTGGCGCAACACGTCGTTTGCCAGCGTCAGTTCGGTGTTGCGGGTTTGGACTTCTGAAATCGCCTTGATATACGAAATGGTTTTGCGCAGCGTGATGGTGAAGTCCTGCAAGTCAATCGGTTTAACGACGAAATCAAACGCGCCGTTGTTCATCGCCGTGCGAATGTTTTTAAGGTCGTCGTAAGCTGAGACGACAATGGCCTGTCGCTCGCTGCGCAGCTCGTTGATTTGCGTCAGCAACGTCAGCCCGTCCATCTTCGGCATATTGATGTCGGTAATGATGATGGAAATATCTGGCTGCGCTTTTAAGACGTCCAGCGCCTCAGTGCCGTCGGAGGCAAAGCAAAATTCAAATTCTTTGTTTCGAATTTCTTGACGAAAATGCCGCAGAATTAGTTTTTGAACGTCTTCTTCGTCATCGACAACGAGAATCTTCATGGATGAGCAGCAGTAGAACTATGCTGTTGACATTGCCGCCAGAGAGACGACAGTTGAAAGGTTGAAAATATGTATAAAGGTAGCGATTTTTTTGGCAGATTCATTGGTAAAAAACATTAAGTTGCGATAATGACAACCTTATCCGCGAACCGCTCGCCAAGAAACGCAATCGAGTGTTGCTCGATGTGTTCGGGGAATGACAAGCGTTCCGCGCCATCAACCAGTGCTTCTCCAATTTCTTTTTCCAGATTGCCGCCTTTGAGGCAGAGCATCGTCCCGCCAGATTTAAGCAACGGTCGAGACCACTCGCAGAGTTCAAGCATAGGCGCAACTTGTCGGCTGACAATCACGTCGAACTTGACGTGCTTCAATTCGTCACTACGGCATTGTTGAGCAACGACATTCTTCAAGCCGAGTTCTGTAATCATGGATTGACACGCGGTAATTTTCTTGCCAATCGAATCGATGAGTAGAAACAGCGTCTCGGGAAAGGCAATTGCCAGCGGAATGCCCGGCAGCCCACCGCCTGTGCCGATGTCCAAAACCCGCTCGCCTGGTTTGAACGCATAAAAAAAACCTATCGAGAGCGAGTGAAGCACATGCTTCGAGAGAACACCTGCTTCATCTTTGCGGCTGATGAGATTGACTTTTTCATTCCAGTCCAAAAGCAGTTCCGCATATCGCCAAAGTTGTTCTTGTTGAGCGGCGGAAAGCTCGATGCCCTGTTGTCGTGACAGCGCAACAACATCGTGAAGCTCGGCGCGAGTCATCGGCGCGGAAAAGGGTTGAAATTTCCGCTAAGATATGTAATTTGAGGCTTGCTGCAATAAAACCGCTTAATTACAACTTAGTTTTAATGATGCAAGAGTTCAGTAATCTCGCTATTCCGAATTCGCGCACAGAATCTCCCCGAGTAAGTTCGCAAAATGTTTATGCAGTGATTATGGCGGGGGGCATTGGGTCAAGGCTCTGGCCCTTATCGCGTAGAAAACTGCCGAAACAATTTTTGGATATTTTCGGCGACGGCACGATGATTGCAAAAACCGTTGCGCGTTTAAGCGGTGTTGTGCCGACCCAAAACATTTTCATCGTAACGAACAAAACCGGCAAAGCACTGGTGAGAAAACAACTGCCGACCATTCCAAGAAAAAACATTTTGGTTGAACCCACTGGGCGAAATACCGCGCCCTGTATCGCCTTGGCAACGGCGTTTATCAAAAAGCAAGACCCAAACGCGGTTGTCTGCACGTTTCCCGCAGACCACCTGATTCAAAACGAGGAGATGTTTCGCCAAACGCTGCGCGCAGCCATTGAGGTAGCAGAATGCACTGGTGCACTGGTAACCATCGGCATCAAGCCCGACCGACCTGAAACTGGCTACGGCTACATTCAAGCTGAAGAAAATCATGAAGAAATTTCCACCTCCATCAAAGTCCGTTTCGGCATTCACGCCCACAAAGTCAGAACCTTCGCTGAAAAGCCAGACTATGAAACGGCAAAAGGATTTTTAGCGAGCGGCGATTTCCTGTGGAACAGCGGCATCTTCGTATGGCGAGTAGAGAGCATCTCGCGCGAAATGCAACGCTGTATCCCTCAACTGTATATGGATATGCAGGTAATCATGGATGCCGTTGGCACGCGCAAAGAAAAAAAGACGATAGAAAGCGTCTACAGTTGGGTGCACCCAATATCAATTGACTACGCCGTGATGGAAAAAGCCGAGTCGGTGTATGTCTTGGAAGGCGCGTTTGATTGGTCGGATGCAGGTAGTTGGGACGAAATTATGAAGTTCAAATTGTCTGACACGCCTGAAGATGAAAAGGTGTTTATGTATAATTCAAAAAATGTGCTGGCGGTAAAGCCGAAGCACAAAACCATTGCCGTGGTTGATGTTGATGACATTTTGGTCGTTGAAACTGAGGACGCGCTGTTAATTTGCAGACGCGGTCAGTCGCAAGATGTCAAGCACATCGTCGATATGCTCAAGCGCAAGCAGTTGGAAGAGCATATCTAAGGCAAGTTACAACTGTCGCCATGTTGCGCCGTCTTTGCCGTCTTTCACTTCAATCCCCGCCTCTTTGAGTCTGTCACGAATTAAATCGCTTGCGGCGAAATCTTTTTTAGCGCGAACCTCTTTGCGAAGCTCAAGCACCAAATCCATCACCTTGGGCAGTACATCGACAGATGCAGTGCGTTGTGCGGCTAAGCTCGGGAGAATGCCAAGAACACTTCCCGCATAAGTGTCCATAAATCGAACCGTTTGGTTTCTTGCAGCCTCCGAAAGCCCAGCACCCGATAATGCCGTGTTGATGTCGCGCGATAAATCGAACAGGGCAGCAATCGCAAGTGGCGAGTTGAAGTCATCGTTCATCGCATTGTGAATTGCCATCTCAAATTTGCTCAGGTCAATGCCGCCGTTCCCCGACGCGGATTGCTTCAAGCGATTGTAGGTGTCGTGCAGTTTCTCCAGACCATTTTGAGCCGCACGAAGCGCCTCATCGGAAAAATCAAGCGTGGAACGGTAATGCGATTGCAAAATGAAAAACCGAATGACAAGCGGCTGAAATTTTTTCAGCGCGTCTTTGATGGTTGTAAAATTGCCGAGCGATTTTCCCATTTTCACGCCGCCAACGGTAACCATATTGTTGTGCATCCAATACCGCGCAAACGGCTTGCCTGTTGCTGCTTCCGACTGCGCAATCTCGCACTCGTGATGCGGGAATTGATTTTCCAAGCCGCCGCCGTGAATATCGAACGTCTCGCCTAAGTATTTCATCGACATCGCCGAACATTCAATATGCCAGCCCGGATAGCCAACGCTCCATGGCGAAGTCCATTTCATAATATGGTTCGGCTCGGCTTTTTTCCAGAGCGCAAAATCGCTCGGATTCCTTTTATCGCCGCGCACGGCAACGCGCGTTCCTGTTTCAAGGTCGCCCTGATTTGTTCTGCCCGAAAGTTTGCCGTAGCCTGCAAACGAACTGACGTCAAAATAAACATTGCCGTTTGCTTCATAGGCATGGCCTTTCTCGATGAGCGTTTTGATGAGGTCAATTTGTTCGGGAATATGTCCAGCAGCCGTCGGTGCAATGTTCGGTCGCTGAACGCCAAGTGCGTCCATGTCTTCGTAGTAACTGCGCGTATAAGCCTGCGCAATTTCCATCGGCTCTAACTTTTCGCGTTTGGCTTGTTCAGCAATTTTATCGTCGCCTGCATCGGCGTTGTCGGTTAGATGACCAACATCTGTGATGTTTTGAACATATTTAACTTTATAGCCCAAGTGCTTGAACCACCTGACCACTACATCAAAAGAAACGTAGCTTTTCGCATGACCAATGTGCGAGTGCCCATAAACTGTCGGACCGCAGACGTAAATTTTTACCTCTCCTTCTGCGAGTGGTTTAAACTCTTCCTTTGTGCGCGTGAGTGTGTTGTAGATGTAAAGCATCAAGTTGATGATTGAAGAATAATTTTTGGCAGCATTGAGTTGGTCAGCACCACATCGTCACCTTGCTCGAGACGCTCGATGACAGGAAAGCAAACGGTCTCAATATGCTGCATCATTTCGGAAACATCAATGCCGCGATATACAGGCTGGTAATGCTCCAACTTTGAAAAGGCTTTAGCAAACATACTGCGCGCGCCCTTGGTGTTTTTATTCGTGAAGTGATAGAGGCCAATAGACGTTTGAATTAACCCGTGCAAAAAGCGTTTATCTTTGCCGTAAATCTCTTGCCAGATTTCTTCCCATGTGTCGTGGCACTCAAAGAACATCGCAGCGTTATATTCGTCGATGCCTTTCAAGAAAGCGGCATAATGGTCGTCAATGCTCATCCAAATAAACAAATGATAAATCTACAACTGAAATTTATGAAAATTCTCTCCGCCGAATTTTTCAAAAGCGTTGTTAAACAGGACGGGTTGCCGAAAGACGGCTTTCCAGAAATCGCGTTTGCCGGACGCTCCAACGTCGGAAAATCCTCGCTGCTCAATATGCTGATGGGCAAAAAAGGTTTGGCGAAAACCAGCGCGACGCCGGGCAAGACGCGCGAACTGAATTTCTTTCGAATCAATCAAAAATTTTATTTCGTAGATTTACCGGGTTACGGCTACGCCAAAGTGAGCAAAACATTGCAAAATGAATGGAAGGCGTTTTTGGAATCGTATCTGCAAACGCGCAAAGAATTGAAACTTGTCGTTCTTTTGATTGACGCGCGGCACTCGCCGATGCAAAACGATTTGGAGATGCAGCAGTTTCTATCGTTCTACGGACGACGGTATGCAATCGCCAGAACGAAAATCGATAAACTCAAAGCGTCGGAGCAAGAGAAAACGCGGCGCGACGCCGAAACCGCATTCGAGGGCTACGAATTTATGATTGACACAGCGTCTGCCACAGGCGCTGGCAAACACGAACTGCTGAAAAAACTATCCGAATTTATTTGAACAAAAACTCAATTTGTCTGACCCAATGAACATCAAAGAGAAGTATATCGTCAATGAAAAAGGCGAGAGGACGAGCGTGGTGTTGGATGTGAAAACCTACGAATGGATGCTCGACATCATTGATACCTATTTCTGCGACCGCGCCGCACTGAAAGCCGCGCGAACCGCTCAAAAAGAAATCGCGCGCGGCGAGACGATTCCGTTTGAAGATGTCAAACGCGAGTTGGAAAAAAGAGGCGTGAAGATGAACAAACGCCGAAAGTCGCGCGCGGCATGACTTACGAGATTTCATTTTCAAAAAAGGCGAAAAAAGAACTCTTTGCTTTGCCGACTCAAACGATTGAGCGTATTGTTTCGGCGATTGGTGACTTGGCAGAAAATCCGCGCCCGCGCGGGTGCAAAAAATTAGAAGCAAGCGAAACGTATCGGATAGCCGTCGGCGATTACCGAATCATTTACGACATCGCCGATAAAATCCGCATCGTTACCATTATCAAAATCGGTCATCGCAAAGAGGTATATCGATCATAATTTTTGAATTACTGAATCATGTCAACGCATACCAACGGGCGTGAACGAAACGCAACGGTTCTTGTCGGCGCGCAGTTCGGCGATGAAGGCAAAGGCAAACTCGTCGATTATTTATCTAACCAGTACAACATCGTTGTCCGCTACCAAGGCGGTGCGAATGCCGGACACACAATTTGCTTCGACGACAAAACCGTCGTGCTGCACCTCATTCCATCGGGCATCTTTAACCCAAACTGCGTCTGTGTCATCGGGAATGGCGTTGTCATTGACGCCGATGCGTTGATGAAGGAAATTCAAACCGTGCGCGAGCTTGGTTACAGCGTCGAAGGTCGGCTCTTTATCAGCCACAACGCGCATCTTATTATGCCGTATCATAAGTTGCTCGATTCGCTCTCGGAACAAACGCGCGGCGAGCGCATCGGGACAACCATGCGCGGCATCGGGCCAAGCTATGTCGATAAGTTCAGCCGCGTTGGCATTCGCATCGTCGATTTGCTCTCGCCCGATGTGCTGGAAGAAAAATTGCGCTTCAACCTCGAGCATAAAAACAACCTGCTGACGAAAATTTACGCCAAAGATGAAGTGAACGTCGAAGAACTCGTCAATCACTATACCGCCTTCGACCGCTCCATCAACGACTTTGTGAAAAACACACAAGTGTATCTGAACGACGAATTGAAAAAGGGCAAAGCAGTCTTGCTCGAGGGCGCGCAAGGCAGCCTGCTCGATGTCGACCATGGCACATATCCGTTTGTAACGTCATCGAATCCAACGGCGGGCGGCGCCTGCACAGGGTCGGGCATCTCGCCAATTCACATCGGACGAGTGATTGGCGTGGCGAAAGCGTATATGACGCGTGTCGGCAACGGCGCATTCCCGACTGAACTGCACGACGAGATGGGCGAGCGCATCAGAAAAATTGGACATGAGTTCGGTGCAACAACCGGCAGACCACGCCGATGCGGCTGGCTTGACTTAGCCCTGCTGAAATACTCGATAGCTGTCAACGGTATTTCGGAACTGGCACTCACAAAGCTCGATGTTCTCGACGACTTCGATGAAATTAAGGTCTGCACAGGCTACAAAGTGAAGGGCAAAATCATCAAAGACTTTCCAACTGACCACAAAACGCTCTCCCAACTCGAGCCGCAATACAAAACGCTCGACGGCTGGAAAACATCAAATCGTAATGCAAAGACATTCTCCGAGTTGCACCCGAATACAAAACGCTACATTGAGTTTATCGAAGACCAGTTGGAAACCAAGATCACATTCATTTCTGTCGGACCCAGACGCGAGGAAACCGTGTTTAAGTAAATAACCATCATATCAATCAAGTTGCGATGATTCAATACGACGACAAAGTTTGGTTCTCTTTTCTGTTCAATCTAAGGGCAGGACAGTTGCGACGGCAACTGCCAAACATGGGGTTTATCGCGCTGTTTACAGCAGCAATCTGCTATCTCGATTTAACTCTGGCGCTCTACAAACTTGAGATGCCGCTCACGGTTCATACCTTGTTGGGTGTGGTGCTGGGATTAGTCTTGGTCTTTCGCACGAATACTGCCTACGAGCGATGGTGGGAAGGGCGACGGCTCTTCGGAACATTAGTCAATGCCTCGCGCAGCCTTGCGCTAAAATCGGACGCCTTTTTAGACCCCAACGCATTCGAGGAACGGCATAAACTGGCGTCGCTGATTTGTGCATTTGCCCGCAGCGTGCCGTCGCACCTGCGCAGCGAAATCTCCGAAAGCGCGCTTGAATCCTTCGATGAGGCCCAACGCAGAGATTTATCCGCCTCGCCGCACCTGCCGCTCGCTATTGCAAAACTCTTAGGGCGCGAAATGCATAGCTTGAGAAGCAATGATAAACTCTCCGCTGAACAGTTCTTGACGCTCTCGCAAAATTATGATGAACTCATCAATGCCATCGGCGGAATGGAACGCATCAAAAAAACGCCCATCCCGTTCTCATACTCAATGCTCATCAAACGCTTTATCGCGGCATACCTCTTTACCCTGCCCTTTGGATTGGTGCATGACTTCGGCTGGGCGTCGGTCATCATTGTGCCGTTCGTCTTTTATGTGATGGTCGGTATAGAAATGATTGCCGAAATCATTGAAAACCCATTTGGCAAAGACGAAGACGACTTGCCGACCGACGACATTGCAGAAAATATCGTCCGCAACGTCAAAGACCTATTGAACGCAGCTTACGGCGACCCTGTGCGCGAAACCATTGAGGGAAAAGAACTCGAAGCCCTTGCGCCACCAAGCCCGACCCCTACGACGTTTTCAACTTGACAATCAATTCCTTCAGCACTTCTACCTGCGCTTTAAGTTGTAGGTTTTGCTCGAGCAGCAGTTGCTTCTCGGCTTCCAGTTGACGAACCTGTGCATCGTGTTTAACAGAGGCTTCCTCTGTATTTCCGGTTTTTTGAGCTCCAAACATAGTCCCTTTGCCAGTCAAAAGCCAGTCTGTAGAGATGTTAAAATTTCGCTTAAGTGAAAAAATTAGGTCAAATCCGGGCTGCTTCTTTCCACGCTCTACTTCGCTGATGAACCCTATGGAGGTGTGTAAGATACTTGAGAAATTTGTCTGCGTCAGGTTCATATTCTTGCGAATTTGTCGTATTCGCCTGCCGATGTGAACCTCTGCTGCTTCCATCAGAAAAATAACCAAAATTTCCAATATTTCATTGTTCTTTCACCAAAGAGAAAATTATCTTATGTTTCGATACGCATGTCAGTATTGTCAAGAGATTTTTACTCTGTCTCTCTGTTTAATGTAACATTGTTAAAACCTGAACTCACCTCTGTATGCCCAAAAAGACCATTTTAATCGTCGATGACGACGAGTTGCTTTGCGATGTTCTCGCCGAATTTTTTGAGTCTCAATACACCGTGTTTTGTGCGTTCAATGGACAAGATGCACAACGCATTTATCAGGAACACCGCGGCGGTATTGATTTGGTCTTGACCGACTGGAATATGCCGAAACTTAATGGCATAGAACTGACCAAATGGCTGGTAAACACTGCGCCCGCCCTTCCTGTGATTCTTATGACTGGAAACGCAAAAACTGGCGAATTAGATGTGTTCCAAAACAACAACCAAGTTTACGTAATGAATAAGCCGTTTGAATTCAATGAGGTGGCTAAGGCAGTTGCTGGCTACATCGGCACGTAACATCGCGGCACAAAGGCAGATGTGATTTCTAATTAAAGTGTTACGGTTACTCAAGGTCGCGTAAAAACAGTTCGAGCGATTCTTCGCCCATCAAGACGTCGCGCGGTTTGCTGGCGTCTATGCATATTAACGGAGCAAAGCAAGTTCAGTCGTAGTATAGACATGTGAAAATTGTTTCGCTTTGAGTCTGCCGTAGAGAGTTTTGTCTCCCGTCCACAGCCCGCCTCCCAAATGAATCGTAAGCGCGACAAAGTCAATATCATCAATGTCGATATCCTTCACCAGTAGCTCGGCTTCGAGCCAGACGTCAGGCGGAATCAACCCTTCGTCGATGAACAAAATTTTGGTTAGGAGCAAATCAAATGAGGCGTTGAGGTTGGCATCGGATAAGCGCGAGATTTTTTTGAGCTTTTCCCAGTGTCGGTGAATTTCGTCGCGCATATAGGCGCAACTGTAAAACTCGAGAACGTCTTTTGAGTTAAAGAGAAGTTCGCCAATTATCCCATTGGTATTGAGCAACGCGCTAAAAATAACATTTGTGTCGATAATGATTTTCACTTAGCAAATTTCCTGCGATTCTTTGCTCGCCTGTTTTTTTTGACGAGTCTCGACAGTTTATCCACATCGGCTTGCGTCGCTCGCGATGTTGATGTCGCCTCTTTGTATCTCAGATAATCCAAGAGCCGTTGCAATTCTTGAGTATCGACGGACGCAGAAAGTCGGATAATCACTTCGTCGTCGGTTCGTTGAACAAGCATATCGTTGCGGTTAAGAGTTAATCCGTGAATTTACGTTATTCCAAGTCGCGTAAAAACAGTTCGAGCGATTCTTCGCCCATCAAGACGTCGCGCGGTTTGCTGGCGTCTTGCTTGCCGACGATGCCGTGCGCCTCGAGCTGATCCATAATGCGCGCCGCTCGACCGAAGCCCAATTTCAAGCGACGTTGCAAGAGCGAGACGCTGCCCTGTTGGTGCCGAACCACCAAGCGTGCTGCTTCCTCGAACATTTTGTCGCGCTCTAAGCCGCCGCCGTTACCCTCGTCGGCATCATCGTCGGATTTGCCCAGTGCTTTCATATCGGGCGCGGGCAATGGATAGGCAAGGTTCATGTCTTTTTGCGAATAGACAAACGCGGTCAGGGCTTCGACCTCTTCGGTTGAGACGAAAGCGTTTTGAATGCGAATCGGCTTTGGGTGCGACGAGGGCAAGTAGAGCATATCGCCATTGCCAAGCAGTTGCTCTGCGCCCATGCTGTCTAAAATCGTGCGCGAGTCGATTTTACTGGCGACCTGATAAGCAATCCGCGCTGGAAAATTGGCTTTGATAACGCCCGTAATGACATCGACGCTCGGTCGTTGCGTTGCCACAACCAAGTGGATTCCAACGGCGCGGGCAAGTTGCGCCAATCGTGCAATCGGCTCTTCGACATCGCGCCCTGCGGTAATCATCATATCGGCAAGCTCGTCAATGACCACGACGATGAACGGCAGTGCTTCGTCGGGAAATTTTTCGTTGAATGCTTGAAGGTTACGCACCCCTGCCTTTGCCAGCCGGTCGTAGCGTATGTCCATTTCCTTTTCGACCGATTTCAGGGCATAAACGGCTTTGCTCGTGTCGGTGATGATTTGTTCTTCCAAGTCTTGGAACTTGACGAGGAAATGATTTTTCAAGAGTTGATACGGAAACAGCTCGACGCGCTTAGGGTCAATCAAAAGAAACTTGACTTTTTCGGGCGAGCAGAAGTAAATCAAACTGGTGAGAATTGTGTTAATGCCAACGGATTTGCCCGACCCTGTGGCGCCTGCAACAAGCAAGTGGGGCATTTTGGCAAGGTCATCAATGAAAATTTCGTTTGAAATGGTTTTGCCAAACGCAACGGGCAGTTGAAACTTGGAGTGTTTAAATTTCTCGCTGTTGAGCATCGTTTTAATTCGAACCATGCGCGACTTTGAGTTGGGAATCTCGACGCCGACTGCGTTCTTGCCCGGAATAGGCGCGATGATTCGAATGCCGCGTGCCGACATTGCCATTGCCAAATCGTCTTGCAGGGTTACAATGCGGCTGATTTTGACATCGGGCGCAAGTTCCAGTTCGAAGAGCGTCACGCGCGGTCCGACCGTCGCCTCCACGCGCACGATGTCAATTTTGTAGATGCGCAGTTTCTCTAAAAGTTTGCGTTTGTTTTCTTCAAGTTCCTCTATCGAGACCGTGTCGCTGTCAGGTTCAGGTTCAATGAGCAAATCAACCGACGGGAAGCGATAGACTGCGGCGGCTTTGGTTTCAAGCGTCAGGTCTCGCTCGTCCAAGTCGGCGGTTTCCTCATGCACGGCTTCTTTGAGTAGGACTTTCGGCTCTGCCTGAATTTCATCGTTTGGTTTTTCGGACTTCAAAAACGGCTTCAAGATATCATCAAGGTCGTCGTCAATGTCGGCAGCGTCGCGCGTTGATGATTCCGTCGGAGTGTCGTTACCTTCATACAGCGCGCTTGCCCAATTTGTAGCAGCATAGAGCGGCGGCATATCGGGCGTGTCGGAGCTGACACCGACAGAATTGCCTTTGACGGCATGGCTAATTGAATTTGGCTCGTCGAGGCGTGTCGACTCTGGTGTCAGTGGCGCTGTGTTCAATGTTGCTTGCGATGCGGGGTGGTCAATTGCGGTTGGCGTCGTCACAGGTGCACTGATTTTGTGCGTCAGTTTTTCTTCGCGCATCGCGTCCGCAAGCCCGAAAGAATCGTCGCTTGTTTGTTTAATGACGAGCGGCACATCGTTGCTTGTTTTGACGATGGGCGTTTTTTTCTCAATTGGTGGCGGATCAGGCGCGACGGCGTGCTGCTGCAAGGGGTCTGGTGTCAGCGTTGGCGACCCAAGTGGCATTGTGGGTGTCAACTCAACGTGCACGGCATCGATCTTTAACGAGGGAGCAGCGTCGGTGTCGTCTCCCTCAATCGTCAGTGCATCTTTCAGGCGTTCAACAAGTTCCCTCTTACGGCGGCGATGTTCCTCGCGGACAGCATGCCACTCTTGAAATTTCGCCTTTGCGCTGTAAGCCTTGTCGCGGAAAAGAAACGCGATGCGGTCGGCGGTCTTTTGCAAATCAAGGTCGATGGACAGCACAATGGTTACGCCGAGCAGCGCCAAGAGTGCCGTCCACGCGCCAAACGCCCCAACGACGGTTTGCAGCATCGATGCAACGAACCGCCCGATTGCGCCCGACATTGCTTCGCTGAATGTGAAATGGGTAAGTCCAAAAATCGAGCTGGTCAGCAGAGCGAAGAGAACGCCGTAGACTGTGGCGTAGCTAGCTTTTTCAAAGCCGTTGCGTCGGAACAATGCCCAGCCCCAATAGCCCGACAGCAACACAATGAGCGCTGTTGGATAGCCTAAAACCGATTTGACGAGAAAACTCGATAGCTTCGCCCCGAAAAACCCTAACGGATTTTTTAAGTGCGACGCGGCAAGCCGTCCTGTTTCAGTGAAAATTTCGTGGAGCGCAATGTTCTCAATCGTTGCGTCGTCTTCGGTGGTGTAGGCGAACACGGCGACGAGTAAGAGCGTCGAGACGAGCATCAATGCGATGCCCCAAAGTTCATGGCTGCGCTTGGCGTAAAGGTCGGCGAAAAACGACGACTTTTTCTTTTTGCCACGCGCCGATTTTGAACGCGGCTTCGGCGGCTCTTTCGAGAGAGGCTCTTTGGAGGACGGCGATTTCAGAGACGCAGTTGAATCGTTGGTAGAAGCGGCGAGAAGGTCTGCTTCGTTTTCAAGTTGAGATTGCATCATATCGAGTTTTTCGGAAAATGCTCCGCGAAAAGTTGTCAAAAACTTTAAGTGAGTCTTTGATAGCCGTCCGCTGTTCTGAGCGTGATGCAATGCTTAGAGAGCGACTGTATGCGGGCGCAAGTTAATCAACGCGCTTGAATTTTCTTACGGCGATAACGCGCTTTCGGAATGTGGGGCGGCAGCGTCCGTTGCCGAATCCTGAGACGAAATGCGGTAGCACGTGAATGTAACATCAATGCCTGTCGACGACAGTATTTTCAGGTCTTCGGAGTGGAGTTCGATGTTGCATTGGTCGAGATAAGCGACGTCGTAGTGCAAGACAATTTGCTCCGCGCCACAATCGCGCAGCGTGTCAAGATGCAAGAGAAGGTCTTTGACCAACGCGCACTTGCTAAACGATGTAACATCAACCGTCGAGAGGTCGTCGTCGAGGCGGGCAAAACCGAAATCAAATGGCTTGTGTTTATACTTTCCAAGCGTGCCGACGTCGCCGACCGAATGCATTTCCGAAAGCGACAATCCTGTTTTTTGTTGTGCCAGCGTTGGCGAAAACGCGCGTCCTGAAATCAAGCAATATGCGGAAACTTTAATCATTGTGGTTGCTCCGATTGATAGGCATGTAGCGGCACGCCTGTTTGCAAAATTGCGCCGCTCTCTGGATGTCGCAGAACGATGCAGAAATTTTCGTCCACCCCTACGTCGGGATTGCCCGTGTTCATTAGACTTACTACATCAAGAAGTGCTTGATTTATCTTAACTGCAAAGCCTTATCCTTGACCTCTCCCTGTTTTGGCTTCGCCAAAACGTCCCTCTCCTTTTGTAAGGAGAGGGATGTCGCAGAGCGACAGGGTGAGGTTACACTCACGCGCCTTGCATAAGATTGATGCTCGGTGCGCCGTTGCGTGTAAATGCCTATTGAGCCGCCTTTCTTTGCCTTTTTTGAACGGATTTTCAATGTAGTATGTCTATTATTTGTAATTCACGAGAAAAGTCCGATTTAATTCGCGGTTTGATGCGCCGATGAAACACCTGCTCTGATACGCCGAAGATGCTTGCAAGCCGTTTGGCGTCAGGAAATCGGAATTTTTCAGCCATGCTTGCCGCAGGAAGTTAATCAACGCGCTTGAATTTTCTCGCTTCAAGTTTGTAGAGTCGAAGGGCGTTGTCTTCGAGAATCGGCAGGGCTTGCGAGGAGTCAATTTTGGCTGCCGTCTCAATGTCTTTGGCAAAGCCGATGGAGGCAAGATACTTGCCGTGTTCAGCGTCTTTGAGCGCAGCGAGTTCATTGCCGCGATATTTTTCGTAGAGCGTTTTCGCCGCATACGCCGAATCGGAAGGTAAGAGCGGCAACTGTGTTTTTTTGTCGGCGAGCAATTTATCGACCAAGAGTCCTGCGCAGAGGGCGTCTTCGATGGAAAAACGGTTGTCTTTGCCCGCGCAAATAATCGCCAAGTGGTTGTCGGCGTGTTCGAGTTTCAAAATAAATTCTTTGACGACGCTGATGTTGTTGAAGCCCGCGACGACAACAGATTTGGCTTCCTTTGATTTGACTAACGCCCGCGTGCCGTTGGTGGTGCAAAAGACGAGCGATTTTCCCGAAACAGTGTCGCTTGAAAATTCTTCAGGTGAATTGCCCAAATCGAACCCGTCGATAAGTTTTCCCTGCCGCTCGCCGCAGAGCAACGGGCGTTCCGAAAAAAGGCTCGATGCGGCGTTGTGCGCCTCCTCGATTTCTTCAACGGGAATGATTTCTTTCGCGCCGTTTTGAAGGGCAGCGATGATGCTGGTGCTGGCGCGAAGCACATCAATGACGACGGCAATGCGCTCGCGCAAGTAAGCGTCGTCGAAGCCCGTAGGAGTAAAAAAAACATCAATTTTCATGCAGAGCAGAAGTTTGTGTCGTCAGAACACGGCGGCAGCGCGTTCTTTTTTGAGAAACGGCGGTTTGACGATGGTCGCCTCCTCGAGCCGTTCTCGAATTTTGACGAAAATTTTTGAGCCGACCGCACTGTATGCAGCCTCAACATAGCCTGTTCCAATTGGCTGTTCAAGGCTCGGCGACAGCGTGCCGCTTCGAACCTCACCGATTTTTTCGCCGTCGGCAGTGCAAATCTCAAAACCTTGTCGCGCAATCGCGCGACCGCTAAGTTCAAAGCCAATAAGCCGACGGGTCGGCGAAGCTTTGGCGTTTGCACAGGCAGTTTTTCCGTTGAACGCGCTTTTTGACAACTTCGTCGCCCATCCAAGTCCAGCCTCAATCGGATTGGTGCGTTCATCAAGTTCGTGTCCGTAGAGCGCGTATCCCATTTCCAAACGTAACGTATCTCGCGCGCCTAATCCAATCGGTTTGATGCCGAATTTTTTCCCCGCCTCGAAGAGCGCGTTCCAAATTTTATCCGCATGTGCGTTTTCAAAACAAATCTCGAAGCCGTCTTCACCCGTGTAGCCGGTGCGTGCGACAAACATCTCGACGCCCGCAAGCACAGTTTTAATGAAACGGTAGTATTTGACATCGCTTAGAACGGCGTCAGTGAGCGGTTGCAGCGTGGCTTCGGCGTATTGCCCTTGCACCGCAAGCAGCGAAAGCTCGTCGGAGCGATTTGTAAGCGAGACATACGGCAGCCGATGACTATCGAGCCAAGCAAAGTCTTTGTCGATATTGCTGGCATTGACAATGAGCAGATACTCCTCAGGCGCGATGCAATAGACAATAAGGTCATCGACCGTGCCGCCATCTGGAAAATCATGATGTCCCTCGTAGAGCATCAAGTTGTATTGCGCTCTGCCTGCGTCCAGTTGCGAGAGGTCGTTGGTAAGAACACGCTGTAAAAATTCCGTCGCTTGTTTGCCGCGCACGAAAAACTCTCCCATGTGCGAGACATCGAAGACGCCCACGCCTTGTCGAACCGCACGATGTTCAGCAAGAATGCCCTCGTATTGAACAGGCATCTCGAACCCGCCGAACTCGATAAGTTTTGCGCCCATCGATTGATGAACAGGGTATAGCGGTGTGCGTTTCACGAGAAGAGTGAGTTTAATTGGTTGCGTGCGTGTGCGTTATGTATTTGGATAGAGAGGGCTGAAAATACGAATTTTAATGTGCAATGAACAAACGCGGTTTTTTCCTTTACACCCATCGCCGTATTTTGACCTGATAAAAAACCATTTCAAAAAATGAAATTCCCACGCACCATGAAAATTTACGCGATAGTCCTAAGCGTCTCACTTTGCCTGTTAAATCAAGCGTTGGCGAGCGATGATAAGTTGGATAAGAGCGGCAGAATTATCGGCATGGGCGGCGCGTTCACCGGGCTTGCCAATTCAAGCTATGCGATTTTCTACAACCCAGCTGGGCTTGCCTTGATGCCGTTTCGAGAAGCCAGCGCGTTTGTCGCGCAGCCCTACGGACTTTCGGAACTCTTGCACGTGACCGTTAGCTATGCCGACCCGTTATCGTTGCCTGAAAATTTAGGCGCATTCGGCATTGCCGCGCGTCGCTTCGGATTTCAACTTTACAATGAAACTGCCTTCTCGATTGCTTACGCCAATTCGTTTGAGCGAAAGTTTTTCTACGGTGGAACGCTGCGCTATCATAACACGTCCATTCAAAACTACGGCAGCGCAGGTGCATTCGGCATTGACATCGGTGTGTTGTTTTTGGTAACGCCTGAACTCTCGATAGGCTTTTCCGCAACGAATCTCAACCGACCGACCATTGGAATTTCAAATGAAGTGTTGGCGCAAATCTACACGGCGGGCGTATCGTATCGATTGCTCAAAAATTTGCGCGCCGTCGTCGATTTGGAAAAAGACGTGCGATTTCCACTCACCGTCAAGTCGGGCGTGGAATTTGACGCCGTGCAGTATCTGTCGCTACGAGCAGGTTTTAGCACCGAACCGCAACGGCTCACGGGCGGCGTTGGCATTCACTACGCGCTTGCAGACATTGATTACGCTGTAACCACACACCCTGACTTGGGGCTGTCGCACCAACTCTCATTGACGATTCGTTTCGGCGGCGCAACGCCCGACAACCCACAAGCCGACTTGGACAGAGTCATCGATGAAGCGTTTGACATCAAGCCGCCGATTGCGGAGGGCGAGAAAATCAATATCAACACGGCGGGCGTGCAGGACTTCATTCGGCTGCCGAAAATCAATCGCGCACTCGCCGAGCGCATCGTACGCTACCGCCAAGAATACGGTAAGTTCGAGTCTATTGACGACGTGAAAAAAGTGCGCGGACTGAGCGAGATGATTTTCCGACAAATCGAGAAGTTTCTCTCGATAGACGAAAAATAAATGATTGCAACACTCAGCTATGTGTTAAACAGAAAAGCAAATCCTGCGAGCGGCCATCGGCGTCTGCAACTTTCTAAGGCGTCATAATTTTCGGCGTTTCAGCTCGTCCATAATAAGGCGCAGCTCTCGGCTCACATAGCCCGAAAGAGACGTGTTTTCTTCGGCGCGGCGAATGAGATAGGGCAGCACGAAGCGCACCGCGCCATAAGGCACATACTTGGCGACATTGAACCCGCGAGCGGCAAGCGTATAGCTAATGTGGTCGCCCATGCCGTAGAGCTGGGAGAAAAACACATGTGGATGATTTTTTGGCAGCGCCCGCGTCTCGACAAGTCCCGCCAAGAGTAAGCTGCTTTGTTCGTTGTGCGTGCCAGCGCAGACGGAAATGCGGTCAAGGTGTGCAATGCAAAAATCAATGGCGGCGTTGTAATCTTTGTCCGTTTCTGCCTTCGTCTCTTGAATCGGCGATGAATATCCTAACGATTTTGCTCGCTCGCGCTCTTTTTCCATATACGCGCCGCGCACGAGTTTGACGCCCAAATGAAATCCCTCGCGCTCGGCTTGTTCAAACAATGATTTCAGAAACGCCAAGCGGTCTTTTCGATACAGTTGAATCGTATTGAACACAATTGGACGCTCACGGTTGTAACGGCGCATCATATCGAGCACCAGCGCGTCAATGGCGTCTTGAATCCAAGATTCCTCCGCATCAACCATCACCGAGACGCCGCCCTCGAACGCGGCACGGCAAATGCGCTCGACGCGCTCTTTCACGCGCGCCACTTCAGCCTCTTCATCAGCAGTTAGTGTGTTTTTGGAACTAAGTTTTTCGAGCAATTCGAATCGCGCAAGTCCCGTCGTTTTGAAGACAGCGAAGGAAATGCGGTTGTCTGTCGTGGCGCGATGAATGTTGGAAAGCACGGTGTTCGCCGTTGCGTCAAAGCCTGCTTCGGTATGCTCGCCTTCGACGGAGTAGTCGAGAATGGTGCCGATGCCCGACTGCGCCAGCGTTTGAATGGTGGCGTCACACTCGGCGTCGGTTTCGCCGCCGCAAAATTGTTTGAACAGCGTGGCTTTCACAATGCCGTCAATCGGAAGGCGCAGTTTCATCAATAGGCTCACGAGCGAGGTGCCGACGCGGGTCAGCGCCTTGTTGTTCATCGCTTTGAAGAGCCAATACATTCGCCGCAGGTCGCTGTCGCTCTTATGCTTGAACGCAATTTCGGTATTGCTGAAATTGTATTGAGCAGCGAGCGGCGCACCAGTTTTTGGAAAAATGTCAATCATAGTCGCACAGATTACAGATGAACGAGACGCACGAATTAAACAAATCTACACGTTCAACGTTTCTAAAATAACACGCGAGACTTCAACAGAGGGTCGCAAACTGCCCAAGTTAGTTTTCGCTGCTAAGAGCCGCGAGCGTGTCTCTGCCAGCGCCGCAGGGTCGCGCAAAATCTGCGTTGCAGTTCGAGTAATGTTCTCGGCAGTCATCTCTTGTTGTATCAATTCGGGAACAAGTTTTTTGTTGCCCTCTAAGCCTTCGGCGATGATGTTCGCCAGCGCAATTTTTTGAATCTTCACCAAGCGTTTTCCAATGGCGTAATTGAGTGCCGCCGTTTTGTAATGTACAATCATCGGCGTCCCGAAGCAGAGCGTCTCGAGCGTTGCCGTGCCACTGGTTACCAACGCAAGGTCGCTGAACTGCATCGTCTCGTAAGCGGAAACGCGGTGTGGCTGAACGCTCGAGGCGGATAAAATTCGGTCGTAGAGCGATGCGGGAATCGTTGGCGCCACGCCGAGCAGCGAGCAAAGTCCAAATGTCTTCTCGAGCGACGCCGCGGCGCGCAGCATTTCTGGCAACATTCGCTCGACTTCTTGCGCGCGGCTGCCGGGCAAAAGCCCTAAAAAATGTTGATGTTCTGATACGCCCAAACCCCTTGTAAAATCAAGCCTCGACGGCAACTGCAGTTCCGAAAGCTCTTCCAAAATCGGATGCCCGACGAAGGTGGCCTCGACCCCGCGCGCGCGAAAAAACTCGACTTCGAACTCGAACACAACGAGCAGGCGCGTTACAAATTTTTTGAGCAGCGCGACGCGATTTTCTTTCCATGCCCAAACTTGCGGCGCAATGTAGTAAATGACTGGAACGCCCTCGCCGCAAAGAAATTCTGCCAGTCGAAGGTTCATTCCCGGATAATCAATCAGCAATGCTGCGTCGGGCTGTTCGTGCCTCACGGCGGATTTTACATGGTTGAGAACGCCGCGCAGGAATGAAAAATGTTTTGCCACCTCGACGAAGCCCATAACGTTCACTTGCTCTGCGTGATAGAGTTGCCGCATGCCGAGCGACTTCAAATGATTGCCGCCGATGCCGAACACGTCAAGGGCGGGCAAGCGTGTCAGGAGTTGGCGCATAACGCCCGCGCCGTGTAAATCGCCTGATGCCTCGCCAGCCAATAAAAATAATTTCTTTGCCAAGTCTTTCTTAATTTTGGCACAAAATACCACTCAAACATGCAAATCAAATTTGGAACAGACGGCTGGCGCGGCATTATCGCCAAAGATTACACTTACGAGGCTCTCAAACTTGCTGCACTTGCCACAGGAGCATACTTCAAAACCCATCGCAACATCGAGCGAGGGATTTGCATTGGCTACGACACACGGTTTATGTCTAAATCATTTGCGCACTTCGTCGCCGATGTCAGTTCATCGTTGGGCATAAAAGTGTTTCTCTCAAACGCATTTTTGCCCACGCCCGCCGTATCATACTATGTTAAAAAACATCAACTTGCGGGCGGCATTGTAATAACGGCGTCTCACAACCCACCAACTTACAACGGCTTCAAAGTTAAAGCTGATTACGGCGGCTCGGCGCATCCTGAACAAATTGCTGAAATCGAGGCACTCTTGCCGAAGCAGGATAAAAACTACATCGTCCAAAAACGCGACGCGCTCATTGAGCCGACCGATATAAAGCAAGCGTATATCGACTATCTGGCCTCGGAACTTGACCTTGCGGCGATTCGGCAGGCGGGTTTTCGCGTGGCGCATAACGCCATGTTCGGCGCTGGACAAGGCATTGTCTCAACGCTCTTGGGAGAGCAAGTCGTCGACTACCACTGCGAAGAGAACCCGACCTTCGACGGCATCAATCCTGAACCGATTCCGAATTACCTCGCCGACTTCACACCGGTTTTCAATGCGAGGAAACTGGATGTTGCAATTCTGACCGACGGCGACGCTGACCGAATCGGTATGATGAACGAGCGCGGCGAGTATGTCGATTCGCACAAAATTTTTTGCGTCGTCTTAAAGTATCTGGTCGAAGAAAAAGGCTTGCGTGGCGAAGTGGCAAGAACCTACGCACTCACGGAGGTCATCAATAAAATTTGCGCCAAGCATAACCTCACGCTGCACAATCTCCCAATTGGCTTTAAGCACGTCGGAAAGCTCATGACAACGCGAGACATTCTCATCGGCGGCGAAGAATCGGGCGGCATCGGTATTACGGCGCATTTGCCAGAACGCGACGGCATTTACATCGGAATGCTTGTCTTGGAAATTATGGCAAAGCGTAAAAAAACACTCACTGAATTAGTCGAGGAACTCTATGCCGAATACGGCTACTTTACCTACGACCGCATTGATGCGCGCCTGACTGATGTTGAAAAACAAAACGCGATTCAGCTTGCACAATCCGGCGTATTCAGCGCTATTGAAGGAATGGCTGTAACCGCATTCGATGACCTTGACGGATACAAGTATTTTTTTGAGGGCGGCTGGCTGTTAATCCGTCCGTCGGGAACAGAGCCTGTGTTGCGGCTTTACGCTGAAGCAGATTCGGACGCGAAGGTGCAAGCGGCGTTGCGATTTGCGCAAGGATTAGCGAAGACAGACCCAACGCTCTTTGCCGAAAGAAAAACTGTTGCGGAAAAATCACCCGTTGCAAAGAAGTTGGCCTCTAAAAAATCTGCAATGGTAAAATCCGTTGCTCCGAAAGCCGACGCGAAAAAAAACATTGGAGAAAAAGCGGCGACGAAAAAAACAGCCGTCAAAAAACTTACAGTGAAAAAGTCGAGCGCGAAAAAATCGTCGGCAGGCACCACAAAAACATCCACCAGTAAACCTGTCGTGAAGGCAGTTAAGACCAAAGGCGTCAAAGCAAAAGCATCGAGAGCCAAAGGCGGCGGGCGAAAACGATAGCCGTGAAAGGCTCAGACAGCGACGCGGTTCCTGCCTGAGCGTTTGGCTTCGTAGAGTTTAGCGTCGGCGAGCGAAAGCATTTTTTCATAGTTCGAGACCGATGTGTCTGTGCTTAGCCCGATGCTGCACGTGAGTTTTAGGTCGGGATGCAACTCGCTCCATGTATGAGTTTCAATTGTCTGGCGAATGTGCTCACAGACATTCCTTGCCTCGTCCAATCCCGTGTCGGAAAAAACCAGCGCGAATTCTTCGCCGCCATAGCGTGCCACCAAGTCGCTGGCTCTGACACAGGAGGGCAAAATTTGACCCAACTGCCGCAGCACATCGTCGCCAATTTGATGGGAGAACATATCATTGACCTGCTTGAAATGATCGATGTCCAAGAGCGCAATGGTCAGCAGACGGTTGTGACGTTTGGCGCGTTCAAATTCGTAATTGAGCGAAATCTCGAGGTGCCGGCGATTTGCCAATTTCGTCAGGGCGTCTTGCCGCGCCAAGTTTTCAAGTTGAATCGCCTGCTCGCGCGTTTGAATAAGCAGGCGCGACTTCTCTTCATTTGTCGCTTTCAACTGCTCAATCATCAGTTCCTTTTCGTCATTGATTTTTCGCAGCAGTTCATTGGCAAGTCGCAACTCTTCGGTTCGCTCGGCGACTGTTTGTTCCAACGTCTTGTTGTATTCCGCGAGCTGCTGGAGCAGTTCTTTATTCTTGCGATTCAAGTGTTGAAACTCCAACGCTTGGTCAATCGCTGTTTTGAGTTCTTCTTCTTCCCACGGCTTAACGATATAACGATACACTTTCGCTCGGTTGATGGAGTCAATCGCGGCGTTAACATCGGTATAGGCTGTCAGCAAAATCCGCATAATGTCGGGATAGTCAGAAACAATCGAGGCAAAGAAGTCAATGCCGGTCATAATCGGCATGCGTTGGTCAGAGACAATGAGGTCAATGCCTAACGTGTCATTTTTGAGAAGTTCCCTGCCAGAGACAGCGTCGAGCGCAGTGTAAATGTTGTAGTAAGGTCGAAACGTGGATTTAAAGACGTCCAAATTGTCCTGTTCGTCGTCGATGTAGAGAATCGTAGGCTTTGAATTTTGCGTCGTCGGCATAGTTTTTCAGATGAACCAATAAGATACGGCGATAAAGCGGTTGCCACAAAAAGCGCTGTTCAGTCCGCGGTTTTCATTGGCTGCACAATCGGCAGCGTAATGATGAACTCCGCGCCTTTATCAACGCCCTCGCTACGGGCTTCTACTGTACCGTGATGTTTTTTAATAATCCCGAAAGTAATGGACAGTCCCAATCCGGTGCCTTCACCGATTTTCTTCGTTGTAAAGAACGGGTCGAAAATCTTCATTTTCACGTCGGGACTGATGCCTTTGCCGGTGTCTTTGAACGACAGCCTGACGGTATCTTGGACGCGGGCTGTCGTGATAAAAATGCTGCCATTGCCTTCAATAGCTTGAGCGGCGTTTGCCAACACATTCATAAAGACCTGATTGAGTTGACCTGGATAACATTCCACTTCGGGAATATCGCCGTAGTTTTTAACAACCTCAACGCGGTTTTTGAGTTGGTTCGTCAAAAGTTCCAAAGTTGAATCAATGCCGTCGTGAATGTTCATACATTTCAAGACATCTTCATCGAGTCGGCTGAAGTTGCGCAGGCTTCGGACGATTTCAGTGGTGCGTTTCGCGCCGTTCTCAATGTTTCGCAAAATCGTTTGAAGTTCCTCGACGACCACCTCGAACTCTAAGTCGTTTTTGTATCGCCGAATCTCTTCGGCGACATGGGCAAGTTCCGACGCCGAAAGAAGGTCATCATATTTCTGAGTGATAGATAAGACCGACGAGATGTTCCGCCGAAGCGGCTTGATGCTGGCAGAGACAAAGTTAATCGGGTTGTTGATTTCGTGTGCGATGCCGGCGGTGAGTTGTCCCAACGACGCCATCTTTTCAGATTGAACGAGTTGTGCTTGGGTGTGTTTGAGTTCGTCGAGCGCATGTTTCAATTCATCGCGCTGCACTTCCACAAGTTGGTTCTTTTGTTGTAGCTCGGCTGTGCGCTGTGCCACTTCTGACTCAAGGCGTTGATTGCGCAACTCAATATCGCTGATGCGCTTCCGATACAGAAACACGCTGACACCAATCGTGCCGACGACTGCGAACACTCTAAACCACGCTGTTTGCCAGAACGGCGGTGTGATAATCAGCCGAACCGTTGCGCCGCGCTCGTTCCAAACGCCGTCGTTGTTCGACGCTTTCACTCGAAAGACATACTCGCCTGGATTGAGGTTCGTGTAGGCGGCGTAACGCCGCGTGCCGCAATCCACCCAGTCATTATCAAACCCGTCCAATTTGTAGGCATATCGATTTTTTTCAGGAAAGCGAAAGTTAAGACCGACGAACTCGAAGGAAAAAAAGTTTTGCGCATAGGAGAGTTGAATAACAGAATCGAGCCGAGCATCGTCGACAGGTCTATCAAAAATTTTGAAATCGACGATAGACACGGGCGGCTCAAACGAATGGTCTTGCACCTTTTCAGGAAAAAACGAATTGAGTCCGGAGACGCCGCCGAAAAACAGTTCGCCGCTCGGCGACTTGAAGAACGCACCTTGATTGAACTGATTTCCCTGCAACCCATCGCGCATGTCGTAATTTCGGAACGATTTTGTTTGAGGGTTGAATTTGCTCAGTCCGCGGTTCGTGCTGCACCAAAGATTGCCGCGCGCGTCTTCCAGAATGCCATAGACGACGTCGTTGATGAGTCCGTCGGCTTCCGAGAAGGTAACGACGGTGCCTGTCTGAGGTGTAAAGCGACTGAGTCCGCCGCCCAATGTGCCAATCCAGAGGTTGCCTGATGCGTCGCCGTAGAGCGAGAGTATATCGTTATTTAGCAATCCACTGCCCGCGATGATGCTAGAAAAGTATCGAGCAAATTTATCAGTTGTGGCATCGTAGCGACAAATGCCCTGCGCCGTTCCAATCCAAATTGCGCCCGCGCGGTCCGCGACAATGCACTGAACCACATTGCTGCTAATGCTTGTCGTATCGTTAGCGATGACTGAAAACGACCTCACTTGTCGGCGCGCCGCGTCAAGGCTGAACAGTCCGCTGCCTTCGGTCGCAATCCAGAGCGTGCCGCTTCGGTCTTCGTAGATAGCACTGACGGCATTGTTTTCAAGAGTTGCCCCGAAGGCGAAGGCTTGTTTGAGCGAGTAAGTTTTGAACTTACCGCTGCTGCGGTCGAACTGATGCAAAAGCCCGCCAAAAGCGCCAATCCACAAGACGCCAGCGCGGTCTTCATAAATAGAAAAAATTCGGTTGTCTTGCAGGCTAACGCCGTCGGGTTTGCTCATGTAATTTTTGAAGGTGCGATTTTTTCGGTCAAGGCTAAAGAGTCCGTTTCCGTCTGTGCCAAGCCAAAGCACGCCGCGTGTGTCTTCATAGATGCTCTGAATGTTGAGCGAGGCAACTGCACCAAACGCAGTGAACTTATCAAACTTTTCTTTTCCTAAGTCCAATCGGTTTACGCCGTTATCTGTGCCTATCCAAACGGCGCCAGCAGCGTCGCGCATCAGCGCAATGACAGCGTTGCTGCTCAGAGATGTCGCGCTGGTTGTGCGAACATAGCGCGTAAAAGCTTGTGTTTGGAGGTTAAAGCGGTTCAACCCGCCTCCAATAGTGCCAACCCAAAGTTCGTTTGCTGCGCCGCCGCACAGTGAAAATACATCGTTATCGCTTAAACTTTCTGCATTGCTTGGGTCGGATAAAAAATGTGTGAATGTCCGTGTTTTGGGATTGAATCGGTTAAGACCG